>CAUTQY010000005.1:0-125492 GCA_963540815.1 uncultured Bacteroidales bacterium
CGTGGCAATCCACATTATATATTGCCATACCTTATAAGAATTTTGCCTTTCTTTGTTTGGATTCTGCCAAACGGCGATTCATTACCAAAAAAACATAGTTTTTTGACTCAAAAAACTATGTTTTTTTGCCGGAAAAACTATGTTTTTTCATCATCGAAACGGCCTTTGGCAGAAACAAAAAGCCCTTTGGCAATTTTCTTATAGGAAATGGATTGCTTCACTGAGTTCGAAATAACACAATTTCTGTCTTTGGCGATGGTCATACCGTCATTGCTCTCAAGGGTGGTGATAAATTACAGTTTAAAACTGAAAGTATATAAAAGGTTGTATGGCGGAACTCTTAGCTTGTGATAAGGCAAAGATGATTATTAGGGCAAAAAGAATTTTTATCGGTATCGGGGAAGTGTAAAAAATATTTTTTATACCCTCTTTTGTTTTGCTTGGCAGAATATGTATGACGAAGGCAAAAACAATGATAGTCAAAGGTTTCCAATATGCAATCATAACTGGCATAAAGGCACGGACATCCATAGAAAATATTTTTTGCAAAACCTCAAGAGCCAAATTAAAACTGTCTGCCCTAAAAAAAATCCATAGAGTAGCAACAAGATGAAAACATATTATTGCCGAAAGAAATCCATATATCTTATTGTTTTGCAAATTTTTTGTAACCCTATTCAGTAGTTTGTCCGTAATAAGAAGCACACCGTGACAGAACCCCCAAAAAACAAATTTGATATTTGCACCATGCCAAAAACCTCCTATAAGCATAGTAATCAATAAATTAGAGTATTGTCTCAATTTACCTTTTCTATTACCACCAAGCGATATGTAAATATAATCTCTCAACCAAGTAGATAAAGAAATATGCCATCTATGCCAAAAGTCAGTAATATTTATTGCCTTGTAGGGAGAGTTAAAGTTTTTGGGCAGATGAAAACCGAATAAAAGAGATAGGGCTATCGCTATATCCGTATATCCGCTAAAATCACAATATATTTGTAATGTATAACCATAGACGGCAAATAAGTTTTCCACCCCCGAAAAAGTATCGGGCGAGGAAAAAACCCTATCTACGAAATTTATTGATATATAGTCGGATACAAATATTTTTTTTACCAAACCGTTGAGTATAAGAAAAAAAGCAATATTAAAGTCTTTTTTTGATATAGAGTACGGCTTCTTTAGTTGGGGCAAAAAATTGTCTGCTCTAACTATCGGACCTGCTACCAATTGAGGAAAAAAACTAAGATAAAAAGCAAAATCCAAAAATGAAGTCTTGTAACCTACCCTTTGCTTATATACATCTGCCAAATAACTTATGGCCTGAAAAGTAAAAAAAGAAATACCAACGGGCAGGATGATTTTATCCACAGAAAACCGAGTACCGAAACTATTATTGATAAATAAGGAAAGATAATCAATAGCAACAATATCAACTTGGGCCGCATTATTTATTATATCTACAATAAAATAGGTGTATTTGAAATACAACAGAAAAGAAGTGTCTAAGACTATACCCAGAAACAACAAAATTTTTTTTGCCCGTTTGGATTTTATCGTACCCAAAAGTCTTGCAACAAAAAAAGTTATAAGCGTAACGCCCAGAAGCAAAACGACAAAATTGCCGGAGGATTTGTAATAAAAAAAGTAACTTACTGCCAATAGCCACAGGTGTGACAGTTTTATATTGTTTTTGATTAAGCCAAAAACAATCATAACCGACAAAAGAAACACCCAAAATAATATTTGAGTAAAAAGCAAAGGAGAGTTGGGATTAAATAATAGGTATTGCATTTGATATGTTAGGTTAGAGAGTTAAAGAAATTCATATTAATTTCTTTGGGGGTGATGACCGCAGGAGTTATAATTTTCTTTCCAATATTTTTCTTCCAAAGAAGAGACAATAACACCTTTTGAAGAGGAGGCATGGATAAATTTGTTTCCTCTTATAAAAATACCCACATGGTTAATTCTCCCTTTTCCAAAGAATATAAGGTCGCCTTCTGTCATCTTGTTTTTATCACTGAGAATAGTTACGACCTTTGACATGTCTGCACTACGTCTCGGCAGTTGTATATCATACATATCCTTATAAACCGAACAGACAAAACCCGAACAATCAACTCCTTTTTTGGTCGTCCCTCCTGCCCTATAAGGTGTGCCTACCCAAGAAATACAATAGTCCGTTAGGTTTGAGCCGTATTGTTTTAACTCTTTCATGGACAAAGCATGAACATCGTTATTTGTCATTTCGGTACTCCTTTCCTTAGTAGTAGCGGAATTTGCAGGAGGCTTGGTTGTCCTGTTTTCTACATTATTTTTGGCACGATGAGAGGAGTTAGGTTTGTTTATCCTCCGTACGTTACCACAACTTGCCAGCAATGTGATAACAAACAAGCAAACAAGTATTTTTGCGTAAATGTGTTTCATAAAATAAAGACTATTGTAATAAAATTTTCAAACACTCTTTTAAAGAATCTTCCCAATAAGGAATGGTATGCCCTATATATTCCTTGGTTAAACTCTTGTCCAGAACAGAGTAGTTAGGACGAAGAGCCTTTGTAGGGTAATCTTTTGATAATATGGGATTTATATTGCATTTAAGACCCGAGAGTTCGTTTATTTTTTTTGCAAAATCGTACCAAGACAACACTCCTTCATTACTATAATGTAGCAATCTGTATTTCTCTTGTTTAGGAAAGCCTTCCTTTGTTATTTTTGTTATGGTTTGCATAAGAAATTTCGCCAAATCGGTTGCATAACAAGGAGACAAGGTTTGGTCAAAAACAACGTTTAATTCCGTTTTTGAAGCACACAAATTTAACATTGTTTTAACAAAATTTTTGCCAAACTCACTATATACTCCGCTTGTGCGGACAACTACGGAGTTCTTGCAATGGTCCAAAGCCTTATTTTCTCCCTCCAACTTACTTTGTCCGTATACGTTTATAGGGTTGGGTTTATCAAAAGTGGAGTAAGGTGTATTTTTCTTACCTTCAAAAACATAATCGGTAGAGACGTGAATAAAGACAATATCGTTCTTTTGACAAATCTTTGCCAAATTGTCCACGGCAACATTGTTTACCAAATTACATTTTTCTTTATCTTCTTCGGCGTTGTCAACGGCGGTATAAGCGGCACTGTTTATTACAAAAGAAATGTCGTTGTGAGCAAAGAAAGTATTTATGGCTTCCCTATCCGTTATATCCAATTCTTCGTAATCGGTAGAAACAAAATTGAAATCATAATTTTTACTTATTTTTATAAGGCTTTTACCAAGTTGTCCCTTTGCTCCGGTTATTAATATGTTATTCATTTTTTGATTTTGTCTATTTTATCATCTTTGCTCTATAACCTAAGCTTGTAAGAATTTCAAAAACTTTTTCTCTAAAATCTCCTTGCAAAATTATTTCTCCTTCTTTTACACTTCCTCCTACTCCGCATTTGGTTTTTAAAACTTTGGCCAAATCCGTAAGGTCTGCCGACTTTCCGACAAAATTGCCTATAAGTGTAACCTTCTTACCTGCTCTTTGCTTCTTATCCAAATATATTTTTAGATTTTGCTTTGTCGGTTCAAGTGTGACTTGTTCTTGTTCTTGCTCATCGCAGACAAAATTTGGGTCAGTAGAATAAACTATACGATTATTGCTATTCTTTTTTTGGTGATTCATAAATTATGCTTTTTATTAAATACAAAATTTTCTTTTCACTAAGGAAGGGTTGCTTATTCTTTTTGTCCGGCACTATAACATTCAAATCGTTGGGTTCAACACAAAATTCCAAATTGTTTTGTTTGTATTCTATTCCCTCACCGTCCAAATTTAAAATGCCGTCTTCAAAATTAGTTACCTCAACTTTTTTTGCTCTGAATGTTTCCACATAGGGAGACTTATCCATTTTATGAAAAAACATCATTTGAATAACCAAAGGCGCCAAGATTATAGGAGGTTTCTTTACAACAACAATATCCAAAAGTCCGTCATTCAATGATGCCTTAGGAGCAATTATTGCGTTGTAACCGAATTGATTGGAATTCATAAAAGAAATAAAAAGTGCTTCCCTCTCTATTTTTTTACCATCTACTATGAGTTTATAGTTTTGGGGTTTATAGTTTATGTAATCTTTAAGTACGAGTTTCAAATATGTTTGAAAGCCGCGTATCTTGCTACCTGTAAACTCCTTTGCAATTAAGGCATCAAAACCAATTCCCGCCACAGAAGCGTATGGCATGTTGTTAAGAGTGACGGTATCTATTGTTAAATGATTATTAAGATTGATAACCTCTATTGCTTTTTTTATATCTAAGGGTATGTGCAAACACCTTGCTAACCCATTTCCGCTACCGGCCGGTATTATTCCAAGTTTGGTTTCTGTATTTATCAGTCCTCTGACACAGTCGTTTATGGAGCCGTCTCCCCCTACAACTACAACTGTTGAATAACCTGTTTTAACGGCATTTTTACTAATTAGGGTAGCATGGTGCGCATACTCGGTATAGGCAATACCATAATCGTATTTTTCTTTATCCAGATAGGATTCCAAAGCCTTTTCCACTGTTTTTTGTTTTCCTATACCGGAAACGGGATTTATTATAAATAGTACTTTTTCTTTCATAAACACGATTCTGTTATTCTTATAATATTTTCTAAAGAATAAACTTACCCTTATATGTCTGCAAAATTATTTAATTATTTTCACATTCCACCACCGAAATAAAAAAAGTGTCCGATGCATCACTGCACCGGACACAAAAACAAAACAACTTAAAACTATCTTGTAATAACAAGATTTCTAACTATGGTATGGTTGCCATCGGAAAAGTTACCCAATAGCTCCCATTTCTTTCAAAAGCAGATACATCCGTACTGAGCTTGTCCGTATTCTTATCTGCTTTGTCAGTCAAAAGCACTCTAGCTTTTAAATTTCTAATTCCACAATAAATATCTTCCTTATTTTGCGATAGTATCACCGTTACCATATCTTTTGCAGGGTTAGGGCAAAGTGGCCCTATTGTATTCAAGGTTTCAAAATCGGAAGACATTTTTTCTCTCCTTTGCAGAAGTTCCTTTTTCTTCTGCTTAGTAATATCTTGTCTTTGTTGAGCATAAGATACACACAAAAGTGTGAGCATAAGCACGAGTAGTATGGAAAATGTTTTTTTTCATATACGTTCAACCTGAATTTACAGACTGCAAAGATAATACAAAATTTGCGAGGGATAAAGAAAAAACCGATTTTTTCGCTACAAAAATGTATCTATTTATAATTTTGTACGTAAAAATTAACATTAATATTGCACAAATATCAAAATATTGTATCTTTGCATTATGAATTGTGAAGAGAAATAATTAATAATTTAACAATTAAGAAAATGAAAAAATTAGTTATTACGCTTGCTATTATATTGTTTGCAAGCACAACGTTTGCTCAAAACGAAGGCAAACAAAGATGGGCACATTTTGAGACCAACCACTTCTGGGATAACTGGGAAATAGGAGTTGATGCAGGTGTACAAACAATTTGGAATATGCCAACAAAAAAGAATGGGGAAAAACTTAATCCTGAAGGATTTGGTAAGGATTTCACGTTTGCTTTTGACGTTTATGTTAACAAATGGTTTACTCCCATCTTTGGTGCAAGATTAGGTTTTACCGGACTTAGCACTACGAATTATTTTACGGATGTTAACTCTGCTTCTGTGAAAAATGAGAACGATTACTACATCATTCACGGAGAGGCATTGTTCAATCTTACCAACTGGTTCTGCGGTTACAAACCGGACAGATTTTTTAACGCTTCCGCTTTTGTCGGTATAGGTTACGGTAGCTCCAAAAATAAGGACGCTGCATCTTCCGAAGAGAGAAACTTGGAATGGACAATGCCTATAGGTTTGCTTACGACCTACAGACTTTGCGATGCTTTTTATCTAAGTCTTGAGCTAAAAGATTTTATCATTCGTAACAACTTCCATAATGAGAAAAAAGCCAAACACTATGCCGATTTTTCAAACATATTATCTGTAACAGCCGGTGTTACTTACAGGTTTAAAAATATCACAGGCGAAAGAGAAGACAGACCTACAAGAGGATTTGCTTATTATACCCCTATAGATTATTCTCAGTGGGTTAAGAAAGCGGATTATGACAATCTAGAAAATGAGAAGAATAATTTGTCTGACGAACTTAACAAAGCCAATGCTTATAAAGATGAAGTAAGAAGACTTCAACAACAAAATAATGAATTAAGAGACGAATTGGCTAAGGCAAAAGCCAACGCAGGAAAAGCAACAGGTAACGTAAGCGGTGACACTCAGTTGGGTATTTTCTTTAAGATAGGTAGCTCCGATATTTCCGACGCCAACCAAGAAAACATAGTTTTTATGGCTAACTTTATGAAAACCAACAAAGACCAAAAATTCACCGTAACAGGTTATGCTGACAAAGAAACAGGTTCCGAGGCAAGAAACAACGTTCTTTCACAAGAAAGAGCAGAGGCTGTTAGAGATGCTTTGGTTAAAGCCGGTGTTTCCGAAGACCAAATAATAGTTGATTACAAGGGATGTAAGGTTGAACCTTTCCCTGGAAAAGGTTATTTAAATAGAGTTGCTATTATAAACCAATAATAATAAGGTTAATTAAAAAACTTTATTAAAATTTATTAAAAATGAGGGAATGCTTTTGACAGTGTTCCCTCATTTATTTTGTTACATGCCACATATACTCCTTTTATTTTACTCTTGTCCTTTGTTTCTCATTACATAAAAACAAATTAAAATTTATTTATTCTCTTATAATCAAATACTTAGTATTATTTTTATTTTTTTCTAATAAAAATTTGGTGAGATAAAAAAAATAGTATAACTTTGCAAAGCAATTTCGGGTGGGAATTGACGAAAAGGTTCTTTCAATAGTTGGTCTGGTAGTTCAGTTTGGTTAGAATACATGCCTGTCACGCATGGGGTCGCGAGTTCGAGTCTCGTCCAGACCGCAAAAATAGGGTACTATATTTTGTAGTACCCTTATTTTTTATATATACTAAGCACAAATAAAACCGTGACTTATATTATAGTTTTATCAAAATTCATAACCCATATTGATAAATAGATACGGTTCTTTTGTTCTGTTGGAATAACCTATGGAAGCACCTATGGGACCTATAATGGAATTGTAGCCATAAGACAATCTTGCTCCCCACAAAGGAGAATCGGAAAATAGGTTTTTTATCTTGTTATCCTTGTAACCAAAGGCACAATTCAAAGAGATATAATTGTTTTTCCATAATTGCTTCTTCAATTGTAAGTCTAATGCTATGAAGTTTTTTTCTATCAATTCCAAATTATATACTCCAGCAAAAGGCATTTGTTGTTCCACATAGTGGGCAAAAAACTCTCCCCCCATACAGTTATACAACACTGTTGGCATGTCTTCTCCGTAGATACCTCTACCATAAAACACAGGTGTAAAGAAAAATTTGTTTTTCATTTCAAATACCTTCGAAAATGTATAGGACAGGGTGTGTAAAGGAAAATGAGATTTGTATTGATATAAATTATCCGTATATAAGGCATACTCTATTGAACGGTTGCCTCCGTGCGTGGCAAAATATTTGTTATCTCTGTTGTCGTAACTTATTTTTACATGATAAGACAACAGATGAGAAGCCGGTGTATAAATCCCCTGCGATTTCATACCGTACAAAAGATTAGTATATTTGAAATAGTCCCAACGTACAAAAATATCCAAAAGAAAGTTTCTTAAATTAACATTGACAAGAGACAAATTTATTTGATGTTGTTTATAATCCGGGTTAAGGTCCCTTGAACCGCGATAATATAAATTAAGGTCTTGGCGTCTAAACACATACGATAGTCTAAACGAATAAGAGTCCAATATATTTGCACCGGATTCTATTGCAAACATACTCCTTTTACCCAAACGCATGGTAGCCCTTAGCACCATAGGAAACGGTATATTAACTGGGGCTACACCCTCTACTTGCATGGATACTTTTTCCTCATTATCAAATCTTATACCCAAAAACAACTCGGCCGTTTTCTTCCCTTCACTACTTATATCCAAGCCATAACCGGTTTTTAGATACCTAATCTGATAGGATACATCATTATAAAATAGAGAACTTCTAAGAGAGGTCACGGCCTTTTCTATTGTGTCAAGGGTTGTTGTACCGTTGGGTTTGAGATTAAATTTTTCTTTTAAGTACTTGCTATCTATTTTTTCTATATTGTTGAAAGACACCTCTCCTATTTTCATTCTTATTTTTTGATTGAGCATGCGATAAGGAGGAATTCTCTTTGCCATAGAGTCAGCAGGCATTCCGATTTGTTCTTTCAAGTCAAGTATTTGTTGGAAATATGCACTTGTAGCCCTCTCTCCCCTATTTATCAAAGTATCTATGGCCTCAGCATTAAAACTCGCAGCAGAATATCCCCGTACATCTACCTGAATAAAAACATCACACATGTTCTTATTTTCTTCAAACTTAGCTACGGTATTAACGTCCAAAAGTTGATTGAGTACCGCAAGGGTAGAATTAAAATCTTCGGCTTTGCGGTCTATAGCGTCTTGCACCGTTATCCCTATAATAATATCTGCTCCCATTTGCTTTGCGATATCTACGGGAAAATTATTTTTCAATCCTCCGTCCACCAATATCATATCCCCCAACTTTACAGGAGTAAAAACGGCAGGAATACTCATAGAAGCACGCATGGCAGTTGCCAAGTTGCCCGAATGAAAATCCACTTCCGAAAATGTTACTATATCCGTAGCAACACAAGCAAAAGGTATGGGTAATTTATTGAAATCCAAGCTATCGTGATATCCTAATGTAAGTTTTGAAAAGAGGTTTGCAAGATTTTTTCCTTTTATAAAACCGGGTTGACCTATGGAGAGCTTTCCCACATGATTCAAGTCAACAGAACCAATATAGGTATTCTTTCTGTTTCTATCCAAAAGATTTTGCTCTTTGCTATCTATGCGGTCGGAAAGAAGAAAAGACCAGTCTTGTATTCTTACCAAAGAATCCAACATGTCTGCCGTATAACCTATAGAATACAAACCTCCCATTAGGGCACCCATAGACGTACCCACTATCATATCTATAGGAATGCCGGCCTGTTCCATAACCTTTAAAGCTCCTATATGAGCACTACCCTTGGCTCCTCCGCCGGAGAGTACAAGGGCAACTTTTTTTCTTTGCAAAGTATCTTGTGCAACTATGTTAGAAAAAACAAGTACCAAGCTCAAGAGTACAAATATTCTTTTTATTACTAATTTCATATATTTTTTATCCTACCTCCAAAACGCAATAACTCTCTATTTTATTGCAGATTATAAAAATAAGGAATTGAGTTTTTCCGTTTGTTCCGTAATAAACAATAGAAGGGAAATTTCCAAATTGAGTACCTCTGATAACAAAGAAGGAATAACGGGTAAAAAGCTCAAAGGAAGATAAACAATAATGGAAATAAGTATTATTTGAGCCAAAGGAATGGCAACTATATTTGCCAAAAAGAAAAACAAAGGAAAATATCCGAAATTTATTATAAGAACAGGTAAGCAACAAATTTGTGTGGCAATGGAGATAGAAACATTTTGCAATATCTTGTCGGAAATAAATTTTATTCTGTTTGCGGGCTGAAAACACAAAGCAGACAAATAAGTAAGTTTTGAAAAAATATAAGGTTTAAAAAGAAAAATACCAAAAACCGCCAAAAACGATAATTGAAAGCTAATATTAAACAACAACAAAGGGTCAAACAGTAGAAAAATAAAAGCAGTGGTTAACAATATGTTGCAATTATTGTAATCTCTTTTGGATATTTCTCCCAAAAGAACAAGACTGCACATAACGGCAACTCTAACGCAGGACGGAGTTAATCCTACCACAAAGGCTATACACCACGTTAAAAGCATTAGTATTATTCTCCTTAAATAAAAACCTCTCAAGTTACTACTTATGACAAAACCGAGTAAAAAATCAAAAAAGGATACTATTATTATTACATGAAGCCCGGAAACACAAATTATATGAGCCAAGCCCGAATGATTAAACATTTGTCTTGTGTCTTCTTGCATTGTAGACTTATCTCCCAGAAGCATGGCTATTGCCAATGAGGCTTGCCGTTTGCTCATATTGCTTTGCTGTAAAATGTTTTTTAATTTTGTATTTATGTCAAAGGCTAACAATCTTATATTCTTCGCTGCCTTTCTTTTGTTTATGTCAAAATCTTTTATAAATGCGGAATGATATATTCTTTTGTGTTTCATATATTTGACATAATCAAATGAAGAATCAAAATTACTTATTGGTATAAGATTACTTTTTGCCGTTATGGTATCTCCCATTCTTAAAGAAGGATAATATTTCCCCTCCCTGTCTTTTACCGGTAGGTATATTTGAACATCCCCCGTGGTTTTTATCCATTGTGTTTGGTTTTTGTGAGCAATCATTTGTGCTACATAACCAATGTAATTGCCCTTGATTGTACGTTTGGGAGAAGTTTTTATCACATATTTGCAAACCTTCGTTGTTTGCCCAAGTGTTTTTGTATAATGGTTTCGTAAAAAAACAACAGGACAATAATTATCAAAAACTATTATTATAATTATAAGTAGAATAAGAGGGAAAATTATAAGCTTGTCCGCAAAAAATTTTTTCATCCGTTAAATGAAAATAAATAATTTATATTAAAATTATTTTCCCACAATACGGCAACCTCATTCTTTTATTTCCACAGATACGTAATCCATTTTTCCACCAACGGGAGGATTGAGTTTTTTGACACAAACAGTTATGTTTCCGATACTTGGGAAATCGGACTTTACTCTGTTTATTATTCTGCGAGCTATATGTTCCAAAAGTCGAGAAGATTTTTGCATCTCTTCTTTTACAAGCAAATAAACTTTGGAATAGTCTACGGTGTCATCCACATTATCGGTATTCTCTGCCAAAAGGCTGTCTGTTTCAAAAGATATATCAACGACAAAATTTGTACCTATTTGTCTTTCCTGTTCAAAACAACCATGGAAAGCATAAAACTCCATGTTTTTTATTTCAATCTTACTCATACTTGTCCGTTATTCCATGTTATACCTTGTAAAACTATTTTGCCGAGATAGGTTTATGGGATTATTTTTCAAATACTTTATCAACTTATTCCATTGCGTTTTATTGGAGTTAATCCAAAAAGAACTCTCTTTTGTGTTGCCGTATGCAAATAAATAATAGTTGTACGCCTCAAAAAGATTGTTGTCCATAAGCGTTTTTTGATATTCAAACAATGGATTGTCAAAATCCCGAGCCTGCCGATAGATAAGAGAAATAAATTTTTTGCGTACCTGAATCAAATTTGCAATACTTACGAAATTCTTACCCGCAAAAGATTTTTGCATAAGACTATCAAAAATAAGCGGAAACATGTTTTTTCTTTCAAAAGAATCCGAATAAACAATTATATCATTGTTAAAATTAACTCTAAGACTATTTTTGTCTATGGTAATACATTCCTTGTAGGCGTCAAACAACTCCTTTGAAAATTCTTTGCTCCTGTTGCTTTCCGGCTCAAGTATCATAAAAATTTCTCCGTACATAACCCCCCAAATCATTTCCGTACTCATCAAAAAAACTTTTGCAGCTCTGTAGTAATTGGAAGCATACATAGGCTCTGTCTCTATCCCTTTTTCGTACCAATACAAAGCCTGTCTGTAATTTCCTTCTTTGTATTTTATATTACCTAACTCCAAGTACAAGCAACCGGCATTCGGGTATTTTTGCAAACCCAAGTTATAAATATCAACAGCCTTATTAGTAAGACCTTTTTCGTCGTAAACGTTACCCAAAAGTTGATAAATATCGGAAGGCACGCTATCCTTTTCTTGCAAAAAAGGGGTTAGAGTTTTTATTGCCTTGTCAAATTCTCTGTTGCTATAATATATCCAAGCCAATTCATAAGAACATTTTAATTTGTTTTCTTCCTTGTCCATTGCCTTAAGTAAAAGGTGCTCTGCTTCAAACCATTTTTGCTCGTCAATGGCTCTCAATGCCCTATTGTATAAACTATCTTGGGCTTTGGCGACAAAACATATTATCAAAAACAAAATAAAAGCTATATATTTCATAAACTACAACGATACGTATTTGCAGGCAAAGTTATGAAATAATTTGCAATCAAGGTAAGGGTTTTTGCTATTATTGAAAGTTTTTGTAACTTTGCCTTATACTTAGTATTGTGAGTTTTGCATAAAAAATAATTTTACGAAAAACAATCAAAGAGATGATAAAAAACGAAGAAGTTACCCTGGAAACCGCTCACAAGTTGGGACTACTTGATGAAGAATTTGAAAAAATAAAACAATATTTGGGCGGAAGGACTCCCAATTTCACCGAACTTAGTATTTATTCGGTTATGTGGTCTGAGCATGCCTCATATAAGAATAGTATAAAATGGATAAAAAAACTTCCAAAAGAGGGAAAACAAATGCTTGTTGCTCCGGGAGAGGAAAACGCCGGTATGGTGGAGGTTGGCGACGGAAGAGCTTGTGTTTTCAAAATAGAAAGTCACAATCACCCTTGTGCCGTTGAACCTTTTCAGGGAGCAGCCACCGGTGTAGGAGGTATCAACAGGGATATCTTTACCATGGGAGCAAGACCTATTGCACAATTAAATTCTTTACGTTTCGGCTCTTTGAAAAGCAAACATGCAAAACGATTGTTTAAGGGAACGGTAGAAGGAATTTCTCATTACGGCAATTCTTTCGGAGTGCCTGTTTTGGGTGGCGAGGTTTTCTTTGACGAATGCTTTGAAAATAATCCTTTGGTTAATGCTATGAGCGTAGGTATTATGAAAAAAGAAGACCTTATCTCCGCCGTGGCAAAGGGTAAGGGCAACCCGGTTTATATAGTCGGTTCTTCCACCGGTAAGGACGGAATACATGGCGCAACCTTTGCAAGTGCCGATGTTACCGAAAATTCCGCTGAGGACATTCCTTCCATACAGGTAGGTGACCCATTCCAAGAAAAACTTCTTTTGGAGGCAAGTTTGGAATTGGGACGCTCGGGAGCAATAGTAGGTATGCAAGACATGGGTGCGGCCGGTATTATTTGTTCTACTTCGGAGATGAGCGAAAAAGGAGGTAGTGGCATGAAGATAGATTTAAGCAAAGTACCTTTGCGCCAACAAAACGTGGAGGCGTGGGAAATACTTTTGTCCGAATCGCAAGAACGTATGCTTGTTGTTGCCAAAAAAGGCAAAGAAGAAGAGGTTGAAAAAATCTTCAAAAAATGGGATTTGAATTGCGCTCAAATAGGAGAAGTTATTGATGAGGATATGCTTTATTTCTATTGGAAAGGAGAATTGGTGGCAAAAGTTCCCGCTTCTTCTCTTGTGCTTGGAGGCGGTGCTCCGCAATACGACAGAGAATACAAAGAACCTGAGTATTATAAACACACACGCGATTTTAAAATATCGGATATAAAAGAACCTTCTTTGCAAGAGTGCAAAAAGATAGCACAGGAAATGACCAAAAATCCAAATCTTGCTTCAAAACGTTGGGTAATAGAGCAATATGACTCTATGGTTGGTACAAGAAATATGACAACCAACGCTCCTGCCGATGCCGGTATTGCAAACATAAAAGGATGCGGGAACGGTATTGCAATGACTTGTGATTGCAACTCTCGCTATGTTTATTCCGACCCATTCGTCGGTACGGAGATTGCAGTGGCTGAGGCTGCCCGTAATATTGTTTGCTCGGGGGGAGAACCTTTGGCTATTACCAACTGTTGCAACTTTGGCAACCCATATAAGCCCGAAACCTATTGGCAGTTTGTCAATGCCGTTAAGGGTATGGGTGAGGCTTGCAAAAAATTCTCCACTCCTGTTACGGGAGGTAATGTAAGTTTTTATAATCAAGCCTCCATAAACGGAGTTGTAGAAGCCGTTATGCCCTCTCCCGTTATAGGTATGATAGGCACTGTGGACAAAAAATACCAAACCTCATTGGATTTCAAACGCAAAGGAGCAACCATATATCTTTTGGGAGAGATAAAAGATGATATAAATAGTTCGGAATATCTTTACAATTATTGCGGAGTTAAACTTTCTCCCGTTCCTTACTTTGACATGGACAAGGAGTTTGCTTTGCAACAAGTTGTAAAAAAACTAATACGTAACGGTTATATAGAATCCGCTCACGATGTAAGCGACGGCGGCTTGTTTATGAACTTGCTAGAAAGTGCGATACACAGAAATTACGGTTTTGATATTCTAACAGACAGTGAGGTACGTTTGGATTCTTTCCTTTTCGGAGAAAGTCAATCTCGTATAGTTGTTACCATAGATGAAAGTAAATATAGCGATTTCATTACCTTGGTTAACAGAGAAAATGTTCCTTGTCTTGCCATAGGTAAAGTAACAAGCGGTGAGATAATAGTAGACGAAGAGAACTTTGGGAACATAAAACAATATAAGCATGTTTATGATAATGTTCTAAACTCAATAATGGACAATTAATAAACTTTTTTTTCATAATTTTATATTATTACGCGGTAGTAAATTTTTTATTACCGCTTTTTTTGTAAATATTCGGACATGTTTAATATAATAAGTGTTATATTAAAACGTTATCAAATAACAAGTTGTATTATTGACGGAAATAGTTTTATCAGCATGAAACATATACGTATCTGTCGTGTTTGTCTTTTTGTATACGTACTTTTTTCATATTTTCATCTCTTAGCTCAACAAAAAATAGAAAGCTTTGATTTGTTTGCACAACAAACGGAAGATTTCTATATAACCAAGATTAATACAAACACAAATGAGAAATTATTATTAATAGAACAGTTTACACCTTCCCCCCCATCTTTATGTGGTTTTTTTCGATAAAGATACCGCAAAGACAGACACAATAGAAAACGTACCTATTAGATTTAACAACTCGGATACGCTTTTTTATTATCCTGTCATATCTGCAACATGCATGTATTACGTAAAGGATACTCTTTTTGTTTCTTTCGGCAAAGGAATAATTACCTATGTTAGAAATAATATGCACTTTGAATATGACAATATCGTTTATTTTACGGATTGGAATTCGGAGCAAAATATATCTAATATTATAGAATATAATGGCAAAACTCTCGCATTGGGATGCCAAAATTTTAATAAAAACAAATCATATTATATGTTTGTTTTCGACATAAAGAAGCAAGAGATTACAAAACAATTGGAAATAGAAACGGATAATTCCATTTTATTACCTTATTATGATATTTATAATGTATTTGGCAGTAATGGGAATACTTTATCTTTCATGAATACCATAAAACCGGAATTGTATCTATATGATTATGAGTTAAACCCGACGGATACCATATTCTTTGCCCTAAACGATAGTTATAGAACAACCTCGTATATATTGGACACAAATGTTGCCGCAAATAAGGGTGTTATAACTCCTCAAAACGCTAAAACCATATTAATGCTTTTGGACAATATAAACATATTGAACTATTACTCAAATATAAAACAAATGTTTGTAGACGATACTACACTTCTTGTTTTCACCCTAAGAATGAATGCGGATAGTTGTGATGTAATAAAGATAAATACGAAAAATAACAAAAAAGAAGTTTTGTTGTCTTATCCGAAATTTGGAACAACATCACCCTATGTTGCTTTAACTATGGTGAGCAATATATCTTTGTTTAATGACGGAACATTTTTTACTCGTACCAAAAGATTGGACAGCTTGCAAGAGAATATTATTTTCGGTATTGACTGGTATTATTCTTCCATACTGGACTTTGAAGACCGTGTAATAGGTTTGGAAGACCGAAAAGGACAAGAGATAAAGGTAAATACCAAAGAATATGACGGCATAATTGTCTTTGACGATTATTTTTGTAAAACTTGTTTTGCAAACTCAAAGCAGATGAAATTATTGCTTATATATCACACCAACAAGATAGACGGCATTAGAAAACTCAGTTTGTATAACGAACTAAAAAAGATATATCCGAAGTCCGACATACTGTTTAATTGCAATAATAAATTTGATGTAAAACGTAACATAATACTCCGACAAATAAAGGTGGGATAACGGGTAGGCATTAGCACAGGCGTTGCGATTTAAGGAAAAATGTGTTACCTTTGCCAAGATTTTTCACAAAAAAATAATATATGGCAAAGAAAGTTATAACTACAGAGGAATTGAAACTCCTGCAAATACGTATATTGGATAAGGTAAAGGAATTTTGTTACAATAAAAATATTCGCATGTCTTTGGGCTTTGGCACTTTGCTGGGAGCAGTAAGACACAAAGGTTATATACCTTGGGATGATGATATAGATATTCTAATGCCTTACCCGGATTATAAAAGATTTCTAAGAGAGTTTGCCTGCCGGGATTCCAATCTCGCGGTTCAATATATGGGTAACGATGAAAAGTATAGATTTCATTTTGCAAAAGTTGATAACAATCGCACTATTTTAGTAGAAAAAGCAATCATTACGGGAGCGTATATAGATATTTTTCACATTATAGGTTTTCCAAAGAAAGAGGAGTTTAAAGATTTTGTTTATGAGTTTCGTTCTCTCTATGGACTTCTAAGAAAAATGACGTTTAGATATAATCTTAATGATTTGCAACAATTTTGGATAAAAATCAAACAGATTTATAAACCTTCGAGAGAACAAATTGTCCAAAGCATCGAAAATATGTATGGAATATATCCTTTTGATAAAGCCGAGTTTGGCGGTGTTATTCCTTACAATTTTTCTTTTAATACTCATTTTCCCGCCGATATTTTCAGAAAATACACCGATATTCCTTTTGAAGGCAAACAATACCCGGTGATAGAAAACTATAATGCTTTTTTACGCTGGAATTATGGTAACTAAATGCAATTACCACCAAAAAAAAACGGATTTCGGAATACATTTTTAAAGCCTATTGGAAATTATGTTCTTTTTTCTGCGTTCTTATAAAAATAACACATTATGTATATGAAAAAGATTATTGTCTTTGCGCTTAGCACTATGATAACATTATGTCTGTTCGCTCAAACCGAGAAAAAAAACGGTGTGGTCATAGACCATGGGGCACGAAAAATAGTAGACAATTTAATTAAGAAATTACAAAACGATATGCCAATAAGTTTTGACATCTCTTATAATATAACCGGTGGCGACAAGACTACGGAAAGGGGAAAGATAAGTTTTCTGTCCTCAGGCACTAAATACAAAGTTACTTCGGAAATTTTTGATGATTATTGCAATGGGAACACTCTTTGGCATTACGACAAAAACACTCAAGAAGTAGAAATATCGGAGTTAGAGGATGGTAATTCCATATTTAATTTTATAAAAATAATCAACGTATATGCGAAATCTTACAGACCGAAATTTATACGAAAAGATTTTCTGAACAAGACCCAAGTGAATATAATAGATTTAACTCCTCAAAAACGTAGCGCCGTAACCAAGGTAAGACTCTGGATATCAACCAATAGTGATACATTATTGCAAATGCAGGTAAATATTAATGACGGAAGTAAAAATACCTATACTTTTTCCAATTACAAAAGCAAAGTTGCTACAACAGATAACGATTTTGTTTTTCCGAAAGCCAAATACCCAAAAGCCAAACAAATAGATTTAAGATAAAAATACTATTTGGGTACATCATTACTAAAAAAGAAAAATTTATTTATAATCTGATACTCTTACAAAAGAAATTTAGATGTAGTGTCTAAAATAATAGTGTAAAACCATTTTGACTATTAGCTGTGAAATGTAGGAAGTTTCAAAAGAATATATCAAACGGTTGGATGATATTATGCTAAATAATAAATAGCTGACAATCAATTATAAATTATATACCTCGCAAACATTAATATCTTTTTTTTATAAAAACATGCTTTATTTTGTGTGAAATAAAACAAAATGGCAAAATTTTTGTCAGTCGAAAAAAATGCTCTAAATTTGCACTCACAATTTTAAGAGTAAAGTATTAACCCACTTAAAACAATAAAACAATGGCAATAAAAGGAGCAATTGTAGTTGATAAAGATAAGTGCAAGGGGTGTAGCGTATGTGTAAGCGTATGTCCCAAGCATGTTATTGCTTTGTCAAAAAATGTAAATTCAAAGGGGTATAACTATGCTGAGATGATAAACGGCGATTGTATTGGCTGTGCCTCCTGCGGTATGGTTTGCCCGGATGGTGTTATAACGGTTTATAAAGCTAAGGTCTAACTAAAAACTATAGAAAGAAATGGCAAAAGAATTGAAATTGATGAAAGGAAACGAAGCGATTGCCGAAGCAGCGATTCGTTCCGGTTGTGATGGCTATTTCGGATACCCAATAACCCCACAATCAGAAGTTATGGAGCATCTTATGGCAGAAATGCCTTGGGATAAGACAGGTATGGTAGTTTTGCAGGCCGAAAGTGAAGTTGCCTCTATCAACATGATTTATGGCGGTGCGGCAACAGGTAAAAAAGTTATGACCTCTTCCTCCTCACCCGGTATGTCTCTTATGCAAGAAGGTGTAACTTATCTTGCAGGAGCTGAACTTCCATGCTTGTTGGTAAATGTTATGCGCGGAGGTCCGGGTCTTGGAACCATTCAACCCTCTCAGGCAGACTATTTCCAAACGGTTAAAGGCGGCGGTCACGGAGACTATCAATTATACACGCTCGCACCGGCGAGTGTTCAGGAGATGTATGACTTCGTATTTAAGGCTTGGGATATAGCCTTCAAGTACAGAAATCCTGTTATGATACTTTCCGACGGAGCCATAGGACAAGTAATGGAAAAAGTTTATGTCGGAGATTATATTCCCAGATGGACGGATAAGGAAGTAGCCGAAAAGGCTCCTTGGGCAACTTTTGGAAAACCCGCAACAAGAGGTCACAATATTGTAACATCTTTGGAACTTGACTCTGCAAAACAAGAACAAAACAATCATCGTTTCCAGGCAAAATACAGAGAAATGGAAAAGAATGATACCTTGTATGAGGAAATTATGTGTGAGGATGCAGAGTATATATTTGTTGCCTACGGATCTTGTGCACGTATTGCTCACAAGGCATTACAACTTGCAAGAGACAAAGGAATAAAGGCCGGTTTGTTACGACCTATTACCTTATTCCCATTCCCAACCCAACCTATAAAAGCTCTTGCTCAAAGAGTTAAGGGTATGCTTTCGGTCGAAATGTCAGCAGGTCAAATGGTAGAGGATGTTAAACTTGCCTCGGAATTCAAATGTCCTGTGGAATATTTCGGACGTTATGGTGGTATAATTCCTACTCCACACGAAGTAGTAGAAGCATTGGAAAACAAATTAATTAAAGGCTAAGATTATGTTTAACGAAGAAATAGTAAAACCGGAAAATATTGTTTATAAAAAAACAAACGTTCTTACCGATGCCGTTATGCACTACTGCCCGGGGTGCCCGCATGGAACAATCCACAGAATAATAGCAGAGGTAATAGATGAAATGGGCATACAAGACAAGACAATAGGTATCGCTCCCGTTGGTTGTTCTGTTTTGGCCTATAATTATTTTGATGTGGATTTTATTGAGGCGGCTCACGGAAGAGCTCCGGCTTTGGCCTCTGCAATTCAAAGACTCCACCCAAATCATCATACTTTTACGTATCAAGGAGACGGAGATTTGGCTGCAATAGGTACGGCGGAGACAATTCATGCCTGCAACCGAGGAGAAAATATTGTAATTTTCTTTGTAAACAACGCCATTTACGGTATGACCGGCGGGCAAATGGCTCCTACTACATTGGTAGGAATGAAATCGGCTACTACCCCATACGGTCGTAGAGTGGATTTGAATGGTTGGCCTTTGCAAATTACCGAGTTGGTTGCACAATTACCGGGTACGGACTTTGTTACTCGTCAGAGTGCTTCTACTCCCAGCGATGTTAGAAAGGCAAAAAAGGCTGTAAGAAAGGCTTTTGAAAATCAAGCTGCCAACAGAGGAACACAGTTTGTAGAGTTTGTCTCTACTTGCAACTCGGGATGGAAGATGACACCGGTAGCGTCTAACGAATGGATGCGTCAGAATATGTTCCCTAAATACGTTTTGGGAGATATTAAATCCGATGGTAAAATCGTAAGAGAGTACAACCCTGAGGATAGCAAAGTTGTAAGAGAATTGATACCGGTAAAATAGTATTAACCCATAAAAATAAAATACGACAATGACAGAAGAAATAATTATAGCAGGTTTCGGAGGACAAGGAGTTTTATCTATGGGTAAAATACTTGCTTATTCCGGAGCAATGCAGGGAAAAGAAGTTAGTTGGATGCCAAGTTATGGTCCCGAAATGCGCGGAGGTACGGCGAATGTTTCCGTAATCATCTCTGACGAGAGAATATCCTCACCCATCATTAGCCAATTTGACACCGCTATTATCCTCAACCAACAGTCTTTGGATAAGTTTGAAAACGCTGTAAAACCCGGAGGTCTTTTAATTTACGACCCCAACGGTATTACAAAGGCACCTACCCGTAAAGATATTAATATTTACAAAATACCGGCAACTGAAAAAAGTGCGGAAATGGGTATGGCAAAGGTGTTTAATATGATGGTATTGGGAGGATTCTTGAAAATCAAACCCGTTGTTACCGAGCAGTACATAGAGGAAGGTTTGAAACATTCTTTACCTGAAAGACATCACAAACTTATTCCTACAAACTTGGATGCCGTAGCTAAGGGTAAAGAACTTATAGAAGCTGTGACTATTTTATAATATTAAATATTTTAAATTCCTGAAAGAGAGCATTTTTATGGGTGCTCTCTTTTTTCGTTTTTACATTTCCCTTTACATAGCAAACAATATTATTATTTAAATGGGTTATATTTTTTATTTTCTAACTACATAGTATTCAATTATTTAAAAATATTTGTTCATTTTTATTAAAATTTTTCAAAAAATCCCACCACCCATACACATAAATATTATTACCTTTGCGAATATTATCTTTAAAAATTTTATAAAAATGAAAAAACAATTAAAACTTTTCGTAGCGCTGTTTTTTGCTACGATTTTGATTGCAAACCTGTTTGCACAAACGGTAAACATGAATAAATACATAACCCTAACCGTTACACAAGGTCAGCAAATCCAGCTTGATTTAAAGGCAAGTGCTGCAAACACGGGAGTTAAAGTTGTTAGCGGTTCTTGGGATACCACACTATCGGTTGATGTGTCTTGGACAGGATTTAGAAATTACACTGCCGATACAAGTACCATGACTATTTACGGAGATGTAACACACTTTGATTGTTATTCTAATGATAGCCTACTTACAAATATTGACTTATCACACAATAAGGATTTGGTAAAATTGTATTGTGAAGAAAATGGATTAACTGATTTGGATGTTAGCGGTTGTACTTCATTAACATATTTATCTTGTTATGAAAATGAATTAACTGATTTGGACGTTAGCGGTTGTACTTCATTGGTAGAATTGTATTGTGACGCAAATGAATTAACTGATTTGGACGTTAGCGGTTGTACTTCATTGAAAATCTTCTATTTGTGTGATAACAACTTTACTACTCAGGCTTTGGATGAGATATTTTGTGCTTTAGCGCAAAGAACGTCTTCGGATAGTGCTAAAATATTGGTTGCCTATTCCGAGACCGACCCTGTTGTTTTGGCAACAAACAAAAGTAACGCAACAAGTAAAAACTGGGCAGTTCTATATTATGACGGAAGTGAGACTTCCGATTTCCCCGAAACAACGGGAAGTCATGTTTGCAATAACTCTACATTATTAGACGTAACCGATGAGGAGATAAGTTTTTATCCCAATCCTGCAAAGAATAATATAACTATTAAGGGAGTAAATAACAAAGTTGTAAAAATTTATGATTCTATGGGCAGACTTGTCAAACAGGAGAGAATAAACGAAAAACTGAATATAAGTGACTTAACCGCAGGGGTTTATTACATTAGAATAAACGAAATTACCCAAAAGTTAATAAAGGAATAAAAAGCAAATATTTTAATTTTTTAATAATATTAGCGTTGGGCTTTACAACCCCCGACGCTTTTTTTTATTTACACATAGCCGTCATTGCAAGACTTTGCTAAAAGTCGTGGCAATCCACAAAAACACGTCATTGTGAGTATTCCTTTCGCGTCATTGCGAGCGAAAGCGAAGCAATTCATTCCTTATTGCGTATATCGTCCGCGTCCGTAATTGCATACCCTTCTTTGAGTGTCATTGCGAGCCGTAAGGCGAAGCAATATATTCCGCTTTATGTTTTGTGGATTGCCTTGCCTTATGTCTCGTAAGGACGGACAAGGAGGGTTGCCCAAGAAAGAAAAAGACTACCAAAAGAGGAAAAAGTTTTGCCAAAAACGGAAAGGATTCTGCCGTTCGGCTTTTTGTTTCTGCCAAAGGCCGTTTCAATAATGAAAAAACATAGTTTTTCCGGCAAAAAAACATAGTTTTTTGAGTCAAAAAACTATGTTTTTTTGATAACGAATCGCCGTTTGGCAGAAACCAAACAAAGAAAGGCAAAAATATAATTGTTTTTGGCAATATTATAATAAGGTATGGCAATATAAATCTGTCCGGATTGCTTCGCAATAAAGTTGACGGGAAAGTTTAATGTATGGATTTGCAATTACAAATAAATATAATTTGTAATTACAATAAAAGAATATAGGTTTTTTGGTCTGAAAATCCGTTATGAATTTTTCTTTTTGGTAATGGCTTCCGTTACGTTGATAACATAGTCTGCCAGTTTCTCCAATTGAGAATACATATTTGTATAAAGTATATCCGTTTGATAGGTATACTCCCCGTGTATTATACTTTGATTGTGTTCTTGTCTTATTTTATCACGGAAAAGATTTATTCTGTTTTCTATTTCAGCAGCCCCATTACCATCTACTTCGGTATAAACAGAGCAAAGATTATGATTCATCTCAGTCAAAGACTCTTTAACCAAATCAAACATTATTAAAATGTTCTCGTTTTGAGTATCGGAAAACTCTACTTTTTTATCGTCTCTTTGTCTTACGGATAAGGAAATTTGATAACAACTGTCTCCTACACTCTCCAAATTGTCCACTATTTTTAACATGGCTTCCATGTTCCAAATGGCAGTTTGAGACATTTCGTTTTCCGTTGCTTTGCTTATATAGGAAGTAATTTCAAGCTCCATTCTATCTGTTATTTCCTCATATTTTGCCGTACGGTTAAGCAAGGATTCTTTTTCTTTGTTGTCTTTGGAGCAAAACAAAACAGGTAAAAAATCATACATACGCAAAACTCTCATGGAAAAAACCTCTATCTCTTTTTTTGCCGGCTCCAAAGCTATTTCGCCGGAGTGAATCAATCCCTTGTGTATATATTGCAAACGAAAAACTTCATCGTCCTCCGTCTCAGGTACCATTTTGTTGAGAATCTTAACCATGGCAGGAATAAACCAAACCAATATTAAGGTATTTGCAACGTTAAAAGAGGAATGGAAAATAGACAGCGCAACCGGTATCGAAGCAGCCTGCAACAAAGGAGAACCCAGCCCCAAGCTAATGGAAAATTTATCTATAAGGAAAGTTATGGGATAGAATAACATAAGTATCCAAGCGACACCTGTGATATTAAAAAGCAAATGTGCTCTTGCCGCTCGTTTAGCCGTGCGGTTGGCTACCATTGCCGCTATGTTTGCAGTTACCGTTGTGCCTATATTTTCTCCCAGACACAAGGCACAAGCCATTTCAAAACTAATAAGACCCTTGCTACACATAACCAAAGTAATTGCCATCATGGCAGAAGAAGATTGCAAAATAACTGTTGCAACAGAACCCACTAAAACAAAAAGAATTATGGAAAGATAGCCATAATCGGAAAGGGAAGCTATGGTATCAACAACGCCGGCATATTTTGGCGAAGTAAAATCCGGTACTGTTGCCTGCATAAGTCCAAGTCCGTAAAACAAAAGAGCAAAACCTATGATAAAACTACCAAAGGTTTTGTATTTTTTTGTAAACATTAACGGTGTTGCTATGGCTATAAGAGGTAGGCACAAAGTGGTAACGGAAACCTTAAAACCAAGTATTGATACCATCCAAGCAGTAACCGTTGTGCCTATGTTTGCACCCATTATTATGGATATTGCACCGGGCAAAGAAATCAAACCGGCGTTAACAAAAGAAACAACCATAACTATGGTTGCTGCCGAGGCTTGAATTATACTTGTTACTCCTATACCGGTAAGTATTCCCTTAAAAGGATTGGAGGTCATTTTGGAAAGTAGGCTGCGGAGAGAAGAACCTGCTAACTTTTGAATTGAGTCGCTCATAACCGTCATTCCGTAAAGAAAAACACCCAAAGCGCCTATTAATGTAAGTAAATAAAGTACGGTGTTAATCATTGTGTAAGCATAATTAAAAAACTAAATTAAATGCATATTTTTCGTTTGCAAAAATACGATAATTATTTCTTTTAGCAAATATGAGCGCAACAAAACGGACGAAAATTATACGGCAACAACTTCATAAAATATTATGTTCTTTTTATGATAAAGATTATTTTAAGAAATACAATATTTTTTGCTAAAAATTTGGTAGCCTAATAAAAATATATAACTTTGCAGAAATTAGAAATTTGTACACATTTTGTATTTAAATGTTTATTTTTATTCATCAATTAAAAAATTATTTCTATGAAGAAAATTTATTTTAGTCTTGCCGTATTATTAACGGCAATGGTTTCTGTTACAACGTTATTTATCGCTTGTAATAATAAAGAGGAAGGTGATGTTACTTTAAACCAGGGTAACAGTGTTTTAAAGTTAACTAATAATCAAATTGAACGTTTATCGGAAAATTTAAAAGCCGGGGTGCCCGATTCATATTTAAAAGAAGCAGAAAATACAAACAACATTATAATCTGTACTCTATGGAAAAGAAATAAAAGAGGATTGTGTTGTAGATTCGGTATCTGTGAATGGTTTCCAAGACAGTATTTTAATATAACCAATTTACCCAATAGGACAATCCCGTGTATCATAGAAAAACAAAGTGACGGGAAATTAAGACCTCTCATTGTAGAATTAAAAGAAGACATATCTGCCTATCCGGAAGAGGTATATAAATTTGAAATTGGAGAAGATATTGAAATTGAAGGTAACGAAATTATTTCTATGGGCTTTAAAAGACTTATTTTAAAAGCTGGAGTGTATGCTTATGATTCAAAAATCGGGCAATTCGGTGGTTATGTAATACCTTTGTTGTATGAAGAATAATTTACCCCATTCCATAAGAAAATATGCGTGTATTTTAATATGCTTTCCGCTACTTTCATCTTGTGGAATATGGATAAATCCGACTTATATGCATCAAACAAAGACTACCAAGCAAAAATACAAGCCCTCCGAGTTGTCTTGCTCCAATACAACGGATATTTTGTGTAGAACCGACAGCAATATTTACTTTTACAGAGCAGATAAGGAACTGATAAAACACATTGCCCTAAACTCCGAAAATAATTATACTCTTTTTGTATCTTTATATGCATTCTGCGCTTATTCCTTAGAATGTTTTGATAGCGTATATAACTATGCAAGAACAAACAACCTACCCTTATTTGTTATAGATAACACGGATTGGTTGTATAGGGACCGCGTCGCGTATTTTTTTAAGAATAAGTGTTTTGATAAAAATATACTAGCATTGGATATAAACAAATACGGCAGTCAATTTCATTGTAGAAAAAAGTGGAGAAGTTTTATAAAGGACATTTGTAATACGGATACAAAATCTTTTGGTTATAATGATATTATTCTAATGGATAAGAATGCGAACATCATTTTATATGGAGATTTTTTTGAAAAAAAACAAGAACTTAATGAAATATTAAACAAAATATAGGATACAATAATTATTCTTTATACAAACAACACCCTATTACTTAAAATATGAAAGAATGTTACCTTTATTAAAAAATATGTGTTCGCAGAAAATCAAAGATTAAAACTTTTATAAATATGAAAACAAAAAGCGTGTTATTATTGACTTTATTTGTGTTGGTAGGTTTTGTAAGTTATTCACAAGAGGAAAACAAAACATTTAAAGTCAAAATGTTAAATAAGCAGGATACCGTATCCGAGGCAAAAACGTTTGTTGATATGAAACTTGTAGATATTGTAAAATACGGAGATTATACCAATAAAAACGAGTTGTATAAATTGGTTGAAACGGGTTTGAAGTATTTGCAAAAGTTTAGGGACGACGGTTTGTATCATTCCGCTTATGAGGCTGCACAAAGAATGATAGGCGTTGTTGAAGATAAGGGACAGCTGGAGCAATTATTTTCCAAAATAAGAGAGTTAAAACAGCTCTCCGCACAAAAACCTGAGACCGATAACAGAAAGAAAGCCAATATGTAGCGCTTCTTTCGGTAACAAGTAACGCATTTGACTTTAAGGGTTTAGGTTATTGATTTATTAACAAAAAAGGAAGGTTGATAACCCTCCTTTTTTTGTTACATTGCTTGTCTATTGGAAAATTATGGAGGAAAAAATATTTTTCTTTTAAATAATTATTACAGAATAAAAAAAGTTTATACCTTTGCAGGAGTTATTAACCCTTAAAAATATATTAAAATGTCTTACAAAATATCTGACAGCTGCGCTGCCTGTGGGTCGTGCATAGATGAGTGTCCTTCACAGGCAATATCGGAAGGTTCCATATACGTAATAGACGAAAACAAGTGTGTTGATTGTGGAACATGTGCTGATGTTTGCCCTATGGGAGCAATTCATCCTGAGGAGTAAAAAAAAACGAAAAAAACACGAATTGGCCCCGCAAGAGGATGGATATTCTGTCGCGGGGCTTTTTGTTTAAAGAAAATAATAAAATGAATACGGAAGAATTAGGCAAACAAATACATAGCAAAACCTTGCTACTGAATAGTATTATAGACAACACAAAGAATGCTTTTGATATGATGCGTTCCTTTTCAAGTAAAATTATAAACGAACTGTCCGTTACTTACCCCAAAGAATTTGTTTTTACAGACAAAAACGAAAGAGAATTTGAGATACGTTTTGGCTCTGATATTCTCGTTTTTATGATGCATACAAATGTTTTTGAGTTTTCTCGTTACCATGAAGTTATGCGTTTGCCCTACATTCAACAAGATAAAAATCGTTCGTTTAGCGGGGTAATCAATATATACAATTTTTTGACAGACTCCTTTGATTACAATAGAGATTATGATATTGGCTATTTGATAGGAAGAGTTTTTATTAATAAGGAAAATCATTATTTCATAGAAGGCAAAAGAGAGATAGGTATGTTGTATTCCAACTTTAACACTTCCGTAATAAATCAAGAATCAGTGGAAAGTATTGTAAAGTCTTCCATGGAATACGCAAACAATTTTGACCTACTGACCCCTCCGTTTGATGAGCTAAAGGAAATAACGGTAGAGGAAATCAAAAATCATGTTGCGTCTAAAAATCATATTACAGCAAAACGTTTAGGCTTTGTTTTTCAACAAGATAAGGACTAAACTACAAAATAATTATCATTTTTGCATTGGAAAAATTTGGTAGTAATAAAAAAAGTACTAATTTTGCATTTCCAAAATAGATGAAACAAAAACGCCCCGTTCGTCTAGTTGGCCCAGGACGCCAGATTTTCATTCTGGAAATCAGGGGTTCAAATCCCCTACGGGGTACTTTTCTATAGATTGGGAAACAAGAAAGTACATAGAAGCGAAAAAAGGACATAAAAGATATGGCAAATCATAAAAGTGCATTGAAAAGAATACGCCAAAGCGAAAAAAGAAGAATACACAATCGTTATTATATTAAAACGATGAGGCATGCTTTGAGAGATTTTAGAGCTATCACTGACAAAAAAGAGGCTGAGGAAAAATTGCCTAAGATGGTTTCCTGTATTGACAAGTTGGCTCAAAAGGGCATGATACACAAAAACAAAGCAGCCAATCTTAAATCAAAATGTGCTAAACAAGTAATTGCTTTATAGTTCAACGATTTTTTGTTGAACTTATTAAGAGTTAGCTCCGTCAGAAATGTGGCGGAGTTTTTCCGTATATAAACAATGTTAGATACAAAATAAAGAGTTTATATGTTGATAGATACACATTCGCATATTTATTTGGAAGATTTTGATAACGATATAAACGAAATTATACAAAGATCGAAAGAGAATGAGGTGTATAAAATTTTTCTACCAAATATAGATTTAACTTCGGTAGAAAGGGTTTTTACTTTAACAAAAAAAGATTCTCAAATGTTTTTTCCTATGATGGGACTTTATCCGGGCAGTGTTACGGAAAAAGCAGACGAACAACTAAAAGAAATTCTGCCGTTTGTTAAACAAAAAAATGTTTGTGCCATAGGAGAAATAGGATTGGATTTTTATTGGGATAAAAAATATGCCGAGCAACAAATATATGCTTTTGAACAACAGCTATTTTGTAGTAAAGAATTGGGAAATATGCCGATATGTATACATTGCAGAAAGGCTTTTGAGGATATATTTCATTGTCTGAAAAAAGACGGCAGAAAAGAATTTAGAGGTGTTTTTCATTGTTTTTCCGGAGATATAAATCAAGCAAAAAAAGTTACGGAAATGGGTTTTCTTCTAGGAATAGGAGGTGTGGTTACATTCAAAAATTCTCACTTGGCAGAAGTTGTTAAACAAACAGACATACAAAACATAGTATTAGAAACGGATGCTCCGTATCTTGCTCCCGTACCGCATCGAGGAAAAAGAAACGAACCCTCTTTTATAAAATTTATAGCGGAAAAAATATCGCAAATAAAAGATATGCCTTTCGAACAAGTGGCAGAACAAACTACCCATAACGCAAAAATATTATTTGGCAAATAGAAACCTACAATACAAACAAAAATATTACATGCGAATAATTACAGGTATAATATTAATTGTTGTTTGTTTGTCAAATAATTGGCTGAAAGGACAAGATGTTTTTTTGTATGACAATGAGGCAATTTACCTAACAAAAGAGTTTCGCAAAGCAGACACGAGCAGAATTAATACCAAATTCGGAACATTCTATAATTTGCAGGTAGATAGTTTGACGACATATTGCTCAAGGGTTGGTCGGGCAAAATTACCTCAACTTTCTTTTATTGTGGAAATTCCTTTTTGTGAAAACGTTATTATTGAAGAGGCAGTGCTGGAAAAAGAGATACTTGTCTTAGATAAAAATATAAAGGTACAACCCAAGCAAAAATCCAAATTCAAAAACAAAGACGATACGTTTTTTGCAATAGACAGGGAGTACTATACTTTGGATAGATTTGACAGAGAAGCCTTTTCCTCTATAAAAAAAATAGGGATTATGGGAGGACTTAACTTGGCAAAAATAGAAATTTCACCGGTAAGATACAACCCAACGGAAAACCTTATAGAGTTTGTAAAAAAGATTAGTATAAAGATTAAATTTATCAATGTAAATCATACAAAGCACAAAACTCTTAAAAATAGAATGAGCAGGAGTTTTAGAGAGTTTGCTTGCAATAATTTCTTAATCACCCTCCCTTTTAAATACGAAATATCTACAAATAATATCCCGTATTCTATGGTAATAATAGCACCGGAAGAATATAAAAACACTCTCATAGAGTTTATTTTGTGGAAAAAAAGAAAAGGTATTAATATTATAGACTTGTATACGAATCAAATAGGAAACTCCTTAGAAGATATTAAACATCGTTTGAATACCTTATATAATACGGATACCCTTACCTGTTTTGATTATCTGCTTATTTGCGGAGATGTGGAACAAATACCTACTTTTGAGGTTTATAGTCCGGAAAGTGATAACGGTCATCATTGTACGGATTTGTATTATGCAGACTACACACAAGACAGTATACCGGATGTTTTTTATGGTAGAATATCGGCAAGAGATACTTCGGAGTTAAGAAGCATAATTTCCAAAATTATTACATACGAAAGTTACTCGTTTGAGAATGATAACTTTTTAAGCAGGTCTTTAATTGTTGCAGGTAAAGAAACCAAATACAATGCTCCCAAACTATTGGACGGACAGAATAATTATATAAAAAATTATCTCGCCTTATATACCGATACCTCCATATATTATCACAATCAATCTTTGATAAACAGAGATAATATTTTGCATGAATTGAACCAAGGGGCAGGTTGGGTTAATTATACTGCCCATTGTGATTATTACGGATGGTACAACCCTACAATAAACACGGAAGATATTAATGAACTCAGTAATTTTGGCAAATACGGTTTGTTTATCAATAATTGCTGTCTATCAGGTAAATACGACGAATCGGAATGTTTTACCGAAGCTCTTATTCGCAAACAAAATTCCGGTGCCGTATCTTCCATAGGAGCAAGTGATTATACTCTTTGGGAGGAGGATTATTATTGGTCGGTGGGATATAAAGCCTTTTCTTACAACCCATCCTATAGCACAAACAATTTAGGACTATACGATAGGTATTTTCATACGCACAACGAACCCCTAAATCAGCAATATATTACTTTCGGACAGATGCTTTTTGCAGGGTGGTTATCCGTTATGCAGAGTTCTTCTTTATATACTAATTATTACAAAGAAATATATAATTTGCAAGGTGACCCTTCCTTAACAGCTTATGCGGGTAAAGGGCAAACAATAATTTCCGATTATGAGAAGAATATTCCTGTTGACACACAAACCATAACATTTAATACACAACCCGAAGCCTATGTTTGTTTATCAAACGATGATACCATAATAACAGCGACTAAGGCAGACAATGAGGGTAAAGTTTGCTTGGACGTATCCCCCGTAAATGAAATAGGCAGTTTATATCTAACTATCAGTGCACAATTTTTTCGTCCGACTTTGGATACTATAAATTTTACTGCCCCCTTAAACGGATTTGCCTATATACATAACTTGCAACTAACGAATGTAACTACAAACGAACAAGTAAATCATTTGGAAGAAAATACCTTATACAGTATTGGTTTTGACATAAAAAACATTGGACTTTCTCCCCTGATATTTGACAACAATTCAATAATAGCACAATTTAGGAATACACCAGAGGAAGGTATAATATTATCGGATTCCATTATCAATACCACGCCCCTTTTACAAGGAGAGGAGAGACATTTGGAAAATGTTTTTTTATTTCAAACTCCTGTAGGATTGAAAAACAATAAACGTTTATCTTTAGTTCTAAATATAAATAGGTTAAATGCCGACAATCAGAAAATTATGTTTTCTTTACATTCTAAGGCTCCCGAGCTGGACATGGAAAGTTTCGGACTTTTAATAGAAGAAGACAGTATAATAGTAAAAACAATACTGGTAAACAAGGGCGACTTACCCACACAAGAAGGAGTACTATTTATAGAAAATATAAACAAAAATATCTCGGTGGAATGTTTGGATACCTCGGAAAAGAAAGAAGTAACTTTTATTTTAGATAAAACTTTATTTGAAGACACAATTTCCTTACCTCTTGTATATAAAGCAGGAAATTACTTCGTAAAAAAAACATTTTGTTTTCAAACAAAACGGCAATCGGAGTCTTTTGAAAACGAAGATTTTATTGCAGATATAGTTAATACTAATACTTTTCCCTGGGTTATAGATAGTAGTATTTCCTTTATGGGTAGAAAATCTTTTCGCTCTCACCCTAACTTACCCAATAGGCAATCTTCTTCTTTCGTCTTGAATACAGACAATGTATTGCCTGATACCGTAGGATTTTATGTTAAAGTCTCTTCTGAGGAAAATAAAGATGTTTTTGAGTTCTATTTGGATAATAATCTTGTTTTTAATTTATCCGGATATATGGATTGGACATATAAGACTTTTTTATTGGATACGGGAAGACATAGTCTTAGATTTTCGTATATCAAAGATGAAATGGTTAGCGTAGGAGAAGATGCTGTTTGGATAGACCATATAGTTCTGCCTTATTATGCTGAGGTTGAAGTAGGAGAAACGAAGATTAAAAACAAAGATAATATTGTAATGTTTCCCAATCCGACAAAAAATAATGTTTACATTACAAACATACAACCGAATTCCGAAGTTTATGTATATAATAGCAACTCCGAGTTGGTTTATTTCTCCAAGCAAGAAAAAAACAATATGCGTATGGATACGAATTTTTTGAAAGACGGTATTTATTATATTATCTTTGCAAAAAACAAAAACGCATATTGCAAACAAAAACTTATAGTAATACATTAACATAAAAAAGTACAATGGTTGAGGATAGTACTCTAAGGGTACATGATACGGACAGCAATAATATTGCAGTTTATTTGTATAAAAACGAGTCGGATAATCTTAGTATTGTGGGGGATACCGTGTATTTCAAAGACTATGTTTGCTCGGCTTTTAGAAATTCCCTTTGTTGTAATACAAAAGAGAAAAGTATGTTTGTGGAAAAAACTCCTTTGATTAATAACAATTTGTCTACTACCATGCGTACCGAGCAACAAAGCGGTTTAGGGGTGTTTTGGATTTTTATTTTTATAGGTTTGGTTGCTGCACTTTTGCTTAAGTTTGCAAAAGAAAAAATGTATTCTTTTCTAAGTTCGTTATTCTCCAAGTCGCAACTTGCCATTTCCACCAAAGATGGCGGAAGAATAGATATTTTTGTCCTTTTACCTCTTATTTTTATCTTCTTACCCGTAACAAGTCTATTACTAGGTTCTCTTTTTTCTGATATCCCATTTTTTGAAACTGAAATTTCAAACCATATATGTGGGATACATAATACAATAATTTATCTGTTAATCTATCTTGGTTTTTCCGTTATCTATTTTCTAAAAATGCTATTTGTAATGTTTTTCGGATGGGTTTTCAAGGCTACCAAGATAGCAAGGTACTATGTACAAATACACTACAATTTTGATATTTTTTTGGGATTTCTCTTGTTCCTCCCTCTTTTTTGTATGATATACACAGACTTTTATCAAAAAGAAATATTCACCTTTATTTCTTTGTTTCTTATTGTTATCGTATTAGTTACAAGAATTATAAGAAGCTTTTATGTAATTATTACTACCTTTAAATTTTCTCAGTTTTATCTTTTTTTCTACCTTTGCGTCGTGGAATTGTTGCCACTTTTTTTGTTATGTAAGTTGTTTTTTTAATGTTTAAGATTTTATGGTTAATAGTGAGATAAAGAATATACTTATATCCCAACCTGCACCTTTGGACTTAGAGAGGTCTCAGTACAAAATCCTAATAGATAAATACAAGGTTAATTTGACTTTTAACAAGTTTTTTGATGTAGCCAGTATCTCAAATAAGGAATTCAGGGCGGAGAAAATAGATTTGTTGGACTATACAGCCGTGATAATGACAAGTAAATTATCGGTTGATAGTTACTTTCATTTTGTAAACGAAACGAGAGTACAGATTCCGGATACCATGAAATTTTTTTGTATCACAGATACGGTAGCGAACTATTTACAAAACTATATACAATATCGCAAGCGCAAAATATTTTATGGGAAACTAACCTTTGATGACCTTGTAGAGGTAATAAACAAACATTCTGATGAAAAATTCTTGGTTCCTTGCGCACGAGACGCAAGAAAAGAGAACTTTAAAAAACTTGATGCCAAAAAGATAGATTATACAAAGGTAGTTATGTATAAATCCGTTCCCAAAAAGAATATGAATAAGGAAGTGGATATTAGCAAGTTTGATATGGTTGTGTTGTTCTCTCCCGTAGGGGTGAGGTCTTTTTTGGAAAACTTTCCGCAAACGACCTCCGATGATATTTGTTTTGCCGCTTTCGGACGAGGTACAATAGGGGCATTGAACAGAGTGAGAATAAAAGTTTCAGTTACCGCACCGACTATCAAACATCACTCTATGGTTATGGCAATAGATAGTTACTTGGGAGATTTGCAAAAACAAAATACAAAAGAGTAAAGAAAAAAACCCGACAGATGTTTTGTTTTCCCAAACAGGAGCGATTATGTGCAAAAGTTAGAATAAACAGCCTTTTCTATCAAGGAAAGGCTTTTCTTTCGTACCCTTTCAGCGTTCGTTATCTTGTATGCAAACAAGAGAATATTCCATTGAGCGTTTTGATAGTCTGTCCCAAACGTTATCAAAAAAAAGCAGTCGACAGAAATTACATAAAAAGATGTATGAGGGAAGCATGGAGATTGAATAATTCCAACCTCAAATCTTTGTTGAAAAAAAATGAATTTCATTTGGATGTCTCTTTGTCTTACATCAGTAAGGAAAGACGTAATTACAACGAAATAGAAGAACAAATAAAGAAAATACTTGTTTGTTTGGAGAAAAAAGTAGTAAATCAAATTAATTAAAATGAATAATTGTTGTTCTACCTAAATGTTTTTCTTTATCGGATAACAGCAATAAGTGGTTATTATATTAATGTGAAAAATACTTGAATTGCCCTAACAAAATACAATGTGATATAAAATAAAAAACATATTAAATATTAATTACAATGATATTTTTTCAAATTTTCCCTCATTTTTTCAAAGACAGATTAAAAAATATATACCTTTGCAAATCAGTTAGAGCGAAAAGATTGAGTGAGTATGTGTAACAAATTGATATGTAAAATAAGAAAGCGTTTCGCTTTATATATTTATACTGTGAGGTATAGACAACTTCATTTAATGTAATGTTAAATGGGATCCAAGGGCAATAACAATGTTCATATAGTTGTTTTTACTTGTTTGGATTACAGGTTTGGTAAAGAATCTCGCCGGTAAATAAAAAATTACGGTTTTCTTGTTTACATTCTAAATAAAAAACTGCTGATGTTATTTAATTCTTTTGAGTTCCTACTATTTTTTCCCATTGTGTGCATCATCTTTTATGCGCTAAGAAAACAAAAATGGCAAAACACATTTTTGCTCATTGCCTCCTACTACTTTTATATGAACTGGAAGCCGATTTACGCCGTTTTAATTCTCGGCTCCACGATTATCACCTACCTGTGTGGTGTGTTGGTAGAAAACAACAAAGGAAAAAGGAAAAGACAGAAATTTTTCCTAATCTCAAGTTTGATTATCAATCTTGGTATTCTCTTTGTATTCAAATATTACAATTTTATCAACGAAAGCATCTTTACGGCTTTATCTTGGACCGGTATAAGATGGAATGTGCCAAATTTGGACGTGTTGTTACCTGTCGGTATTTCGTTTTACACTTTTCAAGCTTTGGGCTACTCCATTGATGTGTACAGAGGGATTATTAAAGCCGAAAGAAATTTCTTTACTTACGCTCTGTTTGTAAGCTTCTTCCCGCAACTTGTAGCCGGACCTATTGAAAGAGCAAAAAATCTGTTGCCTCAGTTCCACAAAGAACGCCCTTTTAAATATGAAAACGTATCCGAAGGGGCAAAAATGATGGTTTGGGGCTATTTTATGAAAGTTGGTGTGGCGGATGTGCTTTCGCAATATGTGGATGCAGTGTACAACAATTGCTTTCAACACAATGGCACTTCGCTTCTGCTGGCTACCGTGTTTTTTACTTTCCAAATCTATTGTGATTTCGGAGGGTATTCGCTTATTGCAAGAGGCTCAGCAAAGATTATGGGCTTTGATTTGATGGAAAACTTCCGTCGGCCTTATATGTCTTTGTCTATGAAAGAGTTTTGGAAGCGTTGGCATATTTCTCTTTCGTCTTGGTTTATGGACTACGTGTATATCATTCTTGGAGGTAACCGTTGCAAATATATTAGACATCTTTTCAACTTGCTTGTTACATTTTTAGTTTCGGGCATTTGGCATGGAGCGAACTGGACATTCTTTTTGTGGGGTCTTTGGCACGGAGTGTTCATTATTTTTGACAATATATTCCGAAAAAAGATTTATCAGCCAAAATGGTCTACTTGGTATTCAAAATTGTTCAGCATTTGCCTTTGCTTTCTTATCGCTTGCTTCGGTTGGGTCTTTTTCAGAGCCAACAACGTGAGCGATTTGGCAATGATTATCAACAAAATCTTTACATATCACGGCGAATTGTTTAAGGAAAAATACATTCTACTTATATCTTGTATGTCGCTCAGCATTCTAATACTAAAAGATTTAAAAGACGAATACAATTTGCCTTTCAATTTTATGCACAGCAAAAACATAATCCTTAGATACGCCTCTATGATATGCTTGATAGCGTACATCATCTTGTTTGGAGGCCTTAGTGGAGGACAGTTTATTTATTTTCAATTCTGATAAAGATTTTTAACAATAATGATAAACACAGATTATAAAAAGTTTATTAGGAGTTTTCTCATAGTGGCAATAGGATTACTTATTGTAGACAGTGTTTTTGGGTTTATTGTCGATAAATTGACTGTGAATTTGCCGGACGACGGCGGTTATGAAGTAGCAAAAGAGAAACGTTTGTTAAGAAATTTAAAAGATGAGGATGTTGTTATTATTGGCTCTTCAAGAGCTACCTACCATTTTGTCTCTTCTACTCTGCAAGATAGTATAGGCAATTATTTAAATAAAGATTTTATCGTCTATAATGGAGGCTTAAATAGAAGACTTTTGGATTGTAGTTGTTTGCTTTTGGAAAACATAGTCAAAAACTCAAAAGACAAATTGATAATTTTGGAGACATCTAATGAGTGCCTATATGATAATTCTTTCGCTACCATTCAGTATTTTGCTCCTTTTTACCACAATAGCGAGATTGTCAAGCAATACATTGACAATTTAGGTTTAAAGACACGCATTGAAATGAAATCTTCTTTATATAGATATAACTTTAATGTAACTTTTTTCAAAATGTTGCTTGGTTTTGTAACCAAATATCCGTCCATTGACGGATATCTCCCATTATTTGGAGAGATGCAAGTTACTACTCCACATATGAATAAGACAATAGCAAAAACACCTGAAAAGGCAATTAACAATTACATTTACACGTCTTTTGTGCGTGTTATGGATTTATGCAAAAAAGAAAAGGTAAACATCGTTGTTGTTTCTTCTCCACATTATTACAATGAGAGAGATACTTATTATGAGAAACAAAATATAATTGGTAAAGTCTGTAAAGAAAAAAACATTCCTTATTTCAATATGATCGATGAGCCTTATTTTGAACTTCATCCCGAATTGTTCCATGATCCTGTTCACCTCAACGACAAAGGAGCAAAGATATTTACAAGTATATTTTTTGAAAGGCTGAAACCATATTTGAACTCTTGGCTTGCAAGTACAGACAAATAAAGGCAAAATAGGTTTACAGGTCAAAACAACGTGAGAAAGAAGCTATTTATTTGCAGATTGCAAAACTCTCTGTCTGTCATCTGAACAATAAGCCCAATTTAATAATTTGCGCAAATAAGGAAAAGGACGTATTTAAACATATTATTATCCGATAAAAGAAAAAATGATGCTATTCTTAAAACTTAACTGTTTGTTAATCAGTTATCAAAATAATTGGGTTTTCACCTCTACTTTCTATCTTTACAAATACAATAAATTACTTAGAAATATTATTCGACACATCGCTTGCTCAGATAAGGACAATTACCGGATTTATGAAAGTAATTAAATATAAGATTTTTACTAATTTTGCCGTATAAAAATAACACATATATGGAGGATAAGTTCTATTATTCAATAGCAGAGGTTTCCAAAGAGTTTAGTTTACCGTATTCCAAACTGAGATATTGGGAGAAAGAATTCAAAAAATTAAAACCGCAAAGAAATAAAAGAGGTGTCCGCCTTTATACAAAAAAAGAGGTGGAATTGTTAAGACAAATTGTTTATCTCACGCAGGAAAAACAATATACGTTAGACGGTGCAAGAAAGGCACTGAAAAACAAGGAGGAACCGAAAGCGGATTGTCAACAAGAGATTTTAACCGTTCTGAAAGAAACAAAACAATTTTTATTGGAATTGAAAAACACTTTGAATAAAGATTAACGGAATGAAAAACAATAATAAGAAAAATATTGCCTTGGTGTGTGGTGGTTACTCGGGAGAGTATATAATTTCTTTACAATCGGCTCAGCAAATAGAAAATAATTTATCCGAGGATTTTAACCTATACAAAATAATTATCACCCAACAAGAATGGTATTATCAAAACAACGGACAAAAAATATCGGTGGATAAAAATGATTTTTCCATTGTTGTAGAGAAAGAAAAGATAAATTTTGATGCCGTATTTATTATAATACACGGAACACCGGGAGAAAACGGACTTTTGCAAGGCTATTTTGATATGTTAGGAATAAAATACAATACTTGTGATGCCCTATGCTCTGCAATTACTTTTGACAAAACAACTTGTAATGCCGTAGTTAGAGACTTACATTTTGTCAATGTAGCCAAAAACATAACACTATACGACAATGAAAGAATAGACATAGAAAATATACTAAATAAAGTTTCTTTGCCCGTATTTGTAAAACCTTCACAAGGAGGCTCTTCCATTGGTATGAGTAAAGTAAAAAATAAAGAGGATTTGCACTCGGCAATAAACAAAGCCTTTGAAGTACATAGTAAGATTTTAATAGAAGAATTTATAGAAGGTACGGAGTTGTCCTGTGGCGTTTTTACGGAAAAAGGTAACATAATGGCTTTTCCCGTAACAGAAATAAGACCAAAATCCGATTTCTTCGATTATGAGGCAAAATACAACGGCACAACTGATGAAATAGTTCCCGCTCAAATAAGTGAGAGTTTGAGAGAACTTGTTCAACATACTTCAAAAAATATTTATAGAGATTTAAATTGCAAAGGAGTCTGTAGAATAGATTATATTTATAACGAAAAAGAGGATAAACTTTATTTTTTGGAGGTTAATACCACACCCGGACAAAGTCTTAATAGCATAGTTCCCAACCAAGTAAGAGCCATGGGCAAAGATGTTCATTGGTTATATTATACTCAAATAGCAGAAATTATTTAACCTATTTTTGCAGATGTTTGGGAGTATGAAGAATATATTTAGGATATTAAAATATATGCTCAATTATAAGAGGTATATATTCTTGAATATATTTTTCAATATCTTACATATTTTCTTTAATCTTTTCTCCATAGTAATGGTTGTGCCGTTTATCAGTATGTTATTTGGTCTGGTAGAGGCACCAAGTACCTTGCCGGATTTTTCTCTCTCAAAAGACGGTCTGGTTTCCTTTGTAGCCTACTATCTTAATTATTACAAAGAGACGCAAGGCTTTTTTGTCTGTCTTATGTATATATGCACTCTGTTTGTTGTTTTTACTTTTTTATCCAACACATTCAGATACCTTGCCCTGTATTTTGTTGTTCCCATACGCAATGGCATACTCAATGATTTAAGAATAGATATATACAAAAAACTCACAGCACTTCCCGTTTCCTATTTTTCATCCGTAAGACGGGGAGATGTGGTCTCAAGACTCACTACCGATTGTAGCATAGTAGAATGGACAGCGGTTACAAGTCTGCAAATGGTTGTCAAGGACCCGTTAAAAATCATAATTTTTGCTTTGGCTCTATTTATAACAAATTGGCAATTTATGCTACTTGTGCTGATTATTCTTCCTATTCCTATGTTTTTTATTAGGAAAATATCCAACATGCTCAACAAGGATAGTATAAAAACTCAACAAAAAGCAGCCGATTTGCTTTCATTTTCCGAAGAGGCTATTTCTACAATAAAAACCGTTAAATCACTTAAAGCGGAAAAAATTATACAACAAAGTTTTAACAAACATTCTCGCTCATACGAAAAAACAAATAATAAGGTTATTGCAAAAAACGCTTTGGCATCTCCTCTTTCGGAATCTTTTTCTATGATTATTCTTTCCATTATTATTATTGCAGGAGGATTGTTTGTACTTAACTCTCGTATGCAAGCCGGCTCCCTTATTGCTTTTACCGTAATTTTTTCTCAAATAATCTCTCCCATAAAAGAATTAATAACCGCTTATTATAATTTTAAACGCGGAGAAGCGGCGGCAAAAAGAATATATGAAATACTAAATGCGGACGAAAAAATAGAACAAAAACCCAATGCAGTAGTTATGCAAGGATTTAAGGATAAAATAGAGTTTGTAGACGTTGGGTTTGAGTACAGAGACAATAAAACTTTTTGTTTGCAAAATATAAGTTTTACCATAAATAAGGGAGAAAAAGTTGCTATTGTCGGCGTCTCCGGTGCTGGTAAAACTACAATTTTTGATTTATTGCCAAGATTTGCCGACGTCTGTTCGGGTGCTATACTTATAGATGGGATAGACATAAGAGATTTTGATATTAATTCCCTTAGAAAACATATAGGAATAGTCACTCAAAATTCCATTCTTTTCAACGATACCATATATAATAATATAGTTTTCGGTCTGGAAAATGTTACTATTCACGAGGTTAAACAAGTCGCTCGTTTGGCAAATATGGACGAATTTATAGAATCTTTGCCACAAAAATATAAAACCAACATAGGAGATGACGGCACTGCTCTTTCGGGCGGTCAAAGACAAAGACTATGTATTGCAAGAACTCTATTGCGAAATCCTCAAATATTGTTTTTGGACGAAGCCACTTCTGCTATGGACACACAAAACGAACAAAAAGTTTCCCAAGCAATAGACAATGCCATGCAAAATCGCACAATAATAAGCATAGCACATAGGCTTTCTACCATAATGAATTCCGACAAGATTATAGTTTTGGATAAAGGAAAAATTGTGGAAATAGGAACTCATAAACAATTATTACAAAAAAAAGGATATTACGCAAATCTTGTTAGGTATTCAAATCAAAAATCTGATAAATAAACGTTCTCCCATACTCAATATATGCACGGAAAATATATTCTTGTTTTGCTTTGTTTTTTTGTTTGTCAAACCTCTTATTCACAAGACACTATAACCTTAGAAGAAATAAAAGTATCATCCTCCGTAAAATTATATAGCATAGATAGCCTTTCGTTTTTGTCAAATAATTTTTCGGCAAGCTATATAAACCGTCACAATGTAAAAGATTTTAAGGATTTTTCCTCACTATCGCCATCCTTATTTATTCCGGATTATGGGTCAAAAATTACCTCATCCGTCTATCTTAGAGGCATAGGTTCTCGTATAGATAATTCTTCCGTTGGCATATGTTTGGACGGAGTATCCTTGTTAAATAAAAATTGTTTTGATTTTTCTTATTTTGACCTCAAAAAAGTTGAAATCCTTAAGGGTTCTCAGAGCCTGCTTTTTGGTGTGAATACCTTGGCGGGGGTGATAAACATCAGCACTCTTTCTCCTTTTGATTTTCAAGGAATAAAAACATCTTTGTCTTTGGGAAATAAAAATATGTATTCTCTTAATTTATCCCTATACAAAAAAAGAAATATTAATTTTGCCTATATGTTTGGTATAAATGCTATTAGTACACAAGGCTTTTTTAACAATGAATATAATAACAAAAATGCGGATTGGTTAAGAGATGTTAATCTGAGATTTATAACGGAATATAAAAATAAAAATCTTATTGTAAAGAATGCTTCTTATCTCTCTATTGTGCATCAAGGCGGTTATGCCTATGCCAAATATGACACGATTTTTTCTATAGCTTATCCGATAAATTATAACGACCCTTCGTATTATGACAGAATAAATTTGATAAACAATACTTTTGTAGATTATAAAAAAGATAATATTTTTAGTCTGCAATCCGCCACTTCTTTGCAAGTCAATTTTGATAAAATGGTTTTGGATAATGATTTTACGGACAGAAGTATTTTTATCTTGGAACAAAAAGAAAAAGATTATGCCCTATCGGAAGAATTCATTATTAAAGATGATTACAAATCAAGTGTTTGGCATTGGACTTTGGGAACTTATTTCTTTTATAAATATTTGGATATGAAGGCTCCGGTAACTTTTAAAGAAGAAGGATTGGAGAAACTTATCCTGAACAATGTAAATTACGGATTACAAGCAAGCGGTATTTTTTCTCCTGATATCCGCATGTCTTTTTTGCAAGACAGAATGAAAGTAAAAAACAACTTTACCTGCCCTCGTCTGGGTTATGCTCTCTACGGAGAGATAATCTATAAATATAAAAAAATAGATTTTACTTTTGGTCTTAGAATAGATAGGGAAAAGGTTTTGCTGACCTATAACAATTTTGCTCAAATAGACTACATTCTACAAGGTATTATGCAAGAATACAAACCCTTAATCACTACTTTAAAAGGTAGTGACGATAAGACCTATACGGAGTTATTGCCGAAATTTTCGGTTATATACAACTTCAAACGTAATAATCTCTTTGTCTCTCTTTCAAAAGGATATATGACAGGAGGGTATAACACTCAAATGTTTGCCGATATAATACAAAACGCACTGATGCAAAACATGTTCTCTGCTCTTGGAATTACAGCGGAGGGTAATTCTGCCCTGCAAAACATATATGCAAATTACGATAAGGACGAAATCATTTATTACAAACCTCAGTATTTTTGGAATTATGAAATAGGAGGGCATTTTTATCTTTTCAACAGACATCTAAATCTTAATGCCTCATTGTTTTACATGGATATTAGGAATCAACAACTTACCGTATTTCTTACTCCTCAAACCTCGGGGCGCATGATGACCAATGCAGGTAAATCGTTTAGTATGGGAGGAGAAATTTCCTCTACAATAAATATCAATAATCTGAATATTTTTTTAGGATATAGTTACACAAGGGCAAAATTTGTCAAATATAACGATGGCAAAGCGGACTACAAAAATAAATATCTTACCTATTACCCTATAAATACACTAAGTGTTTGCTTGGATTATAATATTGGCATAAATAAAAAATATTTGGATTATATCAACCTTTCCGTTACTTATTTGGGTATGGGAAAAATCTATTTCAATCTAACAAATACCCTATCCCAATCCTATTACAGTTTGATTAATAACGATATCACATTGGGAAAAAATAATTATTCCTTAAGTTTTTGGCTAAGAAATCTTTTTAACACCTCTTACCATACATTCTATTTTCTTTCTACAAATAACAATTTTGTATCTAAGGGCAAACCTCTTTCCTTTGGTATAAGTTTTAAGTACAACATATAATAAAAGGAACAAGGACAAAGCCCCAAAAATTATTGTGCAAAGACAATGCAATCAAAAAAATATCGTACTTTTGCACCTAAATGAAAAAAGTTGCCGAAAAACATATAGTAGAAATAAGGAATAAAAAAGCTTCCTTTCTTTATTTTTTGATGCAGGAGTACACTGCCGGCATAGTGCTTTGCGGTAGTGAAATCAAAAGCATCAGAGCATGTAAAGCCAACCTTAACGATGCCTACTGTGTTTTTCTTAACGGAGAGTTATGGGTTATGCAAATGCACATAGCAGAATATAGATTTTCTTCCTTCGGTAAATTTGAGGCAAAACGCGATAGAAAACTCCTTTTGACGAAAAAAGAACTCAGAAAACTCGGTGCAAAAAGTATGGAAAAAGGTTACACAATAGTTCCTACTCTTCTATACATAGACGAGAGAGGGTGGTGTAAATTAAAAATTGCACTTGCAAAGGGTAAACATTCCTATGACAAGAGAGAAACCATAAAGAAAAGGGAAAATGACAGAGAAATAAGACGGGAATTTTTTAGATAAGCAACATATATGAAAAAAATAATATTTTTAATAGTATTGGTTTGTGTCGTTTTTGTAGGCAATACGCAACAATATGTAATGACGAGTCGTGGCTATACAATAGAAGGACAAGTCCAGAAAGGCACGGGTTATGCAACACTTAGGACATATCTTGCGGACGGTAACGAAAGTTTGGATTCTACCGTTTTGGACAAAAAAGGAAGATTTGTTTTCCGTGGTAATACCGGTGAGATTGTACCGGCTCTTTTGACTATTAACGGTAAAAAGAAATATAGGGTCTATTTGGAACCAAATCTAAATATGACAATGGTAATCGGAAAGAAAACGGACACCCCGAAATTCGAAAACTCTCCTCAAACAACCAGATGGTATTCCATAATTACTCCCGAAGGAAAAGAAGACGGTGAGGTTTATATTAATAGATTGAAAAATTGGGTAATAAACAATCCTACCGATATTTTCACATGTGACATTATAGCTAACTATCTTGCCTATCATTGGAGTTATGAACAGTTGGACAAATATCTTAATACTCTTAAGGGAAATGCCACCTCGGGTTACTATTACAAACATCTCAGAGATAGAAATTTAAAATTGCAAGGGCTTGAACAAGCCAATAAGGTACCGGATATAACACTAAAAACTTTTGACAATAAACAAAATTCGCTTTATTCCGTTTTGAGAAAAAATCAGTATGTACTGATAGATTTTTGGGCAACTTGGTCCGAAGACTATATGAATAACTTACACGAAAAACAAAATATATACAACAAGTACAAAGATAAGGGTTTTGATATCTATGCAATAAGTTTGGACAACAATAAAACGCTTCTGTCCAATATAATAAAAGATAATTACATGGAATGGACGAACGTTTGCGATTATCTAATGTGGGAGTCCAAACCTGTAAAAGATTATATGATAACCTCCCTGCCGGACAATTTCCTTGTAGACAAGGATGGTAGAATACTTGCTCGCAACATACAAAATGAGGATTTGGACAACAAACTTTACGAACTCTTGGAGAGTAAAACTTATAGTATATCAGGAAATATAGAAGGAATAAAAGAAGGAGTCGCAAGTTTGACTTTGTTGAAAAAAGACGGTAAAAAAGAAAAATTGTCTACTCGTATTAATAATGGTATCTTTAATTTTTCCGGCTCGGTAGAAAGAGTTTGTATGGCAATGATAGAGCTACCCATAAAAGATGGTAATATTTCTTTCTTTATGGGCAATGACAATATTAAAATAACCGGTAGTCGAAAAGATTTGGACAATATAAATGTTAGCGGTTCTTCTTCTCAGGACGAATTCCAACGCATATCCAATTCTTGCAACAAAGATAAAAACCCTCTGCAATGCCTTTCCAACTACGTATTGCAAAATCCCAATAGTATTTATTCTCCTTTTATTCTAAGTAACTACCTCTATCCTTATATGTCTGAGAGGGATATAAACAAAGCGTTTTCTTCTCTTAATGGCAAGGCTAAGGATATGTTTCAATATCATCTTTTGCAAGAACAACTAAAAAGCCAAAATTCTTTGAATTCCAATCAAAAAAAAGCAAAAGATTTTAGTATGGAGAATACAAGCAAGGAAATACTTTCTCTGTATTCTTACCTAAAAAACAGTGACTATACTTTGCTTGTTTTTTGGGCTTCGTGGGAAAATATTTCTCGCAAAAATAATATGGATTATCTAAGATTATACAAAAACACAAAACGTAAAAAATTTAATATTCTATCCGTTTCCTTGGATGACAACGACTATGCATGGCAACAGGCAATAAAAACAGACGGAATAAATAAATGGGAAAATATTTCGGATTTGAAACGTTGGAACTCTCCTGTGATAAAACTTTATAATGTAAAGGCTTTGCCTTACAATATCTTATTGGATAAAGAGGGTAATGTTATAGGGGAAAATCTCTCCGTAGAAGGAATTTTAAATATCATTAATTAACAAATAATTATTTTTTAGTATGAAAAGAATTGCAAATCTGTTATACTTAATCATTTGCTTTTTTGTAATCACTCCCATTGTCGGAATATCCTGTTCGGATGATTCTAACGAAAAGATAAACACAAATTCACACACAGAAAACAACAACCAAGTATCTTTTTTGGGTAAAGTTTTAGTATCAGGCGGCTACGAGAAAGAAAACGTTAAAGTGGATGTAACTTTTTTGGAGAATAATAAAATAACTATAAAAATAAATAAAGCACAGTTTTCCTCTCAAATGCCTATGGCTTTGGATATAGAATGGAGAGAAGTACCCTATATACAAGAAGGAGAAAACATTACCTTTGCTCAGGATAGTATAATTCCATTTGCTATGAATGGATATATGACAGAATTTACCTGCTATAATGTTACCGGTTCCATAACCGGAGGTAACAGTCTCTCGTTATCTTTTACTTGTCGCAGTATGGGAGCCTCTTTCTCGGGAACCAAATCAAATAATTAAACATAGTATATTCAATGAATACATAAAATAATAGATTTTTCATTGATTAAAAAAAACACTATCTTGATTAAGGTAGTGTTTTTTAGTTAAGTTTCTGGATATAGTACAGATGATAATACAAGCCTTGTTTATTCATAAGTTCTTTGTGTGTACCTTCTTCTTTTATAAGACCTTGGTCAAGCACTATGATTTTATCTGCGTTTTCTATTGTGGATAATTTGTGTGCAATAACTATCATGGTTTTATTTGTTGCAATTTTATTTAAAGCCTCTTGCACCAACACTTCATTTTTATTATCTAAGGCAGAGGTTGCTTCATCCAAAATAATTATATCGGATTTTTTTAACACTGCTCTTGCTATTGCAATACGTTGTTTCTGTCCCCCGGATAATTTGTTACCTTTATCACCTATGTTTGTGTCGTAACCGTCTGGCAAAGATAAAATAAACTCGTCTATATTGGCAATTTGACTCGCCCGTCTTATATCTTCAAAGCTATGGTTTTTTAAGCCAAAAGTAATATTATTCCTTATACTATCATTAACAAGTATGGTTTCTTGTCCTACTATGGAAATGTTTTCTCTTATTTTACAAGAATTAATATCCTTTACGGATACATTATCAAAATATATATTCCCCTCTTGTGCCATATAGAATTTTTCTATCAAATCTACCATTGTTGTTTTACCGGAACCTGACGGTCCTACTATGGCAGTTGTTTTACCTTTTTCGAATATACAACTAATATTTTTCAAAACAGGAGTGTTGTCGTCATAAGAGAAAGTGACATTTTCAAATCTTATCCCATTTTCTATATTTGGGAACTCCTCGCTTTCTTTCGGTTCTACTATAGAGGGTTTGTTTTCTTGTATCTCCATTATTCTTTCCACAGAGGCAAGACCTTTTTTTATACTATAAAAAGCCGTTGAAGCATCTTTTGCCGGTTTTATTATTAGAATAAATAATATCAAATATACCACAAACATAGTGCTACTAGGCCCCGAGTTTGAAAGAACCTCGTTGCATCCGACCAAAAGAATAACGGCTACCACAACAGAAGAAAGAACTTCGCTAAGAGGAGAAGCCAAATCTATGCGTCTATATACTTTGTTGCGCAAGAGGGTAAAATCGTTATTTATTTTTTTGAATTTTTGATTTACATATTCTATTGCCGTCAGTGACTTTATTATTCTAAGTCCTCCTATTGTTTGCTCTATTACTGAAACTATCACTCCGTTGGTTTTTTGCAGTCGCTTGGAGTTGGATTTAAGTCTGTGCGAAAGAGTTGAGGTAACCAGAATAACAACAGGAAAGAGAACAAGAGAGATTAAAGTAAGCTTCCATTCCATGTAAAACAGTATAACCAAATATATACTTATCACAACTATTGAATTGGTTATTGTTTGATAAGACTTTAATATATTTTCGTCATATTCTATTATATCTGAGGAAATTCTCGACAATAAGTCACCTTTTTTTCTTTTAACAAAAAAAGACAAATCACTGTTAAGAAAACTCTCAAAAAGTTTATTTCTTATGTTACGCGTAATTTTGTTACGCGTGCAGCCTATATAATAGGCGGAAAGCCACTCAAACAAATCTTTCAATACGTAGACAATCAAGACAATGAAAGTAAAATATACTAAGGCTTTTTGTTTGCCGAAAGCAAGAAAGAAAGAGTATATATTATTCAAAAACTTGTCCAACTCAGTAGTCGGCAAAGCGGTATTATCCGCAAAAAGTATTTGTAAAAAATTGTTTATAGACAGTATGGAACAGATGGAAAAAACAGACATAAAAACAACCAATAAGACATACAAAATATATCTGAAAATGTACGGCTTGGTATTTTGAAAAATAAACTGTCTTTCCCTCTTGGTCATATCGTTTTTGTTTTAATTATCATCCATTTTGGGATAAATACCTATGTAGTTGTGAGGGGTAATAGATTTCATTTTTTGTTTTATTTCTTCGCTTACCTCCAAAGAGTCTACAAAATCGTGTATTGCGTCCTTATTTATTTTAGTATTCTTACGAGTCAGTTTTTTAAGAGTTTCATACGGATTAGGATATTCTATGCTTCTAAGTATTGTTTGCAAGCCTTCGGCTACCACTGCCCAATTATCTTCCAAATCCTCATAAAGAGCCTCGTTGTTTAGTATAAGTTTGTTTATACCTTTTTTCAATGAAGCCAAAGCAATTAAGGTATGTGCTATTGGCACACCTATATTGCGCGAAACGGTACTATCGGTCAAATCTCTCTGCAAACGCGAAATCGGCATTTTCATACTTAAATGAATTAGAATAGCATTTGCCATTCCAAGATTACCTTCGGCATTTTCAAAATCTATGGGATTTACTTTGTGAGGCATGGCCGAGGAGCCGACCTCATCTTTTTTTATTTGTTGTTTGAAATAATCCATAGAGATATACATCCAAACATCCCTTGCAAAGTCTATAAGTATGGTATTTATTCTCCTTAGATTGTCCAAATAGGCAGCCAAATTGTCATAATTTTCTATCTGTGTGGTAAAAATATCCCTTTCCAAGCCCAAAGAGTCTACATATTCGTCGGCAAAAGTCAACCAATCTACCTGGGGAAAAGCAACATTATGGGCGTTGAAATTACCCGTTGCTCCACCGAATTTTGCAGAAAAAGGAATAAAAGCAAAATATGATAATTGTTTTTCCATTCTATAAGCAAATACTTTGATTTCTTTGCCCAAACAAGTAGGAGAAGCCGGTTGACCGTGTGTATGTGCAAGCATTGGCACATCTTTCCATTCTTTCGCTTTGTCGTTTATTAAATCCAAAATATCGTTTAAAGCGGGCAAAATAACCTCATCGTTGCATTCTTTTAAAGACAAAGGAACTGAGGTATTATTAATATCCTGTGAGGTTAAACCGATATGTATATATTCTTTATAGTTTGACAAGTTCAAGGCATCAAACTTTTCTTTAATAAAATATTCTACTGCCTTAACATCATGATTTGTTACCTTCTCTATATCTTTTATTCTTTGAGCATCTTGTGTTGTAAATTTTTTGTAAATATCTCTTAGAAGAACAAACTTATTTTTGTCAAAATTTTTTAGTGCAGGCAAGGGAATAAGACATAGGGCTATAAAATATTCTATTTCCACCCTAACCCTATAAGATATCAACGCCTTTTCGGAAAAATATTTTTCCAAAACCTCTACCTTATTTCTGTATCTTCCGTCTATGGGGCTTATTGCCGAAAGTGTATTATCCATAATTATTATTTTTTGTCTTATTAGAATTTATTATTCATTAATCTTTTGCTATTTACAATGTTGTAAACATCCTTATTGTGTGTAGATTGTTGTATATAACTTATGTGTCTCATATTGTGCAAATCGGAACCTAGCAAATCAATATAATTTTTTTCTATCAAAAATTTGGCAAACTTCAAAACGTCCTTGCCGTAAAAACCTGCCAGCGAGGTAATATTCATTTGAAAAAGAATATCTCTATCTTTCAACTCCTCTATAACCTTTTGATTAAAAGGTAAAAAAGCGACATACCTTTCCGGATGGGCAAGTATAAGTTTGTAGCCCTCAATTTGTAAATCAAAAATTATTTCTTTCCAATATATGGGTATGTTGGTAAATGGAAATTCTATAAGTAGGTAACCGTTGCCAAAAGATTTAAGTTTATTGATTTTTACAAGTTTTCTAAAATTTTCGTCAATAGTATGCTCTGCCCCTATTTCAAAACTCATGTTTATACCTGCCTCTTGCACTGCCGTTTTCATTTGTTCCAATCTTGCATCAAAAGTGTCGGTATCATTTTCAAAAGAACCTTGACGAACATGTGGCGTAACTATCATTTTTCTATAACCGAGATTATACATTTCTCCTACAAGTTGTACGCTATCCTCCATAGTCGGAGCACCGTCATCTATACCGGGAATTACGTGCGAATGTATGTCCGTATTCAGAAGGGATAAATCGGCAGGTTCTTTTATTTTCTTGTTAAACAACCACATATCCATTGTTTTTATACAATCATAGTTTCAATCGTTCGGCAAGATACTATCAGTCTATTTTTTCAGCTCGGCAATGGTTTGCATAGGGTTTTTAGAGGCAAATACGGCACTGCCCGCAACCAATACATCCGCTCCCATTTCATACAACAAGTAGGCATTTTCCGTACTTACTCCTCCGTCTACTTCTATCAAAGTGTCTGGGTTTTGCGAAACAAGCAACGCCTTTAACTCCTTAATTTTATTATAAGTGTTTTCTATAAATTTTTGTCCTCCGTGGCCGGGATTGACACTCATTAGACAAACTACATCGCAAAGATAGAGAACCTCTTTTATCATACATACGGGAGTATGAGGATTTAGTACCACCCCAGCTCCGGCCTTCAAGTCTTTTATGTGAGATAAAGTTCTGTGCAAATGAGTACACGCCTCATAATGCACAGATATTATATCGGCTCCGACTTTTCTAAAATCCTCAAGGTATCTGTCGGGGTCTATTATCATCAAATGCACATCCAAAGGCTTTTGTGCCTCCTTTTTTATATACTTTATAACAGGCTGTCCGAAAGAAATATTGGGTACAAAGACACCATCCATAACATCCACATGAATCCAGTCACTCTCGCTTTCATTAAGCATTTTTATAGCCTCGCCCATCCGTGAAAAATCAGCCGAAAGCAAAGATGCCGACACTTTTTTTATCATAATATCTTGTTTTTATTTATTGTTTCTTTTCTTTGTTCTCTTATCCGCAGATTCTTTTTCTTTCTTTGTCCGTCTTTCTTTTCTTGCTCTTGAGTATTCTCCTTTATTGTAATCCTCCCTTGAATTGCGTTTTTTTGCATTTCTTCTATCTTTAGCCAACTCAACTCTCAATTCTTTGCCTCGTACTACTCTACCGTCCAGAGCATCCATTACATCCTCTGCTCCCTGGTTGGATACTTCCACAAAAGAACATTGGTCTGTTATATCTATTTTTCCTATCTCTATTCTTAGTTTCGGAGTATAATCGTTTATCAAACCTATTAATCTTTGTGGAACTATTCTATCCTTGTATCCCAAATTTATACTCAAAGTGGTAAACAAAGTTTTATCAAAATTCCTTTCCCTCTTTTGCTTTTCTCTTTGTTTGTTTTCCCGTCTGAGTTTTTCCTTTTCCAAAGACTCATCCACGTTCAAATCCACAGCGTCCTTATAGTAAGAAAGCAAAGTGGTAAATTCCAAGGAAACAAAGTGTTTTATCAACTCCTCTCTATCCATCCAAGAAAGTTTTTTGCTTATCTCAGGCAAAAATTTATCTATTTCTTCATAATCCGTTTCCACATTTTCCACTCTGTTTATCATATTGAAAAGTTGTTTTTTGCAAACCTCTTCTCCCGTAGGTATTTTAGCCTTAACAATTTCTTTTTTTAGTACTTTTTCTAATTTTTTGATTTTGTGTTTTTCTTTCAAATTGATTATCGCAATGGAAATACCTTGTTTGTCAGCTCTACCCGTACGACCGGAGCGATGTACATATTGTTCCAACTCATCGGGAAGTTCATAATTTATTACATGAGTCAGATTATTGACATCCAAACCTCTTGCCGCCACATCCGTAGCCACAAGCATCTGTATATTTCTCAAACGAAAACGACTCATTACGTGGTCTCTTTGTGCCTGAGACAAATCCCCGTGCAAACTATCGGCATTATATCCGTCTCTTATAAGCATATCCGCTACCTCTTGAGTTTCCACTTTCGTTCTGCAAAAAATAATACCGTATATGTTCGGATAATAATCTGCTATACGTTTGAGAGCCAAATATCTGTCTTTCTGATGCACCAAATAATAAAAATGTTGCACATTGTCCGAGCCTTGATTTCTTTCCCCTATCTGTATTCTTACCGGGTTTTCTATGTATTGTTTGGCAATTTGTTCTACCTCCTTGGGCATTGTTGCCGAAAAAAGATAGGTATTTTTGTTTTCCGAGCTAAGACTTAGGATATAATCCAAATCGTCCTTGAAACCCATATTGAGCATTTCGTCAGCTTCGTCCAAAACCAAAAAATTAATGGCAGAAATATCTATTTTTTTTCTTTGCAAAAGGTCGTTAAGTCTGCCGGGGGTGGCTACTACTACTTGAGGTTTGCGGTTCAAATCTTTTATTTGCAATTCTATGGACGCTCCGCCATATACGGGGGTAACTCTTGCCTCTTTTAGATATTTGGAATATTTTTTTAGATCGTTGGCTATCTGAATACACAATTCTCTTGTAGGACACAAAACAAGTGCTTGTATATATTCGCTGTCAAAATCCATTCTGTTGATTATCGGCAAACCAAAGGCCGCAGTTTTTCCCGTACCGGTCTGCGCCAAGGCTATTAGGTTTATGTCATTGTATAGTATTGTAGGTATCGCCTCTTGTTGTATGGGCATAGGATTCTGAAAGCCCAAATCTTCTATGGCTTTATTTATTTCTTCTTTAAATCCAAATTCTTTAAAATTCATCTTTGTCTTTTTATATTAAATTTCTCGTACAGCAAAGAATAGTTAAGCAAAATATTTATTGTTATTTTATCTTATTTTCCAAGCACTATTTTAAGCAGTCCAAATATTTTTTTATCGTTTGTTCTAAACCGAAATACAGGCTATCGCAAATCAAAGCATGCCCTATGGATACCTCATCCAAATTTGGAATATTTTTGTGAAAATATTCCAAATTTTGCAAAGAAAGGTCGTGTCCGGCATTCAGTCCCAATTCACATTTTAGGGCAACTTCGGAGGCAACAATAAAAGGTTTTATGGCCTCTTGTCTGTTTTTCGTATAATTTTCGGCGTAACTCTGAGTGTATAACTCCACTCTATCGGCACCGCAAACAGCGGCATTTTCTATCGTTTTCTCCTTTGCATCTACAAAAACGGATACCCTACATATCTTTTTTAATTCTTTAATAATATCGGTTAAAAAATCTTTGTTTTTTATCGTATTCCATCCATGGTTGGAGGTAAGTTGATTGGGAGCATCGGGCACTAAGGTTGCCTGAGCAGGTTTTATACTTTTGATAATATCAATGTATCTTTCGTCCGGGTATCCCTCTATATTGAACTCCGTTGTAAGTATGGGTTTCAAATCAAATACATCCTTCTTTGTTATGTGTCTTTCGTCCGGACGAGGATGTACGGTAATACCCTGTGCTCCGAAAATTTCACAATCTTTGGCGACATGTATCAAATCGGGATTATTTCCTCCGCGTGAGTTTCTTAGGGTGGCTATTTTATTGATATTAACGCTAAGTCTTGTCATACAAATCTTTTCTTTGTTCTTTTCATGCCCTGTTTTAGATTTTGCAAAATTACATAAAAACTACCTCTTTATTCATTAAACTCCATTTTATTTTACCTTATCTCTTAGCAAGAGGTTTGCTATTTTTTATTAACGTTCTCCGCGTACGTCATTGCTTAGCTTTCGCTCGCAATGACGGCTTGCAACATTCTTTTTTTGTAGGTTGTCGCGCAACAAAGTTGCCCACAATGACGAAAGAAGGGCTTGCAATGGTGGGGACGGTTAACTGTTCCTTCATTATATAATCACTGTTCTTTCTTGCGAGTGGTAGTGGCTATCTTGAAACTAATTGTTTTGTAGTCTCTATATTTTTATCTGCATAAAGGACAACATCCCTTATAACCAATTTTTCAATGGCACGAATAAATACTTCCATAAAATCAAAATCTATTTCTCCCGTAGAAGTAATGGGAAGCGAAATCCGTAAACCTTTAACTTTAATCCAATCTGCTTTATTTGCCCAACTAAATTGGTCTTTTGTCTTTTTGGCTATTAAACAAGCAAAGAATAGATAGTGAACACTATTCAAATTTTTGTATATGTATTTTATAGCATACGCACCTTGTAATATTGTAAATTTATGGCTTTGATAATATGTCGCACCGGCAGAACCATTAGAAGCAATACTAATTTTGTCTTTTATTCCAAGATTAGCGATGATTGAGGCTGCAACCAAATAAATTCTTGCCTGTTGACTAAGACCTTTTTCGCTTCTGTAAAATATCATTATTAAGTTTTACGAGGTTGGCATCAATTTCGTTTTCTCTTTGTTCAATTGCTATTTGTTTTTCTTGTTCGGAAAGATAAAGAGATTTGATTTTCTTTGTAAAATCGTCAAAATTCTCTTTTTTGAGAAAAGAAAAATCCTTATACTTTCCTATTTCCTGTCCAAAGCCATAGTTTTTATTGGAAACACAATAAACACCTATTTCATATTGAAGTTTACAGTTATGGTCTTTGTAGTCTGTCATTCCTATGGCTATAATGCTTTCATAACTTGTGTAATGTAAAATAGCGTTTGCGTAATGCACCGCACCATTTACGGCATAGTCTTTTATAGTCTTAATATCTATTTCGTTTCCTTTTCTATTACTTACCTGTCCCTGCGCATTAAGGTAAACAAGTTTATCTTTATAACCCTTGTATTCAATTAAAACCGGGAAATATTCTAACTCTGAGTTTTGTAAAAGTAGCTTACAATCCGGTCTGTTACCGCCTTTACCTCCGGATTTTGAGGCATATTCGTTTAGGGCATTATCTATTTCAATCTATTTCAGTATTCAGATTTTCTTGTTCTACTTTGAAATCAAGTTTATATTCTCTAAGCCAATTATTTGCCAATATTGCAATATTCGGTTCTACCGACTGCGCGTACCTTTTGCCATAAAGTTTTTTTCTGTCTGTGTTAAAAATTAATCATTTATCTTTTGTAATAGTATCAAAGCCCAAGTTTCTTTCTCTCTTATCTCCGTTGTTTGATAACCGAGGTTGTCTGCAAAATCTTGCATTTCCTTTGTGTTATCTATATAAAAACCGCTGAGAATGAGAAAAGCACCGTTTTTTATGTGTCGGTTATAGATACGGAGGTTTTCTTTTAGGATGTTAAGGTTGATGTTTGCAATAAAAATATCAAAACCTTTGTCCTCGCTTATAACCTCCGCTCCGCCTTGTTTAACGGAAAGTATTACATTGTTGGACAAAGCATTTTCCAGAGTATTTGCGTATGCCCAAGAGTCTATATCTATTGACTCCACGTAAGCGGCGCCCATCTTTTTGGCAAGTATTCCCAAAACTCCGGTACCACAACCCATATCCATAACTTGTTTGCCTTCCATATCCATGGACAAAAGCAAATCTATTATCATATAAGTTGTCGGATGCGTGGCTGTGCCAAAACTTTGTCTGGGATTTATGATAATATCATACAAAACATTTTCTTTGGCTTGGTTACTTCTGTGAATAAAACATTTGTCGGAAAATCTTACGCTGGGAGAGGTCTCCTCCCAAAGAAAGTTCCAATTTTGGTCTTCAATAAAATTGATGTCGTATTTTATTTTGTCTTTATCGGAAAAATAAGACTCCTCTATTATTTGGGGTAAAAGTTTTGCCTTGAAATCATTTTGCGGAGCGTACGCTTCAAAACCTTCGCTATTGTCCGCAAAACTATCAAAGCCTGCCTGCAATAAAGCATCTTTAAACAATTCCGTTTTCCACCCCTCTTTTTCGGGAAGGGAAAATACCACTTGAAAGTAATTCATAGATTACTTACTGAAAACTGCAAGCAATTTCTATAAAGTCTTTTGCTTTCAAAGAAGCGCCGCCTATAAGTCCTCCGTCCACATCAGGCATTGCAAACAATTCGGAAGCATTTTTGGGGTTGCAACTACCACCGTAAAGAATGGAAACCTCTTGAGCTACGTCTTCGTTGTATTTTTCCTTTATGAGTCCGCGTATAAAAGCATGTATTTCTTGTGCTTGTTCTTTGGAGGCCGTTTTGCCCGTGCCTATTGCCCAAACAGGTTCATATGCTATAATACATCTTTGCATATCTTCGGCTTTTAAGTGGAATATACCCTCCGTTACTTGTGAGCGTATAATATCAAAATGCAGATCTGCCTCTCTTTGTTCCAAACTCTCGCCTACACACATTATTGGGGTAATGTCCTTTTTTAATAATAGGTCTATTTTTTTTGCAACGTCCTCATTGGTTTCAAAAAAATATTTTCTTCTCTCGCTATGCCCCACTATACAATAATCTACTGCCATACTTTTGAGCATAGAGGCGGATATTTCTCCCGTATAAGCGCCGTTATCAAATTTTGCAACATTCTGAGCACCAACGAAAAAATTAGCATCCTCACTAACGTCACTTACCAACTCTAAAAAAGGAAAAGGCGGACAAATAATAATATCTACGTCTGTGGTATCGTACTCTCTAAGTGTTTCTTCTATGGAATTTATAAGGTCGTCTGCCTCGGCAAAATTTTTATTCATTTTCCAATTTCCAGCAACAATGTTTCTTCTCATATTCTATTGTTTATTTGGTTTTATTTGTTATCTTACGCGGTTGCAAAGTTATACCAAAAAGTTTGAAAATAGAAATTTAACAAAAAAATACTCAAAAATAGAAATATGAGTTTGTTTAATTTTATTAACTTTGCAATTTGAAAATATATGAAATTATGGAATACTTAAAGATTTTTATTTTTGCAGTCTTTGTAAGTAATGTGGTCTTGAGCCAATTTTTGGGTATTTGTCCTTTCTTGGGAGTTTCCAATAAGGTTAGTACGGCAACGGGTATGGGTTTGGCAGTGGTGTTCGTTATGACTTTGGCAACTTTGGTTACCTATCCCATACAATATTATTTGTTAGTGCCTTTAAAGTTGGAGTTCTTGCAAACTATTATGTTTATTTTGGTTATTGCCGCCTTGGTACAAATGGTGGAAATAGTTCTAAAAAAAATATCCCCTGCCTTGTATCAATCTTTGGGTGTATTCCTTCCTTTGATTACTACAAACTGCGCTGTTTTGGGTGTGGCAATAGTTGTAATTCAAAAAGAATTTTCACTTTTGCCCGGCTTGATGTATAGTTTTTCTATGGCCGTTGGTTTTACGGTTGCACTTGTGCTTTTTGCAGGTATAAGGGAGCATTTGGACCTAATGAAAATGCCAAAGGGTATGAAAGGCGCACCTATCTCACTAATAGCAGCAGGTATATTGGCAATGGCATTTATGGGTTTTGCGGGTTTGGTAAAATTGTAAAAAATACATAAACCAAATAAAAAGTGGTTTGATAAATTTTTATCGGACTACTTTTTTTAATAAATTTGCACTTACAAAACAATATCTGCCACTATGGAGGAAATAATAAACAAACATATTGAAAAGATAAAGCAAATATCTTCTGCAACAAAGCAGGAGCTGGAAAGTATAAGAATAGAATACCTCGGCAAAAAAGGTGTAATGAATGATTTATTTGCCAAATTCAAAGAAGTTGCGCCAGAAAAAAGGAAAGAATTGGGCATAAAACTTAATGAACTGAAGCAAGTAGCACAATCAAAAATAGAGGAATTAAAAGAAAAAGCAGATAAGACAGCCGAGCAAACAAAACCTAAGGAGGATTTGACCAAGCCTATGGAAAAATTTACTTTTGGTTCCGCGCATCCTCTTACTTTGGTTAGAAAAGAAATTATTGATATTTTTTCGCGTATAGGTTACACCGTCGAGGAAGGACCGGAAATAGAGGACGATTGGCATGTATTTTCCGCTTTGAATTTTCCGCCGGAGCATCCTGCAAGAGATATGCAAGATACGTTTTTTGTGGAAAACGGCAGACAGGACGGCAATGATGTACTTTTGCGTACTCATACCTCTTCGGTTCAGGTAAGAGTTATGGAAAATAACAAACCGCCCATACGTATTATTGCCCCCGGCAGAGTGTTTAGAAACGAACCCATATCGGCAAGAGCGCATTGTATTTTTCATCAGGTGGAGGGGTTATATATAGACAAAGGGGTTTCTTTTGCGGATTTGAAACAAAATCTTCTCTATTTTGTTAAGGAAATGTTTGGCGAAAATACACAAATACGTTTGCGACCTTCTTACTTTCCTTTTACCGAGCCGAGTGCCGAAATGGATATTTCTTGTACTATTTGCAAGGGAGACGGATGCAATATTTGTAAGCATACGGGCTGGTTGGAAATAATGGGTTGCGGAATGGTAGACCCTAACGTTTTGGAAGCCTCCGGTATAGATAGCAAAGAATACTCGGGCTTTGCTTTTGGTATGGGTATAGAAAGGATAGCAATGTTGAAATATGACGTAAAAGATTTACGACAATATTTTGAAAATGATATAAGATTTTTGAAACAATTTGCAAACTACATATAACAACCAATAAAAAGGTTAGAAAAAAAATAAAAATCAATTATTTGTTATGCAAAACCGCAGTATTGTTTTGTTATAGTAACCGGTTTTTGGTACAGAAAATAAAGAGGAAGTGAATATTATAAATCATTATGGAGAGTGTAATATTATGCGGAGTGTTACAAATAATTCTATGTATATCAATAGTATAATTGGTAAACGCTCCGCATAAAGATTATAGATTTTTTAAGAAGTCCATAAGATTCTTATCTTTAGACCAATCGGGATACTCTATTTTTTCTTTAATTGGAAATGCCTTCTCAAGTATTGCCCGTTTTGCATTTACATCAAGTCTAGCATATGTTTCTGTGGTTTTAACTGATACATGTCCCAGCCAGTCACGTATAACAATCATATTGTAGCCTGCTTGTAATAAATGCATTGCCTTACTATGCCTCAAAATGTGTGGTGATATTGATGCAGGCATGGGCATATCCTTTATTCTTGAGGTGTATTTCTTCAGGATGTAGGTAATCCCACTACGACTGAGAGCCTCTTTGTGCTGATTGAAGAAGAGCGGATAATCCTGCTTTTCCGGCATGTTCAGCTTATTCTCTCGTATGTAGTTTGTCAGTAGTATCGTTGTATTTTCAACAATGGGGACAACTCGGCTTTTCCGTCCTTTTCCCCTCAATGTGATGTTGGCAGACAATCCATTGTTAAAACTACGGATTTTCAAATCACATAATTCCTGTACTCTGGCCCCTGTATCGTAAAGTACACATAAGAGCACTGCATCTCTTCTTTCCCTTGTTATCTGTAAATCAGGTTCTAAAAGTAGACGTTCCACTTGTTCTTTGCTGAGATAGTTTAAGACAGGAGAGTCTTTCTTACGATAGGGTATATTCATAATAGTCTGGCTAGTATAGATACATTCTGGGATTTCCGACTGGAGATAATGGTAAAAGGAATGTATGGCAGCTAAACGACTATTTAGTGTAGAATCTGAGCATGAACGGTCCTTTTGCAGCCAGTTCAAGAAATCACAAATAGCCTGTTTGTCTATCTGCTTCAGAGATAGTTTCGTTACTGGAATGGAGCGTTGCTCCTCAAAGAACTGCATTAATAGTCTAAAGGTATGACTATAGGCAGATATGGTGTTTCTACTCAGATTCCTACTGTCCATTAAGAACACATTGAAATATCTTGTCAGATGATATGCAAAGTCTGTTGGATTTTTCATTTTGTTTCGATTTTAGTTGTGGGTATTATGTTTCCTAGTCTTTTTTCAAGAGTTTCTCTTACATCTTCTATCATATCGGTGGAAAAATGTAGATAATACTCAGTGTCATCAATATTAATATGTCCAAGATATTCTTGAAGCACAGGAAGGTATGCATGAAGATTCTTGCCTTGTTTCATCCATTTTCTCAAACAATTGACTGCGAATGTGTGACGAAAGGAATGTACGTTTGGAGCCCCTATTTCTCCAATATCGGTTTTCCCGCTATGTGAAATCCTTGCATTCCACAAAAATCTTCGAAAATTTCGATACACATTACCTGCAGTCATAGGCTTACCGTTTCTCCCAGGAAAGAACGGGGCTTCAGGGATAGATAACAAATGAACGGTATCATGAAAGTCCTTCATCCTATTCATTAAATCGGGATGTACTGGTATCTGCCTTACTCTATTGTTTTTTGTATGGTTAAGCGTAAGGATACCTCTTTCCAAATCAACATCCTTCACCTGTAACAACCGTGCCTCTGAAACCCGCAGTCCACAGCAGTATAGAAGACGGAAAAATACAGGCATAACTAAATGGCGAAGTGGAACAATATGACTGACATTACAGGTTTTATCTATTGTGCTAAAGAATCGTTTGATCTCTTCATCACTATAGATATATGGTCTGTATTTGACCTTCTTGGGCATTACTCCCTTGGGTAGTGAATACGCTTCAATTCCCTTTGCACTACAAAACTTTGCAAATTGGTTAACAGGAGAACACTTGGTCTCAATTGTCGAAGGGTGCTTCCCTCTATGGTGAGACAGCCAATTGAAGACTAATTCTTTGTCAAGGATTACCGTGTCAGGAAAATTTACAACACAATAAAGATCGAACTCTCGGAGTATTTTTGCCTGTTCGGTGTATTTGTAGCCCAAGTTCACTTTCTGTTCAATAAACTCTTTTATAAGCTCTGCAAAATTTGATTTCAATTCTTTCATGATTCGTCTATGGTTAGGGCGCATTCTGATAGTAATCCAATACTACTTTTCAGATAAATTGCCGTGGTTTTTGAATTTACATGTCCCATAAGCTGGGCGATGTCTTCTACAGGATAATGTTTCTCCATTAATGATGTCGCATAGGTGTGGCGGAGTGAATGCATTCCATATTTTTTATCGTGTGGTACATGAATATGAGCTAATTTTAGGTATCGGAGAAGCATTCCATCCAGGCTTGCAGCTGCTGCGAACGGACGATACGGAGGGGTGTGAGTTACGAATATTTCCTGACATCCACATTTGGGACGCCCATGTTTAATATAGTCTATGATAGCCCATCCAATGGAAGAAAGTAGCGGATAGGTGACTGCGCGTCTGGACTTACTCTGTATAATGTCTATACGATGTCTATCCCAGTCTATGTTATGAAAAGTCATTTTACGAATATCGACCGCTCGCATGCCAAGCATACTGGCTAACAATACTATTGCATAATCTCGTTTCCCAGAAGGATTTCCTTTGTCAATTGTTTCCAATAATTTTTCCAACGTTTCTTCTTCCCATACAGAGGGAATCCGGGACTTTTGAGATACCTTTACTTTCGGTAGGCTATCCGATAAATCAGTTAATAAATATCCATGTTCATGGAGATAGCGCAAAAAGCTCTTTATCCCACTGAAAGTGAACTCAACCATTTTCGGGGCATAGCCGAATAATGTCTTTACGAAATCGACAAGAATGGTAGAAGACAGATCTTCAATAAGAATCCCCTCGGCTTCGATAAAGTATAAAAGTTTCCGCGCAGATCTTCCATATCCTTCAACGGTATAGGGAGCATAGTGCCTATTACAGTAGGATTGGAATCCTTCAAAAATCTCCCAATACTTCCCCTTGATAGGAGTGTACATTTTACCGAAGCTACGCCTAAAGGTGACTTTGTTGAACTTATACTCACTTAACAAGCAGATACTCCTATAAAGTTGCTTGTCTTGTGAGTCTAAAATTCCCTGCTCACGTTTCTCAAAAAAATAGCATTCTTCTTCCAGAATTTGTAATGCAATATTTAACGAGAAATATTCCTCGCCTTTTGCCTTGAAGCAGTCTAAAAGATGATTCCATGCTTTGTTGTAAGCATGGATAGTCTTCTTGTGGTATCCACTGTTTGTTAGCTCTTTAACCATAAGAGCCACCAATTCTTCTATTTTTATTTTTTGCATAATATATAAGTTATTGGTTTCTGTTCGAATATAATATTAAAAGCCAATACAAAAATATTATGCACTGTATTTTTTGTATTTCCTTGTGATTATCAAATATTCAGTCTAATAACTCCGCATAATATTACACTCTCCATAATGGTGCATGTGGCTACCCTCCTGTCGGTGTTCCTTCACGCTCTCCAACACTCTCACGTCGATAAGTCCGTCGGTGAACAGCAGACCGAAGTACTTTCCTTTCATTGCCTTGAACTCGGCTTCGTACTTGGCTGTTCTCTCCATTTCCTCGGCTCTGCGTTTCCGTTCTGCCTGCTCGTTCTTCTTCTGCACCAACTTGTCGTGGGTGGCTCTGAGGTCGGTGGGGCATACATAGTGGGCACTGCGGATGTCCTTGCCAGTGGCTTCCAACATTCGGATGGTGTCGCACCATAGGCTGATGTCCTCAATCTAATAGTGGTTGCGGATGGCTATCTTGTAGGAATTCCAGCAGGTTTCGAGGTTGGTGGAGTGCATGGCGAAGTAGCGGAAGTGTTCAGTGCGTCCCGATTTAAGCAGGGTCTCACAGCGGTTGTCACGGAGTATCGCCTTGAACATTGTCAGCGGTGCAAGTCCGTAGAGGTCACCCGTGAAGCCGTTGCGCTCCAGTTCGGGGATGAAGTCCATCTTCGGGTAGAGTGGTAACGTGGCGAGGTGGCTGAACGTGTCGTTGTCGTAGCGGAGTTCCATTCCTGCATAGTAGTAGAAGCAGTCGAGGTAGGGTCCCCATAGTGCGTTTAAGCCCGATGACCTCGCATCTTCCTTGTCCGTCCATATAGTATCGGCATATCTCTCGGCAGGTGGTCTTGGCTTGTTCACCTTTGCGGTGCTAGGTCTTCAGCAGGGCAACACGGAGCACTTGAAAGCCTTTCCGTGTGGTGAGCATCGTGAAGTAGACAGACTGGCGGAGGGTGCGGTCGTGGGTGTCTTTCACCTCCAACGTGCGTCCGCAATGGGGGCATACGAGGGTCTTGTTCTCCTTTTCTGTGTCCGAAATAGTCCACTGGTGTCCGCAGTCCATACATGTATGGCGCAGGGAATTGGGGTGGTGGTAGGCATAGTGCTCGGTGAGGGTGTCGGCTGTCCACTTGATAACTCTCTTGGCGATGGGTGCCGTGCCCTTGTCGGACTGGCACACCATCTTCTGATATTCCGTTCTCGGTTTCATAATGCTGTAGGGTTTAGAAGTCGAACAATGATGGTTGCTGAATGGTGGAGGTCTGTGCCGTCCTTGCCTTTGGCTTGTTGCGGTTGGAAATGCGCTGATAGGTCTCTCGTTCTCCAGTCGGTGGACTGCATTGCGCCTTGCCTCATGCTTTTCTTCTTCGGTGAGTTCCACGATGTGGTTCACTCGCACATCGCACTCCATCTGCTTGCCTACCTCCAAATCCTTCTCCTCTGCTGCGTGGATGGCAAGGGAGTAGATTTCATCATCGTCGAAGCCGCGGCACTGGCTCTTCTGCACTTGGTTGAGAATGTACGTCACGATGTCGTCAATGCTGCGGTTTACTGCGTGGTACTTCTCTGCGAAGAGTTCGTCCTCGCTTGCACGTTGCTCCAGATAGGAGTGGATGGTCTGTTTGAAACTTTCCGTTCCTTTCATAATGTATGGTGTTTGTTGATTTCTTACTTGCTTGTCATTCGCTTAATCATTCCGATGTGGTATTGTTGTGCCACATCGTAGTGCATCCATTCCACGAAGTCTGCCCTGCCGTCATTGTTCAGTTCACGGAACATTTCGGTAAACTGCGTGTGGTTGCCGTTGATGTAGGTCTCTGCCATATACTCGAAGATGTTTTCTACCTCGTAGTATCTGCATTGCTGCTGAATAGTTTTGTTGCGTCTTGTTGCCATTGTCGTATGGGTTTTAATTGGTTATTTTCTTTTCAGAGTGACACAATCCAAAGGAAAGTGCCGACCATTAGGAGGATGGTGAGGATTATCGCCACACAAGAGAGGATGATGGAGATAACAGTCTCAATGACTGCCGCCATCAGGTTGCACACGAGGTTCATCAGCCAGTCCAGTAAGCGGAGGGGCATCAGAGCCACTACCATTGCCGTGGATATTGCCATTTGTCTCATATTGCGTTTGGGTTTGGTTTGTATATGATTGCGGTTTCCACAAGTCGGAGGAAGTGAGTTTCCTGCCTTTGCCCTATATGTGTCCGCTGAACTTGCCATTTTTTTGCGTCAGTCCTGTCGCCGTTGTCGTTTCGTTTCGGCGGCTCCACCATGGACACGAGGTCGGCTATACAAGTTTTTCGTGAAAAATACTACCTCCATTTAGCGGAGTGTGGAGATTTTTTGCGAAACGCCTACGCCCCGAACTTGGAGAGCCGAAATCAGGTGGCCATAACTTTGCCGCCCAAACGGAACGACCGGAGTCGGGACAGTAAAGAGTTGCGATTCGCGGAAATGACACATATATGAGGCTAGAACTCGGCTCTCCGACGCGGTGGTAAGCCGATGCGTATAGTCACTGAGGTTTCTGGAACATGAAACTGACAATATAATAAAGGTACGGAAAAAGATGTGCAAGATTGGACTTCCCCTATATGACGGCAAATGTGCCAATGAACAAAGAAAAGCAGGGACAGCAAGCCCATGAAGCAAGTGTGCATTGGAACAGACAGACAAATGGTAACATCTGTTTGGCTTTTCCGACGCACTCTTGTGGGGATTGCTCCATAGCATACAACTCTCTGTACCTCTCCATTCGTACCAGTACGATGCGATAGATACAGAATATTGGGTGCCTGTTTGCTTTTCAACTTCTTCCAACCGTCATTCACAGCCGACTGCCGTCATCGGGAGCCGTCCGCAGGGAGTGGCAACCATAGAAGTTAGCGTGCTATATTCTCGCCACTCCGTTACTATAGCACTCTCTCCGGCTCGTCCGCAGAGTGTGATACAGCAACAAAGGACAGCCCAACGACGAAGCTGTCAGCCATGAGGAAAGTTGAGGGAGCAGAGAAACTAATCGTGAAAGAGCAACCGTTACCGAAAATGGAATAGGTAACTGAAAGACATGAAACGACCTGCCCGAAGGAAACAAAATGCTATAAAAGCGTTAAAAAATGCCTTTTCCTTGGTGGTAACAGAATAAATGATTACCTTTGCACTCACTAAGAAGCGTTCTTTGGAAATGTGTATAACGAGACAGAATATGTAATTCAGCTCGTTTCTAAATCGTTACCTAATTACCACACACGACAAGGTAACAAAATGATTTCTAAAGAGTTATAAAATCCCTCGTAACAAGCATTGGAAGGAATGCTTTCAAAAACAATAAATTTGATACGGTGATAATGTCAGCATTAACGCCACCGATAATAGATAGTTTTACTTTTTCCTCAACAATGGATTCTAATGCGTCGTATGATATAGTTTTTATCGTTCCGTGTCAGTCGTATTATCTTTATAGTTCAGCAGATATATGGAAGGATTTTAATTTGCAATGTAAATGGATTGGATTAACCGACATAAAAGAACAAGATTTGGTTTATATATCCCAATCCGGTAACAAAAATATTGCATGTTGATAATGGCACTACAAAAGTAAGAAGCATAGAGATATATGGTATGTTGGGTAATATGGTAATGGAACGAGAAATCAACGGTACGAAATTCGAAATAAATGTTGAGAATTTAACGCAAGGAGAATATACATTGCAGTTGATTTTTGAAAATCGAGTAAAAACAAAAGAAGAATAAGGAAGATTTTCTTAATAAGATTGCATATTTAAGAAATCTTGTATGGTGATTTTGCAAATTAAAAAATATTTTTATAGCATGAAAAAATAACTTTCGCTATATTAATCGCAACTATGGGCATCCTCGCATTTACTTTTGTAAGCTGTGATAATAATGAAGAGAATGCAACAATTTTATTAAATACGGAATGGCATTTGGTTGAAATCATTGATGGAGTAAACGGCAGGTTAATATTATCCGATACTGCTGATGGTTGTTATAACATTCGGTTTTATAACAATAAAATAACCGGAATAGGTAAAATCAATGAATTTTCCGGCACATATACTTTGAATAATAACAACCTTTCCATACACATTCATTCTGTAACCGAGGTAGGAACACCAGACGAAATAGGAAATTTGATATTCAAATACTTGAATGGTATAAAATCGTTCCAAATAGTAAATAATAATATTCTCCGATTATACTATGATGATGGTATTAAATTTTTATTATTAAAAAGGAAATAGGGTAATGAAAAAAATAATCAACTTTATTGTTATAAATATTTTAATTATAACATGTTCTTATTGCCAATTAAGTGTAACGGAGAAGCCTATTAGTTTTTCCCACGAAGTACCGATGGTGAATTCTGTGAAAATATTACTTTCATTAGACATGAATAGTATTAATGCTGAAGATTCTATTAATGCAAATTAAGGCAAACCGCCAAGATTTGGGTATGCACATCCTGTTAATTATAATTTATCCAACTCCGGAGAATGGTTAACGCTTAAAAATGGTGGTAAAATTTGGAGATTGGAGATAATATGTCCGGACGCCCTATCAATAAATCTATTATATGACAGATTTTATATTCCATAAGAAGCGAAGTTTTTTATTTATGGCAAAGATACGGTGCATTTACTATGAGCATTTACCTCTAACAACAATAAAGGGGATAGAAATAATATAAGAGGGTTTGCAACGGGTTTGATTTATAGCGATATTATTATTTTAGAGTATTATGTTCCGGCTCAATGTAAAAATGATTATGGGGAAATTTCTATTGCCTATGTTGTTCAAGGATATAAACATATAGACATTTCTAATGGTGAGGCAACTACAGGTTTTGGTAGCTCTGGCTCTTGTCAAGTGAATATAAATTGTGAGGAGGGACAAAATTGGCAAGAGGAAAAAATGCTGTGGCATTGTTAATAATAGACGGACAGTTTCTTTGTTCTGGCGCCCTTATAAATACAACAAAAAATGATAATACTCCGTATTTATTAACAGCGAGTCATTGTTTGAATGGACACGATGCCATTAATAATGCAAATTGTGATTACTGGACATTTCTATGGGATTATGAGTCTCCGAATTGTGAAAATCCAACAATAGAACCGATTCGTCTGTCTACAAGTGGAGCCATTGTTAAAGCAAATAATAGTGTTTCAGATTTTGCACTGTTACAATTAACAGAAGATCCTCGCAACATACAAAGTGCTAATTTATATTATCTGGGTTGGGATAATTCCGGTAATTTTGGCAATAGTGGCGTCGGGATTCATCATCCGCGGGGCGATATAAAGAAAATAGCTACGCTGGAAACCACATCCAACTTGAATAATTCTGATAATTTTGGGAAATTTTATTGGAATAGTACTCCTAATGGTTATAGTGTAACGGTGGTTCTTCTGGTTCTCCTCTTATTAATAATAAGCATATTATTGGACAACTCTACTGTGGAAGCTCCATAAATTGCATACAACCGAGTGAAGATTTGGCTATTTATGGTAAATTCAGTATTTCATGGACAGGTGGAGATAACTCTGATAATAGAAGAAAATTACAGACATGGCTTGACCCTCTGAATACTGGCACAGTAACTATGGGAGGGAGTAATGCTGTGTATGATATTGATTTGTACATTCGTGACAGTGAAACAGATGACGGAACCGAGCCAAGTAATGTTGAAATTATGTGGAATAGCCCCGATATATGGATTGAAGATATGAATGGCAATGTTATTGATAATTCTCACGGTAATACGGAGTACAAAGTCTGCGTAAGAATTCATAACAAAAGCGATATATCTTCTCGCGGAGAGGAAAGATTGTTTCTGAACTGGGCAAAAGCAGGAATAGATTTGGTCTGGGACAACAACTGGAGCGGAGCGTTTTAATTGCGGAGAACAACAATATAAAGGTTATGCTATTGGAAACCCAAACGGAATTATCATTCCCTCCATACCCGCAAACGGAGAGTATGTGGCAAAAGTTACCTGGCTCGTCCCTATGAGTGAAGATTATCAAAATTGTACTGACGCAGGTAGCGAATATTGGCATTTTTGTCTTGTAGCAAGAGTGCACGACGGAGAAAAGTAAGTAGAAAACAACAAAAACTTTAAATATTCAAAACCTAAGTGCAGGTCAATACAACATTCAAATACTCTCCGATAATAAAATATTGGATTTCAAAAAATTAATTATAGAATAAAACCAAAGCGTATAAGGGTTCTTTTAACATCGTTTGGTTAAAAGAACTCTTGTATCCTTTGTTATTGTAAATTATAATTTACCTATAATCAATAATATGCCCTAACATTTCTTTGTATAAAATGCTACTCTGTAATAAAAAGTATAAAAAACTTTGGTAATAAGTAAAAACTCAATACCTTTGCAAATTGAAATCAGTGGACTACATGGTATCTTTAGTTCAGTAGGTTAGAACGTCGGATTGTGGTTCCGAAGGTCGTGAGTTCGAATCTCACAAGATACCCATAAAAGAGGCTTTAAGGTCAAAGGAGATGAGACTTTAAAGCCTTTTAATCTATCTTGTAATATAAAAAAATCAGTGATCGTTATGCATAAAGCAGGTTTTGTAAATATAATAGGTAACCCCAACGTAGGCAAAAGTACCCTAATGAATGCTTTGGTCGGAGAGAATTTGTCAATAACAACATTTAAGGCACAAACAACAAGGCATAGAATAATGGGTATAGCAAACGGAGAGGACTTTCAAATAGTTTATTCCGATACTCCCGGTATAGTTAACCCTCACTATAGACTACATGAACAAATGATGTCTTTTGTATATTCCGCTTTAAAGGACGCCGATATTTTTTTATTGGTTACCGAAGTAGGAGAAATTCTAAAGAGCGAGAAAACACTAAATTATATTATTAATAGCAAAACCCCTGTAATACTTGTTATCAATAAAATAGACCTATCGGCACAAAATATCATAAATGAAAAAATAACCTATTGGCAAAATACAATTCCGCGAGCTGTCGTTATACCTTGTTCCGCCACGGAAATGTTCAATTTGGATAAAATTTTTGATGCTATCATTAGCCTTCTGCCTGAGAATCCTCCTTATTTTTCCAAGGATGAACTAACCGACAAGAGTATGCGGTTTTTTGCCTCCGAAATCATAAGAGAAAAGATACTCTTATATTACAACAAAGAAATACCTTATTCTTGTGAAGTTGTTATAGATGAATACAAAGAAAAAGACAGTATTGATTATATTTCTGCGATTATTTATGTAGAAAGAGAAAGCCAAAAAGGGATATTGTTGGGATACAAGGGTAATATGATAAAAAAAACGGGTACGCAAGCTCGTAAGAACATAGAAAAATTTACAGGCAAAAAATGTTATCTGAATTTATTTATAAAGGTAAAAGAAAATTGGCGAAATAATGACAAAGACTTAAAACATTTTGGTTATGAACAATAGTGAGGTCATAATTATAGGAGGCGGAGTGTCGGGACTTATGTGTGCCAACGTGTTGATGGAAAAAAATAAGAGAGTATTAATTTTGGAAAAAAAACATCAACCGGGGTTAAAATTAAGAATAACGGGTAAGGGACGTTGCAATATTACAAACACCAAGTACAAGGAAGAATATCTCTCACATATAAACAACCCTAGGTTTTTTGAATATTCCTTTGATAATTTTGATAATAGGGACTTATGTAATTTTTTTGAGAGAAGAGGCTTGCAACTTGTGGAAGAAAGAGGCGGAAGAGTTTTTCCTAAAACCGGCAAGGCTTCGGATGTTTTTTTTAATCTCATAAAACCTTTGGAAAACAGTCCCCTTGTTAGTATGGAAAAAAATTGTAGGGCAGAAAATCTTATTGTTAAAAATAATAGAGTAGTAGGAGTAAATACCTCTAAGGGAGATTTTCTTGCAAATCATGTTGTGATATGCACAGGAGGGAAGACTTACCCTAGTACAGGCTCAGAGGGAGAAGGGTATTTTCTTGCAAGTCAAGTAGGACATAATATAAAAAAACCTATTCCCGTACTTGTAGGACTTAGAACAAGAAGAGGATACGAAAAAGAGTTACAGAATTTTTTGGTTAAAAACTGTCAAGTAAATATAACCGATAAATTTCACAAAAAAATTACAATGTTCGGAGACGTAATTTTGGATGAATACGGGGTAAGCGGTCCTGTTATTCTGACTCTTTCTCGCTTACTATCGGAGGATATGGATAAGGGGAAAGTGTTTTATATAAACATAGATTTGAAACCCAAACTAAGTAAGGAGCAACTTCTGAAAGAAATACAACAAACTTTTTTGCAAAGACGTATGGAACAAGTAGCCTCCGTGCTGAGAAAATGGTTCGCAAAACCTTTTATAAAAGAAGTTTTGTATATCTGTCGTCTGAATGGAAAAACGATGGCCAAAAATATTACACAGGAGAATATTAAGGACATACTTTGGTACATGAAAGACAGGAAAGAGAAAATCATAGGAGATATGGGTTGGAAAGAGGCCATTGTTACTAAGGGAGGAGTAAGCTTAAATGAAATAGATGCAAAAACCATGAAAAGTAAAAAAATAAAGGGTTTGTCTTTTTGTGGAGAAGTAATGGATTTGGATGCAGATACCGGAGGATATAATTTACAAATAGCCTTCTCTACTGCAAAACTTTGTGCAGACTCCATACAATAAAAAAATCTTAATCAAATAAAGTTTTTTCGTCTGTCAAACGAAAAGTTTTTCTGTGTAAGGGAGTAATACCATGTATTTCTATCGCTTTGCGATGTTCTTTTGTGGGATAACCTTTATTTTTCTTCCATTGATATTCAGGGTAAATCTTATCCAGATTCAACATTGCATCATCCCTATATGTTTTTGCCAAAACGGAGGCTGCCGCTATTGACATATACGTAGCATCACCCTTGACTATGGTTTTGTGGGGTATGCCCGTATTATTATAAAACTTGTTGCCGTCTATAAGCAAAAAATCCGGTTTTATTTTTAGCTTTTGAATGGCAAGATTCATAGCCTTAATACTTGCAATAAGTATGTTTGTATTATCTATTTCATTATTAGAAATTTCACAAACGTAATAATCCAAAGCCTCTTTTTCTATTATGGTTCTTAATTCCCTCCTTTGTTTGTCGGTAAGTTTTTTGGAATCGTTTAGCATCCGATTTTCAAAATCTTTTGGCAGAATAACGGCTGCGGCAAAGACTCCTCCCGCAAGACAGCCGCGTCCTGCCTCGTCACAGCCACATTCCAATTTATTGGAGTTATCATAATAGGGCTTTAACATAGGGTCTTATAAAATATTTTGCAACTCCATTATGTCCGTTATAATAGTGTCTGCCAAAGGAGTAAAAGAAGGGTTTTCTCTCCAACCCTGTCCTTTTATCCAAATAGTGTATGCCCCAAGTTGTTTGGCAGGAATAATATCTTTCTTATACGAATCCCCTACGACAATAGCTTCATCCGGTTTGATATTCATACGTTCAAAACAAGTAAGTAGCATTTTCTTGTCCGGTTTGGATACACCTATGACAGCACTTTCTACCACGATTTCAAAATCTTGTCTTATATCATAGTCTTCCAAGACACTTTCCAGATTGCCATAAAAATTGGAGACTATGGCAAGTCTATATTTTGTAAACAAATATTGCAACATGGGCCTTACTCTACGGACATTTTGTTTTGCAACTTCATAACAATTTTTAGCAACTTCTTGCGTATGATACATATTTTGAAGGATTATACCCTGTTCATAGAGTCTGTCGTATTGTAATTTTACTTTCACTTCCAATGTTTGCAAAAAATTATCCTTAGTCTCCACAAGATGCTTTTTGGCTATTGTCTGCTCTGCGTATATATAAGCGTCTCTTAATTGCTCGTCACTAAGAAAAGAATTATATTTCAAATGTTCTTGTTTGAAAATATGATACCAATGTATGCCATTAGTATCAAGAGTTGCTCCGTAATCAAAAATTAGTGCTTCGTTATTCATGTTTTTTTCTATTAAAACGTTTTATTCTTATCATACCCATTCCTATAATTATCCATACCAGTTCGCTTATTCTCAATATCATACCCACAAAAACACCAATCTTTCCGTATGGTCCTATTGTAGCCAAGGCCATAGATAAACCACCTTCTCTTATACCTACCTGCATAGGAAAAATAAACACTATATTGGCGATAAGAGAGGTTAATGTATTTATTATTATGGCTCCTATTATACTTACACTGCCAACTCCTGCCACTGCCCACATAACCAGCATTATTTCTACACAAGAACATATACGAGAAAGAGTTTCGTAAAACAATGAGGTATAAAAGGAATGTCTGTGACTATTAAATAATTCCTTAAACTTATCGTCTGTTTCCTCTATGGATTGTTGTTTTTCCGGTGTTATTTTCTTGGTTACATTTTTTTTAACATATGGTATTTTTTGGAGAAAATTAAAAAATCTTTTTATTACTCCGTATTTGTATGCTCTGATTATAAAAACTATTGCAACAACACTGATAAGTATGAATAAGGCTCCGCAAATAAGAATAATACGCCTATATGTATTGATTTCCAATTCGCCATAAAAGAAGAAAACAAATAAAAGCAAAAAACCTATCATCCAAAAAACAAAATGTGAAAGGATGTGCATCATTGCATAGGTAAGTACGGAAGAGGTTGCTCTTCTGGTGCCAATATCATCTTTTACCGCCATAATTCTATAGGGCTCTCCTCCCAATGCCATAACAGGTGTTATATAATTAATGGCGTAGCCCGAAATAGTGAGTCTGAACATTCTAAGCCAAGAAATTTTATTCTTTTCTCCCTTGTTGTAATAAGTGACTTTTCTCCAGGCGAGAGTGTTAAGAGGATAAACCAAAAGACGAGAGAGAATTATGGGAATAATCCACCAACCTGTTTTTTTTATATCTGATACTATTTCGTGCCATCCGAGGTTGAATATCATAACTATGATAATTATAATACCGACAAGAAAAAATAGTATGTTGATATATTTTTTATTCACAATGATGCTAATGCTTTAATTCTCTTATGTGTTTTAATTCCCTATTATAGGGAGCAAATAATTTTTCTTCTCCTATAACCAAGTAAATCAAAATGGCATTCATTATAACAATATCAAAGCAAAAATATAACCATGCTTCATTAATAAACAGAGTAAAAAATAGAAATATTATTCTGGTATTGAATTGTAAAATATTCGTCAAAGGCATAAATCTTTTATTTTTTTCTCTAATTTCTCTGCACAAATCTTTGGGTACGTAAAGAGGGTACATTTCGGCTAAATTCTCAAAAAAGTTTTTCACTCCGGGAGAAATAATTTCCTGTTGCTTGGTATAGTTGGCATAAAACCACATAGATATTTTTTTTAAAGGCTCTTTACTAAACTTTATTTTTTGGAATTCCTTCTTCACAGCCTTATAAGTATCATGTTCGTTGCCGTTTTTGTTATCAACAAAAAACAAATGAACATTGCGATAATAATCAGCCATGGCTGCTGCCAATATATGAGATATTCCCGCAAGAACAGCCATAGACCAAGTGAGCAGAGGAGAAAAGTCACCTACATTTATAATTCTCAGAACTAAGACAACATAAATAATAATAAACCAAATATCACCTGCCAAGCCGTCCAATATCCTCCCCAATTTTGTTTTATTGTTGGTGAGCCTTGCAAGTTGTCCGTCAGCAGAATCAAAAGTATTTGCCAATACAAGACAAAGCATGCCTATAATGTTGAGTTTGAGGTTTTCATAATAAAAAAGAAAAGAACCGAAAGCTCCGATAAATATACTTGCTATGGTAATCATATTTGGAGTAATATGCAAAGGAATTGCAATTTTTGCCCACATAAAACCGACTTTGCGGGTAAAATGAATATCTATCCATTCCTCTGTATCTTTTGATTTTAAGGAATCTTCTATTCTAAGACGTTTTGTATATTTTTGTTCCTTGTTTGTCATACTTATCAATCACTAAATTTGCAATACTTTTTGCCGCTTTTTGTCTGCACGAGGAAAAAGAGGGAAAATCATTTATATCTATTATAAAAAAGTTTCCATTTTTATCAACAATTGCGTCTCCGCCATAAATATCCAAATCCAAAAGATTTATGGTTTTATTGACCTGTTGGATGAATAGTTTTTTGTCAAAAAGATTTTTGCTCTCATTGATATTTATTTTATTGTGAAATTTATCTTCACTCGGATAATAGTATTCAAAGAAATCAGTATTTCTTAATCCATAAAATTTAACAACATCTCCTTCCACATGTTCGCTTATAAGAGCCTCCGATATATTCCTATTGTTATAGTCTTCTAGTATTTCCATAGCTTGTAAGTATGTTTTCGGACGACAAACATCCTGCCGCGTTATAGTTTGAAAATCTCCTCTTTTTATCCAAAAATTTCCTTCTTGAAAAAGTTTTAATATCTTCGAGTTATTATCCTTAGTTTTGATAATTATTGTTTTTGGTATAGGGATATTATTTTGTTGCAGTATGTTGTGTTGTTTTATTCTAAAACAATTTTTAATTGCGAGCGTGGAATTTATGACAAGCACACCTTTACTTTCAATACTTTTTAACAAATCCATTGCCTTATTACTTCTTGCCATAGAAATAACCATATTATACTCGGATAAACAATCCATATCTTTTATTATATTTTCTTCTGCAATGGAGTCCACCCTATATCCTCTTGCTTTAATATTTTTTACAACAGAATTGAGAATTAAGGTATCTTTATTCTCAGAATTGGGAGAAAACTGTTTTTGCCTGTATAGCGCAAGAACCTTACGAAGAGATTTCCATTGTTGAATTAATTTTTCCGCCTTCGCAATATCCTCTACATGATCTATATCTATAACCTTACCGAAAAGAAAAGAACGTACATTTAAATTATTTTCCAATAATGCTCTCTGGTAATTACGCATACGGTAAATTCCTTTGTTTATGGTTGTATCAACTACCTTCAAAGCTTTATCCCTAACACAATATATTCCGGCAGAAACACTATCCACACTTTCATTGTCTTTGCTATCCAAATAAGCCTCTACCCTATTGTCTTGACTTGTTTTAACATAAAGAGGCTTCTCGTCGTCTATATATTTTGTTATACCCATCAAAGCGTCATACTCTTTATGAGAGATAAACTCTGAAATATATTGTTTAAAATTTCTTTCCTCAAAAATGGTATCAACAGTTGTAAGACAACACTCCGTAAAATTGGAGTTATGAATAATATTCCAAAAACTATGTAAGGAAGAAGGAGTGCTTTTTATTATTAAATTGATTTTAACTCCAAAATCCTTACTTTCCAAAAAATGTTGCAAAGAATTACTCTCCTCATTGATAATAATAGTTATCTGCTCTACATAATTATTTTTAAATATTCTTATCAATCTCTCTATTAAATATTCTCCTGCTACTTTTACCAAAGGTTTAACATTATTAAAACCCTCTTCCCGTAATCGCGACCCTTCTCCCGCTGCTATGATACAATAGTGCATTCTCTGTGTCAATATTTAATTAGAATGTAAACCTTAATCTGAATCTTATTCCCCACTTTGAAATATCAGGATGGTCCAAGTAAGAAAATCTCCTAACGTAATCTACTCTCAAAACTTTAAAAATATTATCTATACCAACATTTGCCTCCAAATAAGGACCGTCTTCCAAACCGTATGTTTTATATCTGCCTTGATTATCTTTTGCAAAGTCTATTAGAGTGGGATTGTCTGCCGAAGGCATATTTTTATTGGCTATTTCTCCCCATATTGCCTTTACTGCAAAAACTTCTCTCCATTTTAAACGATTTATAAGAGGAATACGATTGAATATATAACCGTTAAAATTATAGTTTAGTATGCCTTGAATATACCCATCACTCACAAATTCGAAATAATTCATAAGGTTAAAACTTTCATCTTGATAAGCCCAATTTTGATTGGCTTGATGTACAAACAAAAGAGGATAGGCACTTTTACCGAAAACTTGACCTGCTTTTACGGTTATATCCGCAAAACCGAAAGACAGTACAAACCACCGTTTATAAATGGAAGCCTCCACTTTATGAAACTCATAATCGGAGCCAAATAAGGGGGAGCCATAGGTATAATTTAGGGTATATATTGGGGTGGTAGAATTCATTGTCATACGGAACTTCTGAGATTGATAAAACTGTTCGTTTTTGGCATATCTCAGTTGCAGACTAAAAGACATAGAAGTCAAAGGGTCGTACGTTTTTGTTCCATCCCAGGAAAGAAAAGTAAGGTTTGCACAAGGTTGCATTTCCAAATGTTCTACTCTCAATTTTGTAGAGTACTGATACATTGTTTCGTACTGATACTCCGCATAAATTTTACGATTCAAGGTCATCATATCTATAGTACCCCTATTGAAAGATAAGAAAAATCTGTCATAAGTACCCATTTCCAAATGTTGTCCCGGAATATTGGTATTTTTTTCTATACCCACCGTAAGTAAATTAATGGGGAACTCCCACTGATGATAGAGTTTATCCGCAAAAGAATACATTATCTCGGCATTATATTTAAAAGTTTCATCCTTTGTACCATAGGCCACAAATCCATTCAAAAACAAATGCTTATTAAACTTAACGTTTGTTTTACCTCCGATTCTCAAACGAACACCCTCAACGGAATTCCATGAAAGAGTATTTTCCACGGGACCATAATCAAACCAACCGCAATCCAAATAACCCGAAATAAAAGCCATTGCCGTATTCATCAATATTCTATATCCCGTAAAAGTATTTAACTTGGAAGGAATGTCGTAGGTATTTTGTTCCGACCGAGTGAGAGGTTCTATTCTGTTTTCTTCCCACCAAGAAAGACTTCTTTTGTTAAAACCCTCTACTCTGGTTGTTATGTCGTTATTATTGTAAAAATTTTCCGTCAGTGGTTCGTTAAAAGTATAATCGGAATAAAATGTTTCTCTTTTTCCATACATATTTGCGCCGTAAAAAGAGCCGTCCAATATTGTTTTATCCTCAATCAAGCAAAGTTGTCTGTCAATTTTTTGCCATTCTTGCCAAATAGAAAGGTTTTTGACAAAATTGATGCTACTCTTTTGGGGAAAATCAAGATATATCTTTTTTACTGCATAATTAGAATCTTTGGTTACCCACAACTTACCACTAAAACCAATATCTCTCATATTAGCCGGGTTAAAAGCAAGAACTATACAAGAGTCACCTTTGTATTCTATGGTATCTGTCAGAAAGAATTGATAAAAATATATTCCGTATGAGGACAAAGGAGAAACTATATCATTACTGAGCATATGTATGGACGAATTGTAAACATCCACTTTTCCAAAAGCATCATTTAACATAAACTCTGTTGTCTGAGGTTCTATAAATTTTGAAAAGGATATTTCCTTTTGACCTATTAGCATTGTTTTGGTACATTTGGGAGATTTGCGATAATAGTTTTCGTATAGACTCTCCGTAAAATAAATGGGCATATACTTTCTATTGTCAAACTCCGACTGCTGCAGATTATCAAACATAAAGCCCAATTTTTTGAATGCTCTTTTATTTTTTAGGCTATCATTAACACCTAATAATGAGAGTTCCGTTTTTTCGTGCGAACGATATTGATAATATTCTTGCGAAGACAAACCGTTTTGTTGTTTGTGAGAAATAACATTCTCCATAAGAATAACTGCAGGGTTGTTTTTTCTTCTGTATTTTTCTTTTTTTGCAACTACCGTTGCTGTATGCAACATGGTTACTTCGGGCTCCAAAACAATGTCAAGTTGTTGTATCTGTCTGGTTTTTATTCTTACATACAAAGTTTTATAACCGACAAATTGAAATATTATCGTGTCAAAAAAAACATTTGTTTTTATTGAGTATTCGCCTCTATCATCGGACATTGTACCCGTAAAGTGAGAATTTTGTGTGTTTACGGTAATATTGACAAAAGGCAGACTCTCGCCTGTTTTTTTGTCTGTTATTTTCCCCGAGACAACAGTATTCTGTGAGAACGAAACAAAAAATGTGATTAGTGTAAAAAACAAAAAAAACGCTATTTTTTTCATATGCCGATAACATCAAAAACTATTCCATTATGAAACATTAAACCTTTTTTATACCCAATTATTTTTGTTCTTCCCAAAGCGTTTTATATCTTTCCAAGTCTATATTATTTTTAGCATCTTCCATGTCCGAAATTTCATTTTCTTCTCTACCATAAAGACTATCCACCCAATTTTTCAAGTATTTATCCATGTTTTTCGGAGCATCTGTCCCAATATTATTCAAATCTTCCTCGTTCCACCTTCGGTCAAAGAATTCCCTGTTTTCTCTGTAAGTTTTAAGAAAAATTCTTTGTTGCTGTCTTTTCCTTTTCCTAAAAACCACTATCAAAGCAACACCAACCGTAAATAAAATAATAAACAAAATAAACAATACCGTATTTTCTATTAAAAATCTTTTGTACAAAGAAGGTGAAATAATAATACCGCCCTTGACCATATCTATAAAGATTTTCAACACAATGAACGAAATTAATATACAAATAGGTATTTTATTTATTCTCTCCTTTTCTTGCTTTTGTTGGGTTTGTAGTGGTATGTTATGATATTTGAAAACAAAATAACCGCATAGAACAAAACTTGTGTAGGTAATTGTCAGAATAATGCAAATTATTTCGCAAAAAGACTCTTGTGGTAAATTGTAAATTATTATAAACAAACAGCCAAACAACATGGGTAAAAATACGGAAGAAAGCAAATAGTTTATCCTATTTGAAGAATAGGGATTGAATAATAGTTTTATTTGATTGCTCATTATTCTAAAAAACACATATAGCATTACCAAGGCAATAATAACAAAGGTGTATTTCATGAAAGCGGAGGTAGTGAGTCCCAAAAAATCCGTTACAAGATTCCATTGCCATATATTAAATGTATTTCCGAATAAACTTCCTGCCATATAATTACCCGCAAGTCTAATGTTACCACAGATAATAATCCAAAACAAAAATCTCTTGATATTGATTCTGTCGGAATTCCATTTAATCAAAAGTACTAAGGCAAAAATAATGACAATTGAAAGCATAACAGCCGGTGTGCCAAAAATGTTGACTATATTATCGGCATCTCCCCAAATCTGCTTATCCGCAGAAGCAGTATTCACAGTATTGAAATCTATAAATGAATTATGGATTATCATATTTGCACCCAAAGAAAAGGCAGGTAGGATTGTAAAGAATTGAAAAATCCAAAATACACTTAACCAAGCCAAAACAAAAAGTACAATACTATTTACCAAAGAAGTGAAGTCTATCTTGGCAAATACAAATTTGTTGTATATGTTCTTTATTGTTTTTATGATTCCATACATACTTTTATCAAAAGTTTTCATAAAAATTTATGAACAATGACTTGCAAAAATACAAAAATAACCTCATTTAACAGGTAAGTAATATAAATTAACTTTATTTTTGTAACTTTGCAAGTTACAGTTAGGAATTACATTTTAATAGAAAGGACATAATATACCATGAATATTATAATTCCAATGGCGGGTATGGGGAAAAGGCTTAGACCACACACTTTGATAACGCCTAAACCTTTGATAAGGGTTTGCAACACGGAGATAGTAAAAATACTTTGTCAGGATATAGTAAAGACTTGCGGAAGTAATGTAGAGAATATAGGCTTTGTCGTAGGTCATTTTGAAGAAAAAATTGAAAAAGATTTGCTGGAAGTGGCAAAATCTCTAGGAGCGAAAGGATGTATATTTTATCAAGAGAAACCTTTGGGCACGGCGGATGCAATATGGTGCGCAAAGGATATACTCAAAGGTAATACGGTTGTTGCCTTTGCAGATACCCTTTTTAATGCGGATTTTACAATGGATTTATCCAAAGAGGGTATAATTTGGACGTCAATAGTTGAGAACCCTTCCGCTTACGGAGTCGTAAAAAAGGACGAAAGCACGGGCAAAATATTGCAATTTGTGGAAAAACCTCAGGAATACATCAGTAAGGAGGCTATTATTGGTATTTATTATTTTAAAAGCGGAGAAAGGTTGTATGAAGAAATTAAGCGATTGATAGACAATTATATAACCAGAGACGGAGAATATCAACTAACGGATTGTTTGGAAAATATGTTACAATCCGGGTATGATTTTACAACAGAGACAGTCGGAAAATGGATGGACTGCGGAAACAAAAATGCGGTTATAGATACGAATAAACAATTATTAACCGACAGAGAAGAGATGCAAAGTATACATACTTCTACCATAAGCGATAATACTTGTATTGTTTATCCTTGTTACATAGGTAAAAATGTAAAGTTGACAAACAGTGTAATAGGTCCGTACGTAACCGTAGAGGACAATGTCGAGATAAAAGATTCTGTTATCAAAAATTCCATTATAGGACAAGCAAGCAAGATAGAGAAAGTTGTTTTGGAAAATGCCTTACTTGGAGAAAATATAATCTACAATGGAAAATCAAAGGATTTGTCTTTGGGAGCATATAGTAACATTGATGAATAAGATGCTAAAACAAATAACATTAATTTTATTTTTCGTTTTGGTATTTCTTTCCTGCTCAAACAGCAAAAAGACAATAGACAAGATGGAAAATTATACCGAAAACGCCCTCATTATAGATGCTGTAACCTACTACACCAATGGCAATATTAACGAGGCGGAACGATTGTTTGAGAACATACTTTCGGAGGACAAAACAAATTCCACTGCCATGTATTATCTCTCCAATATTTATTTGAAAAAACAAGACTACAATAAATCTGTCTACTTTGGCAAACAGGCAGTGGAGACAGATAACAATGTATGGTATAAATTGCAACTTTGCGAGATATATATGGCAATGCAAGATTATGACAATGCTGCTTTAATATCGGAAAAAGTGATAAAACAAGAACCGGAAGTGTTGGAATATTGGCAGCAATTGGTCCTAATTTATCACGTCAAACAAGACAGTAATAAGGAACTCTCGGTTCTGGATAGAATAGAAGAGAGATTTGGTATAAATGAAGCAACTTCTTTACAAAAATTTCAAATATATCGTTCTGAAAATAATAGCAAAAAAGCCGAGCAAGAGATTACGAGACTTTCGGAAGCCTTCCCCTCTCAAAGCAAATATATATCAATATTGGCTGAAATGAAGATGAAGGAAAAAGATTATGATAAGGCTTTCTATTACTACAACAAAGTAAGAGAAATAAATCCCGATGACGAAAATATTAACATCACTTTTGCAAACTATTATATGGTAAAAAAACAAGAGGATTCTACTTTTTACTACCTCAATAAGGCTATGAGTCAAAAGAATCTAGACTCTCAAAGTAAAATAAGAATACTTTATACTGTTTACGGGCAAAAAGTAGATACGGATTCTCTTACCTTTGAACGTTTTTTTTACCTACTAAACACCATAGAAAACAGCGGAAACACGAATGATTGCACCTTGTACGCATTGTTGAATACGGGCTATATGAAAAAAAACGACTTTTCCAAGGCTTCTCTTAATGGTAAAAAGGCAATAGAAAAAGGCTGCAAAGACTATGCTTTATTTCAAAACACACTGTTTGCTATGAGTAACTCTGCACGACCGGAAGAAATCATAGATATAGCCGAAAAAGCCATAGAAATTTATCCCGAACAGCCTATTCCGTATCTGTTTAAGGGAGTAAATCAAGAAATACAAAAAAAATATAAAGAGGCATTGACTACTTTTGAGTTGGGTTTGTCTGTTGTCGGTAACGATAAGGTTGTCTTAGAGGATTTATACATGAATATGGGGGATTGTTTATATAAAATTGGAGAAAAAGAAAAAGCTTTTCAATATTATGAAAAAGTTTTGGAAATAAATCCCGATAATACCTCCGTATTAAACAACTATGCTTACTATCTGGCAATGGAAAACAGATACTTAGATAAGGCTCTTGAGATGGCGAAAAAAGTTGTCAACTCTCAACCCAAAGAGATGATATACATAGACACTCTTGCCTGGGTACTATATAAAAAGGGTGACTATCAACAAGCAAAACAAACTATGGATAGTATATCCTTACCCTACGACCAATGGAAAGAAACATATAAGGATCATTACAAACAAATCCTACAAAAAATCAAGTAAGTAAAAGCATAATAGTTATGAAAAAGTTATATTGTAGCATTCTTATTGTCGGACTATTGCTATACTCTTGTTCGTTATCCAAACAAAACAAAAATAACAATATATCCAAAATAGAGACAGTAAGAGAAGTTTCCGAAAAAAATAATACAGAAAATAAACCTTTTGATACTTTTTCTTGTAAAATCGTCGGTAATTATGAAGGAATACCTATTTCCGCAACTCTAAGGATGACCTATGATAGCATAATTTGGATATCTGCCTCTTCACTTGGCTTGGAAGGCTTGAGGGCTATATGTAGGACAGACTCCGTTTTTGCTATAAATAAAATAGAAAACGAATTCATAGCAACAACCTATGATAAAATTACGGAACGATTAGCTCTTCCGCTAAGTTATGGCTTCATACAGTCCTTATTTTTGGATACAACATCCAACACAAAATTTAATTCGCCGAATTTATCGGGATATATAAAAAAAGAAACAATAAAAGTGGATAGTCTGCACTATTTCCCCTCTGATATAGAAATTAATGTAATATTCAACAAACATAAACAAAATATAAAACTTAAAGTTAAAAATCATAAAATTAATCCCGAGAATACTTATCCTTTCTCTCAACCGTAATATTACAAGGTACGCCGACGCATAGCATTACTATCTACACAATTTTATAAATACATAACTATGAATACAAAGGATATAACAAAAGAAATACAGGATTTTTTATTTTCCGTAAAAGATGGAGATTACAAAAATTTTAATTCAAAGTTAATACCCTCAATTGACAAAGAAAAAATTATCGGAGTCCGAATCCCTGTTTTAAGAAAGCTTGGCAAACAACTTATCAAGCAAGATAAATCCAATTCTTTTTTACTTTCTTTACCTCATTCATATTTGGAAGAAAATTTATTGCATGCTCTCATTGTCTCGGAAATAAAAGATTTTGATTCCTGTATAAAAGAAGTTGAGATTTTCTTGCCCGAAATTAATAACTGGGCGGTTTGTGATATATTCTTTCCCAAATGTTTTAAGACAAGCAAAGACAAACTTCCGTCCTACATAAATAAATGGTTGCAAGGCAATAATGAATATTCCGTTCGTTTTGCGATCGGAGTTATGATGATATGTTTTTTAGGTGAGGATTTCAAAGAAGAATATTTGCATAAAGTTGTAAGTATAAAGAGGGAGGAATATTATATAAAAATGATGCAGGCTTGGTATATTGCAACAGCTTTGGCAAAAAACTATGAACAAACGATAAGAGTTTTGCAACAACCTGTTTTGGATAAATGGACACATAATCTCAGTATACGGAAAGCATTGGAGAGTTTTCGCATTAGCAATGAGCGGAAAGATTATTTGAGAGGTTTAAAAATAAACAATAAAAATTAAACTCTTATAACATATTTACCGCAGATTAGTTAAATAATACAAATTCAATCAATTTTTACCACTCTGTTCAATGAAAATTCAAATCTGCTTTTCTTTGTGTTATTTTTCATTATACCATCTTCTATGTTACTCAACCCGACAGCTCCGAAGTAAAAAAGTTTCCCCTCGTGTTCCTTCGTTTGTTTGGTATTTTCATAAAAGAACCACCACTTTCCTTGCTTGTCCACATACCAGCGAAGCCAAGTGCCAAGTTTCGTATCTCCCGTACCGTAATTATGAGTTATAACATCTTGTCTGTTATCAAAGACCGTACGCGTCTCCACAATACTGTCACTATAAAAATTGATATAAGTAGCGTTCCAACGAGGATTTCTAACTCCGCAGTATAACCAACGCCTGATAAAAATAGGTAAATTCGGTTTGTAATCCTTTGGTACTCCTCCGGTAAGAATAGGGTCATCCGTATCACCATACAACCAGAGTCTGTAATATATTTGCCCCAAAGCCTCCCTTATATCTTGTTTGTCTATTTTTCCATTTAACAAATCTTTGCCTACATTATCTATATTGGTTAGTCCTTTTTGTAGATAAAGAGTTTCCAACCTTTCGGTTATTGGTTTTCTAAAAAGATAGTACGCTATATATACGACAGGAGCGGTTATCTGACCATACATTGCTTGAAAAAACATTTTGGCATAGGCAAGATAGCATTCTTTTTTTTCTTTTCTGTGTTCCGTATCAGATAAATAATCCGCCTTCAAAATTTTAAATATATTATCGTTGTTGGTATTTTTATAGTTTGTTTTTTCTTCTTGTTTGGTTGAAGATATGATAACATAAATCGTATCGTTTTGCCCATAAGTCTTATTAACAAAATACATAATTAGAAGAAGAATTGCCAATATCTTACAACAAATATTACCGTATTTATTTTTTATGAACATATTTTTTTAAACAAATTTTATATTGCAAATATACTTCATTAGGAAAAATATAACACCTAATTTACTCCGAATTGTTAAAAAGTTTAGTAATTTTGCAAGCAGTTATGGGTAATCAAAGGAGTATCAAAAATATAGTAAGCATAGAGGGGAAAGGTTTACATAGTGGTAAGTTATCAAAAGTGACTCTGAAACCTGCCGGTGTGGATGCCGGAGTGTTTTTCAGACGAGTGGATTTGGAGCATTCTCCTTTATTGGAAGCAAGTTGTCGTTTAACGGGAAAGACCTCCAGAAACACTACCATAGAAAAAGATAATATAAGCATTTCCACTATAGAACATCTAATGGCTGCCTTAAGAGCATCCAATATAGATAATATAGAAATAGAAGTAAATTGTGAGGAAGTGCCGATTTTGGACGGAAGTGCAAAATATTGGATAGACTTGTTGAAAAAAGCTGAAGTAGTAGAACAGGATAAAAAAAAGAAAATTTACAAAATAAAACATCCCATACACTATGTCTCGGAAGATGGAAAAAGTGAATATTGGGCATTGCCCTCTGAGGGGTTTTCTGTGGATTGCACCATAAATTTTGATTCTTCCTTAATTGGTACTCAAATAGCAGAACTCAGAGACCTGCAAGATTTTGAACAAAATTTTTCTACTTGCAGAACTTTTGTTTTTCTTTCTGAAATACTTCCTCTTGTAAAACACAATCTTATCAAAGGCGGAGACTTAAGCAATGCCATCATTTTCGTGGATAAAGTTTTACAGAACGATTTACAGGAAAAAATAGCTTCTTTTTTTAATAAGAAAATTTCGGACATCAAAGTGGAAAAAGGAGTTCTTAACAATATTAAACTTAACTTTGATAATGAACCTGCAAGGCATAAATTGGTAGATTTCATAGGCGACGTATCCTTAGCAGGCATGAATATAGAAGGACACTTTATTATTAAACGTCCCGGACATACGAACAATAGCATTTTTACACAAAAACTGAAAAACATTATGGAAAATAAAGAAACTATCCCTGTTTACGACCCTACAAAAAAGCCTGTGTTTGATGTAATGGAAATCAGAAAACGATTGCCACATCGTTTTCCGATGTTGTTGGTTGATAAAATTATAGAGGCGGGAGAGGACTATGTTGTAGGATTAAAAAATGTTACTGCAAATGAAGATTTCTTTAACGGACATTTCCCAGATGAACCCGTTATGCCGGGAGTTCTCATTGTTGAAGCATTAGGACAAACGGGAGGGTTGTTTGTACTTAACAACATCAAAGACGGAGAAAAATACAACACATATTTTATGAAGTTTGAAGAGGTTAAATTTAGACACAAGGTAGTGCCGGGCGATACTCTTTTGATGAAGCTTTCCTTAATGGAGCCCGTAAGACGCGGTATTGCAAAGATGAAAGGCATTGCTTATGTGGGCAATACCGTATGCGTAGAAGCTGTTTTAATGGCCATGATTACAAAGGCACAGTAAAAGTATTTTAATATACGAGTACCCATAAGAATGAAAAATATGTATTTTTTGAGCGAAAAAGCAAGAATAGGTAAGAATGTCCAAATAGAGCCTTTTGCTGTTATTTATGATGATGTTATAATAGGCGATAATTGTTATATAGGAGCAGGTGCTGTTATTTTTCCCGGAGCAAGAATAGGTAATAATTGTAGAATTTTTCCCGGAGCAAGCATAGCGGCCATACCGCAAGATTTAAAATTTGACGGTGAGTATACGACCGTGGAGATAGGTAACAATAACACAATAAGAGAGTACGTGACAATAAACAGGGGTACGGCGGCAAGCGGTAAAACGGTAATAGGGAATAATAATCTTATAATGGCATACGTACATATAGCACACGATTGTATGGTGGGTAACAACTGTGTTTTGGCAAACAATACCACTCTTGCCGGACACATTATAATAGAGGATTATGTTATAACCGGAGGCATGTCAGCCATTCATCAGTTTGTTTATGTAGGGCAACACGCCATACTTGCCGGTGGCTCTTTGGTAGACAAGGATATCCCACCTTTTGTTAAGGTAGGAAAATTTCCGGTTTCTTATTGCGGCGTAAATTCAGTTGGTTTACATAGAAGAGGTTTTACTCAAGAGGAAATCAATGAAATACAATCCATATACAGAATAGTTTTTCAGAGCGGACTTTTGTATAGCAAAGCTCTGGAAGAAATTAAGGCCTTGAAGCAAACAAAGTATACAAACATAATTGCAACCTTTATGGAAAAGGCCGACAGAGGGTTGATTAGAGGATATAATTCCGTAGATTCTCGTTCATAAACTCCATAGTATTAAGTCTTTGGAATATGTTACAACTCTATAAAGGTAGTGTTGTCTTTGTAAGAGGAGGGTATTAAATCATGCAAACGCCCTATCTGTGTATCGGTAATGAATATTTGACCGAAGTTTTCTCGTGACACAAGGTTTAGTATTTTTCTTACTCTCTGTGCGTCAAATTTATCAAAAACATCGTCCAATAGAAGTATGGGGGTAATACCTTTTTTGTCACAGAGGAACTTATACTGTGCTAGCTTCATTGCTAAAGTAAAAGTCTTTTGTTGTCCTTGTGAGCCCACATCCTGAACATTGTAAGAGTTGAGTTTCAATAATATGTCGTCTCTGTGTATGCCCGAGATAGTATAACCTAGATGTTTTTCTTTTTCAAAATTTTCTTGCATCTTATTTAACAAAGACCCTTGATATGTGCGGTATTCAATGCTTGGTTTTTCCTTATTATCGGATACATAATCATAGAAAAAACTAAAATACTCTCGGAAAATTTCAAAAAATTCTTTTCTCTTATTCTGTATTATTTGAGCATACTTGTCCAATTTTTCATTCCAAATATCCAATTGTATGGAATCAAAATTATTAGTTTCTTGCATAAACTTTAAAAGTTTGTTTTTCTGTTCCAAACTTCTATTGTAACCAACAAGAGCCTCCAGATATAAATTATCTGTTTGAGAAATAATAATATCCAAAAATTTTCTTCTGTTTTCGGCACCTCCGCTTATATATATATTATCATAAGGAGAAAGTATAACACAGGGTATTTTTCCCATATGCTCGGAAAATTTTCTATAATGTTTGTTATCGTGTAAGAGTTTCTTTTTCTCTCCTTTTTTTTGGGAGCAAGAAAAGACTTTTTTTTCTCCTCCGTCATACATATATATACCGTGTAGAGCAAAGAATGTTTCACCGTGTTTTATTGTATTTATATCATTATTTAAATGAAAACTTCTGCAAAATGATAAATAATATATGGCATCCAAAATATTGGTTTTCCCTACTCCGTTATTTCCCACTATACAATTTACGGCAGAAAAATCGTGTTCAAAAAAATCAAAGTTTTTAAAATTATTTATCTGTAATTTTTTTATGTACATAGTTTTCTATCTCTTTCATTAACCACATAGGAGTTGAGGTTGCTCCACTAATACCTATATGTTCGAATTCTTTTATTTTCTGCAAATCAATATCTTCTGTGGAGGATATAAAAAATGTATTTTTGTTTTCTTTAACACAAAGATTAAAAAGATAATTTCCATTGGAAGAATCCTTACCCGAAACAAATAAAACACAATCTACACTTTTGGCAAAAGAACCGATATTTTTTGCTCTAAGAGACACTTTTTTACAAATACTATCAGTTACGAAAATTTCTTGTGTTAGGTGTTTCCGTTTTATTAGAGTTATAATTTTTTGATAATCTTCACTGTTTTTTGTCGTTTGCGAATATATATGCAACGGTCTGCTAAAATCTATCTTATCAATATCTCTTTGTTCGGAAATAACTATGGCTTCATTGTTTGTTTGTCCTACCAAGCCCACTACTTCGGCATGTCCTTTTTTCCCAAAGATTACGACTTGTCCGTTTTTTGTTTTCATTTCTTGATAACCCTTGAAAACATCACTTTGTAATTTAAGTACCATAGGACAAGTAGCATCTATTATCTCTATTCGGTTTTCTTTTGCCTTTTCATAAGTGGAAGGAGGCTCGCCGTGTGCCCTTATCATAACGCGGGCATTTTCCAAAAAATCAAATTCCGTTTTGTCTATGGTTTTCAACCCTAATAATTGCAGTCGTTCTACTTCTTTATTGTTATGTACTATATCTCCCAAACAATAAAAGTCCGCACCCTTTTGCAATTCTTTTTCCAATGTATTTATTGCACGAACGACACCAAAACAAAATCCCGCGTTTTCATCTATAGTTATATGCATAACAATCAGTTGGATTTTCCTTTACAAAATTAATAAAAAAATACGAAAAAAAATAAAACGACCACTCCAATACAAAAGAGTGTTTTTTGGTATCTTTGCCGAACCAAAAATCACAAAAACATTATGGCAAACTTCACACATTTACACGTACATACGCAATACTCCATATTGGACGGTGCTTGTGATATAAGCAAGCTTATAAATAAAACCAAAGAATTGGGAATGGATTCCTTAGCCATTACCGACCATGGTAATATGTACGGAGTTCTGGATTTCAGAAATAAGTGTGTAAAGAATGGAGTAAAACCGATAATCGGTTGCGAAATGTATGTGGCACCCGGTTCTCGTTTTGACAAAAAACCTACTGCTAACGGTAGCAGACAAAAGAACAATCACTTAATATTACTTGCCAAAAACTTTGAAGGATATCAAAATCTTATCAAATTGGATTCGCTCGCTTTTGAAGACAATGCTTTTTATCGTAACCCTCGTATAGACAAAGATTTGTTGTTTGAGCATAGCAAGGGACTGATTTGCTCCTCTGCTTGTGTTGCCGGCGTTATACCTCAATTATTGTTGCAAGGAGAAGAAGAAAAAGCAGAGCAAGTCGCCTTGGAATACAAGGAAGTATTTGGTGAGGATTATTATATTGAATTACAACGACATCTGAAGAATGAAGAGCAAATAAAAGTTACTCCAAAGCTGATAGCTCTTGCAAACAAATTAAATATTAAACTTTTGGCAACCAATGATGTCCATTTTATTAATAAAGAAGATTTTTATGCCCACAGAATACTTATTTGTCTTAATACTGGCAAAAAAATCAACGATGAAACAAAAATGGCTTATACTGGTGAGGAGTGGCTCAAATCTCCGGAACAAATGTCCGAGTTATTCAAAGATGTGCCCGAAAGTATAACTAATACTCAACAAGTAACAGATAAAATAGAGGTGTATGATTTGGAACGCAAGCCCATACTTCCCATCTTTGATATACCGGAAAGTTTTGGAAAATTGGAGGACTATTATACAAAATATCCCATAGAGGTTGTAAAACAAAATATAGAACAAAGCCTGATAAAAAGAGAAAAACTAAGTACGGATTCAACAAAAGAGGAAAAACAAGAACTCGTTGATAAGACTTTAGAGGATAAGGGGGGATATAAAAAACAAATAAGAACAATTTTTGATTTTGCTTATTTGAAATATCTAACCTACCAAGGAGCAAAAAAACGATACGGAGAACCTTTAAGTAAGGAGGTTATGGAGCGTATAGATACCGAACTTGACACAATAGAATGGATGGGGTTTCCGGGTTATTTTCTTATAGTACAAGACTTTATCAATTATGCTAGAAATAATCTCGGCGTTGTTGTGGGACCGGGCAGGGGTTCTGCCGCGGGTAGCGTAGTTGCATACTGCTTGGGTATTACCCAAATAGAACCCATGAAATATGATTTGTTGTTTGAGCGATTTTTGAATCCCGACCGTATTTCTTTACCTGATATAGATGTGGATTTTGACGATGAAGGCAGAGGAAAAGTTTTGCATTATGTGCAACAAAAATACGGAGTTAGACAAGTTGCACAGGTTATAACCTTTGGCTCTATGGCGGCAAAAAGTGCCATAAAAGATGTGGCAAGGGTATTGGATTTACCTTTGCCGGATAGCAACCGTTTGGCAAGTTATGTACCAAGCAAACCTGGCACTACTTTGAAAAAAGCCTTTAATGAATCGCCAGAATTAAAAGAAGTCCTGCAAAACGGTAGCGATTTGGAAAAACAAGTTCTAAAGTATGCACAACAATTGGAGGGCTCGTTGCGAAATACGGGAGTTCATGCATGTGGTATTATTATAGGACCGGATGATATCTCAAATTATGTTCCCCTTACAAAACCCAAGGATTCCGATATGATGGCGGTACAATTTGAGGGTACTTTAATAGAAAGCGTAGGAATGATAAAAATGGACTTTCTAGGTTTGTCCAACCTTTCCATAATAAAGGATGCATGTCTCAATATCAAAAAAACTCATAATACAGAGGTAGACATAGATAATGTCAGTTTGGAAGATAAAGAAACTTTAGCCTTATTTGCTAAGGGCGACACTACAGCAACTTTTCAGTTTGAAAGTGAAGGAATGAAGGCTCACTTACAAAGACTCAAACCCGATAAATTTGAAGACCTTGTTGCTATGAATGCTCTGTATCGTCCCGGTCCTATGGATTATATACCTTCTTTTGTAGATAGAAAATATGGACGGGAGCGTATAGAATACGCTTTTTCTCAGATGGAGAAGTATTTAAATGATACTTATGGAATTACCGTATATCAAGAGCAAGTTATGCAACTCTCACGTATGTTGGCTAATTTTACACCGGGACAAGCAGATACTTTGCGAAAAGCTATGGGTAAGAAGAATATTGACCTTATGAACAAACTCAAGCATCAGTTTGACAAAGGTTGCGAACAAAATGGTTTGGACAAACAAAAGACTGACCAAATATGGTCGGATTGGGTAAAGTTTGCCTCCTATGCCTTCAATAAATCTCACGCTACTTGTTATGCTTATGTGGCTTTCCAAACAGGGTATCTGAAGGCACATTACCCTGCCGAATATATGTCTGCCGTACTAACACATAATTTAAAAAACATAGGTAATCTAACCCTATATATTGCTGATTGTCAAAAACATGGAATAGAAGTACTCGGGCCGAATGTAAATGAATCCGATGTAAACTTTATGGTAAATCATAAAGGTGAAATAGTATTTGGCTTAGCGGCAATTAAAAGTGTAGGTTCGGAGGTTGCACAAAACATAGTATCGGAGAGAGAAAAGAATGGACCTTATAAGTCTGCAATAGATTTTGTGGAGAGAAATATCGTAAGCAACACCGGAAAGCAAGCCATAAACAAAAAAGGAATAGAATCGTTGGTAAAAAGCGGTGCTTTCGATTGTTTCGAAGATACACATAGGGCTCAATATTTGTATACGGACGAACAAGAAGTTTCTTTTATAGATAAACTTATAAAATATTGCGTCAAACAAAAGGAACATGGTCTAAATTCCCAATTTTCCCTATTTGGAGGAGAAGTAAAAGAGGAGGTAGGAGTAAAATTTCCGGAATGCGAACAGATGAGTATGCTGGAAAAACTAAGGTATGAAAAGGAAATGATAGGTTTCCATCTCTCGGGGCATCCTTTGGATATATACGAAGATGAAATATCTGTTTTTGTTGCCAACGATTTACCGGAGTTGGAAGATATGGAAGGTTTGCTCAAAAACAATAAAGCCAATCTTTCCTTTGGAGGTATTATCACAGATGCAAGAGAAGCCGTAGGAAAAAGCGGTAACAAATACGGCTTTTTTTCCTTAGAAGATAAAGAGGGAGTGTTTCGTTTTTCTTTATTCGGTGAGGATTATCTTAACTATAATAAGTTTCTAAAGACAGGATTATACGTCTATGTTAAAGGATTTGTCAGTGAGAAAAATTTTGTTGATAAAAGAACGGGGCAAAACACAAGAAAAGTTGACTTTAAAATATCTAACATAGAGCTCTTAGAGGATATGTTTGACAAACATAGTAAAAGTATAAAGCTAACTGTTCCCGCAGAAAAAATAGATGAAAATTTTATAAAAAACATTTTATTTTTGGCAAAACAAAATGATGGTAAATCTTCCATTGAATTTGGTATTTATGATGTAAGTAACGATATAGCCTTCACTTTTCTGACACGCAAATATAAAGTCAATGTGCGTTCTTTCTTGCACGCCATAAAACCCATGCTTGGCTCCGGGACAATAAACAAATTTAATATAGAGGCTGTGGGACTTTAATGCCTTATATTCCTTTTCGTATTATAAAAGAGTTTGCCAAACAAGAAGGATTTTGTCAATCGGGAGCAACGAAAGTTTCTTCTGTGGAGGGAAATTTCTTGCATACTTGGTTAAAAAAAGGTATGCAAGCCTCTATGTCATATATGGAAAACTATGCGGATAAACGACAAAATCCTTCCTTGCTTGTAGATAATTCCAAAAGCATAATCTGTTTTCTTTACTCGTATAATGATGAAAGAATAGATAAAGATAGTCCTATAAAGATAGCCCATTATGCTCAGCGTAAAGATTATCACTATACTCTCAAAGAAAAATTGTACAATATAATAACAAAAATACGGGAGAATTACACCGACTTTCAGGCTAGGGCATTTGTTGATAGCGCTCCTGTTTTGGAAAGATATTGGGCACACAAGTGTGGTTTGGGCTGGATAGGTCGCTCCTCTCTTTTGATAAACAAAGATTATGGTTCAAAGGTGTTTATATGCGAGATTGTTTGTAATTATACAACGGATTATAATACAAAAGAGGTGAAAAATCTTTGCGGAAATTGTAATCTCTGTTTGCGGTCATGCCCAAATAATGCCATAGGACAAAATAATTTCTTTGATGCCAATAAATGCATATCATACCAAACCATAGAAAACAAAAATGATATTCCGTCGGATTTTGATACCGGAGGTTATATATACGGTTGTGATATTTGTTTGGAAATTTGTCCTTGGAATATCAGAGCAAAAAAGGTTTGTAATTTGGATTTGGACACAAAGAAAGTCTTGACAACGGTAATTGAAAAGATACATCAAGGTACTTTGCAGAAAAAAGATTTTAAACTTCTGGGTAAACTATCTCCCATAAATAGAGTGAAATATGAAAAATTTCTCAACAATATTGCTCATTGTAAAACTAATCTAAAATAAAAGATGTCTGTGTTTTAAACACAGACATCTTTTATTTTGCAAAAGTTTATTGTAAATATTTAGAAAGAACTTGTTATTGTCATAAACAGACCGTTTGAGGCAGGTACCTCTCTGCATACTCCTCCTATACAAAGAATACCTTGTCGTTGTTTGCCGTAAGAGATTTGCACTCTTGTAGTATTGATGGTATAACCCAAAGCAATACTATAATAATGTACCTTATCGCCCTGTTCCGTTCCATAATTCCATTGGTCAGACAAAGCAAAGAAATATCTCCCTTTTAAGTTATACTCGGCCAAGAATTGCAGCCAATCTCCTTTTGCATACTCGTCGTAATCCTGTTGGGTCGTTAGCCATTGCAACTCTCCCTTTAAAGAATTTCTTGACGCAAACCTATATATGCCTTCGGCTACAAACACATGTGCATAAATAAAAGGATTGCCGGCATGTCCGTAAGCAATAGGGTTGAATTCCTGATAGGCATACATAAAGTTCATTTTGTAGGCAGGGGAAAATTTCTTATTTATCTCAAGGTTAATTTCCTGAAAATATGTTTCATCTCCCAATTTAAAAAAGTCACTCTCATACCCCCAGCTTCCTTTTTCGTTAAGTGAGTATCCTTTTACTGCGTGTTTATCTATTGAACTAACGTAAGAGTAATTAAGTTTTACATCGGTGCCGTATTTTCCGCCCAAAAACGTACCCTTCTTTATCTTATACATTATATCTGCCTGAAAACCGACTTCACCGTCCAATTGTGTTGCATACGAATACATAGACATAAGGGAATAGGAATGTTGTTTGGTTATGGCAGGCAAATAATTTACATTAAGCATTCTTCCTTGCAACGTTCTTTTGGATTTAAAAGACATGTTATCTATTCTTTTTCCTTCCAATCTGATGGCAAATCCTTTAATACTATAATCCGCGGCAAGCAAGAGAGCATTGCCTTTATGGTAAATATAATTGTTCATTGCATTAGGGTCTTGTCCTTTTTGTGCAAATTCACCCTGTAGGTTAAAATTTTTGTAACCGAAATTCATTCTAATAGCGCCGACGCCTATGTTTTCTGGTATATTCAATTTATACGTAGCACCGTCTATTGTAACATTTTCGGCTAAGGCTTTTTCGTACACGGATACAAAACTTCCGCCCAAACCCAATCTAAGATTCGAAGAAGCAAGAGAAGAAATAACTTCGTTAAAGGAAATTTCTGCATCCGCTCCTCTTACCAGTCCGTTATCTGTTTTCCAAACATCTTCCCAATAATATCGCTGTTTGCCAACTATTCCTTTTAATATAACTCCGTTAAAAGGTTTTGCCACTATACGCAAACCATCCATAGCATTGTCCAAACCGAGATTTCTTTCTTCGTATGAGCGGAAAACCAAGCCATTTCCGAACTGCTCGTAATAGTTACCTACCGTAACCTCAAGAAAATCTTTCTTATAGGAAGCAAATCTAAACGGAATTCCCGCACCTTTGTAATCATTATCAAAGCCAATTATGGGATTTAAATAGGCCTCGTATCTAAAACCGGCGGTAAAATTGTCCGTAGAATAAAGTATGTTGGCAAAAGCATTTATTCTTATTTTGTCTTCCAAAGATTTTGCACCTATTACACTGTCCTTATTGGAAGATTGTATATCAGTCTGAAAATTTCCCGTAATCTTTCCTCCGAATATTCCTTGTGCAAAAGAAAAAGAGCAAAAAGAAATACTGCACGCGACAAGCAAAAGTATTTTTTTCATATTTGTTGTTATTTGGATACTTCCTTATACTTCTTTATAAGCTCTTGCTCATCTCCCTCTGCGTAGCCGGCATGTTGCCAAAGTATATCACCATTTGCTCCGACAATAAAAGTATAAGGAGGGTTGTTAACTCCCATTGCCCTTTTGAAATCGGAGTTTTCGTCTATGAATACTTCATATTCCCATTCTTGAGCCGTAACCATGGGTTTTACTTTTCCCTTTGTACGAGTATCGTCCAAAGAAACAGCATAGATTTTTATACCTGTTTCTTTTTGCCAATCTTCATAAAATTCCGCAATGGCAGATAACTCTTGCAAACAAGGATGACACCATGTTGCCCAAAAACAAATTACAAAAGGTTTACCCTCATTTTCAAACGAAGAGGTATTTACAACCTTAGAGTCAATGTCTTTTATGTTACTGCTTGCGATTTTGGCATTCTGTGCCACCAAAGAAAAAATGCCCAAAGACAATACGATTAAGAAAAATATTTTTTTCATGTCCCTATAAATTTTTTAGTGGTTTATGTGTTTCTTTTTGTTAAATAGTCTATCAAATTAATCAAACTCTTGGAGTATATATTTTTTGGCAAAGTGAGAGCCATATTCTTTGCCTCTGAACTATACCGTCTTATCTCCCTTTCCGCGCGGGATACCGCTCCGCTTAAAACTATTTTGCTTATAAGAGATTCTATTTCTTTTCTTGTTTTGTTTGAGTAAAGAAAGGTAAGAGTGTTTTCTTTTTCCTGTTCGCTAAGAGTTTCCATATAGTACAAAAAAGGCAATGTTATTTTCTTTTCCCTTATATCAATACCTTTTTCCTTTCCCGTTTGGTCGGAATAATCCAACAAATCATCCTTTATTTGAAAAGCCATGCCGATAGAATACCCCATCTGCCTGATTTTTTCATTATCCGTTACGTTATTGTCTCCACAAGATAATACTCCACACACCATGGCAGCCTCTATCAATGAAGCCGTTTTTTCATAAATAATTTTCAAATAAAAATCTATTGAAATGTTTTTGATATTGGAATATTTTATTTCTTCTATCTCTCCTTTTGGCAAATCCATTGCAATTTTTGCATATATTGGCATTAGATTAAAGTCCTCTTGGGTTTTTATCAAAGAAAGAGCCTTACCATACAGGTAATCTCCCGTTAGTATGGCAACCTTGTTGTTCCACAAAGCATTAAGTGTTTTTTCGTTTCTTCTGTAAGAGCTCTCGTCTATTACATCATCGTGCAATAAGGAGGCTGTGTGCAGCAACTCTATTATGACGGCAGACCTTAGAGTCTGCTCGGTTATTTTATTAAAACAGGCAGCAATAAGTAAGGTAATTATAGGTCTTATCCTTTTTCCCTTCATTGACAAAAGATATTTCAGCAAGACATCAAGTTCCGACTTCTCCGTAGAAAGTGTTTGGGAAAACATTGTTTCAAATTTTTCCAAATCGTGGTGTATGCAGGTAGTTATTTCTTCTATCTTTGTCATATCGGTTGTTTAAACTGTGCAAAGGTACAAAATTTATATAAAATCATACGCAATGAGTACGTTTTATAAACATGAGTTTTTTATAAAAAAGTATAAAAAATTTAAAAAAAAATGTGTGATTCAATATTTTATACTAACTTTGCACGAAATAACTAATGCATAAATTACAAATTTATAGGGTATGAAAAAAGTATATATTTTCTTAATGTCTGTTCTGTGCATTTTTGTAGTTAATGCACAGGTTTTCAAGTTATCGTATTTGGACTTTGATGGAGAGGAACATGAGTTTACCGATGTGGTCAATGTGTTGTTGGACCCCGAGGAGAGTATAAATGCGACATGGATACACTTTGAGAATATTTCGGGCGCAGATCTAAACTACAAGATCCAATTAACTAATGCTGCACTTGCCAATGGTGCAAGCTGTCAAATGTGTTTTGCCGGCGAATGTCTTGTAGTTGACATATCCCCCGTACAATCCGTTGCAGCGGGCGCAAAGGTAACCGATTTTGATTTGTCTTATATGTACGAAAATACCAATGTTTCCAGGCTAACTGTTAACATTCTTTCCGAAGAAAACGAAGTTTTGCAGTCTTTTAATGTTACCTACAGCCAAACATTGGAACAGTTGGTGTCTTTGGATGAAGTAGGTAAGGGAGTTTCCCTATCTTTGTCTGCCTCTCCTATTCCTGCAACAACAAACACTACAATACGTTATGCTGTTCCTTCTCAATACAAAAAGGCAGATATAATAATAAGAAATACTCTGGGTTCGGTTGTTGCCAAATATAATGTGGTTACAGGCAAGAAAGGAAAGATAGACTTAAATGTATCCGATTTTAATTCCGGTATTTATTTCTATTCCATAATAGCTGACGGAAGGGTTTTATCTACAAAAAAACTTGTTGTTAAACACTAAGAATAAAAATTTTAGGATTAATATTTGATATTGGGACTTTAAAAATTAAAGTCCCAATATTTTTATTTATCGATTTTTATTTATCAAATGATTCTATCATTTCCATCGTTAACCATATACCCCCATATAGTCCTTGTAAATGTTAGCAATGTTAGATACTCTTAATTATCGGATTTTGCAAAACTTACCTCTCCGCCTTTAAACCTTTGCAACTCATTACCTTTTTCCGTCCTTACGAGCAACTATGCTGCGCGGCATCCATTCCTTTGTTATACATGTCGCCCGTGTCCGTCATTGCGAGCGAAAAGCTAAGCAATTCGGACAGATTTATATTGCCATATCTTATAAAAATTTTGCCTTTCTTTGTTTGGTTTCTGCCAAACGGCGATTCGTTACCAAAAAAACATAGTTTTTTGACTCAAAAAACTATGTTTTTTTGCCGGAAAAACTATGTTTTTTCATCATTGAAACGGCCTTTGGCAGAAACCAAAAGCCTTTTGGCAAAATTTTTTCTGTCTTTGGCAGTCGTCCACGACTTTTACAAAGTCTCGCAAGAATGGACGGGGACGATATGACAATGACGAAAATGTGTGAATATAAAAAAGCGTTAAGGTTTGTAAAGTTCAACGCTAACATCATAAAAATTAAAAGATTTTTTCTATACATCTAACCGACCTATTTTGCTTCCACAGAGATAACCGCCTGTTGTTGCGGTAAAAATATTGTAACAAAAAACAGTGCTACGAAAATTTGTGATTTTGTTTTATGCCCGTAAATATTTTTATTTTTAACATTTGAAATAATATTTATATGTCAAGGGAATGAATTCTAAAAAACTTTCCCCAATATTATTGTTTATAAACAAGTAATCAAATACGGAGAGGGCAAAATATAATTGAAAGATACCGTATGTTTAGGATAATTTTGACTACTTTTGCAAAAATACTTTTTCTAAGAAAAACAATATTATTTATGATAAAAACCTTTGTTTTTAATCACTTTGCGGAAAATACTTATTTGGTTTTTAATAAGGAAAGAGATTGTGTAATAATAGACCCGGGCAACAAAGTAAAGTCGGAGGAGGAGGAACTGGAGAACTTTGTTAAAGAAAACAATCTTAGTGTCAAAGGTATATTGCTTACCCACCCTCATTTAGACCATTTTGCAGGTGCGGAGGTTTTGTGCAAAAAATATTCAGTTCCTCTGTTTATGCACAAAGACGGAGAAAAGCTAATAGAGAGCATGGTATTTTCGGCGGACGCAATGGGTTTCCCTCCAACAGACATAAGCAAGGTAGAAAAATGTTTTTTGGAATATGATACAACGGCAAATTTTGGAAAATTGAGCTTTAAAATATTGGACGTTTCCGGTCATGCTCCGGGAAGTATCGCTTACTATTACCAAGAGCAAGGAGCAGTATTTGTTGGCGATGCTCTTTTTTTTGAATCCATAGGCAGAACTGACTTGATAGGAGGAGACTTAGACTTGTTGATTGACAACATAAAAAAGAATTTATTTACTCTACCTTTGGATACAATAGTTTATTGCGGACACGGACCAAAAACGGATATAGATTACGAATCGGCAAACAATCCTTATATAAACGGATTTGATTTTCAGTAAAAACAATATCTTATTATGAAACCGATAGAAAGAAGGACAATAAGAAAATATACCTCAGAAAAAATAGACGAAAAGACATTGAATTATATACTCTCTTGCGGACAAAGAGCGTCCAACTGTGGTAATATGCAACTATACAGCATTATAGTAACACAAAGCGAGGAAGGTAAGGACAAACTTGCCCCCTTGCATTTCAATCAACCCATGGTAAAAGAATGCTCCGTAGTTTTGACGGTATGTGTGGACGTTAATCGTTTTAACAAGTGGTGCGAAATAAATAATGCTCAAAAAAGTCTCAACAATTTTCTTTTTCTCAACGTGGCAACCATAGATGCAAGTATATGTACTCAAGCCATGGCACAGGCGTCGGAAGAAAAGGGTTTGGGAGTTTGTTATTTGGGTACGGTAAATTATATGGTGGAAGATATTGCCAGGTGTCTGAATCTACCCAAAGGAGTAATTCCCGTAACCTGCCTTACCATAGGCTATCCGCAACAGATACCTCCGATAACCGAGCGTTTGCCTTTATCCTCTGTGGTACATTATGAACAATATAAAGACTATACGGACAACAATATAAAGGCAATGTACAAAGATACGGAGCAGAACCCTACCAATAGAGATTTTGTAAAAGAAAACAATTTGGAAAATTTGGCACAAGTTTTTTCTCAAGTAAGATACCCAAAACAAATGAACGAAGAGTTTTCAAAAAAATATGAAGACTATCTGAAAAAATATTTTTTCGAAGAATAAAAGTTTATCCTAACCAATACCCTGAATATAAAAATATGTTTTCTTCTAATAAGATAGGTGAAAAAATAAAATTTTCAATCTTTGGAGGTTCCCATCAAAAATATATTGGAGGAAAGGTAAGTAATTTTCCTTCCGGAGTTGTTTTTGATGAGGAGTTTCTAACGGAGGAAATAAAAAAAAGAAAACCAAACTACAAAGGTGCTACTCCTCGCAAAGAAGAAGACGAAATAATATTCCTCCCAAAAATAAACAACGGTGATACTATTCCTCAAAGGATAAAATTCCGAATAGAGAATAAAAACGTAAATACCTCTTCCTACCAAGAGGCAATGGGTTATTTCAGACCTTCTCATGCGGACTATGTTTATTATAAGAAATACAACACTTGGGATTTGAAACTAAGAGATAACGCCTCGGGTAGAATAACCTTGCCCATGGTTGTTGCAGGAGGCTTGTGTAAAATGTTTTTGAGAAAATATAATATTATCATAGAAGCCCGTGTGGAACAAACAGGAAAAGAGGAAATATTAAAAAACAATGATACCGTAGGTGGCAAAATAGAGTGTGTAACCAAACATATACCGATTGGTTTGGGAGAACCTATTTTTTATAAAGTACAGAGTATGCTTGCCTTTGCTATGATGTCCATACCTTCTGCCATAAGTTTTGAGATGGGTAAAGGTGAAAAAAGAATATTCAATGCTGGCAGTGAAGATTTGGACGAATGGGCAGAAGATAACGGCAAAGAAAGTCCTTATTTTAGAACCGAAACAAATATCTCCGGCGGAGTTAACGCAGGAATTAGCAACGGTAATGACCTTGTTTTTCACGTTGGGTTTCATCCCGTGCATACATTGGAAAAACCTATGAGAATGATTGATACTAACGGGGAAATAATAGAAAAGCCTTTTGGTGGCAGACACGACAAAGCGCATATTTTTCGTTTACCCGTTGTTGTAGAATCCTTAGCGGCCATAACTCTTACGGATTTGATACTTACTAACGAAACACACACAACAACATATTTATGAAAAGAAAAAATAAAAATATTATAATACTTATTGCAAGTCTGTTTTTATTGTTAGTGGCGGGGCTTGTGACTTTTGTTATCAACAAAAATACCGATACCTATACAATAAAAGGAAAACTTAAAGGAGGAGAAAACAATTTTTTGGTTCTTATGGATATGGGAGGAGAAAATCCGAAACTTGTAGACACTATTTTTCTCTCTTCTTCGGGTAGGTTCTCCCAAAAAGAAAAGTTAAAGGAAAAGTCCCTTTTTATTCTGCAAGCAGGAGATAATTTTATTACCATTTGTCCTGATAGAAAAGAAAAAATCAAAATAGAAGGAGAGTATAAAGATTTTGCCTCCGAATACAAAATACAAGGCTCAAAGGAAAGCGAAAACCTACGACTTTTGGCACAAAGACGAATAAAATACAACAATGATTTTTTGACATTTCAAAAGCAATATAACAATGCCTCAGGCAAAGAGAAAAAACTCCTTTTTAAAGAGTATTCTTTGCGAAGTAAGCAGGCTTTCAAAGAAGAAAAACTTTTTCTAACCCAATATATAGAAGAAAATAAAGGAAAACTTTCTACCATAATTGCCTTATATACGGAACTTTTGGGAGAGCCTGTATTTTCTTTGCCAAAAGATGAAAACATATATAAAAAAGTATTGGACGGCTTAAATAAAACCTTACCAAACAACCCCAACACTCTAAAGATTAAAAGTATAGTAAATAACATAGACCGAAGTTACAAAAACTCAAAGTAATACATGCAGGAAAGAAAGAACATATATTTTATTTCCGATTTACACTTGGGAATTTCGGGCAAAGATACTTCCATAGAAAGAGAAAGAAAGGCTGTTTTGTTTTTGCAAAGTATAGAAAAAGACGCAAAACAAATTTTTCTTTTGGGAGATATTTTTGATTTTTGGTTTGAATACAAAAAAGTAGTGCCAAAAGGATTTGTAAGACTTTTGGGACAATTGGCGCAAATGACGGATAAGGGAATAAGAGTGGACTTTTTTTGCGGAAATCACGATTTGTGGCAAAGGGACTATTTTGCCAAAGAAATGAATATAACACTGCACAGAGAAAAAATTAAAGAATTTGTTTTTGACAATAAAATTTTTGTTCTCGGACACGGGGACGGATTGGATAAAAAAGATTATAAGTATGGTTTTATTCGTTCTATTTTTACAAACCCTGTTTCTCGTTCTATTTTTTCTTGTATTCCCGCAAGGTTCGGACTTTGGCTTGCCAATACTTGGAGCGGTCAAAGCAGACGCTCTCATAAGGAAAGCGATTTGGTCAATCTTGGCAAAAAAGAACATCTTTATCTGTTTTGCAAACAATATTTGGAAAGCAAACATGCAGATTATTTTATTTTCGGACACAGACACATAATTCAACAAGAGGCGCTTGGAAAAAATTCTTGGTATATAAACACAGGTACTTGGTTATATGAACCTTGCTATGCAAAATGGGACGGCAAAGAACTCTCTTTGCAGAGACTATAATTTTTGTTTGTCAGTAGAATTATTTTTGTAACATTGTTTGAGATTAATATATTTTTTTACCTTTGCAGACGACACTAAATATTATAAACAAAATACTCATGAAAAAGATTTTTTTAATCGTTGTGACGGTTTGCATGGTTTGTTTTACGGCCTATTCGCAAAAACAAGAAAAACAAAAGGAGGACAGACAAATGAAATCTTTGGTTGCTTATTTTTCTGCGTCCGGGATAACAAAAGGTGTTGCCGAACAATTGTCTCAACAAGCAAAGGCTGATTTACACGAAATTAAACCCGAGAAAAGTTACACTGACGCCGATTTGGATTGGACAAACAAGCAGTCTCGTTCCACATTGGAAATGCAGGATAAAAACTCTCGTCCTTCAATAACCGATAAGATAGACAACATGGACGAATACTCCGTGATTTATGTAGGTTTTCCTATCTGGTGGTATACTGCTCCTACAATAATAAACACTTTCTTGGAAAACTATAATTTTGAGGGCAAAAAGGTTGTCTTGTTTGCCACTTCGGGAGGAAGTACCATAACAAAAAGTGTGGAAGACTTACAAAAAACATATCCGAACATTAACATAGTGGGTGGTAAATTGTTGAATTCTCCGAACAAATCCAGGTTGGAGGAATGCATTAAACTTGCTCAATAACTCAAATAAGAAATAATAACGAATAATAAATAACTGCAAAACAGTTATTTATTATTTTTGTTTTTGATTGATGTGTATTTTTTTCAAAATAATTTGGGAGATTAAAAGAAACCATGTAATTTTGCAAAATGATAAAAGACTGCGGGGTGGAGCAGGGGTAGCTCATTGGGCTCATAACCCAAAGGTCGTAGGTTCGAATCCTGCCCCCGCTACAAGGATTTAAAAAAATATTAACTAATAAGAGGCGAGATTTCTGTGGTTTCGCTTCTTTTTGTGTATTATGCAGGAATATGATAATAATAGTGGAGTAGTAGTGCGTACCACGGGTGATAGTTACATAGTACGTCTATCTTGCGGCGGTTTGCAAAAATGCTTCATCAAAGGTAATTTTAGAACAAAGGGTATCAAATCCACAAATCCTTTGGCAATAGGAGACAAAGTTCATTTTTTGCTTTCGGACAACTCCGAATATGCCCTTATAGACAAGATTTTTGACAGACGCAACTATATAATAAGACGTTCTACCAAACTATCCAAACAAACACACATTATAGCGGCAAATATAGATAAGGTTTTTTTGGTAATCTCTGCCCGTATGCCCAAAACGGATACTATGTTTATTGACAGGTTTTTGGTCGGTGCAAATGCCTATAATGTCCCTGCCGAAATAGTATTTAACAAAGCAGACATATACGATAACGAAGCCTCTTTGTATGTCGGTTATTTGACGGAAATATACGAACAAATAGGTTATAAGTGTTGGCTTATTTCCGCTATGGAAAAAAAAGGTCTTAACCTTCTAAAAGAAAGTATGCAGGGAAAAATAAGTATGTTTGCCGGCAATAGCGGAGTAGGCAAAAGCACCATAATCAACGCTCTTTATCCCGAGGCAAGACTGAAAACAAACGAAATTTCCACTCAACACCGGTCGGGCAAACATACTACAACCTTTGCTCAAATGATAAGTTTTGACAATATAGATATTATTGATACTCCGGGTATAAAATCCTTTGGTATGGTAAGAATAAAGAAAGAAGAACTTGCCTTATATTTTCCGGAGATGAAAGCAAGACTACAATACTGTAAATATTATAATTGTACTCATACGCATGAGCCACATTGTGCGATAAAACAGGCCGTTGAAAAGGAGGAAATACCTTTGGAACGTTATAACAATTACCTAAAATTGTTTTCCGCTGACGATATGGACTAATATTTTTTTTGAAAAATATACTACTTTTGCAACGAAAAAATAATTTTAATAACTCATGCATAATTCTCAATTAATACAAACTTCGGTTTTTATAGGCTTTATTGCTGTAATATTGGGGCTACTTATTTTGGACTTGGGTGTTTTTGAAAAAAAAGATAGAGTTGTCTCTCTCAAACGTGCATTTATTACCACTCTTGTATGGATAGGACTTGCTACCCTTTTTGGTATTTTTATCAGATTTTTCGGTAACCAAATACACGGTATAGAAGATATGCAAGCCCTAACGGAGATGTCGTCCAAATATCACGAAAAAGGAATTTTGACTAAAATTGCAAACCTTTCGTTTGACCAAGCCGTAAATATCTATAACAGGCAGATGACATTGGAATACTTTACGGGCTATCTTATAGAATACTCTTTGAGTATAGATAATATTTTTGTTATGATACTTATTTTTTCCTCCTTTTCCGTTCCCGCTCAATATTACAAAAGGGTACTTATGTGGGGCATACTCGGAGCAATGGCAATGAGATTTGTTTTTATATTTCTTGCCGGAGCATTGATAGAAAAATACGAATGGATACTTTTGGTTTTTGGTGTATTTTTGATTTATTCTGGCATTTCCATGTATTTGCAACGAAATAAAAAACAAGAAATGCATCCGGAAAATAACCCCATTGTTAGAGCGGTGTCCAAATTCTTTCCCGTGCACGACACAATAGAAGGACACGATTTTGTAAAACGTATAAACGGAAAACTTTTTATAACTCCTCTCTTACTCTGCCTTATAATGATAGAATTTACGGACGTTTTATTTGCTGTGGATTCCATTCCTGCCATCTTTTCTGTAACAAAGGACCCATACATAGTCTTCTTTTCCAATGTATTTGCCATATTGGGACTTAGGTCTTTGTTTTTCCTTATAAGCTCTATTATCGGTATGTTCAGATACTTGAAAATAGGCTTGGTCTTCTTGCTTTTGTTTATAGGAATAAAAATGATTTTGGAGTGCGAACCCATAAACTTTGATATTCCAATACTCGTTTCCCTTTTGGTTATAGTCTTTATTTTGCTTCTGAGCATAGTCTTTTCCTTATTGTTACCGCAAAAGAAATCACAGTAAGCAATTATTTTGCAAATAAAATAAATCTTTATATTTTTGCACTTCTAAGTACATACACAAAAAATAATATACAAAAGATGACAAGAGATACACAAATCTTTGACCTTATAGCTCAAGAAAGAGCAAGACAAACAAAAGGTATAGAACTTATAGCTTCCGAGAACTTTGTATCCGACCAAGTAATGGAGGCAATGGGTTCGGTTATGACAAACAAATATGCCGAAGGATATCCCGGCAAACGTTATTACGGAGGGTGTCAAGTAGTAGACCAATCGGAAACTATTGCCATAGAGAGAGCAAAACAATTGTTTGGAGCATGTTGGGCAAATGTTCAACCGCACAGCGGTGCTCAGGCAAATATGGCAGTTTTCTTTGCTTGCTTGAAACCCGGTGATACTTTTATGGGCCTAGACCTTAACCACGGCGGTCACCTTTCACATGGCTCTCCCGTAAACATTTCCGGTACATATTACAGACAAGTTGCCTATGGAGTAAAAGAAGAAACGGGTAGGGTAGATTATGATATGATGGAGGAAGTTGCAAGAAAAGAACAACCGAAACTCATCATAGGTGGCGCCTCTGCTTATTCTCGTGAATGGGATTGGGAAAGAATGCGTAAAGTAGCAGACGAAATAGGAGCAATACTTATGGCCGATATTGCCCACCCTGCAGGTTTGATAGCAACTGGAGAGTTAAACAACGCTGTAAAATATTGTCACATTGTTACCACTACCACACATAAAACCCTTAGAGGACCGCGTGGCGGAATGATTCTTATGGGAGAGGATTTTGACAACCCTTGGGGCAAAACAACTCCAAAAGGTGCTGTAAAGAAAATGTCGGCAATATTGGATTCGGCAGTCTTTCCGGGAATACAGGGAGGACCTTTGGAGCATGTTATTGCGGCCAAAGCGGTAGCGTTCGGTGAAGCTCTTACGCCTTCTTATCACGAGTATATCAAACAAGTTCGCAAAAACGCTTCCAAAATGGCAGCGGAATTTGTAAAAAGAGGTTACAAAGTTATTTCGGACGGAACAGACAACCACTTAATGCTTATAGACCTTAGACCTAAATTCCCCGAATTGACGGGTAAGGTTGCAGAAAATACTCTTGTGCGTGCAGACATCACCATAAATAAAAATATGGTTCCGTTTGATTCTCGCTCTGCTTTCCAGACCTCCGGTATTAGAGTGGGGACTCCTGCCATAACAACACGCGGTTTGAAAGAGGATGCCATGCCGGAAATAGTTTCTATGATAGATGCAATACTTTCCGATGTAGAAAACGAAACATTGATAGAGAATACTCGCAAAAAAGTTAACGATATGATGTCTTCTCGTTCTTTGTTTGCTTGGTAATTGCAAATTAAATAATGAAAAAAAGAGGTAACAAGCAAAAAAGTTACCTCTTTTTTTATTTTTTTTGCAAAAAAAATGGCAGAATAAAAAAAGTAGTATACTTGATGCAAATTTTAATTAAATACGAAAATTATTAATAAATTAAAAACAGTAGTCATTATGAAAAGAAAAATTCTGATTTTAGTCGTATTATTTACGACGCTTTCTTTAGGTTCCATCTTTTTTGTAGCTTGCAACAGAGAAGAACAACAAACCCAAGAAGTGCAAAGAAAGAACCAAATACTTGGAGATAAGATACCTGATGGTACTTATATCGGGTATTATCAACAAGACGTTGCAAAGAAAATAGAAATAAAAGAAAGAGTTAAAAACAATGAAGTTGTAAAAAGGTGGCTTAACGGCAAAGAACAAGATTTAAACCTAATGCCTTCCATCGCCGGACGTTTTTGGAAAGACGGGGATAACGATTATGCTAAAAATAAAGCAATAGATTTAGCTCTTCAATTAGCAGACAAATACCCCTTGTGTAAGTATTGTAACTTTCACATCTATAGAAAATGAAAGTACGACCGTTTACCAAGTCAATGTAGACTCTGACGTACCTTGTGAATATGAAAGATATCAATAATAAAAAACCATGTTTGATTATGAAAAAAATAATATCATTCGTATTTTTTATTTCGTTATTCGGAAGTAGTTTTTGTTTCTCACAATCTCCATTTCAAAATAGTATAATTAGAAAGGCTTCAGACAAAGAAACAATCTACGTTACTGTCGAGTCTGATAAGGTAAAAGATACTATTGCAAGTTTGGAACTTGATGGATGGGTATTTGAAGGAATGGCTCGAAATAGAGACAAGACTTGGACTATAATTATGGTTAGATGGAATAACAATAAAATTGACGGTTATGGAGAAGATAATATTCTCGGAGATAAAATTCCTGACGGTGTTTATTATACCGACCACTACCCTTATAGCGGTCATATGATAAGAATGGAACAAACTTTTAAGGACGGCAAATTAATTGGAACAAAAATGTTTATGGATAATAACGAAAAAGAATAACTTTAAAAAACATATTATAAAAGAGGCAGTGGTGCTTATGTGCAATTATTCATAAGCACCACTGCGTATTCTGCGCAGGGTACTATAGCAATGCTGACAGCCTAATCTTCTCTGCCACCATCAATGGTGAGCGAGTTGAGACGGTGGAGTTTGACCTAAAGCAGTTTCGGGTGGTGCAGAGCAGAGGGGGGTGCAACAAGAACACCGAGTATCACGACCGCATCGTGAGCCTTGTAAACAGCAACGCAGATGCCATCCGACAGAGAATGAGGCAAGCAGCATAAGTTTAACCAATGGTGGGAGGAACACGACACCTCCCACCCCTTAAAACCAAATAAAGATGAAAGCAGTACAAGTTTACTATCAATGCAAGGGGAGACCAACGATACTCCACACAGACGTGGAAGAAGTACCACAAGACGAGAAGCGCAACCTTTCACACCGTGAGTTCCGCTGTCGCCACTGCGGAGAGAGTTGGGTTGAGTGTCTGGGTAGCCCGATAACTCTTGAAAAGGAAGTAGAGAACCATTTGAGAGATTATTACAAGAACATCATCTATTGTCAGCAGGGCAAATGACAATCCCTACTGACCTGACAACTAAAAATTTTATACTATGACGATTAAGATTGAGAGCCTTATCAACCAGTGGGATAGCGAGACGAATGACGTGATAGTCCGTTTCCTCAACCTGCTGACACTTGCCAAGAGCCGCAAAGAACTGGAGCAGGCACTGGACTTTACCCCGTTCAAGGAGTAATACAAGAAGCACCTGTGATGGTGATTTGGCAGCGGACACCTTTGAGTGAAGCAGGTCTGCCCGTACAACGGCGGCACAGCCGAGAACCGATTACTGATAGTTGAATTTTAACAAGAGAGTATCATGGCACATTTTGCGGGAACTTACCTTATTCCCTTGTTTGCCATCATACCGTTGGAGTATGGAGATTACAGCGGACTTGATGATTTGGACACGGAACTTATCCAGTCGTTCATTGACGCAAAATTCCCCCACGGCTATGTGATGGACATAAGGGACGCTGACAATCCTTTCTTCTGTTCGCACCCCGACATCGGAGGACTGGCATCAGAGGTGGTGGAAGCCGATTTCTACCACGCATAACATTAACAAGGTAACGGTGGGGCTGACCACCCCACCACAATACAAATTCAATATGGCAACGAAGATGACCGTGAACGGAGTAAGCACCACACAAAATGGGCAGGAGCAGTATGAGACCTTTACTACCAGCACCCGACCAAAGCGGACGGCAGGGCAGTATGACTACCGCCATACGGGCGGAGTGCTTTTCACTTGTGTCCGTCCGAAACTGGAGCAGTGCAGGGCAAAGCGGGATGAATGGCTGAAGAAGTAAAGGCATCGCAATGAAATGTTGAACAAAGCCGAGGCAAGGCGTGTCAAAAAAGACTGGCTTATGATAGAGAATGAGGAAATCTCCATCCGGTCATATGACGAGGGCATCACCGCTTATGGCAGCGAAACCGCCTGCCTGCGCCTTGCCTGCCAGTTCGCAGGGGCTCCGCCGCTGAACGGAACGGTGGGACAGTGCGAGGACTGGAAAACGTGGTACTTCAAGTTGAAGCGAGGGGACTGACCTCTCGCTTCTCTTTCTTTAATGAGTAGGGAAAGGGCGGAAAAGAAAGAGAAGCAGAAAAGAAACCCTGTTCCGTACTTGCAGAAGGCACGTGGCATTACAATAAGCACATTTGAGGCAGATTGAGTTCTTTCTAACCTGTTTTACAACTAAATCACAATTAAAAGTATATAAAATCGGCAATAAATTTGTCCTGTTGCCGAAAATATATTACCTTATGTACCCATAAACAACGTAAAAGATGAATGTTAGCAAAAGAGACATAATCGATTATGCAGCCAGACACAAGCGGTTCAGCCTGTCACAGATAGCTGATGATTATGGCATGAATCATAACACAGCCCGACAGTATCTGAGCATTCTCGCAAAGGAGAACAAACTGGTTCGTATAGGATAAGGTGAGTATGCCCTGCCTGACAATTCCCTGCTGCCTTTCACCTACCAGCCAACTGCCGAGGTCAAAAAAATGTATGACACCCTTAAATGGGAACTGCCCTTCACGGACTTCTGTGTCTATGATGGCAGAATTTTCAATCCTCTCCAGCATCATGTCTCGGTAAACCATGCCGTTTATATTGAGACCAACCGTGATACCGTTGATGCTGTTTTCGGAAGGCTCAGAGAACAGTTCGGTGATGTGTTCAAGCAACCGTCCACCAGTATGATGAGCGACTATGTTGACTTGTCTAAACCATGCATCATCATCAAGGCACTGGTTACAGAGGCGCCCATCACGATGCAGGCTGGTGTTTGTGTGCCTGCCATTGAAAAATTGCTCGTCGATATTCAGAAAGACTAGGATTTGGATTATATGCGTGGAGCCGAGAGCCTGTATATATTCCAGATGGCATTTGACCAGTATTTCGTCAACAACCAGAAACTCCTCCACTACGCCAAGCGCAGGGGAATACGAGAAACCATAGACAAACTTATCCAAGAATCAAAACAAAAATGATCAGCAAAGAGTGTTACACCGCAGCATGGATTGACCAGAAATCCAAGGAACTGCAATACACAGACAAAAACATCATTGAGAAGGTTATCCGTACCTTTTCCCTGCTTGACATGCTGGCGCAGTCGGGCTGTCCTTTCCATTTCAAAGGCGGTTCCTCTCTCATGCTTCTGCTGAAAGACCGCCAGCACCGACTGAGCATTGACATTGACATCATCTGTCCGCCGGGAACGGAAATAGAACAGTACCTGCAAGCCTACAAGGACTTCAGTTTTATAGACTACAAGCCTGTTGAGCGCATCCAGCGCGGTGCAGACATTCCCAAGAGCCATTCCAAGTTCTTCTATCAGGTGGCATTCCTTGACGGCGGCAGCCGTAATGAGAGCATACTACTTGACGTGCTGAATGAGGACTGCCATTATCATGAGGTGAACACAATGCCGATAGAAAGCCCATTCTTGAAAATGGAATGGGAGCCGAGCATGGTGAGAGTGCCATCTGTCGGGGATATTCTCGGAGATAAACTGACAGCCTATGCCCTTAATACGACGGGCATCCCCTACTGCAAGAAGGAAAGGGATTGCAGCATGGAAATCATCAAGCAACTCTATGACATTGCCCGTTTGTTTGAAAAGACAGAAAGTCTTGACACAACCGCCAAGGCTTTCAGCCGCATTGCCGAGGTGGAGCTGTCATACCGCAGTCTGGAGAACAACACGAAGCTCATCTTTGATGACATCCGTCAGACCTCACTTTGTCTTGCCACACGGGGAATGGAGGGCAACGAGCATTTCGACATGCTACAGCGTGGCGTACAGCGCATAAAGCCGTTTATGTTCCGTGGCAAGTATGTCATGGAGGATGCAGCCTTTGAAGCCTGCCTTGACAAATGCCTCGTGGTTCCTCTCCGTCCTTGCGGTCATGGCAAGCACTGGCACGCTCTTTGAGTTGCCGATGTTGGCACTGCGCAGAAACTCCAGCAGGTCGAAGCCACTCATACCGCCCAGCATGATATCCGTGATGATGAGGTCGTAGTCGTTCTTGCGCATCCTGTCTAACAGTTCGTCCACAGTATGGCAACCCCACAACCTGTATCTTCTTTCTTGAAAGCATCTCAACGGTCATTTTCAGCACCACGCCGTCATCGTCAAGCACTGCCACACGCAGACCTTCGGGCAGTCTAACCGTTCCTTTATCCGTCAGTTGCATCACCTCCGCGTCACCCTCAATGGCAGGGAGCTTGACGGTGAAGCGGCTGCCGACATCAACGAGGCTCCGCACCTCTATGGTGCCGCCCATCAGTCGCACCAGTTCCTGTGTGATGCTCAGTCCGAGACCGAAGCCCTCCTGTGTGTCGGCATTCTCCAGTCGGTTGAAAGGCGCATAGATGCGCTTGATTTGTTCCTCGGTCATGTCCGTGCCCGTGTCGGATATGGTCATCGTCAGGGTGTTGTCCCTATACTCCAACTCCATGCCTACCTTTACGCTTTTAGTGAACTTGACGGCATTCGACAGCAGGTTGCTGCCTATCTGGATGATACGCTTGCGGTCGCTGACCACCACGGTGTCGTCACCCTTGAAGTCATAGTCAAAGTCGAGCTTCTTGGCATTTGCCAGCGGCGCAAACTCGGATGCTAATTAGCGCAGCACGTCCTTCACACGGAACGGCATCATCTCCACCTCGTCCTTGCCAGTGTCTAAGCGGTAGTAGTTCAGCAGTGAGTTGAGGAGCGACAGCATACGGTCTGCCGACTTGTGTACCGGCTCACCGTACTGCTTCACCCTGCCGTCCACGTCCGAGTCCTCTATCATGTCGGCATATCCCTTGATGGCGGTCAGCATCATGTCGTGGCGCATGGTGAGCAGTTCCTCGTTGTGTTGGTTGCTCTCTTGGAGCAGCAACTGGTTCCTGTGCCGCTTGTCAAGGTCACGGTGCAGCATCCAGAAGAACAGGACGGCAAGCAGGAAAGCGGCAAGCCCGAAAGTTGGCGGTTGCGCCCTATGAGTGTGTCCATGTGGGTGAACAGCCGTTCCGTGCTTCGCTCCTGTGATGCCTCTATGTCCGATGCCAGCGACGTGAGGATGTCGTCCGTCTGCTGCCTGGCACGGCTCAATGCACGAAGGTTGTCCCATTCCGTCTGCTCGTCGGCTTTCTTCCTGCTTTTGAAAAGCCCCCTCAGCCCCGTTGTCTTGTGACGGTTCTCCTGTAGGTTCTCGCTCACTTCATCCGTCAGCCGTTCGTTGGCGCGGTTCGCACGCCGTACAATCTCCGGCATCAGTTCCTTCATGAGTGCGTTGATGTCGCGCAGCCTGTCGAGGTCGGTGTGTATGGCAAGCAGATGGTCTTTCTTCTCTGCCACGAGGTTTCTTATCTCGCCCACACGCCGTACCTGTGCCGTGTCGGGTATCTGACGTTTCAGTGAGTCGAACATACAGAGGACAGCGGTCTCTTTCTTTTCATACTCCGCCATCTGCTCCTCTTCCCATGCCGCCACCTGCTCATCAAGCAGCGTAAGGTCGAAGAGTTGTATGAAAGCGCGTTCTGACAGGTGTCGCCGCTTTATGTTCTCGGCATACCTGCGGTTAGTGTCCTCCAGTTTCCTGTTCTGGAAAACTACAACGCTTGCGGCCACGACAAAAAGTATGAGCAGCGAGATATAGCCGCCCAGCATCTTCAGGTGCAGCCGCACCAGTGAGTCTTTATGTCGCATGAAATCTTCTTACTTTATGGTGTTATCCCTTATACCACATATATAATAAGGTGCAAAGGTAGTCATAAAAAACGGGAATCAGTCACTTCCCCTGTGAAATAAACGTTAAATGCCGTCATTACCGCCGTCTGACGGCTGCACACAAACAGACAGTAGCAGGGTTTCAGCCCTGCTACCGTCCTGTGTGTCTTATATGAGATTACTTAAATAAGTCCTCGTCAAAGATGATGTCCCCAAAGTCAAACTCTTTAGAGAAAGCGATATTGCCACCGTCGCCGCCACCGAAGCCGATGCCGTCGTCACCGCTGTTCATGTCCGTGATACTCGCACACAGGAGCAAGCCCTTGTTGCATGACAGTTGCAGCAGTTCCGATTGCACATACTGTTTCTTGCTGTTTGGATTATCTGTTCTCATATATCTTTTTGCAAATTTGTTACTTGATGCTTACCTTCTTCCCACCGTGTATGTACACGCCCTTTACGGTGGGCTTCTGTGAGAGCCTTATGCCGCTTATCGTGTACCAGCCGTCGTCGCCTGCGGCGGTGCGGTCGTTGCTGTCGGCATCGTCAGACAGCTCGTAGCCCTCGGCTATCTTCCATCCGCTTTCGTTTTGCTCTCCCAATATTTTACCCTCGGAGTCGCAGAGGTAGTACAAGTACAAATATTGATAAGTCATATCCAGGTACTGAGTGCCCACGGGCGACACCATCGAGCAGTCCTCCAGCGCGATGCCGCTGCTGCCGTCGTGACCGACCACGAGGTTGCCTTCCGAGGTGAACGTCGTGCCCTTCAGCACGATGAAGGCGCCGTTGTGGGCGCGGAAGGCGAACTCGCCTGAAACGGTAGAAGTACCCACGCCAACAATGTGGTCAAGCGTCACCTCCACACCGTCACCGTCGGCACGGATGATTGACTCTCTGGCGCCGGCTTTGACAAGGCTCGCCGTCAGCACGTCCGAGCCAATGAAGGTGGTGCTGACGGAAAGCCAGAAGATGCTGCCGTTGGAATTCACCACACCCTTGCTGCTCAGCGTCACGTCGGCGGCAATGTTCACCGTCAGGCCATCAACGCCCGCATTATAGACAAGGGATTCGGCGGCATCGTCGGGGTCGTAGCTGAAGGCACCGTTGCTCAGGATGTCGCCATAGTTCGAGTCAGTAACCCGCGTGCCATCGACATACAGGTCGTAGTCCGTAGCGTGCGCGTATGCCGTCAAAAGCACACACAGCGCCATCAGAAGAACGCTCCGCGATTTTTGAATGATTCGTTTCATATTCATTGATTTTAATTTGGTTATATTCTTGTGATTTATACTGATTTGCCAGTTAGGGTCAGATGCACAATTTTACCATGCTATGGATAAACACGCATTTTCGCAACAGAGGTAATCAAATTCCCTCTAAAAAACAAATTATTGACTGGATTTCGCGTTTTTGCACGTAGAAATTCATGTTTTTCTATGAAAAACAGCCTCAAATTTGTCACTTTTGTCCAAGAATAATTCAAAAACACGAATATCAGTGTAAGAAAATCGCAGAAACATTTTGGAGTTTCAAGTAAAATGAGTAAATTTGCAGCCTGAAAGTTTTTCGCGTAGGCATTAGCCTGAACTATTAAGTAAATGACATTATACCCCTTAACCATAAAGCAATGGCAAACAAGAATAACACAAAATCCGCAAAATTAAGAAAGACAAAAGAATTGTTGAATATGCCTATCAATATGAATGCAATCAATCCCAACAATAGACAAGCAATTGGCAAGGATAAAGACGCAAAAGCAGCGACTCCCATCGCAGATGCAAAAGTCATTGAACTGTATGACTGCATAGTAAAACAACTGCAGCAGGAGGGGAATAATGGAATGTTGTCGTGGAATCAGTTTAAGGCTCACTTCACCCCTCCATATAAGGGTGAAAGGTTTGGGGGCTATGTTCTGCAAGCATTAAAAGAGCATCTTGGAAACGTAGAGAACGGGACTATTGCAGAACCATGTTTCAAGTCCGTTGTAAATGGTATCACGATAAAAGCCGTGCAAAAGATTATCGACGCCATAAACAAGCAGAAGAAACCCACATCATCGCTGATTCCCATCAAAGGCATCAGCAAGGTGATGCAGGCACGGCTCAGGGATTTAGACATAATGGATGCTGCATCTCTGTTGGCGAGAGGAAACACAGTGGACAAGAGAAAAGCACTGGCAGATAGACTCTCCGTGGATGTCAGAGTGGTTAACACATGGGTGAAACAGGCTGACTTGTGGAGAGTGGAGGGTATGACAACGGACTTGGCTTATCTTCTTGTCCTTGCAGGAATCCGCAATGTGGAAGACCTCGCACAGGCTGACGAGAAGAAGATAACGCCCATACTGAATGGTTTTTGTGCCACACAGATAGATTTTGAGTTTGACGCAAACACGATTCCAACAGCTATAGAAAATGCCAAGGAACTCGTTGCATTCGGCAATCCTGTAAGGGAAATCGACATAAACGGAATGGCTGAATTCCTAAAAGGAAGGCTCCAGCCAAGCAACAGACGTGACGATGCGGACATAGAACCCTTAATCAACCTAATCAAAGAGTATCAAGATGCCCAGAAGGCACAATTATTAAAGAAATCAACCCATAGACAGACAGAAGATGAAGAGCCTACGCACTTGTTTGTGGATGATGACGATGAAACAGGTGAACTGGAACTGCTAAACGGCAGGGCCATCACGAGAGGGCTGGGATTCCTTGATGACATCCAGTTTGCCCTGCCACTGCCGCGCAGGATAAGCGGAACTGTTACGATAAGGAAGAAGAATGAAATCATCGACCCCAAAAAGACAGACTCGGTGTATTACCGTGGTTGCACACGTCTTTCTGGTGCCATGGTGGAAATAAGCGGCATTGTCAGTCCTTCTGACGACCAAAAAGAAGCGAATGTAAATCCGTCATGCGTAACGGATGGCAATGGAAAATTCGTAATCGTGCTGCCGGAGAGGTATAGCATGAAGGACACGCTGACAATTACAATTTCGCAAGGCTCCAACAAGCAGGAGTTCATCAAGAGTGCACCAGAAATAATAGAGGCGGTAAAGGAGCAGAAAACGCTCAACCTGTTTTACAAATTGGATGCCCTTGGTGACGAGATTGATTACATAGATGACCAAATCACACAGATAAAGGAAAAACTTGCCTCAATCCAAGAACAAGAAGCCGACCTCAATAAAGATGATGAAGATACTGCCAAGGAACTGGCAAGGCTGGCAGAGCAGAAAGACGAGTACAATGAGTTGCTGTGGGGCAATACGCAAAAGGGGGTGTCTGGGTATTATGCTGACAAACGCCAAAGAATGGAGGAGTATGATACTCTCAAGAAAGAACTCATAAGGAAAAGCGGGATATCACCCTATTCGTCAAAAGGCATCAAGGAAGCCTTTGAGCATTTCATCAATAACATCTCAAATCTGGAAGCGAGACTTGAAGGTGAAGACTTTAGTCCAAATGTAAAAGATGAGGGATTTATAATCATCGAGGAGGTATTCAAAGGTGAGAGGACTGATGTGGAAAAGGCTCTGCCCAAGGTGAAACTCATGGGCAATGATGAGAAGACCGTCCACCTGTCAACAGATACTGCCCCATCAAGAATCCACACATACGGTATGCTTCAGCGACTTGTGGAACCGGACATTACGGGCGAAGGCAGAAAGGCGTTGGTCAATCCGATTGACGTGATGGATTTCAAGAAGAAAATGGCTGAAAATCCCAACTCATTCCCACAGGCATCGTCCTTGGGGATGGGCTACATACTCAATATGCACCAAGCATGGGTTCCTGACGGATTCGCATTAGGCGACTTGCTCTATTCTTTGGTGCTGGCTCCGGGTGAAGAGCAGAGGCTGATTGTGAGGGAAAACAAGCAGACATACGCAATAACGGACGAGGCAGAGGCAATTGATGCTGACAGCGAAAGCTATGCCATGACGCAGGACGATGATACCACGGCAGCATTTAACTATGCGATGGATCAACTGTCATCTGGCAAGTCCAGTTACAGTTACAGCGCAAGTTCATGGAGCGTCGGAGGCAGTGCTAGCGGAGGTATCGGCGGTGCTATGCTCGGACTTTCGGGTGGATATTCAAAATCGAGCGGTAAAGGTTCTTCATCTGCCAGCCAGAGCAATGCGCACAGCGAGGCTTCTTCCGCAGCGCAGAATTTCCAGCACAACATCAAGAGTGCATCTGACAAGATTTCACAGGCGAAACGCGTGAGCATGGAAATGGCGACGAGTGAGGTAAGCGACTCTGTGGCAACCAAGATTATTGCCAACCACAACCACAGCCATGCCATGACGATTCAGTATTGGGAGGTGATGCGCAGGTACAAGCTGGAAACCTGCATAGACAACATCGACCTTGTGCTGTTTGTGCCGCTGAAACTGGTTCGATTCTTGCCAGCACATCAAAGCTTTTACGTGAACGACACCGCGAATTTCAACAAGACTGCTTTTGCCAACCGATATAACACGCTGTTGCGCTATTACGACACGCTGTATTACAGGCTTTCATATAAATACAGAACAGGACTAAGCCTGATAAAGAAATATGCGGCATATCCCAAATGGGAAATGGAAAATATTTCAGAGGATATGGCAGGCAAGGAAATCACCTTGACTTTAGAGGGTAGTTTCTTGGAATTTGATAATCTGAAAGCCACGTTAGTATTGGCAAATGGCAAAGGCAGAATAGCAGGTCGCATAGTTCAAAACCTGCAGTTAAGAGATACGTTAGGGCAAGGTGCTGAGAATGATGATGATTTATCCATTGAAGGACTGATAACAAAATATAGAATAAAAACAGAGAAAGAGTTAAAGCAACTGATAGCCAATATAAGGAATGAGGTTACACATGAAATAAAAATCTCATTCAAGTTGATGTCAGATATTTCTGAGCAAGATTTATCTTACATCTCAATCCAAAAAGGCTTAAAACCAGTGAACTACAGGCTTCACGAGGGATATGTAATAGTGCGTGACGACAAAAATGCAACCGTTGTAACAAAAGACGAAAGTTGGTCTGAGGCCCAACTCCTCGCCGTAGAACATTACATGGGTAAACTTACGGACTTGTATCAGGACAATAAAGGTTCCAGTGGAGACCGCAAGAGCATAGCGCATTATTCTACAGGGCTGCCAGAAAACTTTTTGACGAACTACGTCAATGACGGTGGAACTTTGACCGCCACTGCATTGAGACCATATTCAGAAGTAATCCTATCGGATTGCAAAATGAAGGGTGTGAATGGGAATGAGATAGAAGGGGCTGCGCCATCTTCTTATAGTATTGACGACTCCATTACGATAAACCTGTCTAACCGCATACCTGTTCTGCGCTACAATGAATTCCAGAAAATGGAGGAAACACTTCAGCATATCTGTACCAATCCTATCCTCTATTCCCAAGTGATATGGGCTTCATTGAACGATGACGAGCGTGTGTTGATGTTGGAGCAATATACCATTGACATGAATTTCAATTTGCTTTCGGATGATGATTCTAATGAAGAGAAAGTGGAGAAGAATCAGGAAGACATGATACCGTTGCTTAATTGTATCAATGTCAAGAATATGATGGGCTTTTATGGGAATTGCATGATTTTCCCATTCACTTTCCCACAGCGGTTGGCAAAGAGGCTGGGTAAGACGGCTGCAAATATACAAGATTCGCTTTACCGTTACCATTCTAACAACTTCCGCGTACCTACAACCACCATATCACTGCCGACAAAGGGAATGATTGGGGAAGCTGTGCTGGGCGAGACGAATGTCAGCGAAGAGATTGACCTCACACGTTTCTGGAACTGGCAGGACTCTCCGATTGACAAAATGGAAATTGACAGCAGTTATCTGAATGGTACAGACTATTTGCAGGGCAAAAGTACAAAAGACGTGACATCGCTGAACATGCAGGGAGCAACAGCAGCAACACCTGTCACTGTTCCTGACCTTGTGTCCGCACTTGTAAACAAGCAGACACCGGCCTTTGACAACATCACTGGTCTTGACCAACTGAAAGAAGTCCTCAATGCTGGCACCACCAGTGCTGCCGCAGGGCGAGATAAAGTCATCAGTTCTTCTGCGGAACTTGTAAAATCAGCCCTTTCAGCATTGAAGCAACCCAGTGGTGATAAAACTGACGGGAATGAATCCGATGGAATAGGCAATGGCGAGGATGGTTCGCAAGGTGAAAATAACGCCACCCCTCTCGAAACAGACCCTAACTCAACTGATTCAGGCGAAAAAACAAAAACAGACGCCGAAAACCAAAACACTGGTATAAATGCTTTCAAGGCTCTATTAGAAAGAGCCATTATAGCATTTAGAAATAATGATGATGCGTGGAAGTTTTATCAAGAGGAAACGGAAGAAGAAACTATAACGGAAGAAAAAAAGAAAGATATCAGAAAAAAGGCTAATGCTTATTGTGAAAAGAACTATAAAAAGTCTTTAAATGAGTTGATTAAAAGTATATAATGGTTTAAAGGGTATTAAAAATATGGATACAAATGAAATAATAGCAGAATTGATACAAAAGTTGAGCGACAACATTGTAGATTGTCTCGATAGAACAAATGGAGATAATGCGTGTTATATTGATAACACCTCAGGAGAGACGTTTGAAGAGTATTGGTCTGTAATTATTGGTGTATGTGAACACAAACAGATAGACCTTAATGCAATAAACCTACAGGAATGCTTTGCAAAAGCAAATAGTAGTGCAGAAATCAAACATAAAGAACAATGCATCACAAAAGTTCTTGAAGGTTTCATTGAAAAATTCAGCTGGACTCCTGCTGGGTGTACCAAAAGTGCTAAGATTCCTTATGTAATGAATGACACAAAGTATACCCAAAAAAGGGAAGAAAAAGATAATGCTGCAAAATGGAAAAAAATCAAGGAGAAAATAAAAAGATATGAAAAGGATTTTAGGGAAAAACAACTTAAACCATGCGATTTCGATTTTCAAGATTATAATAGTGAGGTCGATGGAAGTACAAGATATGGAAAAGGTTCACCCGAGATGATAACCTATGTTATTGATAGACTTGTTAAAGACAAAACGATAACAAATAAAGAGGGAGTTACTCAATTCATGAAAGACTATGCTATCGGCATAGATTGCTCTGGTTTTGTAACTCGAGCCATTGCTACGGTGTTGGCAGCTTTGAATGTGGAGAAATCTATACAAATAGAAACAGTAGGTGCATCTGGAACTTATTTGTTAACGAACTGTACTCTTATGGCTTCAAAAGAATTTATCAATAGTGGCTATATAGAAACAAAAACTTTTCAAGAAAAAAAAGGAAAGAAACATTTTACACAAAATTACAAAATTACCGAAAATATACTATCAAAAGTTAGAGTGGGAGATATTGTTTGTACAACGAATGAACACTATCATGTGAGAATCATCTGCAAAATAGATAGGGACAACAAAGGACTTCCCACAAAAATATACTATGTGGATTCATCTTCTTCTGAAAATCAGCAGGGAATTAGATGTTCCCAAAAAGATGGAATTTTGAAAAAATACACTGTAGTGCGTCCATATTATATGGACATATACTACAATGGTGAATATGGGACTCATAAAAGTAATTAAGCCATGGCAGAATTACAAGACATAGCGGCAAAGCTCTTGGAACAAGAGACATCGCCAGAGATAATGAAATTAAAGGAGCAGATTCTGCGACGAATCGCATTAGAATCAGACGTAAAACCGTCTCGCATTCCTGCTCCGCTGAACATAACACAAATCGGCGGGTACATAAACCTGCTGAGGAAACTAAACAAGGAGGAGAATGACAGACAGTTAGAAATAATCCGTCTGCTGAAGCAAAACTCTGATGATGTGGTCAAAGATAAGACCGCATACCAGACAATGCTGGAGCAGATGCTGACATCAGTTCTTGGATTACCTGTGCAAACGCCGACAGAGTAGAAACTCCACGGTACGAGGAATATCAAAAACGAGTGAACAAGGCTTCTTTATCTATGGTTCTTTAGGATTGTGGTTTTTGCAGCGTGTACATTTGGAATAGAGAAAACTGAGTATCCCGAAGTCTTTATACGGTCAACAATTGGGCAAGAACGGTAATGCTCTTCGTTATGGTATGGATTCGTTCGCAACGTTGTTGGGTTTGAAGAATGGCATCCTGAACAGGAATGATTAGGAAATGCAGGGCAAAAAGTAGTGTAATGCAATAAGATGTCTGAGGGAAAGGCAACTCGTGGATAGTACGACAGAAAGACTTTCAGAGTAAGTGTTTGAACAAAGGAATCTGACGGCAGGACATACGAAGGCAGTGCAGGAAAGAATCAAGGCGGACGTTTAGGATATTGGAGCAAGGCTCCCGCTTACGGCATCTGATGTATGTGAGTTTACCGGCAGCATTACAGTCCATATTAGGACAAGGCACCAATTGTGGCGTATCCGAAGAGATTGGTTTCTCCGTATATGTGTAACAGCATGGATATGAGGGTTGGGGCTTCTATGCGTTGAACGGATGTTAATGACAGAAAGAACGGAGTTACTCCTAAAGCACGGTAAGACAAGTACCTTATCTTTTACTGGATAAGTTAATGAGAGTCACTTGACGGTGTCAAGTGGCTCTTTCTCTCACTTATTACATATCTAAATATGCCGAAAGTCTCACTTGACTTATGCTGAAAACTGCCAGCCCGAGCACTCGGACTGGCAGCACAATATATAGTGAAGTATCAAGGTCGCAGCCCTTTATTCTGAGTTTCCTTTGGCTTAGGCGCATCTGGAACGACATCGCTATTGGCGACAAGTTCCTGCTGTTCTGCCTCCTTGGGTTCGTTGCTCTTTGCCAGTTCCAGTTGTATCTTTTCAGTCTATCGTCGCCAGTTCTGACTTCAAGCCTTTCAGCTCATCCTCTTTCTTCCACTGCTTGCCTGCAATCTCCTTCAATAGCGGGATGTCCTTGGCAAGTGCGGCATTCTTCTCCTGATACTGCTCGATGGTCTGGGGAATGTGTTCCAGTGAGTTGATGAAGTTAAGGGCAGCGGCAATCGGGTCTGACAAGGCAATGAAACCGTTGTTGTACTTATACTTGAAATTGCCCTCCACGCAGAACTTGTTCTGGAACATACCCAGCCACTCCTTGTCAAGCGGTTCGCTGCAAATGAGGATGGGGAAACCGTGAATCTCGCCGATGCGTCGGTACTCACCCTTGGTGTCCATCTCTTTGGCAATCTTCTGGAGCTGCTTGCCGATGCTCTGCTCGTCGGTGGGCTTGAAGCCGTCGAGACGGATGGGGCTCATGAGGTTGCCCTCGCCGTCCAGTTTACGTTGCGCCTTGTGCCTGTCGAAGTCCTCTTGCAGCTTGGCAATGACACCGTTGTTACGATCAATATCACCCTACATGTTCTCCAGTCGCCAGACGGAATCGTTACGTGCCTTGTTGAACGACTTACGTTCACCCTCCAATGCAGCAATCTTCTTCTCCAGCTTCGCCTTGTCGAGCAAGTCCGTGTTGCCTGAAAGGATAGCCATGTACTCCGAGAAATTCATGCCCGACTTCTCGTCCATAGCCCCCTCGTCAATGGTTCGTGCGCCGAGTGCGCCACTCTTCAACTGCGAGATGAACATCTGCTTGCAGTGAAGAAGATTGAACTTGTAACTGTCGAGCGACTTCTCCACGGCATAGATAATTACGTCCACCCTGTTATCGGCAAAGTGCTTGGCAATCTCATTTTTCGCGCGTACCGCCCGACCGTTGCGCTGCTCCAAGTCGGACGGTCGCCAGGGCGTGTCAAGATGATGAATTGCCACCGCCCGCTTCTGGGCATTGACACCCGTGCCGAGCATGGAGGTGGAGCCGAACAGCACACGGACGCTGCCCTCTTTCATGGCAGAAATAACCGCTTTTTGCGCCTTCTCGTTCTTGCATTCCTGAATGAAGTGGATTTCATGGGCAGGGATGCCGTAGTCCTCCACCAGTTTGCGCTTGATTTCCGAATACACATTCCAGCCTTAACCACTTTGCCATGTGCCGAGGTCAGAGAATACGAACTGCGTACCCTTCTGCGCGTCGAAACGGCGGTAATACTCCGCAATCATCTTGGCGCAGTGGCTGGCCTTGTTGTCGGGATGGTCTGCGTAGTTAGGGTCTATCATACGCATGTCGAGTGCCATCTTTCTTGCATAATCAGTCATTAAGAATTAAGGGAAACAGAGGGATATGCAAGGAATGTAACTATTTGAAATAGTATTATTTAGCTTTTTCCTGCTATTTTAAGGGTAAGCGAAAACGAGCATAAAGCGGCAGGAGTTCCGTTACCAAATCGTAACCCATTAGGGAAAAAGCAAAAAGGGGTTACGAATAAAAGCTAAACAACTGTACCATAGGTTTTTATTCTTCATCTTTCATTTTTCTGCATCGCTCAGGAACACTTGTTCATCTGTACCTTTGCAAACAAAGGTAACTTAGAAAAAAGCGACAGAAAAATGAAGGAAAACAAACTGAAAGTGTCGTTCTTCGTTCAGGCGAAACGAACCGACAAGAAGGGGCTTGTGCCTGTCATCGGGCGTATCTCGATGGGTAGAACCCATTCGGGATTCTCCACCAAGTGCAAGACTCCGCTGTCCCTGTGGGACAGCCGTAAGCAACGGCTCATCGGTAAGAGCGCAATGGCGGTGTCCGTCAATCAGAAACTCGGTGAATGCACCGCACTCATTCACGCACGCTTTCACGAACTCAGTGAAAGGAAAGAAACTTTCACAGCCACAGACGTGAGGGATGCCTATCAAGGACAAATCCACCGCCAAACCCTGCTCTTGGAGAGTTTCGGGGAGTATCTCACACAGACAAAGGAGCGCATAGGCATCGACCGAGCCTTGAAGACGTTCAAACTCCGTACCTACCAGCTCTCCCTGCTCCGTGAGTATGTACAAAAGAAGCACAAGGTAAGCGACATTCCCCTTTCACAGTTGGACAAAGCCTTTATCGAGGGCTTCGAGTATTATCTCACTATTGACCGCAAACTGAAACGCAGCAGCATATCGAGTACCGTGTCTACTTTGCAGACCATCGTCCGCATGGCGGTGAAGAAAGGTGTGCTGGACTTCTATCCGTTCTTGGGCTACAGTTACGAGCGACCAAAAGGCGAACCGAGAAGCATCACGCAAGACGAACTACAAAAGATAATTGACTTGGAGATTGAATGGGAGAACTACCTCATTGTCCGTGATTTGTTCGTCTTCTCCTGCTTCACAGGTCTGGCAATCTCAGATGTCCGCAATCTTCGTGAGGAAAACATTGTTTTGGAAGAAGGAGAACTCTGCATCAAGGGCAGGCGTATGAAGACCAAGACCCCGTACCGTGTACAGGTGCTTCCTCCTGCTCTGGCAATCATGAATCGTTACAGAGGAATACGGGCGGGATTTATCTTTGATGTACCGACAGAGGACATTATCCACAATGGCATGCATCACATACAGAGAAATATCGGAATGGAAAGCCCGCTGACCTTTCACATGGCACGACATAGAGATTTTTATAAACGACAAATAATCAATAGATTAAATTGTTTGTCAATATAGGGAGGTAACGATAAGGAAACCAGTGAACTTCTATACTCTACCTTGTTTTGCCATTTCAAAGAACCACTTTGTTTGCTGCAAAGGTAGCGATATTTTCGCGAAAAGATGGGAATTTCTTCGTTTAAAATAGTTTGGGTATTATAAAAAGGGTTCATCCGACATTTCGAGTGATACGGCAGTCATGCAGTGCATAGAGCCGTAGAGTAAAGTATCTCTCATCCCTAAATCCATACGCATTTCGTTTCATTACTTTAATCTTGTTATTAATGCCTTCAACTTTTCCCGTTGACAGATGGCAGTCATACCAGGCAAGGATGCCTTTCTTGTAGGTTCTCATGGTAACAGCCATTTTCTGTAGTTGGGCAATCTTACTTTGTTCAGCCTGCCTTATCCGGTCATCAAGCACCTCTTCTGCCACGGCTTTCATGGGTTGCGACCATATCTGGCGGAGCTGTTCCTTAAGGTAGTATGCTTTTGACAGTGGCTCGTTCATAGCCAAAGCATTTTCAAGCCTTGTCCTGTGCTGCCTGTCAAAGATGTCGGCACCATTTTCCGAGCAGCAGATACCTTGTTCCCTTGAGCACTTTACGCTTATTCGTGTCTTTCTCCATGCTATAAACTTTACGTCTGATATCGTCAAGTTTCTCGTTCATCAACTTCACCACATGAAAATGATCAAACACATGTACCGCATCGGGACAATTCTCCATAACAGAGGCTATGAAAGCCGCAGACAGATCTGTTGCCACATGTTTTATCTTTATATTCTTACGTTTGACTTTCCGCCAGAATT
>CAUTQY010000006.1:0-83375 GCA_963540815.1 uncultured Bacteroidales bacterium
TCCGTAACACAAAGTTTGGCTAACTGTCATCTGTACGGTGTCAGGTACAGGAGGAATTATCTCTTGTCCCGTCTTATAAACGAAATTATCCATACAAAAATAAGCAGAAATCATTAAACCGAAATTATTTGCATAATTGGATTCCATAAAAAATCTTACTTTGGCAACTTCACCGAATGAAGACATATCCAACCAACGCCATTCCTTTACATTTCCAACCCCTCCTGTTGTTTTATTGACTAATTCTACGTAAGATACGGCCACAGAATCTCCGTTTTGATTATAACCCTTTACTATTATTTTCATCCAACCCGGGTTATTGTCAATAGTTGTTAGGGTTTGCGCATCCGAAAAAGATGCCGCACTTTGACTAATATATGTTCCTTGAGGATAAAAAGTAGTACTGTCTTGTGTTACAACGGTTAAATGTTCCGTTGTGCCGGTATAGTCGGAATAATATCCTTGCAGGTAGCCGTTACCCGCACCCTCTATGGCTGCTCCCGAAGACGAAGCGTAATAACCGGAGCTTGTAGTTAGATTGGAAGGTCCCCAACCTATGCTAAAAGCTCCGTCATACAATCCCAAACCGTTGAAAACAAGACCTCCGTTATTATAATTTTGGGAATACATACTCATTCCAAATTCGTCTTGTCCTATCAAAGTGCCCGTTGTAGAAGTTACTATTTCATAAGAGTTTGCAGAGGAAAGCATATTCTCAAAATCGGCAATCAAATATTGCTCCCCTCCGTTATAAATACCTATACCGGCAAGATTAAACCCGCCAAGGCTGTCGTCTGTCAAACGAATGAGACGAATGTTGTTTTTATCCAAATTTGTATTATCCTCAATATCGCTAAGGTCATAAGCCGTACCATATCCGGTAGAAAGTACGGAGGTTTTGTTAGCAAACCTGAAGAAATTTTCCCCATCGGAAGATACCTCAACGTATGCCTGTCCGTTGTTACCGTTTTCGTTTGCAAAGATTACAAAGTCTGCTCCCGTTCCGTTTTTTATAGGTCGGTCAAAAGTTGCCGTTGCCATTCCTCGGTAAATTGCAACAAAATTCGTTGTATTTGCTTGCCCTATTGCATCATAATAATTTCCTGTCGTAATACTATCCGCCCTTGTAACTTCCATACCTTTTGCCCAAGCAATAATGTTTTCGTCTGTCATGGAAGGCAAACTTGCAAGAGTATCGGCATATAATTCAATATCATCTATGTAATAAGCATTACCGACATCTTCCCAACCTTTTGCCATAAAGGCAATATATTTGCCCGTGTTTTCGTATTGAGTAAAATCTGCCGTATATTCTTGCCATGAAGTAGTGGAAGGGTTTAAGGCAAAAACCGTATCAAAAGTTGATATATCGTCCTTGTCTGTCATAACACCCAAAACTATTCTTTTGTCGATGGAGTTAACTTTTCCCCAAAAAGTCATTACAAGAGAATTCAAATTTATGTCATCAGAGAGTTTTGGAAATACGGCAACAACTTGTGCATTGTTTGCAACTTGCATATAAAGACCGCCAAGACCGGAGTGTTTTGAGGAAGAAATATTAGGAGTGTTGCCCGTTGTTATTTTTGTCCAACAGGTAGGAAAAGTATAATTTCCGCTACTACTTACACCGTATGTATCAAAGCCTTCCGTATAAGGCAAAGAGGTTATGTCACAGCTGTTATTTCCTCCTCCCAAAGTAGGTACGGGAGCATATTCGGAAACTTGAGCCCAACAAGTACCGTTAAAACCGTTATATTCTACACTATACCAATTATCTCCTTGCAATATCTCGGAGTTCATCCCACTGGTAAAACTGCAATTTTTCAGCAACTGTATGGCAAGACCTTTGTCGCAGTCAGGGCTTGAACTAGAAAATTCGTACACTCCGTCTTCATTGTAGTCAAACGCAAAATCATTAAGAAAACCGGTGCCGTTCTTTTGAAACCTTTGGTCTGTGGTAGAAATTTCCGTTAGTGCATCTTCCAAAGAAGTATTAGAGCCGGAGAAACGATAACCCAAAACAAAACAATCATTGTCTGCCACACTGTTGTTATAGTATAGGATAAGTCCGATTTCGTTTTCACCCTCCCCTACCCAGTACTCTATTCCATCGCTCATAAATGAACCGTTCGGTGCTACTGAGTTAAGGCTTTGAGCAAGAATGCTCGTAAAAGATAGCAATAAAGCTATCATAGTAACAATACGTTTTTTCATTACTTTTAACGTTTTTTTGTTTTTTGTTAATTAATAAATAAAACATATCGTAAAATCTTGTAAAGAAGAGCGGATTTTTTTTGTTTATCAGCCACAGGTAAACAACAAAAAATCTCTTTTACCGTCTCTTTAATACCCGAAAGTTACGATTCTTATCAAATTCTTGGCAGGTCTTCTGACTCATTCCAACTGTTGAAAAGTCTTCTCGTCTCCACAAAAGAGACAATGACTATAAAGAATATTCATCAGCCTTATAAGAACTTACAGCTACGGGTATAGTCTGGGCTTTGCACCCAATTCCCTATTAATTCTCAAAAAGAGAAACCGAAAATTTGAGGTTGCAAAATTAATAAGAATAAATCAAATCATATTATTTATGATAATAATTTTATTCCGTTACCGTTGTGATTGATCATACGCCTAACTCCAATGCTATTCTATCGGCAGTACTTATACCATCTATGGCCGAAGAGGTTATTCCTCCCGCATAACCTGCACCTTCTCCGCAAGGATAAAGATTTTTTAGTTGTGTGTGTTGAAGATTGTTGCCACGCTGTATTCTTACCGGTGAGGAGGTTCTGCTTTCCAAACCTACCAATATTGCTTCTTGTGTAATGTAGCCCTTCATTTTTTTGTTAAAACGCTCAAAACCCAGAGCTAAATTGTCGGATATTATTTTAGGGAGCTTTGCTCTAAGATTTACACTTACAACTCCCGGCATGTAAGAGCTATGGCAAAGAGTCGAAGATGTTCTGTTGTCCATAAAATCGGTTATTCTTTGCGCCGGGGCAATCTGTTTGTTGATATAAAGAAGTTGTTCCCACTCTTGTTGCAATTTCATCAAAGACAAAGCTCCGTATTCCGAATATTTACTTGCGTCCTCTTGCTTTATACTTACCACTACGGCGGCATTCCCTTTTTGTCCGTTACGCAAAGAGTTGCTCATGCCATTTACCGACATAAATCCTTGTCTGTCCATAGCAGGTACAATCATACCTCCGGGACACATACAGAAAGAAAAGACTCCTCTTTCTCCGGTATTGAAAGCCAGAGAGTAATTTGCAGGAGGAAGATATTCGGAATAATTGGCAGAGTGATATTGTATTTGGTTTATAAGCACCTGAGGATGCTCCACTCTGACACCTACGGCAAAAGATTGAGCAAAAATTTCCCAATTGTTATCATAAAAAAGACGGTAAATATCTCTTGCCGAATGTCCGGTGGCAAGAATGGTTTTTTGAGCAAAAATTTCTTCTCCCTCAGAGGTTTTTACTCCCTTAACGGAGTTGTCCTTTATAATAAGGTCTACAATTTTGGTCTCAAATAAATATTCGCCTCCGCAATCTTCTATTGTTTGTCTCATGTTTTTGATAATTCGCGATAGTCTGTTTGTACCTATATGTGCGTGAGTTTGAGAAAGTATTTTTTCCTCTGCTCCAAAATGTACCAAAAGAGACAAAAACTCGTCTATGTTTCCCTTTTTTGTAGAACGAGTAAATAACTTGCCGTCCGAAAAAGTACCGGCGCCTCCTTCTCCGAAACAAAAGTTACTTTCTTCGTTTATTTCTTTATTTGAACAAATATTTGCTATGTCTTTTTTCCTCTCTTCTACTTTCTTACCTCTCTCTATTATTATGGGTTTTAGACCCTTTTGTATCAACCTTAGCGCTGCGGCAAGACCGCAAGGACCTGCTCCTACAATAAGTATTGGGGAAGAATTTTTAACATCCAAAAAAGGTTGAGGTTTAATTGTTGGTAAATCGTTGTTGGTTGAGCAAGCAATGGAAAGATTATATATGGGAGATTTTCTACAATCCAAACTTTCTTTTAATATTCTGAAAGACAGCAAACGACCTTCCATACCGCTTGTTTTGGAAATCTCTTTTTTTAATGTTTCACTATTGTGATAGTCTTCCGGTGATAGTTGGATTTGTATGATTTTTCTCATGCTACTCAAAAGTTATATTTATATAAAAAATTTGTGATTTGATTTTATCCAAGCAGTCAGTATAAGCGTTATTGAAATCATGGTCAAGTATATCGGTAAGACCAAAAGAAGATTTTAACTCTATACCTATCTTGCACATAGGCAAATAGAAATCGAAACCCATACCCAAGGTATAGAACAACTCTTTGTTTTCCAATTTCATAAGGTACTCCTCCGGTCTCAATTTTTTTCTTTTGATAGAACCCATATCATACACAAATTTACCTCCTGCCAAAAGATAAGGTCTGAAATTGTGATAACGTTTGCTTTGTATTTTCAACTCCAAAGGCGCCTCCAAGTAAATAACCTCCAAAGAGTTTTGTCTATTTGTGTATTCGTTGTTCTTTAAGACATTAAAAACAAATGTCCTCTCACTAAGCACCAGAGTGGGAATAAATCTAAGATGTACAAAAGATAGCAGTCTAAGATCGGCAGATACTCCTATCGCTAAGCCGGGTTCGGACTGAGAGGAGAAACCCATTATAGTATCGTACAAAGGTAGGGATGTTTTTTTTACCATATTGGAATACAAGGAATTGTATCCGAATGTTACACCAAAATGCAAAGTTTTTTCATCGTATTCCGGCATATTGGGTGGAGAAGACTGACAATGAACTTCCAACACAATTGCAGAGAAAAATAGTAATAGCAAAAACAATCTCTTATTCATACTTTTCTATAAACTAACAAAATACGTTGTTTATTGTGAAACTAATAAAAAAAGGCAAACCGCGTTTTGATGAGGCTTGCCTTTTACTTGTATTAATTACGGAGAAGATTATTTATTCATTTTCAAGAAAGCGACTTCTTTATCCGTTAAAAAACGATAGTGACCTCTGAGCAGATTCTTTTTTGTCAAACCTGCAAAATATACCCTATCCAATTTGACTACCTCATAGCCAAGAGATTCAAACAAACGTCTTATGATTCTATTTTTGCCGGAATGTATGCTAACCCCAACTTTTCTTTTGTCTATGGGTTCGTTGTTTTTGTAGTTTATGGCATCAACTCTTTCAAAACCATCCTCCAACTCTACACCTTTAAGTAAAGTATACATATCTGCTTTGCTAACGGAACGCTCCAACTCTACATTATACACTTTTTGTGCACCGAAAGAAGGATGGGTTAATTTTTTTGTCAAATCTCCGTCGTTTGTAAAAAGCAACAGACCTGTGGTATTCCTATCCAAACGACCTACGGGATAAACCCTTTCAGCACATGCTCCTTTTATCAATTCCATTACCGTCTTTCTTGCAAACGGGTCGTCCGAAGTGGTAATATATCCTTTGGGTTTATTTAGCAAAAGATATACTTTTTTTTCACTTTTCAGTTCCGTGCCGTTGTATTTTACCACATCGCCCGGCAAAACCTTATAACCCATTTCCGTTATCACCTCTCCATTAACGGTTACGGCACCGGTAGCAATCAATACATCGGCTTCTCTCCTAGAGCATATACCTGCATTTGATATGTATTTATTCAAACGAATTTTACCTACGTTTTCCGGATTTGGAGGAGTGAAATTAGGCCCCTTTTCTTTTCTAGGTTTGTTTTCGTAATCTGTTTTTATAACTCTAGGTCTCTTCGGCTTGGAAATATAGTCCTCTTGATTATAGTTTCTACGATTTCTATTCGGAGAATATGGTCTATAGTTATATACTTTTTCCTTACCCTCATAATACCTTTCCTCTCTATCATAGGGTTTTCTCTCTTGGTTGTTATAAGATTTTCTTTCTCTGTAGGGAGAGTTGTCTTGTCTGTTAAAACGTCTTTCTTTTCTTGGAGCGGAGTCAGAACTGTGTTCTACCTTCTCAAATCTACGTTCTCCTCTGTCATTAGAATCCCTTCGCACTCGCGGGCGAGGGCTTTTTCTGTCTTTTTGTCGATAATTCTCATCATCGCTTCGTCTTTCCCGGTTATGGGAAGAATAATCATTTCTCATTATTATTTTTATTGTTTTATAGTAAATATATTACAAAATTGTATTCGTATCTTAGACAAGAATCAGTCTTGTATTTCTTTCCTTATCCAATCATAACCCTTTTCCTCCAACATCTTGGCAAGGTTCTTGTCACCGCTTTTAACTATCCTACCCTCATAAAGAATATCCACAACATCCGGTACAATGTATTCCAAAAGTCTTTGATAGTGAGTAATAACCATAATGGCATCATTTTTGGTATGTACTTTATTGACACCTGAGGCTACTATTCTGAGAGCATCTATGTCCAGTCCCGAGTCCGTTTCGTCCAATATACTCAGTGTAGGTTGCAACATAGCCATTTGAAAAATTTCGGTTTTCTTTTTTTCTCCTCCCGAAAAACCTTCATTGACACTTCTACCTGCCAAAGAAGAGGAAAGTTCCACGTATTTTTCTTTTTCTTTCATAAGCAAAAGAAAATCTTTGGCACTTATAGGGTCCAATCCTCTATATTTTCTTTGCTCATTTATGGCTGTTTTCATAAAATTGGTAATACTAACGCCGGGTATCTCCACCGGGTATTGAAATCCCAAAAATATTCCTTCGCATGCTCTTTGTTCTATGCTCATAGAAAACAAATCCTTACCGTCATAGATTATTTCTCCATCGCTAACGGTAAATTTATCATTACCTGCAATCACAGCGGCAAGAGTACTTTTTCCGTTGCCATTAGGCCCCATAATAGCATGTATTTCTCCCCTATCAACCGTAAGATTAAGACCTTTAAGTATCTCTTTTTCTCCTATACTGACATGTAGGTTTTTTATTTCTAATAATGCCATACTATCTCCACAACAATTTTTTGCAAAATTAACAAAAAAAATCTTTCACTATATTGTATTGTAATATTTTTGTATAATGCTTGTGATTACAATTGTTTTGTTTGCAGATTGTAACATCCTATAAACATTATGAAATTGGAATTCTTGCCACGCAAGACAAAAAGAAAATCTTCATCAAAAAGTATGGGCTGTTGATTGCTATTATTAAGCAAAGATTCTTCAAAGGAAGATATATTATCGGCTATATTCTCTATTTTGAAATCGCAATTTAGGATAATTTTTTTTGGCGCAGAAAAATAAAATTTCATAGTAGAATCCTCAATACTTATTTGTTTGCTCTGTTGCCGGATATCCATAAGCGGAAAAACTATATTTGTCTTTATTGTCTTGGCTTGTTGCAAGAGCTGAGCGTATTTTTTTTCATCAAATGCGAGTAAGTATTCTTTTAAAGAGACTTGTTTGGGTTTTATAAGCGTAAGTACGTAGTTTCCGTTTCCCAAAGGTATGTCCGCAAGACAATGCTCCGTATCGTCCGAACAGGAAAAGTCCCCGGAGGTGTTCAAATATTTTTCTCTTGTGGTATGTAGAGCTAAAGCTTGCCCATTGTCTTTATAGTGTGTTTGGAATTGAAATTTTTGATAAACACATATACTATCAACACTACTTGTTTTTATTTCCGATATAATGTGTATGGAAGAGTCTATTTCCGATACCGACTCCAAAAAAGAATTAAAAAATTTAGTCCTTTCCTTTTGAGACATTGCGGAAAGTTGATAATGATTTTCAAAACCCGAAAGGTATTCGTTAAAAGTGCTGTCTTTTGCAAGTGTAAAATGTAGAAAAAAAGGAGAGACGGCAAAACTTGTAGTTTTTAGGGAATCGTTTTTCTCCATAAAGGAAGGGAGTATTGATAGTACGAAATCGTTGGAGGCTCTAAAAAACTCTATGTGTTGCAAAGAAAATATCTCGGCCGGAGTTTTTACCATTTTTTGTGTATCTATGGATATGCCAAAAAGCGGCTCCTTATCCTTTTTGCAGGAATGTAGAACAAACAGACATAAAAATAATACTAAAAATTTGTATTTGCTTTTCATTGTTTTTGCTCTATAAAGGTAAAAATCATAAGAATATAACGTATTTTTTACAAAAAAAGTTTATCTTTGCAAAAAATATGAAAATATTATTTTATGACTACTACCAAGCAACAGGACCTGACTACGGAACAAGCCTTGCAATATGCACAAAAATATTGTGCGTCTTTGGAAAGATGTCCGAAAGATGTGAGATGCAAGTTGAGAGAGAAGGGTATAGAAGAAGAACAGGCAAACAAAATTATTGTCAAATTGATTAAGGGCGGTTATATCTCGGAACAAAGATATGCCGAGTTGTATGTAAAAAGCAAAATACACCAAAATCATTGGGGTAGAATCAAAATAAGAAATATGCTTACCTCCAAGCAAATTCCAAGGAACTTTATTCAAAAGGCTATGCAAAACATAGACGAGCAAGAGTATAAGGATATACTGAATATGTTATTGAATAAAAAACTTAATAACATGACAACCAAAGACGAGTATCAAAAGAAGTATCAACTTAAGTATTATCTGTCTTCTCATGGATTTGAAGATGAGTTGATAGAGGAGATTTTCAAAAACAATAACATATAATTTCATTTTTCAAAAAACTCAATAACCCTCGTTATGAAGTATAGAGAATATAAGCAACTTAATCTTACAGAAATAGAAAAAGAAATTCAAGATAAATGGCAAAAAGAGGATACTTTTCACCAAAGTCTCAGAGAAAGAAAAGGCAATAAACCTTTTATATTTTTTGAAGGTCCGCCTTCGGCTAACGGAAAACCGGGAATACATCACGTAATGGCAAGAACGATAAAGGATATTTTTTGTCGTTACAAAAGTCTAAAAGGATACTATGTAACAAGAAAAGCCGGTTGGGATACTCACGGATTACCCGTTGAACTAAGCGTGGAGCAAAAACTCGGTATAACCAAAGAAGATATAGGTGAAAAAATAAGTGTTGCCGACTACAACGCAGAGTGTCGCAAAACCGTACTTCAATTCAAAAGTCTTTGGGACAAATTAACGATACGAATGGGTTATTGGGTAGACTTGGACGACCCCTATATTACTTTTAAAAACGAATATATAGAAACTCTTTGGTGGTTATTGGGAAAAATATACGAGAAGGGGCTATTGTACAAAGGGTACACCATTCAGCCTTATTCACCTGCTGCGGGAACCGGTTTGTCTTCTCACGAGTTAAATATGCCGGGCTGCTACAGAGATGTAAAAGATACTACCGTTGTTGCTCAATTTAGGGTAAAAGAAAAACAAACAACGGAGAATGCCATACTAAAACAATACGCCCAAGATTTGTCCAAAACATATTTCTTGGCTTGGACTACTACGCCTTGGACCTTGCCAAGCAACACGGCTTTGGCAGTAGGATTTAATATAGATTACGTACTTGTAGAAAGTTTTAACCCCTATACCTCAGAGCCTATTTGCGTATTTCTTGCAAAAAATCTGTTATACTCTCATTTTAAGAAAGAAAATGAAAATAAAGATTTTGCGGAATACAACAAAGGTGACAAAGAAATACCGTTTAGAGTATTGGTAGAGTGTAAAGGAAAAGACCTTATAGGTATAGATTACGAACAACTAATACCTTGGGTAAAACCTATGGAAACGGAGGGCGATGCCTTCATAGTTATAGGCGGAGATTATGTCTCAACGGAGGATGGTACGGGTATTGTACACATAGCACCGACTTTCGGAGCGGATGATGCCAGAGTGGCCAAACTTGCAAATATTGCTCCGCTTCATCTTTTGGACAAAAACGGAAAAACTCAACCTATGGTTGACAAAGCAGGCAAATTCTTTTTATTGGAAGAGTTAGACGAAACATATGTACGCAAATACGTAAACACGGAACTTTATAAAATATATGCAGGACGTTTTGTAAAAAATGCTTACGACGATACCCTTACAGACAAAGACACTACTTTGGATGTTGATTTGTGTGTAATGCTCAAACAACAAGGTCTTGCCTTTAAAATAGAAAAACACATACACTCCTATCCTCATTGTTGGCGAACGGATAAGCCCGTATTATACTATCCTTTGGATTCTTGGTTTATAAAAACTACTGCGATCAAAGACAGACTTATAGAGTTAAACAAAACTATAAATTGGAAGCCTCAGGCTACTGGTAGCGGACGTTTCGGCAATTGGTTGGAAAATCTTGTAGATTGGAATCTTTCTCGTTCGAGATACTGGGGCACACCCTTGCCTATATGGAGAACGGAGGACGGAAAAGAAGAAATATGTATTTGTTCCGTCAAACAACTTTCAAAGGAAATAGAAAAAAGTATTTTGGCAGGGTTTATGAAGGAAAACAAATACTCCTCTGCAAACTATGAAGACTTTGACCTGCATCGTCCTTATATAGACGAAGTTATTCTTGTTTCGCCAAGCGGAAAGCCAATGAGAAGAGAATCCGACCTTATAGACGTTTGGTTTGATTCGGGGGCAATGCCTTACGCTCAAAGACACTTTCCTTTTGAATGTTCCAAAGAGGATTTGACCAAATATTATTTCCCCGCCGATTTTATTGCCGAGGGAGTTGACCAAACACGCGGTTGGTTTTTTACCTTGCACACTATTGCAACGATGGTTTTTGATTCCGTGGCCTTCAAAAATGTTGTTTCCAACGGACTTGTATTGGATAAAAAAGGTAATAAGATGTCCAAACGATTAGGAAATGCCGTAGACCCATTTGAAATGATGTATAAATACGGTGCGGACGCTACTCGTTGGTATATGATTTCCAACTCTCAACCTTGGGACAATCTGAAATTTGACCCCGAGGGTATAGATGAGGTTCGCAGAAAACTGTTCGGCACTCTGCACAATACCTATTCTTTCTTTGTACTCTATGCCAACATAGACAATTTTACTTACGGCGAAGAGGATATTCCTATGGAAAAAAGACCGGAAATAGACCGTTGGATACTTTCCGAATTGAATACCTTAATAATCAATGTAGATAAATCTTTCAACGAATACGAACCGACAAGGGCGGCACGTTTGATAAGCAATTTTACGGATGAATATCTGAGCAATTGGTATGTACGCTTATGTAGAAGAAGATTTTGGAAAGGAGAGTATTCCGAAAATAAAATCTCTGCCTATCAAACTCTTTATCGTTGTTTGGAGGTCATTGCAAAATTATCCTCGCCCATTGCACCTTTCTTTTCCGAAAATATGTTTTCCAACCTAAACAGCGTAACAAGAAAAGAAAAACATCTTTCCGTACACCTTACGGATTTTCCTCTTGCAGAAGAAAAATTCATAGACAAAGCCCTTGAAAGTCGTATGCAAAGAGCTCAAAAAATATGCTCTTTGGTTCTTTCCTTGCGAAAACGCCACAATTTAAAGGTTCGTCAGCCTCTTGCTTCCATAATGATACCTTGCGACAAAGCAACTATGGAGGACGTGGAAAAGGTAAAAAACCTTATTCTTTCTGAGGTAAATGTAAAAGAGATAAAATATCTTTCCTTGCAAAATAATGTGCTTTCCAAAAACATTAAGGCAAATTTTAAAGTTTTGGGACCAAAATACGGAACCTTGGTTAAGAATATAACCCAATCTCTTTCGGAACTTTCACAGGCAGACATAGCTCAAATGGAGACGGAAGGAAAATACATACTATACATAGAGGGAAAGGAAATAGAACTTACTTTGTCCGATGTGGAAATAACCACAAAGGATATAGAGGGTTGGGTAGTTGCTTCGGAAGGAGTATTAACCGTTGCTTTGGATACTACAATAACAACAGACCTTAGAAAAGAGGCCATTGCAAGAGAATTGGTTAACAGAATTCAAAATCTCAGAAAGGATAATCAATTTGAGGTAACGGACAACATAAAAATAGAGTTACAAGAGGACGAATTATTAAGAGCCTCCTGTGAACAATACAAAGATTATATTTGCAATGAAACCCTTGCAAAAGAACTAAAAATACTATACTCTATTGATTCTCCTACTGCTACTTTGGATATCATAGAAGGCAAAAACCTTGCTATAAGGATAACAAAGTACTAAGTTCTTTCTTAAAAGAATAATAACACATTTATCGTGGTAAATAAAAATTGTGATAAATGTGTTGTTTTTTTTGTAACTTTTCGGTTAGTTGATTTGTTTTATAACAGATGTTAAGAGAAGAGATAAGAATATATATTCTATGACGGAAAAACAATATAATGCTTGCGTGGATAAATATTCCGATGGAGTGTTTGCTTATCTTGTAAAAAACATGCAAGATAAAGATTCCGCCAAGGATGTTTTGCAAGATAGTTTTATTTCTCTTTGGAACAACAGAGACAAAGTAGAAATGACGAAATCCAAATCTTTTCTTTTTACCGTTGCTCACAATACAATGATAAATACTTTTAATTATAACAAGATAAGACAAAGAAACATAGAAACGGAGATAATAACGGAGAATAAAGATTTTGAAAATAAAGACATGGTGAATCACCTAACCGGCATATTGCCACCAAAAATGAAGCAATGTCTGATGCTTAGAGACATAGAAGGATTTGCTTACAAAGAGATTGCCAAAATGTTGAATATGACGGAGGAGAATGTAAAAATAAATATTTTTCGTGCAAGGGTAAAAATGAAAGAATATGCAATTAATATATAGAAAGGTAACAACTTATGAATAAAATAAACAAACAAAACATAGAGGCTTATCTTTTGGATTTTGCAGAAGGAAATTTACGGGAGGAGGAAAAACAAAAGGTTTTACTTTTCTTGGAAGAAAATACGGAATACAAGATAATGTTATCCTTGTATGACAAAAATTTTGTTTTAACGGAGGATAAAAAAATAGTTTTTGACAATAAAGACAGTCTAAAGCATAAGTTACCTTTTAACTATAGAAAAAGACTAATATATATTAGCTCCTGTGCTGTTGCCGTGTTGTTTTTGTTGTTTTTGCTAAAACCGATTAAAAATGACATTTCAAATAACTGCGATTACAAAAAAACCGTTGCAAAACAAAACAAAGCAGAAATAAAGCAATATTCGGAAATAACAAAAAAAGAATCCAAGCAAACAAGATCAACTCATTACTCTGCCAAACAAAAAACAACGACTCCGACAAAAAATAACCAAAATATAATAAGCGAAACAACGGAACAGGCAGATAATATTTCCGCACAAGAAACGGAAATATCCGATAACATTAAAACGGAAAATACCGATTTACTTGCAGATAATTCCACAAATGTAAATAAGGATACGATATACATCATATACGCAGGAAGTAGAAAAGAAAATGCTTTGCAGAAAGTGTCCGACTATGTGGAAAGACGTACAAATTGGAATATGATGCAGACCGTGTCCGATGTAAAGGAATTTGTCAACGAGGTAAAAGAAAAATATTTTAACTTTTGATAACAACATTAAAATCATACAACTATGAAAACAAATATTTTAAAATTATGTACTATTGGTGCCTGTCTAATGCTAAGTGTCGGAACACATGCACAAGATTATTTTGCTTTCAACAACATAGAGTTAAAAGGCGATACCATAAAAATAGTACGCAATGGCGATACTACAATAATAGTAAACAATGGCAGAAATACTTTTAACTTTGACACTACGATTGTTTTTGGTAACGATACCTCTTTTTTCAAATCTTGGGTTGTTGATAGTCTGCTAAGAAACTATTATTTCGAAGATTGGAGAGATTATGCTTCAAGCCCTGATTTTGAGAAGTTCAAAAAGGATATGGAAGATTTGGCTGAGGAGTTCAAAAATAAAAATCATGGTGTTTTTGAATACGAGTACAAAAATGAGCAACCCGGGAAAAAGAAATTAAAATTTTGGAACAAAACCGTTAAGGCACAGTTTAGTTATGGTCCGTTATCTTGGAGTAGAATGAACAGTAGCGATGATTTGTTTTCTTCCCCCGAGGGAGACTATGGCTTAAAATTTTGGAGCGGTCAAAGGTGGATGTTAGGCTTTTATACTACATTGTTCCCTGACGCCTGGATAAGTTTGCACACGGGAGTTTTGTATCAAAGCGATGTATTCAAATTTAGAAACAACGTAATGTGGGACGGTCAAAATAGCAATAGAATAACGGCAAGCAGTATTTCCAACAACTCCAAAATAGTAGCAAGATACGTAGCCCTGCCTATGATATTGGGGCTTAATATAGGTAAAGCATGGGATAGTAGTTTAGGGTTGAGCTTGGGAGTAATAGGAGGGTTGAATTTCAGGTCTTCGCATACCGGTTTTAAGACTTCTTATAATGAAGGAGACAAACACATAGAGGAGAGTTGGGGAACAAAGTTTAAGAACTTTAATAAGTTAAAATTGGACGCTCACGTGGGAATATGTTGGGGAGAAATTCAAATATATTGCGAGCAAGCACTGACTCCCTTGTTTAAAGAAAATACCGAGAGGGAAGTATATCCTTTTTCTTTCGGTATAATGTTGGGATTGTAAATAATTTTCATTGTTTTTTTTAGCATACTTGTATTATATTTTATCGCAAGAAAATAATTTTCTTGCGATTTTTTTTGAACTTCCATAAAATGCACCGTATTAAATAAAAATAGTATCAATTCTTAATCGCAAACCGAATAAACGTGTCATTGCGAGACTTTGTAAAAAATCTTGGCAATCTGTAAAATAACCAACAAAGCGGAATGGATTGCTTCACTATCGTTTGCAATGACGGAAAGGAGGGTTTCGCAATGACGACTTGTAACATTCTTTTTTTGCGGATTGTCATGCAACAATGTTGTTCGCAAGGACTGATGTGGATAGGCTAATATTTACATATCAATTTAATATACTTGCTTGGCAAGTCCTCCTTGTATGCCCAAATCTTTCGTAACAGCGAAATCCGATAAAAAGGTGTGGTAATCGTTGAAATAAATACTTATTTTATGTCTGATAGGTCGAATAAAAAAGGTTGGAGGTTATAAACTCCAACCCAACAATCAAATTCTATCAATAGTCTATTCACTAAGGTCTTTTATTATTTCGCCATGGTCTTTTACTATCATACGATACCATTCTTTCGGATATTCGGGTTGTTTCGGAAATACAGCATCTCCCTTTCTGAGACCTGTTTGTTCAAATTTGCCGTCTTTCTCTTTCTTTATATTACCGTCTGTATATTTAACTAATAGGTAGTTATAGAGATTAGACCACTCCTCGAAAGTTTGCTCGGCCTTTGATAGAGAAAATTTTGTTAGTTCGTTTCTCATTTGGCTTTCGTTCATATTTTTTATCTTGTTGTCAAGATTTTCAACCTCTTTTATAAAAGAATTTTCCAAACGAGATTGTACTTTTTGCAAATCAACTATCATATCACTCCAACGCGAATAAACATAGTTGGAGACTTGATTGAATTTCCAAAATGCCGAAGTCGGAGAGTATTCCGTCATAGAGCCGTTACCTTGTTTGAAACAAAGAGGAGTTTCGTTTATTGAGCAATACATAGGAACATAAACGGTTTGATAAGTGTCATCTACTCCGAACCAAAGAATACCTTTGGCTTTTGCAGGCATCCAACTACGAGTTTGTGCTACAAAAGAAAAACCGGTTTGCTGAGTGGAAGTTGCTCTTTCGTGTACGTATTTTCTTCCATCTACCTCCCATGTCATAGGACGCCAGCGATAAGGACACTTGAAAGGTCCTGCTCCCAAATCCTTACTCATATCCATAGGTGTCCCCTGATAATAATCTCTCATAAGGTCCATTACCTCTTTAACGGATACTTTGCGGTCGGGTTTTATCCAAAGAGGCATGCGATTTTTCAAGTCCTTACCCATAGCGTAGTTTTCGTATTGTTTCATATTTGTATTCACTCTGTTGAACATAGCATAAACCCTTGCTTCACAACCTCTTGCACCCGAAAAAGTTATAGGATTGTAAGTATCGGAAAAAGAAAAATCCTCATCCTTACCGGAATACCAACCTTTCATTCTTGCGAACTCCGCAACATCATAAGAATAAACAGTTTCTAGCTCAGGACGAAAAATTTCTTTTAAATTTTTGGAGGAAATACTAACGAATGAACCCTTTTTCTGCCAAGGAAAGGTAGTTATACGTGCTTGATTTGCGTGTCCGCTAACATAACCTTCGGGCACCCTTCTGGCCACCCAAACAGCACCTTTTGTCCATTTTTTATTTGCTTTTATACTTTTTATGTTACCTTTTTTATCTTTAATAGTATCCATAACCGGCTTCCCTTTACCGATAAGTTCCATAATCCAAACTTCGTCACCGTCAGCAATGGAAAAACTCTCTCCGCTGGAAGCATACCCGTAAGCAGACATAAATTCCGCTATTGTTTTGATAGCCTCACGTGCTGTTTTTGCCCTTTGCAAGGCAAGATAAATAAGAGAGCCGTAATCTATACCGTCTCCTTCATTTACGCATTCTTCTCTTCCTCCGTATGTAGTTTCTCCGATGGTTAGCCCCCATTCGTTCATATTGCCCACAGTTGTGTAGGTTTGTGCAACTTGTGGTATTTTGATAAGAGGTTTTCCGCTATCCCATTCTATTAATTGTATCATTGTACCGGCAGGGTATTGAGCGGCACGGTTGTAATATAACTCTCCGTAAAGAGTATGCGAGTCGGCAGCATAGGTTATCATAGTAGAACCGTCTATGGTTGCACCTTTTGAAAAAAGAAAACTTGTGCAAGCAAAACTCAAAGAAGTCATTGTTGTGCAGAAAGCAAAAAACACTCCCATAAAGATATTTTTTCTTCTCATATTTTTGTTATTTTAAATTATTTATTATTCTTCTTTCTATGTTATTAAGAATGACAATATGCACTGTATTATTTTACAAGCGTCCCTATCTCCTTGCCTTCAACTACTTGCAGAAGGTTACCTTCTTTATTCATATCAAAAACATATATGGGCAAATTGTTTTCTTGACATAGTGCAAAAGCGGTTAAATCCATAACTTTTAATTTTTTTTGCATTGCCTCGCCAAAAGAAAGTGAGGTGTATTTTTTTGCCGTACTATCTTTTTCCGGGTCGGCAGTATATATCCCATCCACGCGTGTGCCTTTGAGAATAACCTCTGCCTTTATCTCTATTGCTCTAAGTACGGAGGCTGTATCTGTTGTAAAAAAAGGATTACCCGTACCTCCGCCTATTATTACAACCTTGTTGCTTTCCAAAGAATTAATGGCTTTTTTACGGGAAAAACTCTCGCAAAACGGCTCTATACTCAAACCTCCGAACAAGGCAGTGCTTACGTTCTGTCTTTCCAATTCTCCTTGCAAAGCCAAAGAATTTATAATGGTGGCAAGCATACCCATATAATCTCCCTGTACTCTATCCATACCTTTGGCTGAACCGGACAAACCTCTGTAAATATTGCCTCCCCCTATCACCACGGCTATTTGAACACCCAAAGCTTGTACTTGTTTGATTTGCTCACAATATAGGCTCAACATCTTTTCGGAAATACCATATTGACTGTCTCCCATAAGGCTTTCCCCGGAAAGTTTTAATAATATTCTTTTGTATTTCATACATTACTTTTTTGTTATTGCAAATTTACATAAAATTTATAAACAAAATATACATTATGTCAAAAATGGCAATTTCAAGCAAGAGGCAGGAGTACTTTCTTAAGTACTCCTGCCTCTTGCTTGAAATTTAATTGTGTGATTTTTATTTATTTACGTACTGCACAAAATTGTTTTTCACATCCGCATCCCTATAAATAATTGCAATAGGGTTGAGCTGATTTAGTCTTTGTTGCATACGGTTGTCGTAGGTTTGCTTTATCATATTGAAATCCTCTTTAACCGCACGTTTGTAAATCTTGTTTATTTGAACTACATATATTCCGTTAAACCCCTTGATTGCTTTCTTATATAGCCCTGTATTTTTAACGGAAGACAAGGAACCGATAATTCTCATTTCGGCGCCATTTCTACCGAAAGTATAAGAAGCCAAATCTATTCCCGTAATGGTATCTACCAAGACTTTCGCACTTGTAGCAAAAGATTGTACATCGTTGGCATTTTTAAGCAATTTTTCTGCCTTTTCGATTTGCATTTGAGCCTTCTTTTCCATTTTTACGACACGCTCAAATTGAGGATTGTCTTTTAACTGTTGCAAACTCATAAAGCCTTTTTTCCGAATATCTTTTAAGCCTATTACAATAAAAGAAGTACTGTATGCACCGTCGTCTTGTAACTCATATACCGTATTGGAGACTTCACCCGGTTTTACATCCGAAAAAGCCCAACAAACAACCTCTCTTGCGTATGGAGTGCCGTCCAATCTGTAAGACATAGAATTCAAACTTGAACTCAAAACGTTGATATTACGTTTGCTCGCTAATTCTTTCATGGTTTCTACATTTTTGGATTTGGCAAGAAAATCGTCAGCCTTATTTTTAAAATTGTTTATTGTGGTCTCGCTAGGACGTATGCCTATAACAACCGTAGCCATTTGAATCTTAGGTTTGGCAGCGGTTTTATCGGTTACTCTTATAATGTATTCTCCTATACTATCCGGGCGAGTATAACGGAAAATATCACCTACATTACTATTAATCATAGGGCGGTATAACTCTTCCATAAACCCGTCTCTAACCCAGCCCATATCTCCAAACTGATTCTTGGTTGTAGGGTCGTCCGAAAATTTGGTTACGTTTTCAACAAATTGAGCGGAATCTTTTATTACACTCATAAGAGAATCTACTATGCGTGCCTGTTCCTCTGGAGTACGTTTGATTTCGTTCGCTCCTATTCTATTGTTGTATACGGCAATAATGGAAAATCTTATTGAATCAGGTCTGTTTTGTTCGTCAAGTATTTTTCCCATAATCCAGTTATTACCGGAAATTCTCGGCTCTATCATAGCACCGACTCCCTTGCCGTTCAAAAGAGTATCCGGAAAGTATCTGCCAATGTTTTGGGAAGAACGCTCATAATACAGACTATCATAATTGTTTTCAAACGTTGTTGATATAAACCCGTACATATCCTCCTTGTTTGTATTTCCCAATTCTACAAAAACCCTACTTGCAGAATCGGTTAAAGCCTGAACGTCTGCCCCGGAAGGAGTCACATCAAATTTAACAAACTCTACCTCTCTTATTTCCTCACTAAGTCTGTATTCGTTCTTGTGTTCTTGATAATATTTTTCATAGTCCGCATCGGTAAGTTTTACCTTATCGTCCTCTATATTGGAAAAAGGCAATACCGCATAGACAACATCCGTTGTTTGGTCGTATGTATCACTAATGTGTTTTGCCATAGCCTTAGGCATATAGAAACTACTTGCCAAAACGGAAGCGTACTTTGTGTTTAACCTTTCGTTATAGGCATTTTTTTGCATTCTATTCCATATTATTTGTTGTTCAACGGGCATTTTGCCGTACTGTTGCATGATTTGTTTTACCTGCTGAGCATTAAATTGTCCGGTAGTAGGGTCGGTAAAGTTTTGTCTTACCTCGTTTGCAAGAAAAGTTCCCAAAAACATATCATTCATTTCCTCCTCTCCTATTACCAATCCCAACTTTTTGCATTCTCTATCCAATATCTTTTCGGTTACCAACTCATAATAAGCACTGGCTTTTGCTTGAAACTGTTGTTCGTTAGTCAATTTGCCATACTGACGTTTAAGTTCGTTTTCGTAGTTCTCTCTAATTGTTTCAAACTCCGAAATACCTATTTCCATCCCGTCCACACTTGCTATTTTGTTAAAACCTCCTCTTCGTTTTCCAAAATCATTGAAAATAAAAGCCAAAGTTGCAAGGGCAACAATTATAGTAACACCCCAACCGAAATGTTTTCTGATCCTTCCTATTACAGCCATAATGCTCTATTTGATATTTGTGTATATTTGGTTTATATCTGAAAATTAGTTTGCAAATTTATAAAGAAATTTTGTAAATGAGTATTTTATCTTAAAAAAAAGATTAGGGAATAAATTTTATTGTCTTTTTAATACTATCTTTGCAACGTTTTTTAACCTATACTTGATATGAAAAAGATATTCGTTTGCCTATTAATAAACTCGGCTATATTCTTTGTCTGCGTTGCACAAGAGAACAAAACGGACAGAAGTTTTGAATTATCAAAAAATCTGGAAATATTTTCTTCTGTTTACAAAACCCTTTATACCACATACGTTGATGACATAAAAGAGGGTGAGTTGGTAAAGACGGCAATTGACGCCATGCTTATGAAATTGGACCCTTACACAAATTATTATCCCGAGTCTGATTTGGAAGATGTAAAAATGCAACTTTTGGGAGAATACGGAGGAATAGGAGCGTTGATTATGCAAAAAGGAGATAGCGTATATATTTCAGAGCCATATGAGGGTTTGCCGGCCTATGAGGCAGGATTGAAGGCGGGTGACCTTATCTTGGAAGTAAACGGACAAAATGCTTTGGGAAAAACTTCCGACCAGGTAAGAGAAATTCTGAGAGGACAGGCCGGTTCAACAATCAGTATGAAAATAAAACGTTTTGACAAAGAGAAAAGTTTTACCTTTAAAAGAAAGGAAATCACTTTGCCAAATCTTCCTTATAGCGGAGTAATAGGAGAGGATATAGGTTATATAAAATTAAATGAGTTTACTAAGAATGCGGCGAACAATGTTCTTTCGGCTTTTAATAATTTGAAAAAACAAGATATAAAGGGACTTATTATAGACCTTAGGGGTAATGGAGGCGGATTGCTAAACGAGGCTGTGGATATAGTAAATATTTTTGTGGATAAAGGACAAGTTGTGGTTTATACAAAGGGTAAAACACAGGATAAAAATCAAACTTTTCGTACTATGCGCAAGGCAATTGACGATAGTATGCCGATAGTGGTATTGATAGATGGTGTCTCTGCCTCGGCAAGTGAAATAGTTGCAGGCTCTTTGCAAGACATCGACAGAGCGGTAATTATGGGGCAGAGAAGTTTTGGCAAGGGTTTGGTGCAAAATGTTGTACCATTGGTTTATAATACCCAAATGAAAGTAACCGTTTCCAAATATTATATTCCAAGCGGCAGATGTATACAAGCAATAGATTATTCTCATAGAGATTCTACGGGTAGGGCAAACAAAATAACGGATTCTTTGCGTACGGCATTCAAAACCAAACATGGAAGAACGGTATATGACGGTTACGGGATAGAGCCGGATATTGCCACTCAGGCAGAATATTATAGCAGTATCTTGTTTTCTTTGGTTAGCAAAAATCTTATATTTGACTATGCTACAAATTTTGCAAACAAACACGCCAGTATTCCTCCTGCCAAAGATTTTAACATAACGGAAGAAATATATAACGATTTTGTGTCTTTCCTGAAAGACAAGGATTATTCTTATACAAGTCCTACGGAATATAGCTTGAGGGAATTTGCGGAAATAGCAAAAAAAGACAAATGCAACGAAAATATTTTGTCTCAAATATATAATATCAAACTTCAAATAGAAGAGGACAAAAGAAATGATTTATACAAATTTAAAAACGAGATAAGCGAGGTATTGCTAAGTGAAATAGTGGTAAGATACTATAACCAAAAAGGTAGAGTGGAGGCATACATAAACCATGACACTGAGGTTAAACAAGCCATAGATTTGTTGCACGACAAGCCAAATTATGATAGTATTCTAAGAGTAAAATAATTAAAATTCTACTGTTATTTTGGCATTCAACATAGAAGGAGTTAGGTAATTCGGCACGGGATATATCGTATTGTTATTGTCTTTTATATAAGTATAGGAAATAACATTTTTGTTATTGAATACATTCAACCATTCCACATTTAACCAAATGCGTTTTAAGGTTTTAAGAAAGTTTTTCTTTGCCCAAGAGGTCTCTTCGTCTTTTATTCTAAATGTAAAAGCAATGTCTGCTCTCATATAGTTCGGACGAGACAAAATTGTGTTGGTATTGGGAATAAAGAAAGGGTAACCGCTACCGTAATTGAAGTTAAGATACACCCTCATCCACGGCATGGAAGGCAAATAATCTTGAAAACTTACACTCATGTTTATCAGCTGGTCTGTCGGACGTGCAATATATCCTCTGTTGTCTCCTTGCACATCTTGTTTTGTTTGCATAAGGGAAAGGGTAAACCAAGAATCAATTCCTTTAATAAACTCTCCGAAAAGTTTGATATCCAAACCCGTAGCGTATCCTATTGCGTTATTTTCGGCTGTATAGCGTAAGCGCAGATTGTCCATATGGTACGGTATCAAATCCCAAAGATATTTGTAGTAGAGTGAGGAGGCAAGTTTGAAATTCCTTGTCCTTATTTTGAAATTCCAATCAGTAGAAAGTACAAAATGCAAACTCTTTTGACTTTTTATATCGGGATTAGTTTCCCCCTTGAGATTTCTATATTCTCTGTAAAAAGGATATTGAACATAAAGACCGGAGGCAAAGCGGAATAGAATATCTTGTTTTACCTTTGGTTTGTAGGCAAAACTCATTCGCGGAGAAGGAAAAAACTCTTTGTTAAAATCCCAATAATGTCCTCTTGCTCCAATGTTTATAAAATATGTTCCCTTGTTTTTTTTCCAAGAAATATGGCGTTGGACAAAAAAAGTAATACGGTTGGAATATATATCATTTTTACCATGGTACCAATCTTGCACCAAAGGAGCGGAGGGAGTGTCGTAGATACCTATCTCGTCCCAATTTGAAGGTATGGAATAATCGGCTGAATCTACCATTTTCCACTCGTTAAGTTTATCGGAAATCATTTCTCTTTGATATTTGGCTCCCCAAGACATAACACCGTTGTCGTAGTATCTTTCTCCCCTATGTTCAAAGTTGAAAAGTGTTGCTTTAAGGTTATTTCTTGCGTGTTCCAGATACGTCCCTATACCAAGGTCAAAATCGTCCTCATTTGACAACCCGGATGATTCGCTCAACCAATACTGCCCTTGTATATCATAAGTCTCCTTTTCATTAGTGGAGAAGCCTGAGGCTATAAATTTGAGATACAAATTCTTCTTAACCCTATAGTTTAACATTAATGCCCCGAATACGGAAGAGAATTTGTCTTTTTCTTCTCCGTCAAAATAAACTTTGAATTTTAAGGGATTGATACCTCCGAAATCGGTTTGTCTGTCTTTTGGTATAAACTCGTATGTATTGTCCGATATGTTACCTATAAAAGATAAGTCAAATTTATTGTTAATTTGCCCTGTTATAAAGGTTTGAAAATCATGAAAAGTAGTGTTGTAATCTCCCGCAGTCTCCAAAGAATTTAGTAGGTATTTTGTAGTTTTATTTCTGTACGAAAATTGATAAGTAAATTTGTCTTTTACCTTGTCTGCCAAATAAAAACTTCCTCCCAAAAGCCCTATGGACAAATTTCCGGAAAACTCTGATGGTTTCCTGTATTTTATATCCAAAACGGAAGACATTTTGTCTCCGTATTCCGAGGCAAATCCGCCGGAGGAAAATTGTATGTCACTAATCATATCGGGATTAATAAAAGATAAGCCCTCTTGTTGTCCATTTCTTATTAGTATGGGACGAAATATTTCTATGTCATTAACATATACCAAATTTTCATCAAAGTTGCCACCTCTTACGGAGTATTGAGAGGAAAGTTCATTGTTGGAGGAGACACCCTCTATTGTTTTAATTACATTTTCCACTCCTCCTGTAGGTCCTACTGTGTTTTTTGCCCAATCGGAAGATATTCTCGTAACACCTTCTTGTCTGGAATAATCTCCTTTTATTTCCACTCCTTCCAATGTGGTGGTTTCTTGTAATAAAATCACATTTAAAAGTAGAGTTTGATTATTTTTTAATATTATAGTGGTATCAAAATTTTTGTACCCTACGTATGAAAATCTCAAATTATACTCCTTATTTGCTTGCAAATTTAAGCTATACTCTCCTTTTTGATTGGAGGTCGTACCCAAGGGTTTGGGTAAGTTCAAAGTACCGATACTTACACTTTCCAAGGGTTTATTGTCCGTAGTCTCAACTTTTCCTCTGATTTGTTGAGCATGGAGAGAAAATCCTAACACAAAGATTAATGTTATATATGCGTGCGCTTTCAAGTTTTTTTCTTTGTATTTGGAAATTTATGTATGAATTAATAATTCTCTTTCGGATAAAGACTGTCCCACCAAGAAGAATCTTCTTTTAACCACTTGGCAAACCATGCGTATATTGTATTGTTCCATTTTAATCTTTTTTCAAAATCCGTTATACCATGATTTTCTCCTTTAACAGTTACGAACTCTACCTCTCTGTTCAATATTTTCAGGGCGTTGTACATCTGGATACTCTCCCCTATAGGCACGTTTGTATCCGCACTTCCGTGCAATAGAAGCAAAGGGGTGTGTATCTTGTCCGCATTAAAAAGAGGTGAATGTTTGACATACAAATCTGGATTGTTCCACGGATAACTATCCGCACTTGCGGCGCCGGAATAAGAGTAGCCCCAATAACCTTCTCCCCAATAGGATGTAATATTTGAAATACCGGCATGGGATATTGCACAGGCAAAAATATCAGTTTTGGTTTGCAAATATTGTGTCATAAACCCTCCGTAACTTGCTCCCATGCAACCTATGTGCTTTTTGTCTATAAAATTATGGGTTTTGCAAACTCTCTTGACTCCTTCAATAATTTCCTCTGCCGTATAGTCTCCCCAAGCATTGACATGACGCGAAGCAAATTCTTGCCCCCAACCTGTGGTGCCGCTGGGATTTATTACATACACGATATAATCTTGTTGTGTATATAGCCAAGCGGAATACCTCATTTCAAAACTCCTGTCGGTAGGAGAACATCCGCCATAGTAATAAACGATAAGAGGATATTGTTTTGTAGAATCAAAATCTGACGGATAGTACAAACGCCCGTCTATATTGGAGTTGTGCATACGAAAAGAAAAATTTTCCATTTTACCTACAGCCAATCTTTCAAACTCTTGCTTTTTAGGAAAAAAGACCTCTTTTATCTCCAAGACCTTGTAATTACCGGTATCTATCTTGGCATGAAAAACACGTTTGGGTTTGTTGTAATTTTCTCCGTAATAAACCATTTGGCTTTCGTCTTCGGAGATATCAAAGCCTCCAATTACTTCCGCTTCAAGATTTAGCAAATAAAATCTATTATCCCTCAAATTATAACGATAAATACAAACGGAATCTTTATTTTCACAAGTAAGGTAGAGATTATTTTTTCTTACAATAAAGTTTTGGACGTTTGGGTTGAAATTTTTACCTACGGGTATTATCTCTCTGCTTTGCAAATCCATTAAATAAACGGAGTTATTAAAAGCATTGGGTATTTGGTTTTTCTTTAAAGTGGAACCTATGGAATTAAAGGCTTCATTACCGGCGAGTAATATTATGTTTTTACCGTCCAAGGAATACTTTACATAGGAAACAAAACCATCATTTTCTATCAAAGTATCTATTTTTTTCGAACTTATATTGTATTGATATATGTTGTTGAAGGAAAACGGGCGCTTGCTTATATCCGTTTTTGAAACGGAAAACAAAATATTGTTTCCCTTGCAGTCCATATCATTAAAATCAATGGAATGATAGGTATGAAATAATTTCCCATTATAATTTTTGCCATAATAATATAACTCCGTTCTATCTCTCCAACCGGGTATCCTGTCATCCGGCAAATACAAACGATGTAAGTCCTCGGAAGTATTATCTTTTTCTTTGTTTTTGACAAGCAGGTAATCGTTTGAGTTTTCACAAAAATATATACTGCCTTCCATATCATAATCTTGTTCAAAAATAATTTCTCTTGTATTGTTCTCCGGATTAAGCACATAGAGTTTGTTTTTATCCTTGTAGTATAACAAATCAAAACCCGGTTTCCATTGATAAGAATTTATTTTGTTATCGGTAAAAACAACCTTATCGTCACTGCTTTTGCGTACTTCCGTTCTATAAGAAAAATTGCCTTTTTCGTCTCTGTTGTTGTATTTTACCATATAGTATTTTCCGCTTTTTGACATGCTTATACTATAGGGATTTTCCCCGCAAAGCATGGTTTTTAGAGTAAGACCCGATAAGTTTTCGAAACGAGTACTGTTTTCCTTTTCTTGATAAATCAAAGTTTTTATTTTGTAATACTCCGAATTGTTTGCGATATTAGACCTTAGACACAACACTCCTATTCCTACCACATGACTACCCGGCTCCAACTCCTCTTGTATGAGTATTTTGTTATCTTCGTTTATTGTATCCTCTGCCGAATCTTTTTCCTCCTTAGTCTTGCCGTCTATGGAAATTTTGGTTTTTGCGTTGCAAAAAACTTCTATTTTTACTTTCTCCCTTTTGGAAAGATTGATATTAAAGAAAATTTCAAAAATATTATAATCCTCTGCCTCATTCAACCCCAAGTTTATTGTTCCCTCGCCGCTGACATCCGTATTCCATACGTTACCATAAATGTTGTTATTTATTTTTGGAGTATTAAAAAAATCATCAACGGAAAATGCTTTACCCAGATTGTTCAGAGAGTCCAAAATCAAAGGAGCGGAAAAAGTTTTCCACCTGTAATAATATTTTGTTACAGGCTCTTGTGCTTGGATATTAAGAGTAAATAAAACAAAAAATAATTGTATGATTAAAATGTTTATAAAATTCCTATTCATATGTATTTTGTTCCAAATTAATGTTGTTCGGCAAATAAGGTCGTATATCCTTTTTGTAGAGCATCATCTCTCTAACAAAAGAAGAAGAGACAAAATCTTGTTTCAGATTTGATATAAGAAAAATTGTCTCTATATCGCTGTTAATAGCCTTGTTAATCTCAAAAATATTTTTTTCGTAAGCAAAGTCCATCTCATTTCTCAAACCTCTTATTATATATTTCGCTCCTTTTTTTTCACAATAATCCACAGTGAGACAAGAAAAAACATCAACCGTAACATTATCATAATTTTCAAAAGTTTTTCTTATCCATTCTAATCTTTTTTCCAAAGAAAATAGAAACTTCTTTTCGGAATTCTCACCTATGGCTACTATTATCTTGTCAAATAAAGGTAAGGCCCTCAAAATTATATCTTCGTGTCCTATGGTTATAGGGTCAAAACTACCGGGGAATATTGCTATTCTTTCTTTTTTCACAGCAAATACATTGTTAATAAGTTCTTCTTCTATTCGGTTTGGTCACCGGTCTTTGCTCTTGCTCTTCATTTATCATATAAATGACTTTCACACTCACCCAATTATTCTTATAATCTCGTAACCACGTACGGTAGTTGTTAAAATCCTCGGGCAGATAAGAATTGTTGAACTCAAAATCTTTTCTTATCGGTAATAAAGAATATTGATATCTTACATCAAGTTTGAATTTTTGCCAAATAGTAAAACGTAAATCTCCCACAATAGCCAAATCATTTTTCAAAAAACTTGCTTTTGTAATTGTAGGTCTGTCCATTCCAAAAATAAGAGTATCCGGTAATGTCCAAGACTCCGAAGAATGTATGAGTCTGCTATATTGCAAGCCCACTCCAAGGGTTACTCCTCCCTTTTTGTCCATATAATGCAACATAAGGGGGATATCTATATAATCCAATGAGGCCTTGTAAATAAAAGGGTCGCCGGCGGTGGATTCTTTTGCACCTCGCTGAGAATAATTTATTTCCATAGAAACTTGTAACCCCTCGTTCTGTTTGTTTGCATTCAAAGGGAGCATTGCTCCAATACCCAAGTTTGGTGCAACTTTTTTGAAACCGTAAACCTCATCACCGTCTATTTGGGCAACGTTAAAACCCAAAGAAACAAAACCTTTAAAAAATTGTGCCCTAACCTCCGAGTAAGCAAAAAATAATAAAACAAAAAGCCCTGTAACAAAAACTTTACCCTTTATGTTGTTGTTCATTATTCTCTTATTTTTATTTTTCCTAAACGAAAATATATTATTTTTATTTTTATACGCTACTTTTATATTTTGAGAGAAAAGCCGCTTGTAGTTATAGGACAAGAGGCTTGACATTCAACAAGTATACGATTTTTGTTATAATTTTGCAAAATAACATAATTATTTATGCAAAGTGTTAAAGATTTAAATACCAACATAATAAACCTTACCATACCGAACATTATTACCAATATAACAGTACCCTTGCTAGGTATAGTTGATACGGCAATAGTCGGTCATATATCCGAAAGAGGAAGACAAGCCGAGTATATAGGTGCTATTGCAATAGGTACGATGATTTTTAATTTTATTTATTGGTTATTCGGTTTTCTCAGAATGGGAACAAGTGGCTTTACTGCCGTAAGTTTCGGAGCAGCGGACAAAAAAGAACAAATAGACATACTTACTCGCAGTTGTCTTATTGCCATAGGCTCTGCCATTTGTCTGATATTGTTGCAAAAACCCATTGCCTTCATTGCAAAAACCGTTGTAGAGGATAGTGCAAATATAATGAATCTTGCCTTGCAATATTTTTACATAAGAATTTGGGCTGCGCCGGCAACACTTGGCATGTATTCTTTAAAAGGCTGGTTCATAGGTATGCAAGACAGTAAAACTCCCATGTGGATAGCAATTTTTATAAATCTTGTTAATATTGCCTTTGATTTGTTGTTTGTACTTCGTTTTAATATGACAATAGAGGGAGTTGCCTACGCTACCGTTATAGCGCAATATTCCGGACTTTTTGTTACTCTTCTTATCTTCTTTACCAAATATTTTAAAAAATATGATATTTCGTTCGCTCGAGCTCTTAAAAAAGAACCTATGCTAAAATTCTTTAAAGTCAATGTGGACATATTTCTAAGGACTATTTGTATAATAGCGGTAAGCTCATATTTTACCGTAGCCTCCACTAAAATGCCTTACCCTTTGCTTGCCGTAAATACGTTAATAATGCAACTCTTTACTCTGTTTTCTTATTTTATGGACGGTTTTGCCTATGCGGCAGAATCTCTTTGCGGAAGATTTGCAGGCGCCAATCAAATAAAAAATCTGAGACGCACGGTAAAATTACTTATACTTTGGGGGATGGCAATGGCTCTTTTGTGTGTCATAGTCTATGGCTTTTTTGCCAAAGATATACTTTATTTGCTTACCAATCAAAAAGATGTCATAAGAGTGGCTAAAGATTATCTTTTCTGGACTATGATAATACCTTTGGTTGGTTTTCTTGCCTTCTTGTATGACGGCATACTTATAGGGATGATAAAATCCGTTATGATGAGAAATGCCATATTCTTTGCCACAATTTCATTTTTTGTTATCTTCTTTGTTTTCGGTCAAAGCAACAATGCTCTTTGGGCAGGTTTTATTTCCTACCTGTTGTTGCGTAGTGTGTTAATGGCTGTTTTTTCTTGGAAGGATATTTTCGGTTAATCTTTTCTTATAGCGCACAAAAAAAGCAGTCTTTCAATGGGACTGCCTTTTTGATTAATTGCTATAAACCGAAACCCAAATTATTTGGCAGGAGTTTCAGTTGCAGTAGCTGTGTTGGTAGCTGTAGTTTCACTTGCAGTAGCAACTTCTTCTGTTGGGGTGTTTTCCGTAGGAGTAGTTGTTGCTGTGTCTGTTCCTTTGCTTCCGCATGCTGCAAAAAATCCGGCGATAGCCAATACTAACAATACTTTTTTCATTTCTTTGAAATTTTTAAAAGGTTTATAAATTCTTTTGTTTTAACGTTGCAAAGTTAGTACAACTTTTTTTTATGTCAATACTTTTTACAAAGAAAAAATAAACATAAATATTAAATTATTGAAAATCAATAATAAAACCTAATATTATTTATTATATAAATCTCTGTTTTATTCGTGAATAAATGTTTTACACAATATTGAGACCTTTTGTGCGTTATGAAAATCAAGACAAATAAAGAGTAGTAAAAAAACAAAAATATGATTCAAAGAGTACAAACCCTATGGCTCGCTTTGGCTTTGTTGCTATCTGTTTTGGCATTTTTCTTTCCGTTGGCAAATTTTTCTTTGCCTGACCAAAGCATTGTTTATAACCTTGTTGTAAAATCTGTCGATATAAACTCCGATAACTTTTTTCAACAATACTCACCCATTTCTTTGATAATTCTCAATTGTGTATTTATGGTGCTTTGTTTGGCTACAATATTTACCTACAAAAACAGAATTTTGCAACTTAGAGTATTGGCTTTTGCCTTTTTGGTAATAGTTGCTTATACTTTGGTTTTATTTTTATATCAGGTAGATGCCGGTTTGGAGCAAATCCTTACTTCTTGGCTAAAAGGTAGGGAGGATTTGGTTTCTTCAGCCCTAAAAACTTCTAAAACAATTTACGGTATAGGGGCATATTTTCCGATAGCGCAAATTATATGTTTGGTATTTGCTCGCAACGGTATTAGAAAGGACGAAAAACTTGTTCGTTCCGCCGATAGAATTAGATAGACAATATCTTGTTTTTTTGATTGCCTATTCGTATGAAGAAAAGTATTTTTATTCTTTTATCCTTCTTTTTGGGTTTCCAAGTTTTGTTTGCCCAAAACGCAGATGAGGAGTGTACTAAGGTAGTTTCTCCTGCCCTTATAGTAATGCCGGAAAACAGGCTTGCACTTCAATGGCAGGCTTGCTCAATTGCGGACAGTTTTGATGTTATTTCAGACACTATTGGCAAAATACCTGCCGATTGTGGGGTAAGATACAAAACTCCAAATCATGAGCAAACTTTTACGGGTTTGTTTTCCGGGCAAACTTATCAGTTTCTAATAAGAAGCAATTGTCAAGAGGATTATAGTGATTGGCGTTGGTTTTTTGTTAATTACAGGTCGGCTGCGGAGACAAAAACTGTGCCGTTTGCTATGAGTAATTTGGATAGTATAGGTTTTATATACGCTAATGATTCAAATACTTATTCATTCAAATACCTGGACATTGTAATAGATACTCTGGCTGTTAGCACATATGTGGATTTTGTTTATAGAGCAAATTCTAGCTTGGATACCAATAGTGTAAAATTATACTTGCTAAGTCCTTATTCGGCCATAGGTATGGACGACCCTATTAGTGAAAATTACAGAATAGGGGGTATTTATTCTGCCACAGATACAATAGGACAGCATTCTCACATAGAACTAAACGGAGACATTTCGGGAGCAAAACTTAGATTGGTTTTTGCTTGGAAAAATACGGACGGAAATACTATTGATATGCCGATATTAATAGACAGTTTGAAAATAAATTCTCGTTTTTGTGCTGTTGCAGATAGTTTAAGGGTTACGGAACTTTCCTCTCACAGTGCCATTATTGCTTGGAGAGCCGAATACGGACAAGAGAGTTTTCAACTCGAATACAAGAAAACCTCCGATACTGCATGGATTATTCAATCCAATGTAGAGAATAATTTTTTGATTGAAAACCTTTTGCCTAATACCTACTACACAGTAAGAGTAAAGGTTTTGTGTGACAATGAAGAGAGTCTTTATAGCGAAAATTTTAATTTTAAAACATTAATAGATTTACACACTCCCACAAATGTAAATATCCTTACTAAGGATACCTTAATTTACATCTCATGGCCAGAGATAGAGAACGCTACCGGTTACACTATTGCCTACAAGAAATCCGAAGGAAATGAGAATTGGAGTGAAAAATTTACGGAACAGAATAATACAATTATAGATTCTTTGCAACCGGACACGGAATATATTTTAAAAATCAAGGCTTTGCACAACGAAACACAAAGTTCGTGGTCTCAAACATCAACTTTTAGAACAAAATGTTTGACAACTACCATTTATCCTTACAATGTAGCACAAGAATTTTTTGTAGACTCTGAGAATAATTCTTTGCCTTCTTGTTGGTTTTATGATACGGTATTGTATTCTCCGTCCTTTGATTTTACCGCAATAAGCTTCCCGTACATTAGTTTTGATTACAAGAGTTCCACATCTACAACTGTGCAAATTTCCATAGACGGAGGAGAAAGCTTTACTTTTCTGAGACAACTGCCACAAACAACTTCTTTTTCTTCACAAATTTTTTCTCTTCTTTCCTTTGTCGGTTACGAAAACGTTGTTTTAAGATTTCTAACATACGATAGCGCAAACAATACAAACATTTCTTTCGGGATGAAAAATTTTGTTTTACAAAGTGCTTGTCCTTTGACAACTAATATAACGGTATCTAATATTACTCAAAACTCTTTTACACTTTCTTGGCAAGAGGATGAACTGACTTATAAAATATCCTTAAAAGACGAACAAAATAACATTTTAAATCAAATTACCACGCAAAACAATAATCATACTTTCTCCAACCTCTCACCCCATACGACATACAAAGTTGTGATATCTCCTTTGTGTGAAAACATACCGACTTTGGATAGCATGGAATTGGAAGTTCAAACCCTATCAAGCCCAACTTGTCTTATGCCTGAGGATTTTAACGTCGAATGGGTACATTCCGATATGGACGAAGTCGTTTTGGTTACTTGGGCTTCTGAGGCTAATATTTGGCAGATTCTCTCCAAAGATTATTATGCAGTTAAATGGGATACTACCATAGTAAAAATAAACCCTGTTTTCACACTCAGAAATTTGGAAATAGGTCATACGTATTCCGTAAAAGCAAGAACTATTTGCAACGTAGGAGATACCTCCGATTTTACGGAAGTTAAGCATGTATATATAGGAGCAAGCAATCTGACTCAAATGCAAGGTGCGGATAAGGATATACTTGTTTTCCCAATTCCTACTTTAGATAAGATTAAGATAATATCGGATAATCGCAATTTGTCTCGGATAGTAGTTTACAAAGAAAACGGAAAAAAGGTTTTAGACAAAGAGTATACCAAGCAAGAAATAAATCTTAAAGATTTTGGTAAAGGAGTTTATTTTGTTGTAATCATGGATGAAAAAAACAATAAGACAACCAAAAAAATTATAGTGGAATAGACAAAAAAATCTATCGTACTTTTTTCTTTCACCCTATTCTTTCACCCTATTCTTTCACCCTATTCTTTCACAACTTTCTTCCACCAATTGCAAAGACTATATAGATAATCTTATTTTGTTAATTCCTACCAAACAGGGATACGTTTACCTAATTTTAAGACAAAATACAATAAAACAAGTAAACGATTTTCTTAGAGAAAAAACAGACTCTTTTTTTTATAAATCTATAGTTGAACTTCTTTTCTCAGAGAGTTAAAATATTCGTCTATAAGTTTTTGAGCAATAACATAAGCAGAGACTTTGTTATCCAAAATATCATCTTTTGCTATGCCTAATTTTTGTTTTACAACTTCGCTATTGTAAAAACGTTCTACAAGGGTTTGTTGTATTGTTTCCGAAAGTATTCTAAGATTTTGTTCGTTGCGATTTTTATAGAAAAATCCATTTTGCTGTGTCATCTTTACATAGTCTAAGACTGTTTGCCAAATAGTATCCATACCTATTTTGGAATAAGCCGAACAGGTAAAAACTTTTGGTTGCCAGCCACTCTCCTGGGGAGGAAAAAGATGCAAAGCATTTCTATAATGAGAAGCGGCAAGTTCGGAGCGTTCTTTTTCTTTACCTTCCGATTTGTTTATAGCTATGGCGTCAGCCATTTCCATTATTCCTCTTTTGATACCTTGCAGTTCGTCTCCTGCATTGGCCAATTGTAACAAGAGAAAGAAATCAACCATAGAATGAGCCAAAACTTCACTTTGTCCAACCCCAACAGTCTCTATTATAACTACGTCAAAGCCTGCCGCTTCACACAAAATAATAATCTCGCGTGTTTTTCTTGCCACTCCGCCAAGACTACCGGCCGAAGGCGAGGGACGAATAAAAGCATTTGGGTCACAAGAAAGCAATTCCATACGAGTTTTGTCTCCAAGTATGCTACCTCCGCTTCTTTCACTGCTTGGGTCTATGGCAAGCACGGCAACTTTATGTCCTTGTGAGGTAAGCATTTTGCCAAGTACTTCTATAACGGAACTTTTCCCTACGCCTGGCACTCCCGTAATACCCAAGCGAATACTATTACCGGCATGTTTGAGACATTGTTCTATTACTTGTTGGGCCATATTTTGATGTTTGTACAAACTACTTTCCACCAAGGTAATAGCCCTTGCAAGTATTGTCCTATTGCCCTGCAATATACCCTCGACATAATCTTGTACGGATAATTGTTTTACCTTCTTTATAGTGTTAATAAATTTTTCATTAACACTTTTTTTTATGTCTGTACCTTGTGTAATTTTCAAAGCAGAATCGGGATTATTCTTGTCTATCACTTGGTCGTACATGTTCTTATTGATTTAACGGTTTGACAACAAAGAAAATACGAATCAATATTTTCATACGTTACACTCTGTTAAAGAGTCCGGAATTCGCTTGTGCTGTTGGCATAATAACCATATCATTTATGTTTACGTGCTCGGGTAAAGAGGCACAATATGTGATAGCATCGGCAATATCCTCTCCCGTCAAAGGTGTAAAGCCCTTATATGTAGCATCGTTTTTTTGCTTATCTCCTTTGAATCTAACCATAGAAAATTCGGTTTCAACTGCTCCCGGACAAATATTGGTTACCTTTATATTATACGGCAAGCAATCCATACGCATGCCTTTGCTTATAGCATCTACGGCATGTTTTACCGCACAATAAACACTACCTCCGACATATACTTCTTTGCCTGCTATGGAGCATATGTTAATGACATGTCCTTTTTTTCTTTCACACATCCAAGGTAGAACCATACGAGAAACATATAACAAGCCCTTTACGTCCGTATCTATCATCTGCTCCCAATCGCTAAGCAGAGCAGACTGTATTGGGTCTTTGCCTGCTGCCAATCCTGCGTTATTTACCAATATGTCTATATTTTTCCAATGGGTGTCTAAGGATTTTAGATTTTTTTCTACCTCTTCATTATTTCTTACATCAAAACACAAAGTTTTTACCTCTATGTCGTATTTGCCCGTAAGTTCCTTTGCAATACTAAGCAATCTTTCATTTCTCCTGCCGGTAATAATTACATTTATACCTTTTTGTGCAAACTTTTGTGCGGTAGCCTTGCCTATACCCGAAGTCGCTCCCGTAATAAGTGCTATCTTTTTCATAATTACATTTTTTATTATAAATTAAGCAAACCTTTTTCCAACAAATCCATAATCTGAGATAGGGTTTCTATGGAAACATTCTTTGCAAGTATTTTATTCTTATTATCCAAAATAAAAACAACTGGTGTTTTCTCTATGTCAAAATATTCTCTCCAATCATAGTTTGCATACAGTCCGTTGGTATTAATCCACCGAACATTATGTTTTTGACAAAACTCTTTCATTTGTTCCAAATCTCCCTCGGTGTGGACGCCAAACATGCCTATATCATATTTTTCCTTGTTATTGTTGTAGAATTCCACAAGTTGAGGTATTTCTTTGGTACAATGCCCGCATTCTATAGACCAAAAAATCAGAATACGATACCTATTGTTTAAATCTCCCAACCTATACCAAGTAGAATTTTCGTCTCCTATTGGGCAAGCCAAATCCGGTATGGTTTTGCCAACAAGTATTTTTTCCCATTTTTCCGCTCTTTGAATATTCATTTCTACATCCGAGGGGTGCATCCAAGTGACTTTGCCGGTCTTAAAATACTTGTTTACCATAGCAACATACACCTTATCGTGTCCCATTACATTATCGGTCAAGTATCGTTTTGTGACGTCGTTTACTATGTATTTGTACATTTCTCCTCCCTCAACCGTTTTTGCAATAAGACTATCCGCATAATAAATAAGGGAGTCTGCTTTTTCGTATTTCATTAAATTTTCCCAAAAATTGTTATATGGTATGGCAAAAATTTCTTTCGGAGTTCTTAGCAAGGCATCACAAGACAAATCCATATTGTCAAAATAATGTTTTTTGTAGTAATTATAAGCTCTCAAGTTCATAGCCAAAGAGTCTATACTCCCATCGGGTGTGTAAATGTTGTCCGTTGCCGGAATGGTTTTGGGTCTGGAACACATCAAAATTTTACTCAACAGGAATGCAGGATACTTTTTTATAAAATCCTCTTTTAAAGAGTCATTTTGTTTGCTTAAAATCAAATACTCCTTATTATACTCCTCTTTATCAGTAGTTTTTTGTGATAATTTTTTGAATTCTCTCCCCAAAGCATTTGATTTTCTTATGTAGTCAAAATACGCTTGTTGTGTTTTTGAGCCTTTTACTGTTATATTTTCCGACCAATTATCGTCGGCAATATAAAAACTCATTTTATTTTCTTCTTGAATAATAAACTCAACGTATTTTCCTTTGCTATCCGAGAAAAAATACATGCCATCGGGCATAGGTTTGTCTTTCTTTTTGAAACGGAATTTACCTTTTTTGTTTACGCAGGTATCAAAAGCATACGTTCCTCCCATATGGAAATAACCTATATACATTGTGTCCGTTGGGCAATTTTTGATTTCCAAACTTATATCATACTGAGCCTTTGTTCCCACGAAAATAAAAAACAGGGCAAACAATATTACGATTCTCTTTTTCATGTCCGCGTAGTGTTACAAAAATGTTCTATTATCTTATATTATCTCCGTAGTAGTAATTATTGACAACATTGAAATACTTTTGCAAAGATATGTAATCTTTCGGATAAGTAAAAAAAGCGTAGTTGCTAATAAACGTATTTTCATACATACCTTCTATCCAAATAAAACAAGTGTTTTTATCAAAATTTTTTATATCCTTATAAGATACGGATGCAATTTTTGTGCTTTCATTTGCTTTGATTTTTGCCACGTCCTCTATGTATTTATAACGTATTTCATCCTCGTTGTCCAATATTTTTAAAGTGTATTCCAATGTTATATCCTCTTTTTTGTCGGAACAAACATAAACAAATATGCTATCTCGGGAAGAATACTTATCTATTGCAAATATTACAGGTTGATAATCCAAAGACGCGGTGTAATATGTGGGCTTTACCTCACCCGAATAGTCTATACACCCCCAACCTACGCAAGGATACAATTCGTTGTATTGCCAAAACAAAGTACCCATACAGTAGGGTTTTGAGATACGATGTGTCTCTATTGCAATTTTCATAGCCTCCTGTCCTAAAAGTTGACTATAATTTATGTAGTCCTCATCATTCTTTATAACATCACCAAACCATTGTTTTAATCTGCTGTCTATGAGTTGAAAACCTCTGTCATGTTTTTGGTGAAGAGCAAAACCCTCGTCGTTTTTATTATAAGGCTTTGCGCAATAAGACAAAGCGGTATTCGGATTCATAGCACTTTGAAAACCGTACTCGGACATAAATCTCGGAACCTTTCTTGTGTATGTCTCAAAAACCGAATCGCCCCACCAAACACCCCAATAGTGACAATCTCCCATTTGTCTGCTTTCCTTGTGTCCCCAGCCGTATTCTACGGGCGAGGAATGTATATAATCTATTGTCGGTGCAAACTCTTTCACCAAATCGGGCAATAATTTTCCAAACAATTTATCATAATCCTCTACAGCTTTAATAGTATCTCTTACTGTGTTTTTCCACCCCCAATTGTACCAACCTTCCCATATTTCATTGTTGCCACAAAATAGAGCCAGAGAGGGATGGGCATTTATTCTTTGAATGTTTTGAGTTGCCTCTTTGCAAACATTATCCAAAAACAAACTATCGGCAGGATATAACTCACAAGCAAAAGGAAAATCTTGCCAAACCATTATTCCGTATTTGTCACATAGATTATAAAATTCTTCGCTCCCGTAGTTTGCTCCTCCCCATATTCGTAACATATTCATATTTGCTTGGTTGGCAAGAATGATATCGGATTTGGGTGTAATGGGTCCTGTAATATAATTTGCTCCTTTGCAAAAAACATCTCGTCCGTTTACTCTAAAGTAAAAACTTTCTCCCCAAACCGAATCACTTTCATTATCTTGCTTTTCTCTATTGACAATAAAATCTCTTTCTCTTATGAGTTCTATAGTTCTCACTCCAAAAGATATATTATAACAGGAATCGTTGTCCAAATAAATTTTCCCATTATACAAATATTGCTCTCCCTGACCGTTAGGCCACCAAAGTTTCGGTTTTTTTATAGAGAAATCAAAAACATATATGTTTTCTTTGTTGGGTTCTACTATAAATTGATGTTTCACAGTGTCAAATTTCAGTGTTATATAATGTCTTTCCCGCAATGTTTTTCTGAAATTCAACCTTAACTCCATTTCAGCCAAGGAAGTATCATTTACAAAACCTTTGGTCTGTACGGAGGCATAGTCCAAAATGGGCATGTCGTCCTCAAAACTCATATATATTGCCCCTATGCTCGGAGCAAGGGTTTTGGGATGCCAGTCCCAACCGTAAAGATATTGAGGAGAACGTTGACGGGTTCTTATACTATCTTTTGGGAAAAACACTATTTTTAGTTTATTATTGCCTTTTCTTAAATAAGATGTTACCGCGTCGTTATATTTCATAAAAGAATTATGATACTCTCTTACTTTTTTGTCATTGATATATAATACGGCGTTACCATCTATGTTTTCTACGTTAAGAAAAGCAATTTCTTTCTTCATTTGCTGTTTGCTTACGAAAAATTCACAAAAATATGTCCATGTCATTGTATCAACGGACAACATTTGTTTTTCATTGTCTCTAACAAAAATACTATCCAAATACCCGTTGGCTTCCAATATCTTATAGGTATTGATATTAAAACACAAATCAAAATCTTTTGCTTCTATTCCGTTATTATTGGTTAATGTGGCATCATAAAAAAATATAAAATGCGGATTCGTTTTATATGCTTGTTTTTGAGAAAAAGAGAACCGAAGTTTTTCCTTCAAATCTTGTATAACTCTACTACCGAAATTTGCGTTTTGCGCCGTAATAGTCAGAGAAAAGAGTGTAAAAAATAAAAATAATATTTTTTTTATTTTATTCATACCGCATTATACTTGGTTAAATATGTTTTTTTTGTTTTATTTCCTATTCTGTCCGATACAAGAATATTTTCTTATTTCATTTCCAGCCAGTTTTTGCCTATTCCGCAATCTGCTATAACGGGTACGTTCTCCAAAGGCAAAGACTCTTGCATAAGGCTAACTACCAATTCTTTCATTGTTTCCAACTCTTGCTCGGGAACATCAAATATAAGTTCATCGTGTATTTGTACCAAGAGTTTGCTCTGCATTTTTCTCTTTTGCAATTCCTTATAAATATTAACCATTGCTATCTTTATCATATCCGCACTTGTCCCTTGTATTGTCATGTTTACGGCGTTTCTGTTATCAAAATTTCTAAGATTGACATTAGCCGAATTTATGTTTCGCAAATATCTTCTTCTACCTAAAACCGTTTGTGCATAACCTTTCTCTTGTGCAAAGGCTATCCTATTTTTTATAAATTCCTCAACTTTGGGGTAGGCCAAAAAATATTCATTAATAAGATTTTGTGCCTCCGTTCTGCTAACGGAAAGATTTTCCGATAAACCAAATGCCGAAATTCCATATATTATTCCAAAATTCACACTTTTGGCAGAGGAACGCATTTGTTTGCTGACCTCCTTTTCCTCAACATGATAAATTTTAGCCGCGGTAGATAGGTGAATATCTTTGCCTTCACGGAAGTCTTTGCACAAATTATAGTCTTGTGACAAAGAGGCTATTATCCTTAGTTCTATTTGAGAATAGTCTGCCGAAAGCAAATAATGCCCTTCTTTGTTTGGCACAAAGGCACGTCTTATCTCCTTACCCATTTCGGAGCGTATGGGAATGTTTTGCAAATTGGGATTAGCCGAGGAGAGTCTTCCCGTAGCCGTTACGGCTTGGTTGAATGTGGTGTGTATTCTTCCCGTATTTTTATTTATAAGAAGTGGTAGGGCATCCACATAAGTATTTTTTAGTTTTGAAAGTTTTCTCCACTCCAAAATAAGCGGTACTATGGGATGGTAGGCTGAAAGTTTTTCCAACACTTCCTCTGAGGTTGAGTAGTGTTTGGTTTTGGTTTTCTTTGTTTTCCGTCCTTCTGTGATATTAAGTTTTTCAAACAAAACGTGTCCGAGTTGTATGGGAGAGGCAATATTAAATTCTTCTTTGGAATATTCGAATATTTGTTTTTCCAAAATATCTTTTTCCTTCTGCAAAAACATTGAATATCTTTGTAGTGCTTTTGTATCCAAACATATTCCTTCTTTTTCCATAGATAAAAGAACGTCACTCAAAGGCATCTCTATCTTATAAAAAAGATTTTCCAAATTATCCTGTTTCATCCTCTCCTTAAAAATAGGCATAAGTTGAAAAGAGACATCAGCTCTTTGACAAAGAAAATCTTTCTCATTCAAAGGCGTATCTTTTTGTTTTTCCATCATAACGTATTCCAAATAAATCAGAGCCAAATCCTCCAATTTACTCCTTTCTTCCGACGCTATCAGATAGTGAGACAATAAGACATCAAAGTTGTTACCTCGCGTTGTTATACCTTCATTAGTCAGTATATGATTTTGTAGTTTTATATCATAACAAATTTTTGTTATACTCTCATCTTGTAAAATATCCTTTATCTTTTTGTCTAAGGCTATGTCCGTATGCCAAACATAATAATATGCTTTTGCCCTCTCAGTACAAAGAGCAATACTTTTGATTTTACCCTCCATCCCCGCAGTATCGGGTTCTATTGCAAAGGCAAACTCGTGTTTATTCTTTATTTCCTCAAAAATATTAGTAAAGTTATCATTAAGAAAAACGTAGGAGAGTTCCCTGTTCAATATGTCGTTGTCTAAGGCGGAATTGTCAAAAATACTTGTTTGTAATATGGGTAGAGTATCGGTTGTTTCAAACAATGTATTTTTTTGTTCGCTTTGCTTTTCCTTGTAAATAGAAAAAAAACGACTCCCCGCTTTTCTAAATTCCAACTCGTCAAACAATTTTTTGCATTCCGTAAAGTTAGGACTTTTCATTTCAAATTCCTGCTCAATAAACTCTATGGGAACATTCAAATCTATTGTTGCCAATTTTTTGCTTAATAAGGCTTGTTGTTTATTTTCCTCTATAGCCTTTCTTACACTCGGAACGGTTATTTTATCCGTATTCGCAAGTATTTCTTCTATACTATCAAATTTTTGCAAAAGTGCTTTGGCTTTCTTTTCTCCTATTCCTTTTACACCGGGTATGTTATCCGAAGAGTCTCCCCAAAGACCAAGTATATCTATTACCTGTTTGGTATTTTTTATTTCAAATTTTTCCAATACTTCTTTTTCCCCGAGTATTTGCTCCGGTTGTTGTCTATAAGGAAGTTTCAGTATAAAAATATTCTCCTCAACAAGTTGAGCATAATCCTTGTCCGGAGTAATCATATATACCTTGTAACCCTTTTTTTTTGCTTTCTTTGCCAAAGTACCTATAATATCATCCGCCTCATATCCTTCTACTCCCATGGTTTTAATATTCATAGCCTTCAACAAAGATTGTATGTATGGAATGTTGGATAATATCTCCTCGGGAGCGGCTTGTCTGTTGGATTTATAATCGGCATACTCTTGTTTTCTGAATGTATCGGAGGAGATATCAAAACATACACACATCGCATAAGGATTATGCTTCTGAATAACATCCATTAGTGTATTAAAAAAACCGAGAGAAGCGGAAGTATTAACTCCTTTGGAGTTTATTACCGGATTTTTAAAAGCATAATAAGAGCGAAATATTAACGCCATTGCGTCTATTAGATATATATTTTTTTCTTGCATATCAAATCAAAAATTAAGGTAGATAATATTTTCTTATCTCTTTATCGTCAAAAATCAGGAGAGAATAGAACAAGCAAAAGAAAATCTCCCCTGCCATCATTTGCAAACAGCTTTCGCTAAACATATAACAAATAAAAACCATACAAAAAGTCGTACAATATTTATTTTGCCATAGTTTTAGTTTTATAAAAGGATACAGAGTTGCAAAAATAAAAAACAACAGTCCAACCACCCCAAATTTTACCGTTATATAAACAAGTTGATTGTGTGGGTCGGCTTTTATTATTTGAGATAAAGAAGGGTAATCTTTGGAAAGTTGCACCCTTAAATCTTCGGAAGCATCTGCCGTGCCGGTGCCAAACAAAGGGTACCGTTTTATAATATTGAAAGCACTGTTTGTCATAGCCATTCTTTGAATCAAGGACTTATAATTCACTTCTTTTGCGTGGTGAAATCTTTCTATTTCGTGGAAAGTTTGATATAGTCTGGGGCGCAAAGAAAATCTTTCCGTATAAACAACGTTTGCTATTCCCTTATATATATTATCCAAATCTTCTTTGGAAAGTTGCCTTACGCTTTCGGCATCCTTATGTAAGCCTTTGGAGTTAAGGTATCTATACACAATGTTTTTAAAACTATGAACGGTGTCAAAACTTTTTTCGTAAAGAGATTTGCCTGTAAGTTTTTGCCATTCCGTTTCCACTTCCTTTTTGCATACATAATTATTTACAAAATATCCGTTTTCTATAAATTTGTCGTCTGTACTTGTGTAAAAGTTACCCTCTTTGGTTTTTAAAACCCAGTTTTTGATAACTTTTTCCTTTGGAATAAAATAATTATTATACTCTATGTATATCCACCCGCACAAAGCCAAAAGAATAACAACTTTGGATACAAATAAAATTGTATTTAATCTATTCCTTCGTTTCACAAACAGATAAGTAATGTATATTGACACAAATATTATACAAGCCAACAAACCGCTTATCATTTGCACTATAACCAAAAAAGCTATTTGCCATATTATTATAGGTATGATTATCTTTTTGTGCTTTCCGATATAATATGTATATACCATAAGCAAACATGTAGAAAAAGCTATATTTATCGCAAAAGCTATGTGTCGCGTGCCTGTTACTATATGCCGTGTATCAGTATAATTGTTTGTTATATAATTAAAAAATCCGATTATTGTACCAAGCAGGCAAAAAAATAGGTATGAGAGTATGATGAACTTTAATACGTTTTTTTTTATTGGCGAGTGCAGAAATACAAACAAAGGTATAATCAAAAAACTGACAGAATGAAATAAGACAGTTATGGCCTCCGTTTTATTTTCGCTCCATATGGTCCCAACAATATTTAGTAAAAACAAACAAGCTATACAAAGCAAAAAAAATCTTTTTTGTTTGGTGTCAACTATTTGTTTTTTCCAAAGAATAAAATTCAATATTATACCGGCGACAATAAAACCTTTGCCAACGCTTGCAACAAAAGGAGAACAAAACATTCCAAACAATAATACTATTGTGCTTGTAACAAACCACCAATCTCTAAATGTGAAATTAGAAAAAAAAACTTTGGGAATATTATGGTAGTTCATATTTGTGTGTTTTCGTAACATTACGAGAAAAACGTTAAAACCTTTGTTTTATTATTATAACTATTATATAGTTTTTTACATATTCTCCTTATTCTCAATATATTTACCTCGTATGCTATTTTTAGAAAAAAAGGTCAATATTTTTTATCCTCTAACTACTTAGTATTAAATTATTTGGAGAAATATTTTTTTATTATTTTTTTCTACAAAAACCTCCCACATTCCCGGGTATTACTACTTTGGCGAATATTAAAATTTTGATAATAAAAAATATTCGTAAAAATGAAAACAACATTACAAATTTTCATAGCACTTTGTTTGATAATAATTTTACTACGTAGGCTTTGGACAAGATATATTGTGCTTTGCCTCAAAGAAAGTATTTGGATGATGCGACAATAATAGTTGCCACTTCCGCTCGGGCTCGCAATGACGGAGGCGGGGAGGGTTGTCAAAGAAAGAAAAAGACTGCCAAGAGAGGAAAAAGTTTTGCCAAAGACAGAAAGGATGTTGCCGAAGGGCTTTTGGATTCTGCCACTCTTTGTTTCGATGGTGAAAAAACCCCCTTTTTTTGATGAAAAAAGGGGGTTTTTTTGATAACGAATCGCCGTTTGGCAGAATCCAAACAAAGAAAGGCAAAATTCTTATAAGGTATGGCAATACAAATCTGTCCGGATTGCTTCGCTTTTCGCTCGCAATGACGGACGCTGACAATATGGATAATTAATACGGACTGACACAAAGTTAATCACAATGTGTAAAAAGGAATGTTGTGAGGAGATGTCGTACAAATTGTTGTGCTAAAATTTGTAATTTTGTAATAGTAAAGGTAAGGGTATTTTGTTTTTCGTTGAAAGGTTTTTGAAATAATATAAGTAACTTTGTATAAAAATTAGACAAGATGAGAGTTGTAATACAAAGAGTTTGTGAGGCAAATGTTAGGGTAGAAACAGAGTCGGTCGCCCAAATAGATAGAGGAATGTTGATACTTGTGGCAGTAGAGGATGCTGATACGGAAGCGGATGTGGAATGGTTGTCAAGCAAGATAGTGAATTTGAGAATTTTTGATGATGAAAACGGGGTAATGAATAAGAGTATTTTAGAGGTTGGTGGGGATATATTAATTGTCAGTCAATTTACCCTATTTGCTTCTACAAAAAAGGGCAACAGACCTTCCTATCTAAAAGCTTCCAAACCCGATTTTTCTTTACCTATGTACGAAAAATTTATGCAAGTCATGGAAAATAAACTCGGCAAAAAAATACTACATGGTCGTTTCGGTTCTTTGATGAGAGTAAGTCTCGTTAATGACGGACCAACAACTATTATAATTGATACAAAACTGAAAGAATAAACAAATGCCGAATATGTTATTGAACATATTCGGCATAAAATCAGCCAAAATGTGCTGAAAATATTTCTTTTAATACTCCCACATATCTTGTTCCATATCAAACAAAAGTTCTTCTATTCTTTCCGATTCGTACAAAGCGTCCATACCCGTTAAATAATCAGAAAGTCTTCTCTCGTAAACCGTGGACTCTTTTGTTATATAGGAAGTAAACATACGCTTTTGGAATATATCGTCATAACTTCTTCTTTCCGCATCGTTCTTTGGGTTATAGACCTCGGTATTAGCCAAAAGTTCTCTAACTTCTGGGTCGTTAAAACGTATCCAACCTATTTCCATCGGATTGGAAGAAACTACACCTTCTTGCTCTTTTTGCTGATTATAAACAAGAGTAAAACCTATAATCCTTACATCTCTAACGCTCCTTTGTTTATCTATAAACCAACGTTCTTTTAGTTTAAGGGTTGTAATATCCTCCTCTACCATAGGCGTTGTAACCAAGGAGTCCTCCTCTTGTTCAAATCCGTCCATATCAGGTTTAAAAATTTTCACATAGGTGGTATTTCCCATAAGTCCCTTACGTTTTTCCCAATCGTCAACTTCTTGCTTGAATTCATCGTCATTATATACCTTTATAGTACCGTTGCTTATGGCTTGGTCTATCATTGTGTACATATTTACCCTGCTTTGCTGTGGGACAATGGGATAATAGAATACTTGATTCATCTTTTCCCTAAAATCTATAGTTCTCCATACAGCATGTTCCCAAACAACATCCGCCGCTCTGACATACGGATATACAAAAGGTTTTTTCGCCTTATTATTTATGGGTCTGTCATAGAATTGATCCAACTCTTCGGTCTCCGTATCATCCACTATTTGAGCAAATATGTTTCCATTTACAAAAAACAAAGCACTCAACATTACAAGAACTATTTTTTTCATAATATTAAATATTTTTAGTTGTTATCAAAAATTTCTACTGTATGGTGAATACCATAGTCTGATTACTTGGAGCTCTTTCTCCATCAGGTCCCTTTACTCTCAACTCCTCTATAACTATTCTGTTTCCTCTTCTGAGCTTTTGTATTTGGTTTATAATCTCAGCCGTAAAGGCATTGCCCCTACCCTGAATAGGAATACTGCCCTCTCCTCCGGTAATAAAGGATATTTTATAGTTGGTAACAGTATAGGTTACGGGAAAATCAAAACCTGTCATATCTACACGAAAACCTCTATTGGCCAACAAGGACTCTTTGGAAACCTTTCCTCCCGAGAAGTTACCTATTTTGACGGTAGGGTCGGGAATACGTTTTATTCTATATTCCATAGAGCCGAGATTTCTGGTCTGGTTACCTATTTTTGCAGAAACATTTATATTACATTTACCCTGAGCTTTTACATTTACTATGTAAGAACCGTTAGTGTGATCCGGTTTGATAGTTGCACCGTTGGAACCTGTAATACTAACCGATAGATCTTTTGAATTTACGCCCGGTGCACCTACGCCCAAAGGATTATCAACACCTATGTAAAATACATTCATCTTTGTGGCTGAGATGGTTACACTCGGTGCTGCCACAAAGTATTCTCCTTCGAATTCATAAGGCATTTCACCTGTTTCTCTCTTTACATAAACAGTACCTTTGTATTTCTGCGGACCCAAAGCACCCGCGCCGAATTTTAACTTCAATGTACCCGAATCTCCTACTATGTTTTGCCCTCTAACTTCTCCCCTTAATTGAGAACGAGAATCGTATGCCGCAACTATAACGTCTGCTTCATAAGAATCTCCCTGAATAACATAAGTAGACTTAGGAATAACTCTGGCTCTAACCATATCAAACTTGAAGTCGTCCGCAGATATGGCAGAGTACAAGCTATTTATAAGGTCGTATTCCGAATTTTCTATTTCCGATTTAAGTTTATTGATAATGACTATATCGGCAGCAAGTACGGTATGGTAGAAATTATACATTTGCCAATTCAAAGATTGTCCTGCCGCATTTTTGTGCATGGTCTTCGTATCTATTTGAACTTTTTTTATCTGAGACTTAAATCTATCATCGCAAAGTTTGAGCATCTCGGCTTGGTAATCGTCAATCTTCTTTTTCATCTCAAAAGCCTTACCCGCACTACCGTCATCCGTACCTCCACAAAAATAGTAGGTAGGGGCATCGTAATTGTCTTTTCTCTGTATGGCGTTAAATCCCTGCTCTTTCACAAGTTTTTTTATCTCTTCCACCGGTTTGCCATCCGTGTGAGCAATTACATTATATTTTACCTCATCCAAATAGTCTAATATCTTTTTAGTGGCTATTCTTACCTGTTTAGCCTTTTCCCAGCTTGGTCCTACCTTTCCCTCATTGTTTTCATATGCATTTTCAAACATTTGGTAGGCACTCTCGGTTTTGGAAAGAAGTAAATTGTTTGTTACTTCCAAACTATCACCTACCGTAATGAATGACTGCAAAATCTCCGCCGATACATTCAGTGCAAGCATAGCAGTATACACCAAATACATCATTGTTATCATTCTTTGACGTGGGGTTTCGGGACAATTTGTAGCAGCCATAATTTATTTATTTTTATACAATATCTTTAATTCTTAAATATAATTTAACCTTTAACTTGCATGGCGGCAAGCATATTGCCGTATATATCGTTTAGAGAACCTACTTTCTTGGAAAGAGCATTAACCTGCTCCTTATACTTCAATACGTTTTCTGCCGTATCGGCGAAATTAACAACAAGATTATCTATTCTCTCCTGTACGTTCTTTGTTGCCTCTAACTGAGCGGAAGAATTCTCTATTTGCATTTGATATAAAGCATTTATGGAAGCAAGACTTGTAGCCATAGTCCTCAAACCGTCTATATACGAAGCATCTCCGACGGAAAGCGTATTTGCCGTTTCCTTATAAATATTGGCAAGTGTAGAAACGGCACTTGTAGCCTCTTGTACGGAGGACAAATATTCCCCTGAAGCCAAAAGGTCTTTATTAAGATAATCGGCAGTCTTTTTATAAGCATTTGTCAAATCCGCTACACTATTGGAAGCCTCGGAAACATTCTTAATAAAGGTTTCGGAAGTCTCGACCGCATTGGCAACAGAGGATAACCCCTCGGCAGTATCTGACAATCTTTGCAAACCTTTGCCCAAGCTTTCAATTAATTCCGGTCCTATTTTGGCATCCTCTAACATTTTATCCAATTCCTGAGTAGCAGAACCGCCTCCGCTAAGAACTATATCGCCGGAAGCATCGCCTATAATATTAATGCCACCCTCTCCTTTCTTGTCTCCGAAAGCGGAAGGGTTTATCTTTTGTTGTTCGTGTATAAGACGTTTTTTTTCGTCCTCTTCTTGAGGAGTTAAACCCTCCATACCAGCCAATTCGGGATAAACCAATGACCAATCATACGTAACATGTAAAGGCTCAAAAGCAGAAAAGAAGAATATCACGGCTTCGGTAAGCATTCCAACTATAAGTAACTCGGTCGCAAACGGCCAGTGATTGATTTTGAATAAAGCACCGGTAATAACTATTGAGGCACCAACACCATAAAGTTTTGCAGTAATCTGCTTGTACGCCTTACTTCTTACTAAATTATCTATTCCCATGATAAAATCGGATTTTTTTAGTTATGTTTTTATTTATAATCTTCGTCAAATAATAATTACCTTCTTATAGGAAAGGGCAAAATTATAAAAATTATTTCAATTAACAAATAACAAACCCTTACTTTGTTGTAAAAAAATCATTTCACATATCCCTTTTCAGCAATACACTATTGAGATTTTTATACGTATCTCAACAAAAAAAGTTACTTATTGTTTTTTATTTTTACTCCGTAATAATAGTGTTCTATTACCTGCCAATACTCATATCCTTCGTCACACATTTTCGCCGCTCCTTCTTGTGACAACCCCACTCCATGTCCGTAACCTCTACCTTTTAGTTTTACATTACTTCCCCAAGGTACGATGGTAAAAAAAGTACTCTTAAGATTAAAATCTTTACGAAGTTGCACAAGACTTATACCCAAAAGATTATTCTTCCTTCCCTCTTGTTGTGAAAAGTTAAGCAGTTCCACTTTATTGTTGTGATCTTTGGTATCTATGCCCTTATTTCTAAAATAGTTAAGCCATTCTTTTTCCCTTATTTCTTTTTCCCATACATAATTGGGCTGACCTATGGAAAATGAATCCGTAATACTTTTTAGGTAAGCAACCTCTTTTCCCCATACATCTTGAGCATTAACGGTTTGTCCACCCGAATTTGAATGAAAAAGAGTTTCTATAGGTTTGCCGTTTTCATCAACAATAACTTCTCCCGATGTTTTGTTACTACCTTCTATAACCTGTTCTTTACTTGCCCGAGAAAAATAGACCTGACAATTAACTTGGTCACACAAATTGTAACCGTCTTTTTGGTGTTTGTTGAGATTTCTTTGCATATATGTTCTGCAACAAATAGCCTGTACCTTAAAAAACTCTACATTATCACTTGCTCCGCCGGCTTCACTCTGCACAACACCTGCTATATAATTTTCTATTTCAACATCATTAATAAACAGCAAAGATTTTTTGTCCTTCGTTGTGGTTATTTCCAAGTTATTATCATATCTACGCGAATTTAATCCCTCCGGGGTTATTTGGAAAAAACATTTTATATCTTCGGAAACTAATTTAAGGGTATCTTTACTGCAAATTAATCCATTATTGATATAAAGAGAAACTTTATTGTTTTGTAAAATAACTTTTAGCTTATCGCTTTTTTTTATTTGCTTATTGTCTATAGCATACTTTCCAAAAGATACTCCCAAAGTAGCCTCTTGTATATTATTATCCGTATAAATTCTAACCCTTATATTATCGGCTTTTACCCAAACAGAAAGACAAATAAAAATAATGATACATATATTTTTCATCAACAAAAGAAAATTATAATTACCATATTTTAACGAACACGAATACTTTTTATTATTGCAAAAATAAATAAGGTTTGTAGTAAAGTACTACAAACCTTATTCGTGCTTTTTATTATATACTAATACTATAAGACCTTAGAGGGTTCTACTTCTTTTTTATTGGGAGTTGGAGGAACTATAATATCTATAATCTTTCCTTCAACATAAATAAGTATTATGGAATACAAAGGCAAATCTATTCCTTTACCCAAAACCAAAGAGCTTAAGGCAATAGTGGAATCTATAATAATTACTAACATTCCCAGAGATAAGCCCGAGTATTTATTGACAACCATGGCGATAATATCACTTCCTCCGGAAGTTGCTCCTGCACTGAAAATAATGGCTATACCTATACCGTAAGCAACTCCTCCAATAAGAACATTAAGTATATACCAAGGTTTAAAATATTGTGTAACGGTATCACTTCCAAATTCTCTCAACGGCAAGTAAAGTTCTTTTAATTGGTCGGATAAATTGTTGAAATCCGAAGCCGAAATAAAATCTCCTGAAAAAATCAAAGGACGGTACCCCGTATGTCTAATAACAAAATACTCTGTCACAAAAGTAACCAACCATATAAGAATTATGGATAAGATGGTTTTGATACCGAATCTGGGACCCAAGAAAATAACACCTATTATCAACAGGACAATATCCATAACAATTACCCAATACATAGGCCAACCCCAAAGATTGTTGAATACGGACATCAATCCGTAAACACCACCCGGAGCCAAACCGTAGGGTACTACAAAAAACAAATCAGCCAAAGCAAAAATAATACAGCCAAGTATAATCTTCCCGTAGGCCTTAAAGAAATCTCGTGAGCCGAATCTCTCCTTAGAGTCATTCATCTGAGACAGCCATGCTTTAATTTTGTTTTGTTCTATCATACAAATAGTATTTATATTATTATTTAATATTCATAAATTCTTCTTCAAAGAATTTGCAAAAGTAGTAACTTTTTTTGTATTACCAATATGAAACCATAAACTTTTCTTAGGATATAAAAAAGCCTCGCAAATAATTGCAAGGCTAATAAAATTAATAATGTATTATTACTATTCGTCGTCTTTGTTTGCCTCTTCGTATGCCTTCAACAACTCACTTTGAACGTCAGTAGGTACGGCCTGATACTCTGAATATTTCATTGTAAACATTCCTCTACCGGAGGTTAACGAAGAAAGAGCGGTAGAATACCTGTTCATCTCAGCCAGAGGAGCTTTGGCTCTAATTATTTGATATTTATCCTCAGAATCCATACCCATCACTATGGCACGTCTGCCTTGTAGGTCAGTCATAACTCCTCCCATAAGCTCGGAGGGAACCGTTACCGAAAGGTCGTAAATAGGTTCTAATATTTTTGGTGCAGCATTTTTGAACGCTTCTTTAAAAGCATTTCTTCCCGCAAGTTTGAAAGCCATTTCATTACTATCTACAGGGTGCATTTTTCCGTCAAAAACATTAACAACAATATCTCTTGCATAGGAACCGGTCAACGGACCTTCTTCCATTTTTTCCATTATCCCCTTAAGAATAGCCGGCATAAATCTTGCATCAATAGCACCACCAACTATACAGTTATTGAAAATAAGTTTTCCTCCCCAAGCAAGTTCTATTTCTTCCGTTCCGCGTATCGGGTATTTGGTTTGTTTTGCCATACCCTCGGTATAAGGTTGAATATAAAGAAAAACTTCTCCGAATTGTCCGGCGCCGCCGGATTGTTTTTTGTGCCTGTAAGAAGCCTCCGCATCCTTGGTAATAGTCTCTCTATAAGGTATTTTAGGAGTATAGAACTCTGTCTTTACCTTATAGACATTATCCAAATACCATTTCAAAATATTTATATGAAACTCACCCATACCACCAACAACGGTTTGCTTGCTTTCTCTCGCTATTTCGTAATGCAAAGCCGGGTCATGGGAAGTGTAGTCATTAAGGGCGGCCCCTAATTTTTCTTCTTCTGAGGAATCCAAAGCCTTTATGGCAATAGTAAAAATAGGCTCGGGATATTGATTTTTTTCCACTTTAACACCTTGATTTTTTGTAGAAGTGAGGGTATCACCAACTTTTACGGCTTTCAACTTTATAGTAGATATTATATCTCCTGCAAGTGCTTTATCTACGGCAATACGATTTTTGCCCATATTTACACTGATTTGGGAAAGTCTTTCTTTGCCGGAGTCGCGAGAATTTATCATATCTGCACCGGCAACAATCTCTCCTTCCATAACTTTCATAAAAGTAATTTCACCGACATGAGATTCATTCGCAGTTTTAAATACATAAATAACGGTATCTTTTGTTGCATCAAAAGTGGGTTTATTTCCGTCCGAATATTTTAAGGTATTTACCGCTTCGTCCGGTGCAGGAACGTTATTGCAAATAAATTCCATCATCCTATCTACTCCAATATTTTCTCTCGCGGACACACATAACAAAGGGTAAATACTTTTTGAGGCAATACCCATTTTTAGTCCTTTACGGACATCCTCCAACGAAAGGTCACCCTCTTCAAAATACTTTTCCATTAGGCTATCATCGCCCGTTGCGGCATTTTCTACCAATTTCATGCGTAATTCTTCCACTCTGTCCTTTTCGGAAGCAGGTATTTCCATTATTTCCGCTTTTCCTCCCCCTTTCGGATACTTGTACATCTTTTGAGTAACAAGGTCTATAAAACTGTCAAAACCCAAACCGGCATTTATGGGATATTGTATAAGAGTAACTTTCTCTCCTAATTCTTCCTGTAATTCTTTAACACATTCATCAAAATTGGCTTTTTCGGCATCCAACTGGTTCATTGCTATAATAAAAGGGGTCTTTAAAGTGTTTGCATATCTAAGGGCAACCTCTGTTCCTACCTCTATACCCGATTGTGCATTTACCAAGACAATGGCACTTTCTACGGCAGGTAAAGCACACATTAATTCTCCTTGCAAATCCGTAAAACCTGGTACATCTATAACATTAACTTTTTTATCTCCGCATTCCACACTAATCAGAGTGGAAACCACACTACCTTTTCTTTCTATTTCTATATCTCTATAATCGGATACTGTATTCCCATCCTCTATGGTACCTTTTCTGTTTACTACACCGGTATTAAAGCAAATAGCTTCCGCAAGGGAAGTCTTTCCTGCCTTGTTACCACCAACAAGAGCGACATTTCTAATTTGTGAAGTATTATAAATTTTCATACATTTGTAATATTTATTATTTGTTAAGATTATACGATATGGTACATAATGCTACAAAATTACTTATTTTTGCCAAATAATAGCAAAATTTCATACAAAAAATAGTTTTTTACAATATTTATTCATACATTTGGGATATAAAATATTACAAAAGCCCATTTGATTTATTCAAATGGGCTCGAAGTTGTAAAAGTTTCAAAACCTTAATAAACCAGTCGGAATGGTTGCGAAGTTACTTATTCCGTGTACTTACTTGCCATATCATCAAGTATTTGATGTAAAGCACTTAGTATATCTTCGTTTATATTGCCATTTTTTATTTTCAATAGAATATCCTTGTGTTTCAAATTCAAAAAATCTATAAACTCTTTTTCCACCTCCGCAACTTTGTTTACAGGCACTTTTCTTAACCAATCATTTGTACCACAAGCGATAATAGCAACTTGCTCTTCTACTCTCATAGGAGAATATTGTGGTTGTTTTAGGATTTCCACATTTCTTTTACCCTTATCCAAAACCATTTTTGTTGTAGCGTCCAAATCGGAACCAAATTTGGAAAAGGCTTCCAACTCACTATATTGAGCCTGGTCTAATTTTAGAGTACCCGCCACTTTTTTCATAGATTTAATTTGGGCATTTCCTCCTACTCTTGATACGGATATTCCGACATTGATAGCAGGTTTTACGCCGGAGTTAAATAAACTTGATTCCAAAAAAATCTGCCCATCGGTTATGGAAATAACATTGGTAGGTATGTAAGCGGCAATGTCTCCGGCTTGAGTCTCTATTATAGGGAGAGCTGTCAAAGAGCCTCCTCCCTTTACCCTGTCTTTTAATATCGGTGGTAAATCATTCATAGTTTTTGCCACCTCATCGTTGTTAATTATCTTACAGGCTCTTTCCAAAAGTCGAGAATGCAAATAAAAAACATCTCCCGGAAAAGCTTCTCTTCCCGGCGGTCTCCTAAGTAACAGAGAGACTTCTCTGTAAGCAACGGCTTGTTTGGACAAATCATCAAAAACAACAAGGGCAGAACGTCCGGTATCTCTAAAATATTCACCAATTGCCGCTCCTGCAAAAGGAGCATAAAACTGCATGGCAGCAGCCTCAGCGGCTGTTGCCGCAAGTACGGTAGTATATTGCATGGCTCCGTGTTCCTGCAAAGCCTTTACCGTTTGAGCAACAGTAGAAGCTTTTTGCCCACAAGCAACATAAATACAATATACGGGACTGCCGGATTCAAAAAATTCTCTTTGGTTTATAATAGTATCTATGGCAATGGCTGTTTTACCGGTTTGCCTATCACCTATAATCAATTCTCTTTGCCCCCTACCTATGGGTATCATGGAATCCACCGCTTTCAATCCTGTCTGCAAAGGCTCCGACACAGGTTGACGATAAATAACACCGGGTGCCTTCCTTTCCAACGGCATATCTATCAACTCTCCCGTAATTTGTCCTTTACCGTCTATCGGTTGTCCTATGGTATTTATTACTCTACCTATTATACCTTCTCCTACCGGAATAGAGGCAATTCTTTTTGTTCTTTTTAGAGTATCTCCTTCTTTGATATCCCCCGCTTCTCCCAAAAGGACTACCCCCACATTGTCTTCTTCCAAATTTTGTACTATTCCTTGCAGACCGGAGTCAAACTCTACCAACTCTCCTGCCTGAGCGTTTTGCAAACCGTATGCACGCACTATTCCATCTCCTATACTCAAAACCACACCGATTTCTTCCAATTCCGTATCAAGATTGGCATTTGATAATTGTTGTCTGAGTATTGCCGTAATTTCCGATGGTTTTATATCTGCCATTATTTATTGTTTTATTTGGTTCGTTTTTACTTAATTGGTAAGCAAATCCTTTTTTAAATCCGATAATTTTTTTCTAAAAGAAGCATCATACAGTTTACTGTCCGTATAAAGAGAAAAACCTCCCAGGATTTCTTTGTCTACATTCGTTTTTAACTCTATCTGAGATTCAAACTCATACGACAGAATATCCTTTATTTTTCGTTCTATTTGAGGAGAAATTTTCTGACTGACTACCAAAGAAGCCACCTTTATATTGTGTTCCTTATTATAGATTTCCAAAAAACTCTCACATATTCCCAACAAATATATATCCCTACGTTTTTTAACTATAAATTCAAGAAATTTAGAGGTTAAAACTTGACAAGTATCACCAAAAACCGAGTTTATAATCCGTTTCTTTATTCCGGGTTTTACAACAGGATTTTTTAATAGAAGTTTAAACTCGCTATTGTTAGAGCATATTTCTTTTATCAGCAAAATATCCGCACGAACTTCTTCTACCATATTTTCCTCTTGAGCGAGAGAATAAAGACTTTGTGCATATCTGCTTTGCAATACGGATTCTTTCATACTCTATTAGTTAAACTTTATGTTTTCCAATTCTTGAGAAATGATTTGCTCACTCTTTTGTTTATCCGCAAGTTCTGCTTTGAGTATTTTTTCTGCTATTTCCATAGAGAACAGGGAAACCTGTTTTTTCAAATCTTCAATTGCTTGTTTCTTTTCCGCTTGTATGTTTTCTCTTGCTTGTAAAATAATTTTATCGGACTCCGATATCGCTTGTGATTTTGCCTCCTCTATAATTCTGTTCCGTATATTTTGGGCATCTTTTAACAAATTGTCTCTTTCCGCTTTTGCCTCTTTCAGCAAAATTTCGTTGTCAAGTTTTAGTTTTTGCATCTCTTGTTGTGCTTGTTTCGCTGCATCAAGAGATTCTTTTATCTCTGTTTCTCTTTGTCTTATGGTTTTTATTAGCACAGGCCATCCCCACTTACCCAATATCAACAAGACTATTACAAAAATAATAGTCATCCAAAAAATCAATCCTATGCCGGGTGTAAGTAATTCCATCGTTCTTTATAATATTGACACACTATATATCACACAATACGGTACGAATAATTTTTTACAATATATATACAAACCGAATAGTGTTATTTTACTATCAAAATAAAGCACGTAACCACAGCAAACAAAGCAACCGCTTCGACTAAGGCTGCAATAATAATCATATTTGTACGAATATCTCCCGTAGCCTCAGGCTGTCGTGCTATGGCTTCCATAGCATTTTTACCTATATTACCTATACCTATACCTGCCGCTATTGCCGCAAGCCCTGCACCTATTGCTGCAAGCCCTTGACCTATGGGCAAAAAATTTGCAACCGTATCTAACAAAACCGTTAATGTAGTCATAGTCTTCTAATATTTTTTATTGTTTAAGCATTGCAAAATTACAATTTCCGTTTAAAATGCAAAATTTTATTTAAAATCTTACTTCAAAAGAAAGAGATACAGCACAAAGCGTGCCATAAATACAAGTTTATCGCAGCCAAATAACCAATAAGTAAAATGTTTATTATTTCTCTTGCTCATACCATTCTTTGTAAAGAAGATAGTTCTTTGCAAAGCTTATGGCTTGTCCCTCTTTTGTCTTTTTGATAAATTTGGCAGGAACCCCTGCCCATAATTCTTCGTCGCCTATTTTCGTATTTGATAAGACCAAAGAACCTGCAGCGACTATTGCTTGTTTTCCTATTCTGCACCCGTCCAATAAAGTTGCTCCCATTCCTATTAAGGCTCCGTCCTCTATGGTACAAGCATGTACGGTAGCATTATGCCCTATACTTACATTGTTGCCAATGTTAGTCGGACCCGTTTCAAAAGTTGCATGTATACAGGCGCAATCCTGTATATTCGTATTGCTTCCTATACGTATGGTATTCACATCTCCCCTGACAACTGCGGAAAACCAAACGGAACAATTCTCCCCCATGATTACATCTCCTATTATTGCCGAGGTTTCACTGATAAAACAATCTTTCCCGAAAATAGGAGTTTTGCCCAAAAGAGTTTTGATTATTGCCATTTTGTTTATTACAAATTTTGGAGACGCAATATTAAAATACGTCTCCAATTAAATACTCAAATTAATTCTATTGTTTTACAAAATCGGATTTGCCGACTCCACAAACAGGACATACCCAATCCTCCGGTATATCCTCGAACTTTGTTCCCGGAGCTATACCCCCGTCGGGGTCGCCGATTGCCGGATTGTATATGTACCCGCAAACCGTACATTCGTATGTTTCCATCTTTTTTCTTTTTTGTAGCTTATAAAAATCAATTAATATAAAGTTAGTTTTCGTACTGCTTTTCTACAAAATCCCAATTAACTACATGCCAAAAAGATTCCATATACTTAGCTCGTAGATTTTGTTTATCCAAATAATAAGCGTGTTCCCAAACATCGCATACCATAACGGGAGTCAAGTCATCCGTAAGAGGATTTCCTGCGTTAGATTTTTGTACAATGGAGAGTTTACCTTCTTTGTTTTTTACCAACCAACACCAGCCGGAGCCAAACAAACTTATACATTTGTTTGTAAATTCTTCTTTAAACTTATCCAAAGAACCGAATGCTGTTTCTATGGCAAGCATCAATTTACCTTCCGGTGCGGATTTGGTATTTGAAGTTAAACAATTCCAATAGAAAGTATGATTCCAAACCTGAGCGGCATTGTTAAATATGGCTCCTTGCGATTTTTTTATTATCTCCTCCAAAGAATTGTTTGCAAACTCCGTATTTTCTATAAGAGTATTCAACGTATTTACATACGTCTGATGATGTTTTCCATAGTGAAAATCTATGGTCGTTGCACTAATATGGGGCTCCAAAGCATTTTTTTCAAATGGAAGCTTCTCCAAAACAAACTTCGTCATAATAATTGTCCTTTTAGGTTATTACTGTTGCAAAAGTACTTATAAAAATTAATAAACAAATAAATTTTTGTTTTTTTTGCAAAACTAAAAGGTAAAGAGTTTATTTTTAAGGATTTAATTACCAAGCCGTATAAATTTCAATAACAAATGCAGAGCATCATTGGTAACTCTGTCAATAAAATTTTCTCTTGTTGTTTTATAACATGTTGTGTAAGTTACAACTTTTCCGTTTTTGTTTGCCACACATATCCAAACACTACCGACCGGAACGGATGTACCGTCCGAGTTCGGTCCTGCCAGACCGGAGGTAGAAATAGCATAATCGGTATTCATTAATTTTATAACGGATTTTGCCATTGCTATAACTGTTTGCTCACTAACTGCATGGTATTTTTCCAAAATCAAAGGTTTAATGCTCAACACACTCTGTTTAATGTTATTATTATATGCTACAATAGCTCCGCAAAAACATTGAGATGCTCCTGCAATAAGGGTAATTTTGTGTGCAATATTTCCTCCCGTACAACTCTCTGCCGTTGATAGTGTTTTATTTTGCTTGACAAGTGTTTTAAAAACAATTTCTTCCATACTTTCTTCTTGTTCGCTCAATAACAAATCTCCTAAAATATTTCGGAGTTCCGTTATTTTACTTTCCATTAATTTTTCACTTTCTTGTCTATCTCGTTCGCTTGTATGCAATGAAATTCTAAGTTTTATTATTCCACTCTGCGGTAAATAAGCCAAAGAAAACATGTTTTTATTTAGCTCTTTTTCAAATTTTTCCAACCTATCGGATAAAAAACTTTCGGAAATACCCGATACAATAAAATATCTATCCATAATAACTTGCGTATTATACTTTTTAGTAAGTATTCGCACAACCTCGGGCATCATATTTTTCATTTCAAAAGGAACCCCCGGCAAAGAAATTATTGTCTTGTTATCTTTGTAAAAAACCATACCGGGTGCTGTGCCAACATTGTTAAAAATAGGGATACAGCTGTCGGGCAAATAGGCCTGATATCTATTTGTGGAAGTATAGGGTAATTTTCTTGTAGCAAAAAAAAATTCTATTTGTTTGCTTACCTGCAAGTTTTCTTTTAATTCTCCACCGAATATATCCGTCAAACATTTTTTGGTTATATCGTCATTTGTAGGACCAAGTCCTCCCGTAATAAGTAGTATGTTCACCCTCTCCATAGATTGATAAACAGAGTCTTTTATTTCTTGCTCCTTATCGGCAATTGTTTCAATGCGTGAGATTTCAAACCCCTTCTCGTTTAAAATCTTTGCCATATAAGAAGCGTTTGTATTAACAACTTGACCTATCAAAAGTTCGGTTCCTATGTTTATGATTTCTACTTGCATATTCCAATGTCTTTTATTTTAACACAAAAACGTTACTCATTTATTTTTTATTGCGATATTCCAATGCACGTTACCTTCCAAATAGGGTATTGAAAAGCAACAAGTGAAAATATTTTAAAAAAAAATTTGGCAATAAAAATTATTGAATTAATTTTGCAGTGTATTATTAAAGTATTATACTATTAAACCAAAAAGCTAAAATGAGAGTTAATTTATTGTTATTGAGCCTGTTTCTTCTGGCCTCGATAGGTATGAATGCCCAAAATGCCGTAAAAGGAATTGTTAAAGATTCTCAAAGTGGGCAGTCCGTTGCCTTTTGCAACGTTATGCTTTATGCAGACACTACGGAAAAATCTCCACTGCTTGGTGGCGGAGTCTCAAATGAAAACGGAGAATACTCCGTTGCTTACAACAAAAATGCCAAATACATAGTCTTTTCCTTCATAGGTTATAAGACTTTTTCATTATCTATTGCCAAAAATTCCAAAAAAATAAAAGATACCCTATATATTGATGAGGTAAAGTTGGAAATTGACAGCCATACATTGAGTGCAATAGAAGTATTTGCACAACAAAAACGCTTTGAAATGACTAATGATGGGGTGGCAATGAATATAGACGAAGGAGTGTCTTCTGCAACCGCTAATGCTTTTGAGTTGCTTAGAAAAGTACCGGGTGTGGTTATTGATAAGGACGAAAACATACAACTAAACGGTAAAAGCGGAATTCTTTTTCAATTTGATGGCAGAGATATTCGTGTTCCTTATTCCGCCATGAAAAGTATGTTAAAGGCCATGTCACCTTCGGATATAGAAAAAATAGAAACCATATCAAATCCATCCGCAAAGTACGAAGCAGAGGGTACCGCCGGAATTATAAATATAAAAATGGCAAAACAAAAAGCCTTAGGCTTTTCGGGAGAATTAAATGCTTGGAGTGGTTATGCAGAGAAATGGAGGCACAACGAAGGGGCTAACCTTAATTATGTGAATGACCGTTGGACAGTGAATACCTCTCTTTCTTACAATAGATGGGCTGGACAAAATGAATTGGAAAACGAAACCTATGTTTTTGGAAACCCAACAACAAGAATGAAAACAGACAAAACTACCAAGAGTTATGATTACAGGGGGTTTAACGGTAGTCTTTCCGCCGATTATAAAATAAATGAAAAGTCATCATTGGGAGGAATGTTGTCCTTGAATGGCAATCGTCTTCCGAAACAAACCAACCCCATAACCAGAACGCGCATTTCCACATTTCCTTATAATACGGTAGATTCTTCTTATTCAAACGATAACACCGAACACGGCAAAGGTAGGAATATCGCAGCAAATCTTTGGTATAGCAGAAAAATAGATTCTTTTGGCGGACAGTATTCCATAACATTGGATTATGACAACAACATCTCCAATGACTATTGTTTTGACAAGGCTGCTTATTTTTTCGGCGATTTCACCACTCTGTCAAAAGAGGGTTCGGATAACGATTCCACAAAAAATCTTTACAACACTTATTCTGCAAAATTTGACCTAATCAAACCTTTCAATCAACGTATGTCCTTGGAATTTGGAGCCAAAACACGATTGACAAAGGTAAGCAATGATTTTACCTGTTACGAAGACGGAGAATACAACACCAATACTTCCAATCATTTGGATTATACGGAAAATGTCAATGCCCTTTATGCTTCTTTCTCCAACCAATTTAACGACAAATTATCTATGAGAGTCGGACTTAGAGCAGAACACACACACACTAACATAAAACAAAGGGTAAATAATTCCGAAAAAAACAATGATTACTTGGATGTTTTTCCGAACTTTAACATCAATTACAAGGTTAACGATATGGATAACTTAACTTTTGTATACTCGTATAGGATTACCCGTCCGGAATACAACAGTATGAATCCTTTTGTAGAAAAAGAAAACGAATATTTGTACAGTAGCGGAAATCCCAATTTGAAACCTCAATATACACACAGTCTCAACCTTTCTTATGCCTTTCATTATTTCCTTTTCCTAAATGCTTCATACGACTATACCAATGACATTATTTCCCAGGCACAATATCTGATACCCGGTACTCTTATATTTGAAACAAAACCCTACAATCTCGGACATTCTCAACATGCTTCCATAGGTTTGAGTACCTCTTTGCCCTTAGGCAAACATTTTGAATGGACAATATGGGCAAAAGGAATATATAAACAAACAAAGGTAGAGGATGAATTGTTAAAACTCAACGTGGAAAGGTTCGGTTTTATGACTTGGCAATCCTTTAAAATGGACTTCTTCTTTAAAACCAATCTTACCTTTTCTGCCTTTTATATGACAGGAGGACAAGAAGGAACCTATTCCTTAGGAGATATGTTCGCTTTTGATGTGGTTCTTTCCAAAGAATTTCTTAACAAAAATTTAAAAGCCTCTGTCGGTGTAGGGCAACTACCAAAACGTACATTTCATGTGGATATGACAACAGATAACATGAAAATGAAAAACTCTTTAGTTTGGCAATACCCTATGGTGTCTGCATCCCTATCTTATTCCTTTGGTAAAAAAGCAACCAATCAAACCCTCAAAAATATAAGAAACAATGATATGGAAGACCGAACGGGAGGAGAGACAAACATGGGACAAGGCCAAAACAGATAAAAAGCGGAGAATTTAATCATGATAACAATAAAAAATTTAAGTTTCTTTTATAAAAAGAATAATCTAGTATTGGATAATATAAATTGCAATTTGCAAGAGGGTAGAATCTATGGATTGCTCGGAAAAAACGGAGTTGGTAAAACAACCTTATTGCATCTTATTGCAGGTCTGAAATTTCCGAAGTTGGGAACAATAACCTTTGAAAATAAGGAAAAATCAACTATTCCTAAGGCAAGAAAAGTGGATTTTTTGCAAGATATTTTCTTTTTAAACGAAGAAATGCCGGAGTCCAATTTTACCATAAAACAAATGGAAAAATATAACTCGGTTTTCTACCCTAAATTTTCCGTAGAAGATTTTGATAATTATTTGCGGGAATTTGAAATAGAAGATAAGAACCAAAAAATAAATAAGTTATCCTTTGGTACAAAAAAGAAAGTGTATGTAGCATTCGGACTGGCTTGTAATACCAAATTAATTTTACTCGACGAACCTACAAACGGATTGGATATACCGAGCAAATCTTCTTTTAGAAAAATAGTCATGAAGGCTATGACAGAGGAAAAAACAATAATAATTTCCACTCATCAAGCAAGGGATTTGCAAAATGTTTTGGACAATATTGTAATACTTGACAAGACAAAGATATTACTTAACGCTTCAGTCGAACAGATAACAAGCAAACTCTGGTTTGGCATAGAGGATAAGGTTTCTTTTGAAAATAAAATCCTTTACCAAGAAGACAATGTTGCAGGTTTGGCAATTGTTAGAGAAAACAAAGGCGAAGAAGAAAGTAATTTGGATGTTGAAATGTTGTTTAATGCCGCTTTTCTAAACAAAAGTTTATTCAACGAATTGTTTGACCGAGATGCGGAAATAAAATAAAAACATATTATTGTATAATTAAGTTTTCATATTGTTATAACAAAAAATATAAATCTAAAAATTATGTTTGATTTTAAAAGGTTAGGTCTCTTACTAAAAAGAGATTTGATAGAAAATAGAGTTTTTTTTATAAGATATATTTTGGTTATGGTAGGGTTTATTGCCTTGATTATGATATTAAAAAATATTTATCTGCCAACCAAAAGTATTTTCAGCGAAGCTTTCACTCCCTTGAATACCTTATTTGGGGTTGGTGTTGTTATTTTGGCAAATATCATTCCATTCAAAGGTTATGACAAGAAGTATAATCGTACCGAAAGCATAATGTTACCGGCAAGTATTGAGGAGAAATTTATCGTAAACTTAGTACTCGCATTTGTTATTATACCCATTATTCAATTTGCTGCCGTCTTTATAGGAATGGAAGTAGGATATTTGGTAAATAGTTTTAGATTTGAAAAATATGTGTTGTCATACAAAGAAACTTTTGAACCTTTTACACACTACGGCAAATGGATGACAATATATATGTTTATGGCATTTTCTTTTATTGGCGCAATAGTATTCAAGAAAAACAAACTTTTAAAAACATTGGCAATAGATTTCGGTTTGTGGCTAATATGTATTATTGTTGTCAGTATAATTATAATTAACAATCCCAAGTTTAGCGACTCCGGTATGTATGATTTATTGTCAAGTGTGACCTTACAAACAGCAATATATGTTACGGGAAACGTATTGTTTTTGCTTTGTCTGATAGGGGCATATTTCAAACTCAAAAAAGAAAGGAGCTAAAAACTATGTTTATAGATAACACTCCCATATTTATACAACTTTCCGAAAGAATTTCGGATGATATTATAGATAACAAAATAAAAGAAAACGAAAGAATACCCTCCGTTAGAGAGCTTGCCCTACAATATGAAGTAAACGTAAACACTGCAATGAAAGCAATAGAGAGACTTGCAAACAACAATATTGTATACAACAAACGTGGCATGGGTTATTATGTCAGCAGCGGTGCAAAACAGGAAATTTTAAACACAAGAAAGCAGTATTTTTTCAATAACTTTCTAACCATTCTGAAAAAAAACATGCAACAACTCTCTTTAACCATAGACGATATAAAAGAAAAAATAAAATAAGTTTAAGAGTTTATGTAAGTAAAAATCTATTATTCCAACAGCTTATTTTTATCTTTATTTCAAGTTTTTTGTGTCTTTTGCTAATAAGATGATAAAAAATTGTAACTTTGCGACCCTATATAAACGTATATACGGTAGTTGTGTTAAAGAAATTTTAGATTGAAAAAAGATGGACATTAAAAAGTTGGTTATATTTTTGGTAACATTTGTTGCTTTCGGAGGGCTTTTTGCTCAAAAACAAAGTCTTACCCAGAAAGCGGACGAGGCCTTTGATAGCAAACAATATCTGATAGCCGTAGATTTATACGACAAAGCCTATTCAAAGCTAAAAGCCAATAGACAAGAAAAAGACAGAATTCTATTCCAAAAGGCAGAGTGTTATAGATATTTGGATGAGAAGGAAAAGGCAATAAAAACCTATAAAAGATTGGTGAAGGCAAAATATTACCAAACTCAACCTAAGATATATCTCTACATGGCAGATTTTCAGAGGTTTCTTTCCGATTGGGATAACGCTGAGTACAATTATAAAGAGTATTTAAAACTTGTTCCAAATGATGCTTTGGCTAAGAGACGTTTGGAAAGTATTGCTTTTGCCAAAAAAGCAATGGCTAACCCTACCAAACACGAAATCAAAGAAGAGAAAAATCTGAATACGGAATGGAACGATTGGAAACCTTCATGGGATAATGCTATTGAATGCCAAAGTATTACTTTTACTTCCTCAAGAGATAACTCCGAAAGCAAGGACAGAGATGCCTGGACGGGAGAATATTTTTCAAATATATACCAAGCCTCAAAAGAGAAAAACGGAACCTTCGGAGAAGGAGTTGCCATTTCCGAACCCGGTATAAATACTGCGGCTAATGAAGGAGAGCTTATAAAAATAACAAATGGCAATAGGACGCACTATTATTTTTCTCGTTGTAATATCAAAAAAAATATGCAGATAAATTGTGCCATATATTCCTCACCTATTGAGCCTACAAAAGAAAAAGGCGCAAGAAAAACTTCTTCTGCTCAGAATAACAAAAAATCGAGTAAAAACAACAAAGAAGAGCAAGACGCAGGCGAAGCCTTTGTAATGTTAGACCTCGGAGATACGGCATACAACTACTTTCACCCCGCAGTTACAAGTGATGAATTGACTATTTATTTTTCTTCCAATAGACCCGGAGGAGAGGGTGATTATGATATTTGGAAGGCTACAAGAAATTCCGTTAACGAGCCTTTTGGCAATCTTACTAACTTGGGAAAATTGATAAATACGGAGGGAAAAGAAGAATTTCCCGTTCTGAGAGGTGACGACCGCTTATATTATTCCTCCGACGGACTTACCGGGCTTGGCGGTTATGACATCTTTATGACCAAGTTGGAAAACGGAGAATGGACGGAGCCGCAAAATCTCGGTTACCCCATCAATACTCCTTTTGACGAAATAGGTTTGATTTTTAATTATAACGAAGACGAAAGCATAGCAACCGAAGAAAGCGGATATTTCTCTTCTAACAGAGACGGTGGTACGGGCGGTTATGATATATATTCTTTTTATAGGGCGCCAATGTTTTTTACCCTTAGCGGAGAGGTAAGAAACGACAAAAGTATGCAAGTTGTACCCGGTGCAAGAGTGAGACTCATAGGAGATGACCATTCTCAAATAGAGACGCGTACAAACAACGAAGGCATATATTCCTTTGGCAAAGAACAGATAAAATATAATGTAAATTACAAGATTCAAGTCTCCCAAATAGACTATATGAACACCGAGGGAGAAGAAACCACGGTCGGACTGACAACAAGTAAGGATTTGGTTCGTAATTTTCGCTTGTCTCCTATTCCAAAAGACCCGGTGGTTTTGCCGGAAATACGTTACGATTTGGCAAAATGGGATTTGCAAGACCAATATCAAGATTCGCTTTCCGACCTTTTGGTTATTTTGGTAAATAACCCTACATATGTAATAGAGTTGGGTTCGCATACGGACTCTCGACCTTTTATTACCCTAACAAATGACACTCTTTCTCAACGTAGAGCGGAAAGTGTTGTGGATTTCCTACAAGCTCGCGGAATAGAACCCGGACGCATGATAGCCAAAGGTTACGGAGATAGAATACCGAGAACATTACAAAGGGAGACGTATGCGACCTATGGAGGCAAGACGTATAAATTTCCCAAGGGAGTAACTCTTACCGATGATTATATAGATGCTCTGAGAACAAAAGGTGAAAAAGAGGCTGCACATCAGCTAAATAGGAGGACCGAGTTCAAAATAATCAGAACGGATTACATACCTCAGTCTGTTATAGACTCCATAACCGATGCCAAGCTTAACAGTCGTATAGTGGATATAGTATCGGACAACAAGCCGACACCTGTCACCGATGTACCTATTATATATACAGACAATCATATAAAAATAACAATGATAGACGGCGATAAGGCACAACTTTACATCATTCTAAACGGTGCGGCCGTGCCTGCCATATATGATGAAAGGTATAGGGACGCTGCTGTTTTGGACTGGGACCAAGCAACAAAATTTCTCCTTACCGGAAGAATTACCAAAGATGATTTCAAAGATAGGGAAAGGGCTTTTGACGAGAAAGGACAGATATTGGATAATGCCGTTCTAACATTCAAAAACGCCGCAATAGGCAAATATAAGGCAGATAAATTTGAGGTTATTGTAAAAAAAGGTATGACCTACACAATGATAGTCAACAAAAACGGATTGAAAGATTTTGGGCAATTTGTTTATTCACCGGAAACAGGAGAAATAATTTTTGATAACTAATTAATCACAATTTTATAATATCCGATAAAACAAATAGGGCTTTACAAATCTGTAAAACCCTATTTGTTTTATCGTAGTTCTACTATTGTTATGCCCTCACCTCCGAATTCTACCCTTTCGGCGTAAAAAGTTTTTACCAAGGGTTGTTGTTTTAGAAACTCTCTTATTTGTACCTTTAATATCCCATCCCCCTTACCATGTAAAATACTTATTTGATTTTCTCCCAACAGCCGTGCAGTGTCCAAACATTGGGCAACTTTTTTCAAAGCCTCTTCTGTCCTTTCTCCTCTCAAATCTATTTTTGGAGAAAATTTTGCCTTAATATCATTAATTCTGTTCATTATAGGGTTAGTGGCAAAAGTTATATTTTTTTTATCATTTTCTTCCTGTCTCAAATAACTCTGTTTGTCTATCTTTTTTACCTTGTCCAAAGATGTTTTAATATTTATAAGTCCGTTGATTAACTCCACCTTATTCTTGCTTATATTTTTTACCACCATAACACTCTCCTGCGGTCCGAAAATTACGTAATCTCCGTTTTTTATGGGAGTGTTTAGTATTTTTAAATTGGTATGTTTTATACTCTCCGCTTTAGCGTTGTTTGGGATTAAGGTTTTAATCTCCTGCCCCTTTATATCATTTTCTATTTGTTCTATATCTTGTTTTATATCGGATTTTAATTGTTTTACCTTTTCCTTCTCTGCTTTGGCAAGTTTTATCTCCTCTATTGTCTTCTCTATTTTGCTATTTGCACCTTGGAGAATTTCCTTTGCTTGTTCTCTTGCCCGATTGAGTATATTCTTTTTGTTCAAAGAAAGATTTTCTTCCAAAATTTTATACTTCCGTATTATTTGATACAAATCCTCGTCGTAAGCCTTCATTTTTTGTTTTTCTTTCTGCAAGGCAAGTTTTTCCACTTCTATTTGTTGCAATTCTTGTTCAAAATTTACTTGAGAATCTCCAACTTTTTGTTTGGCTTTTTCTATAATGTTTTTAGCCAAACCTATTTTTTGAGCAATTTCGAAAGCAAAACTACTACCCGGCGTTCCTATGGAAAGAGAAAACAAAGGCAACAAATTTTCTCTGTCGTATAACATTGCTCCGTTGAGAATGGAGGTATGTCGCAAAGTCAAATGTTTTAAATTTGAATAATGAGTTGTAGCAATTCCCCAAGACTTTATTTCATCCAAATATTCCAAAATACTTTCTGCTATTGCTCCTCCTATGTTTGGGTCAGTTCCGGCGCCACACTCATCTATAAGAAATAATGTATTTTTATCCGATTGTTCGCATATTTCTTTCATCTGCAATAGGTGAGAGGAGTATGTGCTGAGGTCGTCCTCCATACTTTGACTATCTCCTATGGAAATAAACATATCATTGAAAATCCCCATCTCAGAAGTTTCTTTCATAGGTATAAGCAATCCGCACTGCAACATATATTGCAAAAAAGCAACGGTTTTCAAACAAACAGACTTTCCCCCCGCATTCGGACCGGATATAATCAAGATTCTTTGTTTGTCGTTCAAAGAAATTCTGAGAGGTACGATATTCTTTTGTTTTTTTCTCAAAGAAGCCTCCAACAAGGGATGACGAGCTTCAAACCAATTCAATCTTGGGTATGGTTTCAAATCCGGGAAACCTGCCCCAATGTTTATGGAATATAAAGCTTTTGCTCTAATGAAATCTATTTTTACAAGGAAATCATAACAAGATAACAAATCCTGTAAATTGTCTCTAAGCAAGTTGGAAAATTCAAGCAAAATTCTATGAATTTCCCTCTGTTCTTGCAAAAAAAGTTCTTTTGCCTCAAAGTTTAACTCTACAATCTCCTCCGGCTCTATATAGAAAGTTTGCCCTGTTTGCGAAGTGTCGTGCAATATACCTCTAACTTGTTTTTTGTACGAGGATTTTACGGGTACAACCAAGGCACCGTTACGTATTGTGACCTCATCTTCTAAGGATGTCCACCCATTATTCTTGGAAAAAGAAAGTATGTTTTGTATCTTGCGCGAAATTTGATTTTTACATTTTTGTTGTCTTTGTCTTATCTCCCTTAGTATCGGTGAGCAACTTTCTTTGATTTCCCCGTCCTCGCCCATTATACGCACACATTCTCTTAGAATGTTTTCATCAAAAACTATCTGTTTGTATATAGACTTTAAAGCCACAATTTTATCTGATTCTTCTTTTTCAAAGAAGGACAAAATATTTTTTATTGTAGAGTACGAAACAAGCAAATATTTCATATTCTCCCGACTTATACAAGAGCCTTCCATTCTAAGCGAAGAGAGAAAAACCGAGCAATCAAAATAATTATCACACGGAAAAGTCTTAACCCCAAGCAAAATAGTTTTCATTTCATAACTCTCTTGCAGAAGTTGATTTATTTTATCGTAGTCGTTCAAAAAAGCTATATTTTCCGTTAATTCTTTGGCAGAAAGAGTATTACAGAGTTTTTTTATCTCCTGTTTTATCTCCTCAAATTCTATTGTTCTTTCCTCTATCATTATCCTATTTCTTTGGTAATAGCCTTAATAAACTTCCATTTATTAAAAAATTCTTTGGCAATTATTCTCAAAAAAGTATAAACAGGAATAGCCAAAACCATACCCCAAATACCGCCGATTCTTCCTGCCATTAGTATTACCAAAAATATTTCCAAGGGTTGCGCCTTAACACTTTTGGAATAAATAAAGGGTTGCAAAAGGAAATCATCTATCAATTTTACAACTACAAATATCAGAACAAACACGGCAGTTGGAAGAAAAATATCTCCGTTTGGATTTTGTGACAAAAAGTCCGTAACAAGTATCATAAGTCCAAGTCCTCCTCCTATAAATACACCTATATAAGGTAATATAACCATTACTCCGCATACGCCGGCTATGAGTATGGCCTTATTGAAACCTGCAATATAAAAGCCCAAACTCAAAAGAGTTATCATAATGAGTATTTCACAGAAAACGCCGACAAAATATCTGGAAATTAACATTCGGGTATTTTTGATTATATTATGTACCTCGGTAATGTATTTATCGGGAGTAATATTGTCTACAAAACGCATAACAATGTGACTGTCTTTCAAAAAGAAAAAAGTAATAAACAAAGTAACAAACACTCCCACAAAAATCGCAGAAGCAAAGGTAAGTATATTGTTTGCAAGATTTGGCAGTTTGAAACTATTAAGAACGGCCATAATTTTGGCACTTATAAAATTTTCCAAACTGAGATTTTCCGGCATAAGGTTGTATTTATTCAATATCTGTTCTATGTTTGCTATATGTACGGAATAGTATTGCGAAACCTTTTGCATATCAATATCGGCAAAACCTAAGGCTTGTGATATTATCAAAGGTACCAACAAATATACGACCAAAGCAATTATTCCCGTCTCCAAAAGAAGCGTTAAACCGGCGCAAATACTTTTATTGAAGTGAATCTTGCCAAATTTTATTTTTTCCAAAAAACTCATAATGGGTCTGCCAACCAAAGAAAGTATGATGGCAAGAAATATGCAAACCATTATAAATTTGAAATACCATAAAAAAAACAGCACCAATCCCAAAACAGCCACTCCTACAATCCATCTCAACACTTTTGGAAACGTAAAGTTTTCTTGTTTATACATAACAATGTTATTTTTGATATACGGTTTTATACGTCCTCCACATTCCATTCGGCGCAAGAGGAAGTGGTTTCATATAGTACTATCTTATATAGTTCCACGTTTTGCGGTAGGGATTTTTCTATTTGTTGTTTAAAATGCAGAACAAGATTCTCACAAGTGGGTTGAAAATCCTCCATATTGGTTTTGGTATTCATTTGCTTTACCAAACTTATAAAAGGAGAGTTTCTTTCTATCACAAGGCTATGGTCGTATATGTCCAAAATATTTTGTTTGATTATTTTTTTCAACTCCGTAAAATCCATTACCATACCGTAAGAGGAAGAAGTTTTGTCCTTTGAAGGCACACCTCTAAGAGTAACGAACAATTTATAACTATGTCCGTGTATATTTTTGCATGCACCGTTATAGTTGTTAAGGCAATGACTCATTTCAAAATGAAACTCCTTTGTGATACGTATTTTCATAGTGCAAAGTTAAAAAATATCTTTGTAAAAACATCTGCTCAACGAATTGATTTGCAAAACTCACAATATCATATACTTTTAAAAACCTGTTCTCCTTTATCATTATCTCAAGATTTCGCTTTAAAACACAGCAATTTCAACCAATCCGCCCCTGCCAACTCTTTATTGTCATTGCGAGCCCTCCTTTTTAGCATCCTTGCGAGCAACTTTATTGTGTGGCAATACGGAAAACACGTCCTTGCGAGTATTACTTTCGTATCATTGCGAGCGAAAGCGAAGCAATCCATATCTTGCGGTATGTGTTAGTATTTTCTGCCCTTATGAGCCTCAGGGCAGGCAGTCCGTATTGTGCCATACCTTATAAAATTTTTGCCTTTCTTTGTTTGCTTTCTGCCAAAAGCCCTTTGGCAGAATCCTTTCCGTATTTGGCAAAACTTTTTCCTCTTTTGGCAACATTTTATAAAGTATATAGATTACCACGAGTTAAAGCGAAGTCGTGGTAATCCGTATAATCCGCCATTATGGGTGCGTAGCAATACGGAGAAATATATTTATAATTCTTATACTTATAAATTCTATTTACTTGTCACAAAATGAAGCAAATTGTGTATCTTTGCAACAGATTAAATTAAAAACGAATGATACCCCAAATTTTACAAGACATTACTCAATATCTTATAGAAAGCCATATTTCGTTTTCAAAGGAGTTTGGTGATGGGAGATTAAATTCTGCAAAAAATGAGAATGGTATTCTAACAATTATTTCCCATAGATTTAATATTAGATATGCCAAGAGCAAGGGAGTGGTTTGATTTTTCTATACAAGAAAAAGGTAAATTCTACCCCGTAAACATTAAAATTACGGACACAACCCATGCCGACAATCTTAATTGTAAGTTGGGCATTTATTTTGCATTAACGGGACTTATACCGGATATGCCAAACGAGATAAATTGGAATACATTTATAAAAAGGCTTTATGACAATATAATGTTGGAGGGAGAGGTAGAACAGGATTATTATTTTCTTATTATAAACAAGAAAAATAATGTTGATATTTTTTGTAACTCACTCAAAGGTCTGGAGAAATTAACGCCAAACGGTAATAACTTGCCGTTTCAATGTAAATGGGATACTAACCGAAAACATACGAAACGAAGTTTTAAGGAGGCTGAAAATTTTCTGTTACAAGCGTTGGCAGATTCTATAAAATTGAGGAGTAGATTATATTTTGATTTCAAAAAATACTTTCCCGAATATGTATAATGTGGAAGAATTTGGGCAAGTTTTTACTCCTTTAAACATAGTTTCGCAAATGCTCTCTTTGCGCAAAAACTTTGGGAGAGTATTGGAACCTTCTTGTGGTAACGGTGCATTTTTTAATAATATTCCTTTCTGTGTGGGAATAGAAATAGATAGCAAACACTGCCCTAAGGGAGCAATTAATACGGATTTTTTTGACTATCCTTTAACGGAAAAGTTTGATGCCATAATAGGTAATCCTCCGTACGTGCGCTATCAGGATATAAACACAACAACCAAGAAAAAATTAAAATCCGATTTGTTTGACCAAAGAAGTAATTTATATCTGTTTTTTATAGAGAAATGTCTTGATCATCTGTCTCCAAAAGGAGAACTCATTTTTATAACCCCCAGAGATTTTCTTAAAGCAACCTCAAGTATTAAACTCAATCAATATCTTTTTTCTTTGGGGACCATTACCGATATTATAGATTTGGGAGATAGTAGGGTTTTCAAAGGATTTAATCCGAACTGTATTATTTTCCGTTTTGAAAAAGATAATTTTTCTCGTCGCACAAATGTTTGCAAAGAGTTTGTTTGCTCCAACGGTCAATTACTTTTTACGGATAACAATTATCCTTTTAATTTTAGGGATATATTTTTTGTTAAAGTAGGAGCGGTGAGTGGTAACGATAAAATCTTTGAGAATGAAGAATATGGCAATCTTGATTTTGTTTGCTCTTATACCTATAAAACGGGAAAAACTCGTAGAATGATTTACAATCAAATAAATGATTATCTTTTGCAACACAAAGAAAAGTTAATTAAACGTAAAATCAAATATTTTGACCAAACAAACTGGTGGCATTGGGGCAGAAATCATTACATTTCCAAAGAAAAACGAATTTATGTAAATACCAAAACAAGAAACAAACGTCCATTTTTTATTTTTGATTGTAATAATTACGACGGCTCTGTTTTGGCAATATTTCCAAAAAATCAAAATGCTAATATACAAGAGATGTGCAAAGAGCTAAACAATGTGAATTGGGAAGAGTTGGGCTTTGTTTGTGACGGGAGATATTTGTTTTCCCAAAAGAGTTTGGAAAATACTCTATTGCCTCAGTCTTTTGGAAAATTCTACGTACAACAAAAATCTTACGGAAGATAAACTCGTATTAACCTTGACCAAGGAGAGGTTTCTATGATTTCCACGCTTATACAATTTTTCGGGAGCAAAGAAGGTATGTTTTCCGCCCATTCCATAAAACAATAATTGCCGGAATAAAAATACTCCTCAACTCCTATATCAAGAGCTTGACTTTCATTGTCCAAACGATAGAAGTCGAAATGATAAATCTCGCCCACTTTCTTGGAAGAATAGACATTTACTATTGCAAAAGTTGGGGAACAAACATTATCCTCTACCTGCAACTCTTCGCAAAGAGCCTTTATAAAAGTAGTTTTGCCGGCTCCAATCTTACCTTTGAAAGCAAAGAGTCTGTTTTGCTTAACTATCAAAAAAAACTCCTTAGCCTTTTGCGATAAATCTTCTAAGGAGTTTACGTATATTTCCTTTATAATCATAATTACTTGTTGCTAAGATAGATAAAAGGTATCAAACATTCTTCCATGGATATTCCTCCGTGTTGGAAAGTGTTGTTGTAGTAGGCAACATAATAATTGTAGTTGGTAGGATAAACAAAATATCCCGTATTTCGCGCAAATACCATAGGTGAAAGAATGGACAGAGGAGGTAAAAGTATTTCTTCCGGATTTTTTATATGATAGACTTCTTTGCTGTCAAAGTCTAACAAACGACCTATTTTGTATCTCAAATTAACCGAAGCCTCCTTATTTGATTTTATCCTTACGGGACGATTTACTCTTACGCTACCATGGTCGGTGGTTATGAATACGTCAACGTCTTTATCAGACAAATATTTCAAAACCTCTTTGAGCGGAGAATGCTCAAACCATGTACGTGTAACACTTCTGTAAGCCTCTTCGTCAAAAGCCAATTCTCTTACAAGGTCGGAATCCGTACGAGCATGCGAAAGCATATCTATAAAGTTGTATACTATAACATTTATATCGGTTTGCAGAAAGTTCGGTAAAATATCTATCATACGCATTCCGTAAGTAGCATTCAAAACTTTATGATAGGTAGTAGTAGCTTTTATTCTATGCCTTGTAAGATTATCCTCAAACAGATTCGGTTCGTACTGATTTTTGTTACCTTCTTTGTCTTCGTCCAACCAATATTGAGGGTAATATTTTTTTATATCCAAAGGCATTAGGGAAGAAAACAAAGCATTTCTGGCGTACTGTGTGGTAGTTGGCAAAATACCGTAATAAATATCTTCGTCTTCAATACGAAAGTATGGCTCAATCATAGGTCTCAAAGCTCTCCATTGGTCGAAACGAAAATTGTCCAAAACTATTAGGAACATCGGTCTTTGTTTCTCTTTTAGTAATGGAAATACTTTTCTTTCCAAGACTTTGTGGGACATCAAAGGAGTCTGTTCGCCCTTGTCTCTTATCCAAGCCGAGTAATTTACTTGATAAAACTTTGAAAATCTATCATTTGCCTGTGCTTTCTGTTCTTTGAGTATATCAAAAATACCCTCATCGTTTGACTCGCTCAACTCTATTTCCCAACGAACTATGTCCTTGTATAAATCTACCCACTCTGACCAATCCAAGTTTTCGTTTATACGCATGCTTATCCGTCTAAACTCTTGCTGATAGTTTTGCGTAGATATTTGTGTAACCAAACGATTTTGGTCCAAGTGTTTTTTTAGAGTAAGCAAAATTTGATTCGGATTTACAGGCTTTATCAAATAGTCCGATATTTTGGAACCTATGGCTTGTTCCATAATATTTTCTTCCTCACTTTTGGTTATCATAATAACAGGAATGGAGGAATACTTTATTTTTATTTTAGACAGAGTTTCCAAACCGTTAAGTCCGGGCATATTTTCGTCCAAAAAAATGATATCAATATTCTCTTTTTCCAAAATATCCAAAGCCTCTCTGCCGTCTATTGCCGGAACTACACGATAACCCTTTGCTTCAAGAAAAAGCACGTATGGTTTCAACAAATCTATTTCATCGTCTGCCCAAAGAACCTTAATCATAACACAAGTTTTTATTTATTAAGAAATTCCACAATGTCTTTATCTATAATGTTGGGGTATTTTAGGAGTTTTTCTATTTTGCCCTTATTCATCAAAATTATCACGGGCTGTCTGCCTTTTGTGGCAGACAAAAATACACTTGCCGGCACATTCCTATACTTTAGAGGTTTTATTTCATTTTTCTTAAAAAAACGTTCCACAGCCTCATCTCCTCCCCAAAAAATAAGGGCAAAGTTTTCGTCCTTAATATTATATTTTTCTCGCATAACATCAAAACGCTTTGCCGCTCTTTTGCAATATTTGCAGACGGGAGAATACATACAAACTATTTTTTTGCCCTCTTTTATGTGCAAATCTCTTAGATTTTCGTTGCTTATCAGATATTCAAATTTCTGCTCGTCTATTTTAGCCGCCTTGCCGTATAGTTTATATCTCCAAGTATCCGGCATATTAATACCGAAAGCAAGAATTAACACAAAAGCAAATGAAACTACGGTTAGGTAATTTTGATTGTTTTTTATCCAAAAACAAATTCTACCTGCTTTGGAAAGAGTTGTATTTTCCTCTTGTGAGTTTTGTTTTGAGGCAAACCCTTTATCCCAAAACAAAAAATATGATAGAATCAAAAGCACAATATTTTTTATCAGAGATTGTTTATCGGAAAAAATAAGAACTTCTCCGAAACAATGACAATCCTCTTCGGATAGTGCAAACAAAGAAGGTTTTGCAACAATGTAAATAGTAAAACAAAGAAGAAACGTTATTACTAAAGATTTTATTAACCTTGGTTTTATGCCAACAAGAAGCAACAAACCTAAGGTAAATTCCATTGTTATCAAAATACGCGTTAAAACGGTCGTAGTTACCCAAGTAAATATTTGATGTTCATAAACGAACTGGTCAAAGACGTCCAAGGAAATATATTTTGTAACAGCAGAAAACATAAATACCAAGGCAACAATCACCCTTGATATTAGACCTATAACGTTTCTCGCTTTCATTTTTCCGTTTCTATTTAATAACTATTCTTCTCTGCAAGCACCCTCCAAGATTCTGCCTTCCAAATCCTTACTTGTTATATCGGAACAATCTCCGTCCCAGTCCGTAACGGACACATTGGAAGAGGCTTTTTGTACGGGTATGTTATTTTCCGTAACTATTGTACAAACACAATCCGTGGTATTCGTGCAAGAGTACAGCGTTACGCCAAACGATAACGCAAATACTACATAGATTATTTTTTTCATAACGGGTATATGTTTTATATTAATAAAAATCAAATTTATACAATTATAGGGAGTACTCTATAAAAAGCACTCCCTACAACCTTTACTCTAAATTAATTCTTGTGCATTAATCTTCGGTACAAGAAAGAGTTGGCTTCAAGTCCGCATTTTGTGTTGCCCAATCGGTAAGAGCAGGAATGTCTTTGAAAGAAACTTCATCGCAATTTCCGTCAAAATCCTTAACCGAATAAGTATTTTCCATTTTCACTCCGTCCAAAGCAGGGGTACAAGTACAATCACTGTTACCGCAAGCAGCGAAACCCAAAGCCACAAGAGCAAAAGCTCCCAATGTAAATAATGTCTTTTTCATTTTTGTATAAGTTTTAAATCAAACAATTTTATAAACTACTCTTATTTTCTTACGGATTTTTTATCTCCGTATTAATTATTTAAATGCAAATTTATAAAAAAATATTTATATACAAATAAATTTACAAAAAATCCACTTTTCCTAATATTTTATCGCATCTTTTGCAAATTATGTGCCAAAAACGGTTTGTTTTGTATATAATTTTAAGATAATAGGATAATGGTCACTTATGCCACCTTGGTATTTCAAACCTCTGTAAGTGGAGAAAGGTTTTTTTGCAGAAGTATATCTGTCTTGCTCTACAAGAAATTTTGGTTTAAAAATGTGAGTAGAATCAAAATTATCCTTATAAATTATTCTTTCCTTTATATTATTACTCACAACAAATTGGTCAAAACTCAGATAACTGCCGCTATAAACATACGAACCTGTTTTATTTTTATTGTTTTGCATTAGGTTAAACAATTTGGGTTCAACAGTGTTATCCGTTAGTCCAAATCCTTGTATTACCGTATTGTCCCAAGGATTATCGTTGAAATCTCCCATAACCAAGAAATTTCTTTCACCTCCGGTATATAATTTTTGTATGTGAGAATATATCTGAGCAAAAATTTCTTTTCTGAGATGTTTCTTTGTGTTGTTTTCTCTTCGAGAAGGAGCATGAACAACATAGATATTTATCATTATCTCTCCCAATATTCCCTTAACGTACAAAACATCTCTTGTTTTGTCTTTTTCTTTGTCGGAAACCAAAGGCAGAACATAGTGTTCCTTTATTTCAAAACGTTTGGGATTATACAATAAAGCAACATCTATTCCCCTAATATCCTTGGAGGTATAATGTACATACTTGTAACCTATTTTCCTTAGAGGAGTAGACAGAGTTAGGGCATTCAGAACCTTATCGTTTTCCACTTCGCAAAGCCCTATTAGCGAAGGCATGCTTTTGGTATCTATGGCTATGTATGTTTTAGCCAAATCGTTTAGTTTCTTGTTGTATCGTTTAAAACTCCAGTGTTTTTTGCCTTCAAAAGTAAAGTCATCATCCATAGTCAGACTATCGTCTATGGGATAAAAAAGATTTTCGGTGTTGTGAAATACGATAACATCCTCCTGAGCCCCAATTAAATTCGGCAACAAACACAACATCATTCCAATCTGTCTTAATTTGTTGCGTTTTTTTATAGGTTGTTTATACTTAAATTTGTTTTTCACAAGATAAAATTAAAAAAAGCCTGCACCAAGCATAAAACCCCGTGCAGGCAGATATAAAGAATTAAGTTTATTCGGCTTTATAAAAAGGCATTTTTACAACTTTTGCCTCAACCAACTTGTTTCTTATTTTTATGTATATAATGGTATCTTTTTTGGAAAAAGCGGTCTGCACATGAGCCGTACCTATATTTTTTCCGGTAGAAGGAGAAGGAGAACCCGAACATACCTTACCTATAATATTTCCTTCTGAGTCACACACTTCGTAACCTCCTCTTGCAATACCTTTACCAATCATTTCAAAACCTACAAGTTTCTTTTTTACTCCGTTGGCTTTTTGCTCTTCCAAATATTTGCGGTCTATAAAATCATTGCCGTCTACAAATTTGGTAAGCCAATTCAACCCGGCTTCTATAGGAGAGGTTTCGTCATCTATTTCGTGTCCGTACAAACAGAAACCCATTTCCAAACGTAAGGTATCCCTACAACCCAAACCGGCAGGCATAATATCAAATTCTTTTCCTGCTTGAAAAACAGCGTCCCATATTTTATCGGCATATTTTTTATCAAAATATATTTCACAACCGCCGGCTCCGGTATAACCCGTAGTGGAAAGCAAAACATTTTCCACACCCGCAAGCGTAAGATATTTAAAAGTATAGTATTCCATATCTTCAACGGGAGTATCGGTAAGTTTTTGCATAACTTTCAGAGCATTAGGTCCTTGAACGGCAAGTTGTCCGTAAAAATCACTTTCATTTGTAAAATCTTTACCTACCTCCAAGCCCATTTGCTCTGCTATTTTGGACATCCAAGCCCAGTCCTTATCTATGTTGGCAGCATTAGGCACCATAAAATATTCCATATCGGAAATACGATATACCAACATATCATCAACTATCCCTCCCCTACCATTCGGCAAAACGGTATAGAGTACTTTGCCGTCATACAAGGTATTGATATCGTTGGAAGTGCAGTATTGCATAAAATCGTGTGCCTTAGGACCTTTGGCTCTAAACTCCCCCATATGAGAAACATCAAAAACGCCTACATTATTTCTTACGTTATTGTGTTCTTCTATCAAGCCTACATATTGAATAGGCATGTTATAACCGGCAAACTCAGCCATTTTGGCCCCGAGTTCCATATGCTTTTGTGTAAAAGGTGTTGTTTTCATTGTACTTATTTTAAGTTAAAATACTCTCTTTATATTAGGATTTGCAAAGTTAAGACATTTTTGCATAGCATGATATAAAACCTTATCTATTTTTATTCAATATTATAAATAGGATGTCATAGACATAAAACAAATTATTATTTGCTTTTTTTATGTAAAAAAACAGTAGAAAATTACACATAATAAAATTTTATTGTACCTTTGCAACAATACAAGTGCGTTTTTGCACCTTAAGGTTAATAATTATTAATTAAAAAACATCAAAAAAATGAAATTTAAACATTTATTATTGGGATTGGCAGTAGTTGCTATTATGACAGCGTGTTCAAAAAAAGCAGAGACGAGTTCTCCGACGACAGAAGCTACTCCTGCCACACAAGTGGAAGTAACTCCTGAGCCACAGACGGAAGAACCCGTACAAGAGAGAGCAGAAGCGACTACTTCGGCTAAAAAACAAACAAACAAACAAACCGCTAAGCCAGCAGCAATCACTAACGAAAAGAAAGAAGAACCTAAAGCAACCGACCCTTGCGAAGCAGCAGTTAAGGCATACGAAAAATATGCAGACCAGCTTAAAGAGGCAAGCAAAAATAAAGCTACTCCGGAAGGTTTGACTGCTTTCGTAAGACTAAAAAAACAAGCTTCCGCAGAAAGAGCCAAAGTAAATAATTGTACTTCAAATCCTGAATACAAAACACGTCTGGCAAACGCTGTTCGTGTGGTTTCTAACCTTACAATGTAAATTATAACCAATTAGGATAAAAAGGTTGCAACCAATTAAGGTTGTAACCTTTTTATTTACTTTTTTGTCGGGAATGTTGATAAAAACATACGAAGTATATTATGAGAATAGATAAATGGTTGTGGTGTGTCAGACTATACAAAACCAGAACCCTTGCCTCAGAGGCTTGCAATTCGGGGAAAGTCAATCTTAACAACATTAACGTAAAACCTTCGAAGGAAATCAAAATCGGAGATATTATAATTCTCAATCAAAATCCTTTAAAAAAAACAATCAAAGTATTGGATTTGTTAAACAATCGTATTCCTGCAAAAGATATTCCCGAATATTACGAGGATTTAACTCCAAAAGAAGAGTACGAAAAACAAGAAATTATGCGTTTGGCATATTATGAAAAAAGAGATGCTCACTCGGGTAGACCAACCAAACGCGACCGCAGAGACATAGAGCGTTTTAAAGAAAATTGGTAAAAAAATGGAAGATTTTTTTTGTCATAGCTCTGCCATAATAGATAAAGGAGCAAAAATAGGAAAAGCGACAAAGGTTTGGCATTTTTCACACATTATGCAAGGAGCGGAAATAGGAGAAAATTGCAACATTGGGCAAAATGTCTTTATCGGACAAGGGGTAAAAATAGGCAATAGGGTTAAAATACAAAACAATGTATCTTTGTATACGGGTGTGGAATGCGAAGATGATGTTTTTCTCGGTCCGTGTTGCGTTTTTACCAATGTTATAAACCCCAGAAGTTTTTTGGAAAGAAAAGAAGAATACAAGCCAACAATCATCAAAAAAGGGGCAAGTATAGGAGCTAATGCTACCATAGTTTGCGGGTATACAATAGGAAAGTATGCCTTGATAGGTGCGGGCTGTGTAGTTAGACAAACCGTAGAAGATTACGCTTGCATGAGTGGCAACCCTGCGCAAAAAATAGGTTATGTGGGAGAATACGGACATAGACTGACATTTGATTCTAACGGAATTGCCATAGAAAAAGAAAGTAATTATAAATATAAACTGTCCGCTCAAGGGGTAGTGAGAATTTAATACTTTCAATCTTTACCGTAGCAAACAAATTATATTAAAGAGGTTATTCTTAGTCTCAGACGAAAAATAACCTCTTTATATTAAACATTTAAAAGCAAGCAAAGCTTATACCACCATAAAAGAGTAAAATAATTTTTGCCAAAATAAAAAAAAGTTTTGCCGAAGTAAGAAAGGATTATGTCTTTCTTACTTCGGCAGTCAATCAACCAAGCCGTCATTGCGAGCGATAGCGTGTTAATCCACAAAACATAAAGTGGATTGCTTCGCTATGCTCACAACGACGGACACTGATGCCCCCGGGTAATTAAGATACAAATTGACGCAAAGTTGCTTGCAAGGACGGAAGGGAGTGGCTCGCATGTACGAAAGCAAAGGGTTTGCAATAATGGACACGGACAAAATAGAGAGGGGACCGCCGTGACTGTTGCAAAGTCTCACAAGGATAGGGGATTTTTTTTAAGTATATGGTTTGCAGTTTAAATTATGTAATGAGAGATTAAACTATTTAAATAAACTGTTCGGTTAATTTTGTATCACTAAAAATTAACAATTAGTTGACGATGCCTACGGAAAAAACTTTTACTAATAAGGAAAATAATTGTAATTTTGCATAATATATATTAAAATTAAAATAAACAATGTCTTCGGAATTAAGAAATTTATCCTCTTATAATAAAGATGAAGTGCCTTCGGGAGCAAGGTCTAGTTTTGGAATTGTGGTCTCGCAGTGGAATGACGAAATAACCAATGCCTTATTGGAAGGAGCAATTAAAACTCTCTTGGAACATGGAACGGACGAAAGAGACATACATATTCAATACGTCCCCGGCGCTTTTGAATTACCCTTCGGTGCTTCGGAATTATCTACCAAAAAGAAATTTGATGCAATCATTTGCCTCGGCTGTATAATACAAGGAGAAACGAGACATTTTGAATTTATCGCCTCAGCTGTTGCAAACGGAATAATGCAAGTATCACTAAAAGAAGAACTGCCTGTTATATTCGGAGTTCTGACAACAAATGATTTGCAACAGGCAAAAGAGCGGGCAGGAGGAAAATTTGGCAACAAAGGTGTAGAAGCAGCAATTACCGCCTTAAAAATGACGGATTTATAAAAAATGACGGCAAAAGATTTGCGTATAATCTTTTTTGGAACGCCGGAGATAGCAGCAATTGAGCTGGAATATTTGGTGAAACAAGGTTATAATGTTATAGCAGTTGTTACCAATGAGGACAAGCCTATGGGAAGGGGTAAGAAAATATCCTATAGTGAGGTAAAACAAACGGCAACAGAGTTGGGTATCAATAAAATACTGCAACCGCATAGCATGAAAGATACCGATTTTATAAGAGAAATAGAACTTCTAAGGCCTGACGTTCAAATTGTTGTTGCTTTTCGTATGATACCCAAAGAGATTTATACACTTGCAAGTTTGGCAACATTTAATCTTCATACTTCTTTGCTACCCCAATACAGAGGAGCGGCCCCTATTAATTGGGCCATTATAAACGGAGAAAAACAAACGGGTATAACTACCTTTATTCTTAATGACAAAACAGATTGCGGAGAAATACTTCTGCAACAAAGTATAGACATAACGGAGCAAACCGATTTTGAATCTCTATACTACGAAATGGCTGATAGAGGTAAAAAACTGATAGAAGAGACCTTGAATCTTTTATCAAAAGGAAATTATACTACAATAAAACAACAAAATACCTCTTTACTCAAACCCGCACCCAAAATTTTCAAGGAAGATACCTTTATAAATTGGCATAATAGCGGGCAATACATAGTTAATTTTATACGAGGATTGTGTCCCATACCTGCCGCTAAAACTGTTTTTTTTGATGAAAATAACGGTAAAAGTTATGAATTTAAGGTCTTTAAAGCCAAATTAGTTAATAATAGTCTTATAACTGAGGTGGGTAATCTTTGGATTGAAAATAAGCAAGATATATTGGTTCAAGCTCCGGATGGAATTTTGCAACTAATTGATTTACAGTTATCAGGTAAAAAACGTATGCTTGCCAAAGAATTGGTAAAGGGTTTAAGAATAGAAGGTTGTTTAAAAAATAAATAAAAAAAATGTTTTTTTTTGTTTAAAATTTTGGTATGTATTTGTTATTGTTGTATATTTGCAGGGTTAAAAATAATCTAATCATTTAATAATATTTACAAAAATGACAAAGAAAGAATTTGCAGACAAGATGGCCGAAAAGACCGGTATGACAAAAATTGATTCCGTTAAGGCTTATGATGCTTTCCTTGAGGTTGCATCCGATTATCTTAAAGGTGGTGAAAAAGTAGCTCTTTTGGGCTTTGGAACTTTTTCTCTTCAACATAAAGATGCTCGCACAGCAAGAAATCCCAGAGACGGTAAGGCTATAAAAGTTGCCGCTAAAACAGTTGTTAAGTTTAAAGCAGGTAAAGCTTTGAGTGACAGTGTTGTTAAAGTAAAAGTTAAAAAATAATTTTTATTTAATGATTTGATAACAAAGGGAAGTGGGAAAAACACTTCCCTTTTTTATTTTTATTACGACTTTTAAAAGACTATCCTAAATGTTTTTCGTAAAAAATGGAAAAATATTAAAGACAATAATAACTGTTTATCAGTTATTTATCATAAAATAAATTATGAAAAAATAAAATAAATATGTTTTTTTGTTATTTTTATTTGGTAGTGAT
>CAUTQY010000007.1:0-74391 GCA_963540815.1 uncultured Bacteroidales bacterium
AGTGAACATTCCGCTCCTTTTGATGCTATTATTCAAGTAGTAGAAGGTTCTGCTTTAATAACCATAGACAAAGAACCGTTTTTACTTTCCAAAGGACAAATGATTATAATGCCGGCAAATCATCCTCACAGCGTAACGGCAAAAGAAAAATTCAAAATGCTTTTAATTATGATAAAAAAGACGAACAAATAATTTTTATCTATTTTAAATAATAGATAAAGATAGTTTTGATTTTCAACTTAAGGCTTGCTTAATTTCTTCTTTAAGGTAGTAGCCTATGGAGTTTTTTTTGTCCTTAACGGCTTGCTCCGGCGTACCGCAAAAAACGATTCTTCCTCCCTTGTTTCCGCTTTCTTTCCCCATATCTATTATATAATCGGCTACCTTTATAACATCCAAATTATGTTCTACAACTACCATGCTATTTCCTTTGTCTACCAATTGTTGCAAAACATTGAGAAGTATTCTTATATCCTCAAAATGCAAGCCGGTAGTCGGTTCGTCCAAAATATACAGAGTTTTACCGGTATCTTTTTTAGAAAGTTCCGCTGCAAGTTTTATCCTCTGTGCCTCGCCTCCGGAAAGTGTAGTTGAGGGTTGTCCCAAGGTTAGATAACCAAGCCCTACCTGTGTTACCATGCTTAACTTTTGTGTTATTTTGGGATAATTCTCAAAGAAAACCAAAGCCTCATCAAAAGACATGTTAAGGACGTCGTTAATACTCTTTCCTTTGTATCTAACCTCCAAAGTTTCTCTGTTGTATCTCTTGCCGTGACAATCTTCACAAGTTACATAAACATCCGGCAGAAAACTCATTTCCAAAGTCTTTACCCCTGCGCCCATACAACCCTCACATCTTCCTCCCTTTACGTTAAATGAAAATCTGCCCGGTTTGTAACCTCTGATTTTTGCAGTCGGTAGCAGAGAAAAAACGGCTCTTATATCATCAAATACCCCTATGTACGTAGACGGATTACTTCGTGGCGTTCTCCCGATTGGTGTCTGATTTATTTCTATGACTTTGTCTATATAATCCAGACCGTCTATGGATTTGTAGGGTAAGGTAGGTTGTTCGCTACGGTGATAATATTTTGCAAGTATGGGATGAAGGGTATCGTTTATCAAAGAACTTTTACCCGAACCGCTTACCCCCGTAATGCAAACGAATAACCCAAGCGGCAAATGTAAATCTACATTTTTTAGGTTGTTACCGCTAGCGCCATAAAGATTTATAAACCTCTCCGTTTGTCCGCGTCTGTGTTTGGGAATCTCTACTCGTTTTATATTGTTTAGATAGTCTGCCGTCACTGATTTTTGTTTTAAAAAATCTTTGGGCTCGCCCTGAGCAATCACTTCTCCGCCATTAACTCCGGCACCTTCTCCCATATCTATTATCCAGTCCGAAGACAGCATCATTTCTTTATCATGCTCTACAACAATAACGGAGTTCCCTTTATCTCTAAGATTTTTTAAAGAATTTATAAGTTTGATGTCATCTGACTGATGCAAGCCTATACTCGGTTCGTCCAAGATATAGAGCACATTAACCAAATCGCTTCCAATTTGAGTGGCAAGCCTTATTCTTTGAGCCTCGCCGCCGGAAAGAGAAGCCGTCATTTGCCCCAAACGCAAATAACCCAAACCTACGTCTATCAAAAAATTTATCTTTGTGGAGATTTCTCTTATTATTTCTTTTCCTATAATTAATTGTTTTTCCGTTAAACGCTCTGGTAATTTTTTTATCCAAATATCAAGGTCAGATATATCCGTCTCGCATAAGTCCGCAATATTTTTGTCAAGTATTCTATAAGCAAGACTTTCTTTTCTCAAACGTTTTCCGCTACATTCCGGGCAGACTTTTTGAGACAAAAATCCCGTTGCCCATTTAACTATTTGATAAGGAGCATTGGAATCCAACTGTCGTTTTATTATATTGACAATACCGGAAAAGTTACCCTCATTATAAATGGGAGATTCGTTATAAGTTTCCGTCAAGGTGTTTTCTTGCGATATGTCACCATAAAGAATTTCGTTTAAACACTCCTTTGGCATATCCTTTATTCTGGTAGAAAAACCTACCTTGTGTTTTTTGCAGATAGAGTTGATACTATCGTATATCCAAGAATTTTTGTCAAGACTTATGGCTGTTATTGCCCCTTTGCTAATGGAAATATTTTTGTCCGGTATAAGTTTATCCAAATCCACCTCGGTTATTTTTCCCAAGCCGTTACACTTAGGACAAGCACCGTACGGAGAATTGAAAGAAAACGTATTCGGCTCTGCATCAGGGTAGGATATTCCTGTTGAGGGACACATCAAATTTTGAGAGTAATACTTTGCTTCTCCGTTATTTTCGTCCAAAATCATAATACTATTGTCGGATACCTTGAAGGCTAAGGACACAGACCTTTTCAAACGACCAATGTTTTTATCATTAATTTGCAAAGTATCTACTACGGTTTCTATATCGTGAATCTTATACCTGTCAAGCTTCATTCCGAGACTAATGTTTTTTACTTCTCCGTCCACTCTTACTTTTGTGTAACCCTTTGAGGCTATTTGTTGAAAAAGTTCTCTATAATGCCCCTTGCGTCCCTTAACTTGCGGAGATAGTATGCTTATGGTCTTATCTTTAAAACAAGACATTATCATCTCTATAATTTTTTGTTCGGAATATTTCACCATTTTCTCTCCCGTATTGATTGAATAAGCATCGGCTACTCTGGCATACAAAAGACGCAAAAGGTCGTATATTTCCGTAACGGTACCTACGGTAGAGCGAGGATTTTTGTTTACGGATTTTTGTTCTATTGCTACCACCGGGGAAAGCCCGGTTATTTTATCAACATTGGGTCTTTCCATATTCCCAAGATAGTTTCGTATATAGGCAGAAAAAGTTTCCAAATACCTCCTTTGCCCTTCGGCATAAATAGTGTCAAATGCCAAAGAACTTTTTCCGCTTCCACTAAGTCCCGTTATTGTTACCAAAGCATCACGAGGTATTTTCAGGCTAATATTTTGTAAGTTGTGAGCCTTAGCACCAAAAATTTCTATGTATTCGTTTGCCATTTTTTATCTCCGCAGAGATGTTTTTAAAGTTTGCAAAGTTACTAAAAATAATACTAATACGTCCCATTGTTGTATTATTAACATAAATTGTAAAAAAAAACTTCCTACTATTTTGTGCTATATTTTGCAAACAATATAATTTTGTAAAAAATGAAAATAAACAAACAAAAACACAAAAGATTATGTCAAAAATTTTGGATTTAAGAAAAACGGTTTACGAATTGGTAAAACAGTATCCGGAAGTTACACCGATAATGTCGGATTTGGGTTTTTCGGAAATAACAAAAAAGATTATGCTGAACTCTGTCGGTAAGTTAATGACCATTCCCAAGGGGGCAAAAATGAAAAATATTCCTATGGACAAAATCATTAAATCTTTTTCCAACAAAGGTTTTGAAGTAATAGGAGTGGAGGACAATCAAAAATCTTGCAAAAATAACGGAAGCGAAGCAGACAATATTTCTCTTATAAAATCCTATCTCAAACGTTTGAATGAGGGTGAAGATATGGAAAGTGTAAGAAAAGATTTTGTTGAAAATTTTTCGGATGTTGCCCCTGAGAGCATAATGAAAGCGGAACAAGAGTTGATAAAAGAAGGCACTCCGATTAATGAAGTACAAAATTTGTGCGATATTCATTCCGCACTTTTTCACGATTCAACGATAAATGAAAACAATATTAGTACGGAATCTGATAAACTTAAAAGTATACTTGCAACGCCGGGACATTTGTTATATACTCTAAACAAAGAGAATGAAAAACTTATTGATTTGATTAAAGAAGTAAGAGTAAAAATAGAATCAAAGCAAGAGATAGGTCTACAGGAGATGAAATTGCTTAAAAGTTTTAACAATCATTACAAGAAAAAAGGAGATTTGATTTTCCCGTTGCTAAAAGTTAATTACGACATATCCGGTCCTTCCGATGTTATGTGGGCGGTGGATATGGAAATAAATTCTTCCTTGTCCGCTTTGTTGAAAAACAATAATCATAACGAAGAATGGACAAAACATTTTACTGAGGTTTTAAATAGAATGGAGGAGATGGTATATAAGGAAACAAACATACTTTTCCCTATGTGTGCCGAGCATTTCAGTGTCGAGGAATGGAAAACTCTTTACAAGGATAGCAAAGATTATGAAAATTGTTTATCTGTAGAAATGGAAATTTGGTCGGAAGGTGAAAAGACGGAACAAAACCAAGTACAAAATGTAGACAACCAAACCCTAAATCTACCGGGAGGACATTTTATTATTGAACAACTAACTGCTGTTTTAAATACTATTCCTTTGGAGATAACATTTGTAGACGAAAATAATATAAATAGTTTTTTCAACGAGGGAGAAAAGGTTTTCAAGCGACCAAGTTCCGCCTTAGGCAGAGAGGTTTTTTCTTGCCATCCTCCGAAAATTGAAACGATGGTAAGGCATATAATAGACAGTTTTCGTTCGGGCAAACAAGACAAACTTCCCTTTTGGATGGAAAAGGAAGGAAAAACTTTTCTTGTAACATATATGGCTGTTAGAGACAAAAACAAAAAATATCTTGGAACAATGGAGTTGGTGCAGGATATGAGTGAAATAATAAATCACCTCAAAACACACAAAACAAATTAGTTCGCCCTTGGTAACCTTCTTTTTTGTACCATAAACAAACAAAATAGCATAACCGATTAATTATTTGTGTTGGTATGGATTGCCAAAACCTATAAGGTGCGTAATGAAAGAAAAATGTATCCTTACGAGCCTTTGCAGTAGCCTCGGCAATCCATACTGCCTTATGTTTCTCGGATTGCCGTGCCCTAGCGAGCTCGCAGTGACACGAAAGGAGGGCTTGCTTTTTACGTTACTTTTTGTCCTTTGGCAGTAAACCATGCCGTCATTGCGAGCGTAAGCGAAGCAATCCGGAAAAATAAATCTATAGGTTTAGGTTTGCAATGGCGGCTTGGTTATCCGTATATGACGTGGAACATTATGTTTTGGGGATGTTGTGTAGGTACAATGTGATTTGTAAGAAGGACGGAAAATTTTAAAACTCTCTTTATTTCATAAATATAAAAATATTATTTATAATTATCTAATAATAAATATGTTATAATGTGAGAGGAGGTAAGTCTGTTGAAAACTTTGCAGGGAAATAACTTGCTTACCTATTAAAAATATGTAACTTTGCACTCGGTTGATAAGTCCAAAAAAAATTTATTTTCTAACAAGAATGCTTTTCAAAAAGTCAGTAAAAAGACAATCAACTTTCTAACTCTTTGAACTTACGGCAGATACACAAGTCGTACGGAGCTAAGAGTGTGTATATAATTTCCCACGATTATATTTTAGGTGACTCTTAAAAAAAACAACGGATAAGACAATATTATGAAAGGAATAATACTTGCCGGTGGTAGTGGTACAAGACTCTATCCCATAACAAAGGGAGTTAGTAAGCAAATGCTTCCCATATATGACAAACCTATGATTTATTACCCTCTCTCCGTATTAATGTTGGCAGGAATAAGGGATATATTGATAATCTCAACTCCTCAGGATTTACCGGGGTTTGAAAGGCTTTTGGGAAACGGTAGTGATTTGGGGGTTAGTTTTTTGTATGCCGAGCAGCCCTCTCCGGACGGTTTGGCACAAGCCTTTATTATAGGTGAAAAATTTATAGGAGATGATTGTGCTTGTTTGGTTTTGGGAGATAATATTTTTCATGGGCAAAACTTTACACAAATGTTGCATAAAGCGGTTTTTGATGCCGAGAAAAATAATAAGGCAACGGTTTTCGGTTACTATGTCAATGACCCCGAAAGATACGGTGTTGCAGAATTTGATAAAGAGGGTAATTGTTTATCCATAGAGGAAAAACCAAAAGAACCGAAAAGTAATTATGCTGTTGTTGGGCTTTATTTTTATCCTAATAAAGTCGTGGAGATAGCCAAAAATATCAAACCTTCGGATAGGGGAGAATTGGAAATAACAACTGTAAATCAAGAGTTTTTGAAAAACAACGAGTTAAAGGTACAGACATTAGGAAGAGGTTTTGCTTGGCTTGATACAGGAACGCATAATTCTCTTAGTGAGGCTTCTACGTACGTGGAAGTTCTGGAAAAAAGAACGGGATTGAAAATTGCTTGTATAGAAGAGATTGCAAATAACCAGGGATGGATTTCCGTCCAACAACTTATTTCTCTTGCCGAACCTATGAAGAAAAATCAATACGGGCAGTATCTTTTAAAACTGGCACAACAACAGTAGAAAAACTATGAAAAGAAATATATTAATAACGGGTGGTGCCGGCTTTATAGGCTCTCATGTCGTAAGGTTGCTTGTAAACAGATATTCGGATTACAACATATATAATTTGGATAAACTTACCTATGCAGGCAATTTGGAAAACCTAAGAGATATAGAAAACAAAGCAAATTATCATTTCGTAAAAGAGGATATTTGTAACTTTGATGCCGTAATCAATATATTAAGAAATAAAAAGATGGACGGTATAATACATTTGGCAGCCGAAAGTCACGTAGATAGAAGTATAAAAGACCCTTTTACTTTTGCAAAAACCAATGTTTTGGGAACTTTGTCTTTGTTGCAAGCGGCAAAAATCGTTTGGCAAGAAAGCGAAGGCGAATTTAAAGACAAGATGTTTTATCATATTTCAACGGATGAAGTATATGGCGCCTTGGAAATGACTGACCCGGAGGGCATAGAAGCTCCTTTTACCACCAAAGCTTCGTCAAATAAACATCATTTGGCTTACGGGACAAAATTCTTTACGGAGGATATGAAATACGAGCCACATTCTCCTTATTCGGCTTCCAAGGCAAGTAGCGACCACTTTGTTAGGGCTTTTGCGGATACTTACGGTTTGCCGACAATAATAACAAATTGCTCCAACAACTATGGTCCTTATCAGTTTCCGGAAAAACTTATACCTTTATTTATTAATAATATAAAGCACAAAAGACCTTTGCCGGTTTATGGTCAGGGGGAAAATGTTAGGGATTGGCTCTATGTTGAGGACCACGCTCGTGCCATAGATTTGATTTTTCATAAGGGTGAGACCGGGCAAACGTATAATATAGGAGGCTTTAACGAATGGAAAAATATAGATATTATAAAATTGATAATAAAAACAACTGATAGATTATTGGGCAGAAAAGAAGGAGAGGATGATAATCTTATTACGTTTGTTAAAGACCGTGCAGGACATGATTTGAGATATGCCATAGACTCCACAAAACTGCAAAGGGAACTAGGTTGGGAACCGAGTTTGCAGTTTGAAGAAGGCATAGAAAAAACAATTCGTTGGTATTTGGACAATCAAACTTGGTTGGATAATATAACAAGCGGAGAGTACGAAAAATACTATCAAATGATTTATAGTGACAGGGTGTAAAGTGGAATGGATTGCTTCACTGCGTTCGCAATGATATGTTTATTCCGGATTGCTTTGTTACGTTTGCAATTATGTATTAAACGGATTTATGATTTTATAAGAGTTGTAGCAATCGGGTAAGTAATGTTCCGGTTTGTTTGACATAATATATAATGTATATGATTTGCATAGGTGTGATAGGTTTGGGTTATGTTGGTTTACCTTTGGCGAGGTTGTTTTCCACAAGGTATTCTACAATAGGTTTTGATAAGAATACCTATAGGGTCGCCTCCTTAATGTCGGGTGTTGATGAGACTTTGGAGGTAGAGTCGGAGTTGTTAAAGGAGGCTATAGACAAATATGGCTTCAAGTGCAGTAGTGATATTGAGGGTATAAGGGGTTGTAATTTTTACGTTGTTGCCGTACCTACACCTGTTGATAGAGATAATCGTCCGAATCTTTCATATTTATATTCCGCTTCCGAGACGGTTGGGAGGGTTATAAAGAAGGGAGATATTGTTGTATATGAATCTACGGTATATCCAGGAGTTACCGAAGAAGAGTGTGTTCCTGTTATAGAGAGAGTTAGCGGTTTGAGATTTAATAAGGATTTTTTTGTTGGCTATTCTCCCGAGCGAATAAATCCGGGTGATAAGGAACATAGGGTTGAGAATATCAAAAAGGTTACTTCGGGTTCTACACCGGAGATTGCAAGGCAAATAGATAGGGTTTATTCTTCGGTTATAAAGGCGGGTACTCATTTGGCGCCGAGTATCAAGGTTGCCGAGGCTGCTAAGGTTATAGAGAATTCTCAGCGGGACATAAACATTGCTTTTGTTAACGAGTTGAGTAAGATTTTCAGTCATCTTGACATAGATACGCAGGAGGTTTTGTGTGCGGCTTCTACTAAGTGGAATTTTTTGAATTTTCGTCCCGGTTTGGTTGGGGGGCATTGCACTGGAGTAGACCCTTATTATTTGGCGCAGTGTGCTCAACGTATAGGTTACAATCCGGAGATAATTCTTGCCGGTAGGCGGATGAATGACGGTATGGGGGAGTATGTTGCCAATCAGACTACAAAATTGATGTTAAGAAAAGGGATACAGGTTTTGGATTCCGAGATATTGATATTGGGTTTCACTTTTAAGGAGAATTGTCCTGATGTTAGAAATACTAAGGTTGTAGATATTTATAGGACCTTGCAGGAATACCGTTTGAATATTACGATATATGACCCTTGGGCGAATAAGAAAATTGCCGGGCGAGAGTATGGGGTGAGCATAGATAAAGAGTTGCCTAAGAATAAGCGGTTTGATGCCATTATTTTGGCCGTATCGCACAAGGAGTTTGAGACTTTGGATATATTGTCTTTTGCGAAGGATAAGCACGTAATTTTTGACGTTAAGGGAATACTTCCAAAACACATGATAGACCAACGACTATAAAAATAAACTATATACAATTAGCAAGTAAAATTATGATCGGAAAGAAAACTGTTTATGTAGGTATGAGTGCCGATATGATTCATCCCGGGCATTTGAATATAATCAGAGAGGCTAGCAAACTCGGGTATGTTATCGTAGGAGTATTGACGGACGAAGCTATAGCAAGTTATAAGCGTTTGCCATATCTAAATTACGAACAAAGAGCGGAGATTGTCGCCTCATTGAAAGGAGTTGACAGGGTTATTCCACAAACAACTCTTGATTACGTTCCGAATTTGGAAAATATAAAACCCGATTATGTTGTCCACGGAGATGATTGGAAAGAAGGCGTTCAAAAACAGACAAGACTAAGAATAATTGACTGTCTATCTCAATGGGGAGGGGTAGTAATAGATATACCTTATACCTTATACAAAAGGTATATCCTCTACCACTATGAACCAAAGACTGAAAGAGATTGGTACAACGCCTGAAATTCGTTTGAAAAGGCTACGCCGATTGATTGCAGCGAAAGACATTGTAAGAATATTGGAATCTCATAATGGTTTGACAGGCTTGATAATAGAGAATACATTTGTTGAAATCAATGGGATGAAAAAAGAGTTTGACGGCATGTGGGCAAGCAGTCTAACGGACAGCACTTCAAAAGGTAAGCCCGATATTGAGGCAGTGGATTTAACAACAAGGCTACACGATTTAAACGATACTTTGGAAGTTACCACCAAGCCGGTTATTTTTGACGGAGATACCGGGGGAAAGATAGAACACTTTGTTTTCACGGTGAGAACGTTGGAGCGTTTGGGAATTTCGGCAGTGATAATAGAGGATAAAATAGGTTTGAAACAAAACTCTTTGTTTGGTACGGATGCCGTGCAAACACAGGATACGACAGAAGGATTTTCGGCAAAGATTAGAGCAGGCAAGAACGCACAGATAACGGACGACTTTATGATTATTGCACGTTGTGAAAGTCTTATTGCAGGTAAGCCTATGGAGGATGCCTTACAGCGTTGTTTTGCTTACGTTGTGGCAGGTGCTGACGGCATAATGATACATTCAAAGAGCAAGACGGGAGAAGATATTAAAGAGTTTTGCAAAGAGTTCAGACAAAAAGATATTTCTACTCCTATTGTTGTAGTGCCGACTACTTATAATCAAATAACGGAAAAAGAGTTAGCCTCTTGGGGAGTAAATGTTGTCATCTATGCCAATCACTTGTTAAGGAGTGCTTATCCTGCAATGGTTAATTGTGCCAAATCTGTTTTAACAAATGAGCGTTCTTTGGAAGCCTCAAATGATTATTGTATGTCAATTAAGGATATACTTTCTTTGATACCGGGAACTAAAAAACAATAAAGGAAAATGATTAGTCCGCAGTTTTTTATAGACACTCTCAAAGAAAAAGGTCTTAATTTCTTCGCCGGAGTTCCTGATTCTTTATTAAAAAGTGTGTGTGCGTATATTCAAGATAATATTGACAAAAAACATAATATAATTACTGCCAACGAAGGTTGTGCTATTGGCTTGGCGGCAGGACATTATCTATCCACGGGCAAAATTCCGCTTGTGTATATGCAGAACTCCGGGCAAGGCAATGCCGTAAATCCTTTGGCATCCTTAACGGATAAAGAAGTTTATAATATTCCCATTTTATTATTGATAGGTTGGCGGGGAAAACCCGGCGTAAAAGATGAGCCACAACATAAAAAGCAAGGTAAGATAACTTTGTCTTTATTGGAGACTATGGGTATAGAATACGCAATTTTGAGTAAGGAAGAAAGTATCGCCGAGCAACAAATAAACATTGCTCTGGAATATATGAACAAAACAAAGCAAGAATACGCCCTTATTGTAGAAAAAGACACTTTTGAACCATATCAATTAGAAAAGGCGGAAGACAATAACAATTTTTCCTTAACAAGAGAAGAGGCTATTCAACAAGTAGCGGATAGTTTTGACGAAAAAGATGTTGTTGTCTCCACAACGGGAATGATTTCAAGAGAACTGTTTGAATATCGCACTCAAAAGGGTTTATCACATGAAAGAGATTTCCTTACTGTCGGTTCTATGGGACATGCATCCTCGATTGCTTTGGGTATTGCCTTAGAAAAAACGGATAGAAAGATTTATTGCTTTGACGGAGACGGTGCTTTGATAATGCACATGGGTTCGTTGGCAGTGATAGGTTCGTTAAAACCAAATAATTACGTACATGTTTTGTTCAATAACGGGGCGCACGATTCGGTAGGCGGACAACCTACAGTTGCTTTGAAAGCAGATTTGCCGTCTGTTGCCAAATCTCTTGGTTATAAAACTGTTTTGAGTGTGGATAACAAAGAGGATTTAACAACAGCCCTGAAAGATATTAAAGACTTGCAAGGACCGATATTTTTACAGATATGCGTAAAGAAAGGTAACCGCAAAGATTTGGGCAGACCGACTACATCACCTATTGAGAACAAAGAGGTATTCATTAAATTCTTACAAAAATAAGTATGTTGCAACAAATCTTTTTCGGCAAAGAGGCTATTGCTTTCTTAAAAGCAGAGATAGATAAAATTAAACCGTCAGATATTTTAATTGTTGCCGGTGAACATTCTTATAATCTGTGTGGAGCGAAGGCAATAATGGGAGAGCAGTTATCACAATACGGATTAAATTTCTTTACGGACTTTGAAACCAATCCCAAATGGGAAGATGTTGTTAAAGGGGTAAGGATTATTGAGAATATAAAACCGCAAGTAATTATTGCCGTTGGGGGCGGAAGTGCAATAGATATGGCAAAATTGATACGTTTCTTTTATTCTTATCAGGGAGAGCCGACAGACAAAGAATTTATAAAACAAAAGGAATTAATTCCCTTGTTTGGTTTGCCTACAACTGCAGGTACGGGAAGCGAGGCAACACGTTTTGCGGTCTGTTATGTAGATAAAGTAAAGTATTCCGTTGAACACGAGGACATTTTGCCTGATTATGCTTTGATATACCCTCCCTTCACTTACAATAATCCCAAATACCTTACTGCTTGCACTGTCTTTGATGCATTTAGTCAGAGTGTTGAAAGTTTTTGGAGTGTCAATGCAACAAAAGAATCGGAAAAATATTCAAAGGAAGCAATAAATTTGTTGTGGAAGAATATGATAACGGTCGTTAATCAACCGACAGAAAAGATAAGGGACGAAGTTGCACAAGGCTCTTGTTTGTCCGGCAAGGCTATAAATATAGCAAAAACCACTGCACCGCACGCTTTTTCCTATCAATTTACTTCCAAATTGGGTTATCCTCACGGACACGCTGTGGCTTTGACTTTTCCTTTCTTTTTTGATTTAAATCTCAATGCCCGACAAGACCAACTAAGAGACAATATTGATAAAGAAAGATACAAAGAGAAAATAAACACTTTGAGAACACTGCTTAATATTGAGAAAGGCAAAGAAAAACAAACAATGCTAAACTTAATAAAAGCAATGGGTTTACAATATGTTAAGAATAAGGAAAACATAACTAACATAGAGGAGATGTTGTTTAATGTAAACTTTCAGCGTTTGAACAACAACCCTGTAATAATAGACAAACAAATAACTTCCTCCCTGGCGGAATATCTAAAATCCTTGCAATGGAAACATAAAAAACGGATACTTGTTGATGGATAACAATCGAACCAATACTCAAAAAGTTATAAAGGGAATATCTTCTCAAACAATAGTTACTGTTGTTCTTGGGATTGTCGGAGTCTTGTCATTTTCAATAATGTCAAGATTGCTTTCGCAACAAGATTTCGGTTATTATGCTTCTATTGTTGCCATATCTACCGTTTTTTCCGCTTTTGCCGAAAGTGGAATAGGTTCCGCCCTTATACAGAAAAAGGAATTAAACAGTGCTTATATCAACGATGCCTTTACATTAAGTTTGTTTTTCGGTCTTTTTGCTTCTATGCTTTTGTTTTCTTTGTCCGGAATATTAGCGGAGTATATTGCGGATAAAAGCATGAAAGTTCCCTTAATGATATTTTCAAGTACTTTGTTTTGTAATTGTGTAACTTCCATAAACACAAGTTTAATGCAAAGAAGATTGCAATTTTTCCGTATAGGACTAATACAACTTATATCTTTGGTAGTCACTACTATTGTCGCTGTAATATTAGCGTTGAAAGGTTTTGGATACTACGCAATATTAACAAAAGCGGTTCTATCATCCTTTTTGACGCTTATAATTTCATATTTTGCTGTAAATGTAAAGTACAGATTGTCCTTTAATCTGTCTCAATATAAGAAAATATTCGGTTTTAGTGGTTGGTTGATGGCAAGTGCTTTTTTTAGGTTATTATCCAGTCAAATGGATAGATTGTTAATGACAAGACTATTTTCAATAAAAGCTCTTGGTTTATACACGAGGCCCAAAGAATTTATAAGTTCTTTTACTTATCCTTTATTTGATATTTTTGACAAGGCGATGTTTCCCGTCTTATCTTCCATTCAAGATGAAAAACAGAAATTACAACATTCTTTTTACTATGCTTTATATTTTATGAATATAGTCGGCCTGTTGGCAACGTTCTTTTTATTGTTTAACAGCGAACTAATCATAAGAATATTTTTGGGAGAAAAATGGTTGAACGTTAATATATTGTTTCTTGTAATATCTATTCTTCCAATAGAGTATGTCAATGGAAAAATAGGAGATATATTTTTGCGTTCCTTAGCCTTAACGAGACAGCAATTTAATCTTAGAGTTTTACAAGCAATAGCAAGTGTTATATTTATCATAATCGGTGCAAGATGGGGGCTTGTTTCTTTGGCAATATCTTCCATATTGGCATATATGTTATTAACAATGACTAAGATATTTTATTTATCCGTCAAAATAGATGTCCCTATTAGCAAAACTATAATAATTATTGCCAAATCTTTTAAAGTCAGTCTCTTCATTGTTCCAATTCTAGTAGTTTGTTTTTTGTTTATTCCGAATGATATTGCAGGGAATCTAATAAAGTTAGGTGTTTTTGTATTATCTATAGTACTCATATTTATCGTTTTCCCATCCTCAGTTGGAAAGGTGTATAAACAAGAAGCGTATAATAAGATAATGGGTTATATTAAACATAAAATTTTTAAAACTTTTCTTATGGCAATTGAAAAAAAATACAAAAATAGATAGAAATTCATTGCAAAAACTTATTAAGTTAAATAATAAAATAAATAATCATGGATATTTTTTCAGTAATTGGAAACATACTACCGGTAAAAGTAAAAAGCCGTATTAAGAAAATATTTAAAAAGGCATACGCAAAACGAAAAGAAAAGCTTATAGACAAACGTAGAAAACATTATCATCAATATGCTTTGGAGGCTCTGACGAAGTTTGACGAGTGTATGAGAAAGAACGGTTTTAAATACACTTTGGCTTATGGTACATTACTTGGCGCTATAAGAGAACACGGATTTATAAAACATGATTTGGATATGGATACATGGATGTTTATAGAAGATGACAACGAGAATATTGTACCTGAGTTGAAGAAGTACGGTTTTAATCTTTTGTATCACTATTCCGTGGATAACGATAAATACGGCAAGGAATATACTTTTGATTATAAAGGCTGTCATGTTGATATTTTCTTTATCTATCCTCCTGTGGATAAATTACCGTATTGTACCGATTATGTTTGGTCGGAAGGAATGAGAAAACATGAAAGGCTACCTCGCAGATTGGAGTTGCCTATTTCAAAAGAAATAAGACTTGAGATGTTCGAAGACTTGATGTTGCCCATACCTGCTAATGCCGAACAATTATGTGAGTTTAGGTACGGGAAAGATTATATGACTCCAAATCCCCAATGGGATTGTATTGAAGAGGCTAAAGACGTGGTAGATTGGCCTGAAATGATTTCCAAAACAACACATACGGAATATTCCATATAAGTTTAATAAGGTAAAAAACATATTTACTTGGACTTATCTTGAATCTATAATTATTTAAGACAAATGAATACCACAAACAAAGAAAGTTTGCTCATTGTTGCAGTTAATATTCATATTGTGGGAGGCGCAGAGAGAGTTGCATGCAACATGGCAAATCATTACTGCAATAAGGGTTGGAGAATAGGAATATTATCATTTAATACCAAACAGGACAGTGTCATATTCAATTTATCCGATCAGGTGATGCGACATTATTTAAATGTAACCACTTCAAACAAATTGCTTCAAAAAGTGCAAGTGTTTTTTCGCTTGAAAAATTTTTTAAAAAAGAATAGATACACTTATGTTATGGGCATCGGTTCTTTCTCCAGCACGATGTTGGGCTTTTGTGCAAAAGAAAAAAACGGAGCATACTTTATAGGAACAGAACATTCGCATTATTACAATGCACCAAAAATATGGAATTATTTAAGAAAATATTCCTACTCAAAATTGGAAGCCATTACGGTTTTGACAAATAACGATTATCCGATACTAAAAGAAATAAACAAGAATACTTTCGTTATACCGAACGCTCTTATACAAATGCCGGAAATATACACAACAAATAAAGAACATAGATTTTTGGCAATAGGAAGAATAGATGGTGGAAAACAGTTTTCCCAAATGATAGAAGTGTTCAATGAGTTTGTTAAAAAGAATGACGATTGGACTTTGTCCGTAGTTGGAGATGGTGTTTTGAGAGAGGCATTGGAGGAACAAGTAAAAAGATGCGGATTGGAGAAAAAAGTGGAAATAAAGCATTTTACCAATGAAGTTGAAAAGGAATATTTATCGTCCTCCGTGCTTTTGTCCACATCAAAATTTGAAGGTTTGCCAATGACAATGATAGAAGCTCAATCATATGGTTTGCCTATTATTTCCTATGATTGCAAAACAGGTCCTGCGGATATAATTATTGACTCTCAAAACGGTTTTCTTATAAAAACAAATGACGCTCAGACGATGTTGAAAAAGATGTTGTTACTTGCCGATAATGAAGACTTACGTTTAAGAATGAGCGAGAACGCAATAAAAGATTCTTATCGTTTTTCTCCTGAGGCTATTTATAAAAAATGGGATACGCTGTTTGGTTTGTTAAAAAATAATAAAACATCATTTGACAGATAAAATCGTATGATAGCAATACAAGGTATTAGAAAAAAAAATGTTTCAATTTTTATTGCCGTAACCTTATTCCTATTGTTCCCAGTAGCAAGCTTGCCTTTTATATTGTATGGCATATATAATAGGGAGAAAGTCGCTTATGTGTTATTTTGTCTGTTTATGGGACTTATAGGTTTTTTGTATTCGCCATTCGGAGATTTGTATCGTTACCATTTAATGTTTGAATCCATAAAACACATGAGTCTGGTTGGAATATTCAATAAATATAATGCACAAGAGACTGCGGATTATGTATTGCCGCTCATAACTTGGTGTGTAGGACAATTCGGATTACCTGTGGATTGGGTTAGGTTTTTGTTTAATGCTTTGGGGTTTGGTATAGTCTGCTCTATGCATAACACTCTATGCTCTTATAATACTTACAACAATAGAACTAATAATTTCTTTTGTTTTCTTTCTCTATGGTTTGTTACCGGTGCTGTATACATGTTATACCGTTGGGGGTTTGCGGTAAATTTATTTGTATGGGCCGTTTGCATAATAGAGATAAAACACAAAAAAACAGGGTGGTTTGTTATCGCTCTCGCCGGTCTTTGTCACTCGGCATTGTGGTTTATCATCATTATCTATTTGATTTACAGAATAAGAAAATATGTTTTTTCAAAAACGGTTTTAATCGTATTTTTTATAATTACTCTATTTGCCTCGATGTCTTTCGTTGCACAATTGTTCGAAAATTTTGATATTTTGGGTATTTATGATAGATTTATTATATATGTTTCGGAAGGTGCCTATTGGAATAGCGGATATTTGAACGACCGCTCGGATAGAAAAATTATTTACGATAACATAAGTAATATCCCTATATATATAGCTTGGATACTTATTATTTTAGACGGCAAAAAATCTCAACCAATCAAATGGGTAATACATATGATGTGTTTTGTGCTTGTGATTATTGCGGGTTTTCCCAATTTAACATTGAGAATTACGGCAATATTTTCCAAGTTATTTGTAGTATACTTCTTTTATAATACGTTATTCATTAATTTTTATAGTAAAAAAAGAGCAGTATTTACTTTGATTTTGGCTATTTCTTTCATGTCAAATATATATGGCACACAAAAGAGAAGTTTTATTTGGGGTAATACTGGTAAGATATTTTATTCGTCTCTATATCAAATAGTTTCTTCTCCTTACGGAGATAGTTGGATGTTCGAGAATATTAATAACATAGGCGATTGGCAAAAAACGTTGAATAATAATTAAATTTATTATGAAAATTGCACAAATAGTACCATCTTTGCAACAAGTAGGTCCTGTGATTGTTGCAAATGATTTAAGTAATCTTTTAGTTCGGCAAGGGCATGAGGTCGTAGTTTATTACTTCGACGAAAAAAAGGAAAATGCTTTGCATTTCCCGTGCCGAACTCAAAGGCTTAAAATTAAAGAAAAAATTGATTTTAATTCTTTTGATGTCATTCATACGCACGGCATTAGACCCGATTTTTACATTTTTCTTCATAGAAAGAAAAATGACAAAGCAAAATTCGTAAGTACTATTCATTGTTTTATTTTTGATGATTTCAAAAGTACCTATAATCCTTTATTCGCAAAAATATTTGCACCCCTTTGGTTAAAAATTCTAAGAAAACCGGATGTAAGGGTTGTTTTAAGCAAACAAGCCTTGAAATACTATGAAAAATATTTTAAAGGTTTGAAAACCGTATCCATATACAATTCTAGGATAACAAATCATAGCATGACTCTTAACGAAAGTGAAAAGAAAGAGGTGCTATCATTTAAGGATAATAAAACACTTCTTGGCGTTAACGCTTTGTTAACGCCAAGAAAAGCCGTAGATGTAATCATTTCGGCTATGGCTTTTATTGAAGATGTTAAACTATTCATTTGCGGAGAGGGTAAAAGCAGGCAAGATTTGGAGCAGTTAGCAAAGGAAAAAGGTGTTGATGGTAGGGTTTACTTTGCAGGTTACAGAAAGGATGCTTACCGTTACATACCTTATTATGATATTTATATGATGCCATCAAGGAGCGAAGGGTTCCCTTTGGCTTTATTGGAGGCAATGTCTTTGAAATGCAATGCTGTTGTTTCGGATATTCCTATTTTCAAAGAATTTTTTACCGACAAAGAAGTAACTTTCTTTCATTCGGACAATGCCAAAGATTGTGCAAGAGCAATAGAATATGCCATATCAAATAATAAGGGAGAGAATGCCTATAAAAAGTATATGAACGAATACTCTCCCGAAATATTCATAAACAATTACTTAAAGGTCTATCAAAAGTTGTAAGTCTTTTTCGGTTTTAATGTCTGTTTATTATAAGTTCATAATGTTATGGTCCGTAAGGTTATGAACTTACAAAAAAAATGCTTAATTTTGCGTAAAAATTAGTGATATGAATAAGCCTTTTATGTACGGACAGATGGTCTCGGGAGAAAACTTTACCGATAGAAAACAAGAAACGATTCGTTTGAAGAAAAATTTTGAAAATGGAATAAATACCATACTTATCTCTCCAAGACGAATAGGTAAGACTTCGCTTGTTAATCACGTTGTATCTTTATTAGATAACAATAATATCATTGTTATTATGATGGATATGTATGATTGCAGGGATGAATACGATTTTTATAACAAGTTTTCAGTTGCAGTCCTGAAGGCAACTTCCAATTCTATGGACAATTTTGTTAAAAATGTCACTGAATTTTTGGGAAGATTTTCTCCTAAAATATCTTTCAATGCAGATATTGTTTCGGAATATTCCATATCTCTCGGCTTGTCTCCAAAGCAGATATCAGTAGAAGAAATATTGAATCTACCGGAAAAGATAGCAACAAAGAAAAAGAAACATATCCTTATCTGTATGGATGAATTTCAACAGATAGGAGAATTTTCCGATTCACTTCAAATGCAGAAAATCATGCGAAGCGTATGGCAAAAGCAAAGTAACGTTAATTATTGCTTTTTCGGAAGCAAGAAACATATGCTTGAAAATATCTTTTCCAATAGAAGAATGCCATTTTATATGTTTGGAGAAACGATGCATTTGGGAAAAATATCAACAAAGGATTGGATAAAATATATTCAGGAAAGATTTCAATCTAATGGCAAAACCATATCGGAAAGTATTGCAGAGAGAATATGTCAGACGGTAGACAATTATTCTTCTTATGTGCAGCAATTGTCGTGGAGTTTATATGTAATAACCGAAAAAAGTGCTACTGAGGAGGGATTACAAACGGCAATTGAGGATATGTTAAATCAAAATGCATCATTTTTTATGGAACAAATTAAAGATTTAACCTCATATCAATTAAACTTTTTGAAAGCTGTTGCATCAGGCATACATGAAGGTTTTACTTCTATGGAGACTATGCAAAATTGGCATCTTGGGGCAAAGTCAAATATTGCTATAATAAAAAAAGCATTGACAGAAAAAGAATTGATAGAAAGGGATGGTATGAAAATAAATCTTTCAGACCCAATCTTTTTACTATGGCTAAGGAGAACGTACCTATAAATCGGTTTTAATGTCTGTTTATTATAAGGAACGGGCAAGTTTTTATGCGGAAGAGTTTGTAAGATGTACCTTTTATAATCAATGTGTTTGACAGTCTTTTAATAAAAGAGGGTTATTTTTTTTTGTAAAAAACAATATTCATTCGTTTAATATGCTCTTTAAGACTTTCGTTTTCCATATTATAAAAGATTGATAAATCTATTTCGTAGGGTAGCAAAAGGTTGTCCAAATCTTCCATAATACTAATTAAATCTTTTTGCGTTATATCTTTTCCAATAAGCGTTAAATCTATGTCGGAGAAAGGCTTTTGAGTACCTTTGGCACGGGAACCGAAAAGCATAACCTCTTCAACGCAATCGTATTTTGCAAACACTTTGTTTATTTGTTCTATCTCTTTGTTTTCTAAGCCGTACATACTAATTGTCTTTTAATTTTTTTGCCATTTTATAACGGAAACTTTCAAACAGAGGATGATAAATATTAATTATTTTTTGATTATGAATTTGGCAGTGGTTTGGTCGTAGGTGTGTGTGGTAAGATTTCGGTTAGTAATAGCATCCATCCATTGCTTATCACTAATCAAACCTATTGAAAGTGCTTTACGAATGGCATCCCTTGGTCCTGCAATGTTTCCATAGCCCTGAAACTCTTCATAATCTTTTATAACTCTCCACGCAAGTTCATGTGTGTATTCATATCTCTGCACAAGACCTTCCTCCAAAAGCTCAACATTATCATCTTGTGATGGAGCATTATAAATCTGTTTGAGAGTTTCAACGGCTTGCCTCAATTTGCTAAGGGCTTGGGAAAAATTATCAAATCTTTGCTTCCAACGGATATCCTGCTTACCCATATCATTAACTTTGCTTTAAACATTACGAAGGCGAAGTTACAATAAATTTATTTCTTAATAATCAACAAATGAATTTTTCGGTTTTAATGTCTGTTTATTACAAGGAACAGGCTAAGTATTTGCGTGAGGCTTTGGACAGTGTGTTTAATCAGACGCTCCAAGCCGATGAAGTTGTTTTGGTGGAGGACGGTCCTCTGACAAAGGAACTTGATAAAGTTATTGAAGAATATCAAAACAAGTATAAGGAATTAAAACTTATCAAACTAACGGAGAACGGCGGTTTGGGAAAAGCCTTAAACGAGGGTTTGAAACACTGCTCTTTTGATATTGTGGCAAGGATGGATACGGACGATATTTGCAAGCCACAGAGGTTTGAAAAGCAGATAAATTTTTTGTTTTCTCACCCTGAGATAGATATTGTCTCTTCTTGGATAGAGGAATTTGTCGGCAGTAAAGAAAACATCAAATCCATAAGAAAACTGCCTGAAAACAATGAAGATATATTCCGTTTTGGAAAGAAAAGAAACCCAATCAATCACCCTGCGGTTGCATTTAGAAAACAAGCGTTAGAAAAGGTCGGCTCTTATCAGCATTTTCCTTTGTTTGAGGATTATTATCTGTGGGTTAGGATGCTTATGAACGGGGCGAAGTTCCATAATTTGCAGGAAAGCCTTTTGTATTTTCGGGCGAGCGAAGATATGTTTAAACGCAGAGGCGGTCGAAAATATGCAAAAGATGAGATTCGGTTTCAAAAGCAATGCTTAAAACTTGGCTACATAAACTTTTTTGAATTTCTAAGGAATATCTCTATTCGTTTTGTCGCAAGAATAGTACCGAATGGTTTAAGGGAAAAGATTTATAAAACAATAAGAAAATAACATACAAGAATGAGAATTACATTGATAGGGGCGAGTGGCTTTGTGGGCACTCGCTTATTGGGGCTTTTGAGCGAAGAAAAAAGCAAATATGAATTGAAAAACATAGATTTACGGCAGAGTCATTTCTTTGCCGATTTGACAACTATAGGCGATGTTCGTTTGCAAGACCAAATGGATAAGGAATTGCAAAATACGGACTTGGTTGTCCTTTTGGCTGCTCAGCACAGGGACGATGTTACGCCCACATCCCTTTATTACGACACCAACGTGGGCGGGATGAAAGTTTGCTTGCAGGCTATGGAAAAGAACGGTGTCAAGCGTTTGGTTTTCTTTTCTTCCGTAGCTGTTTATGGGCTGAATAAGGACAACCCTGACGAAGATTTTCCCAAAGACCCGTTCAATCATTACGGCAAAAGCAAGTGGCAGGCCGAACAAGTCTTGCAAGAGTGGTACAAAACGCACAAGGATTGGAACATTAACATCGTTCGCCCGACGGTTATCTTTGGCGAGAGGAACAGAGGCAATGTTTACAATCTTTTGAAGCAGATTTCCGGCGGGCGTTTCCTTATGGTCGGAGATGGAAAGAATAAAAAATCAATGGCTTACGTGGAAAATATTGTTGCCTTCGTGAAGTTTATGATAGATAACAAGACCGAGGGTTACAATGTCTTCAATTATATTGACAAGCCTGACGTTGATATGAATGATTTGGTAACGCATGTCGAAAAGGTGCTCAATAAACACATTCCGCAGACGCATTTCCCTTATTGGATGGGTATGTTAGGAGGTTATTGTTTTGATTTGTTGGCAAAGATAGCAGGAAAGAAACTCACTATCAGTTCCGTAAGAGTAAAGAAGTTTTGTGCCACCACACAATATGATGCAAGCAAAGTACAACAAACGGGTTTCAAACCTCCATACACATTAAAAGAGGGTCTGCAACGCACCCTTGAATTTGAATTTATCCATTCCCGCACAGACGATATTACTTTTAAAACCGAATAATTATATTTCATTGTAATTGACCAAACAAAATAATTTCCAATAAAGAAAGGGCTTTGATTTTTTGATAATCAAAGCCTTTTTTGTACCGATTTGTTTTATAGTATTTTGTGAAATAAACATAATTGGTATGTAATAAAATTAGACTACTTTTGCAAAGTAAATACTATAAATATGATTTCAGCAGACAATCAACTCAGTGGCTCCAAGATAGCAAAAAATACTCTTATACTTTATATGCGTATGTTTATCCTCTTACTCATAGGTTTATATACGAGTAGGGTGGTTCTGAAAGTATTGGGAGAAAACGATTTCGGAATTTATAATGTAGTAGCGGGAGTTGTGTCTATGTTTACTATCTTAACTCAAAGTTTGTCTACGGCCATAAGTAGATTTCTTACCTTTGAAATAGGTAAAGACAACAAACAAAAACTGAAAAATATTTTTTCCACCGCCCTTTGTGTTCAAACCATATTGGTTGTCTGTGTAATAATTATAGCCGAGCCTATATCCGTATGGTTTCTGAATACTCATTTGCAAATACCCATAGAAAGATTGCCCTCGGCCAACTGGGTTCTGCAATGTGCTTTGGGAATATTTGTTATCAATCTTTTGTCCGTGCCGTTTAGCGCTGCTGTCATAGCCCGCGAAAGAATGAAAATATTTGCCTATATTTCATTATTGGAGGGAGTTTTAAAACTTTTAATTGCCTTTTTAATAACCGTTTCTTCTTTTGATAAACTAAAAACATACGCCGTGCTTATGTTTGTCGTGGATTTAATTGTAAAAATGGTATATGTAATATATTGTAAAAGAAATTTTGAAGAATGCAGAACTTTATCTCTCAAATATAAACCTTCTTTGCTTAAAGAAATAGGCAGTTTTGCAGGGTGGAATTTCTTGGGCAATGGCGTTTGGGTTGTTAATACACAAGGAGTAAATATACTTACCAACTTATTTTTTAATGTAAGAGTAAATACGGCACGAGGTATAGCAGTGCAAGTAAACAACGCCGTTCAACAGTTTATAAACAATTTTACCACAGCGCTAAATCCTCAAATCACCAAATCCTATGCAATGGAAGAGCATTCATATATGAGGTCATTGACCTATAAGGGCGCCAAATATTCTTTCTTTCTATTATTCTTTTTTGTCCTGCCTTTGTGTTTGGAAACAGAGCAAGTGTTAAATATTTGGTTACATAAGGTGCCGGAATATGCCGTTATTTTTGTCAGACTATCTCTTATAGGGTTGTTCTGCACCATTTTACCCGGCACTTTGGTAAGGGTTATGTATGCTACCGGTAAAATAAAAAAATATCAAATCGTCGTGAGTATTATAGGATTGTTAGACTTACCGCTAACCTATTTGGTATTTAAAATTGGCTGCCCGCCTTGGGGAGCATATATTATTTACATACTTATTTATTTTATTTTGATTTTTGTCAGATTGTTTTTGGTAAACGAAATAGTCCCCATCTCTCCTAAAAATTATATCAAAGAGGTTTTGTTAAAAATTTTTTTCATCTCTCTTCTATCCTCCGCTATTCCTATTGCTATAAGATATTATATGCCCGAATCTTTTCTCAGACTGCTTATAGTTGCTTTTGTAAGTGTTGCTTGCTCAGGTTTATTTATTTATTTGTTTGGATTGGACAGGGGGGAAAAACTTTTTTTTCACAATAAAATCAAATCTATCTTAAGAAGGTAAATATCTACTTTACAAATATTTAACCTTAGCTATTAGATTTAAGTACCATATTTTCCGCAATAAAATTTGGCAGATAAGAAAAATATTTTACCTTTGCAAAACGAATAAGGATTGTCCTATGGTGTAATGGTAACACAACTGATTTTGGTTCAGTCATTCATAGTTCGAATCTATGTAGGACAACTTTTATTATCAACAATAATCTTTAAAGGTCTGTAAATGTATATTTTACAGACCTTTATTTTTTATCTTTTCCGTGTTTTATTTACTTTAAATTACTTTTTGCAAATAACGGATGTTCTTAGTTTTTATAAAAGTCATAACCTCGTATGGATTAATAAAATTGCGGATTGCTTCGCCTTACGGCTCGCAATGACGGATGTACAATGTTGTATAAACTACATACCGACATTATGTATTGTTTGCGTAATGTGTCCGCGTCAAAAGCCTACCCTTTTTTTCTTCGTCATTGCAAGCCAAACAAAAGTGTCATTGCGAGCCTTCCTTTTACGTCATTGCGAGACTTTGCAGAACTCGTGACAATTTTGACCTATATATTTATTTTTTTGCGGACGGATTGGTAGACTGCCAAACTAGGAAAGGATTTTGCCTTTAGGCTTTTGGTTTCTGCCAAAGGCCGTTTCAATGATGAAAAAACCACCTTTTTTCATCAAAAAAAGGTGGTTTTTTGACTCAAAAAAGGTGGTTTTTTTGATAACGAATCACCGTTTGGCAGACACAAAACAAAGAAAGGCAAAAATATCAGGCGGTTGGGATTGCCACGCCTTACGGCTCACAATGACGACCGGTAACATGCTTTTTTTCGGATTGCCACGATTTAAAGCGAAGCTACGCAATGACGGACGCAATAAGGAATAGATTGCCACGCCCTAGCGGGTTCGCAACAACGTGTTTTTTGTGGATTGTTACGATAAAACGAAGAATAGCGAGGGTACAAAAACGGGCTGTAATAAAGATAGCAGAGTATATGGCAGATAAATAAAAAGAATAAATATATGGGTTTATAGAGAGTTGTATAAATCGATGTGTTTTTGGGCTATATCATTGTTTGCGAACTTTTTTATATGCTTTAACCCTTCTTCTATGGCTTGTTCTTTTCTCTCTTTGTTATAAAGAAAAGTTTTAAGAGCTTGGGTCATGGCTTTGACATCATTATTTGCCACATACAAAGAATATTCCCCTCCTGCCTCTTCCAAACAAGAACCCTTACAAGCAATTACGGGCAACCTATTGGACATAGCCTCTATAATAGGAATACCAAATCCTTCATAAACGGAAGGGTAAACAAATATTGAAGCCAAAGAATATATAACTTTTAACTCCTCAAATAACACCCCGTTTATAATATGAACATTATTGTTTAGATTGTTTTCTTGTATGTAAGATTCAACCTCTTTGGCATATTCCGTGCGTTTTCCTACAATAACAAGGTGTAAATCCTTTTGAGAATCCGTTAATTCCTTTAACGCTTTTATGGCAAGTAATACGTTTTTTCTTTTTTCTATTGTTCCCACATTAAGAATAAATTTTTCGGGTAAGGAGTACTTTTGTCTTATCTCTCGCTTGTCCTCCGTGCAAACAGTTTGGGTAAATATGGGATTAAAAGATTGATAAATAACCTCTATTTTATTTTCCGCAACATTACCGTATCGTATTATATCTCTTTTTGTACATTCGCTTATGGCTATAATACGGTCGGCTTGTTTTACTGTGCGAAAAAATTTTTGTTTATAAAACCAAACATCCGCAGGCGAATACCACTCCGGATGTGGTATAAAGATAAGGTCATGTATTGTTACTATGGATTTAACTCCGCTTTTTTTTATTCCAAAAGGCAGTTGTCCGCTAAGACCATGGAATACTTGTACTTTGTCTTTTAACAAATCCTTTACAATGTATTTTTCTCGCCAGAGTGTTTTTGCTATTTTGTTATTAAGCAGAGCGTTACCGGAATTATTAAAAGGAAATTTGAATGTTATATTTTTCTCGGACAAAAGAGAGGAGTAAAGTTCTTTTCTTCCCTCTGTTGGGGTGTAGAGAAAAAAAGATTTGTCTTTGTAATTGGTGGCCAAACTTTGCAAAAGTGTTCTACCATAAGAGCCCAACCCCGTTGTATTGCCTGCTATTCTTTTGGCATCAAAACCTACGATTGTTTTGTTCATCGTCTTTTCTTGTCTGAGTGAAAGAAATAGGTAAGACCCAAACCCCAACCGCGCCAGCGATAGTTGTTCCATCTGCCTATATTAACAAAACCCATTGTATAAGTGGCATTTATTTCCCAATGATGATTAAAATCGTAGCCCACTCCAAACATATAACCTACGTCTTCTTTGTGCAAATTGCCGTCGGCAAAAGTTTTTACCGTTTTACTCTCTCCTGCCGTATAATTGTCTTTATCCTGTTGGTCGTTATTTGTCCATGTTGTATTACCCCACAATCCGTATGTAACAAAGGGTGTTATGGAAACAATAATTCCTCTTCCCGCTCTTTCGTCTCCGAATTTTAATTCCAATTTTGCCTCAATATCCAAAAAATATCCGTCTATATCGGATGTTCCTTGCGGAAAATCGGATTTGTAACCCTTTTTCCACAAAGCAAGCATTGGTTTGAAATACAGATTATATACCAAATGTTTTTCTCCTACCATACCGACTTTTGCACCAAATTGCTTTTCAATATATTGCGGTTGATTAACCCAATCGTATGTTCCGTTAATGCTTACTCCAAACTTCCAAGGGTCCTTGCTTTCTTTAACGGTGCTGACCTCCATTTGAGCAAAAACTACCTTTGATGCAATTAGTACAAGCAAGAATAATAAAATCTTTTTCATTGTGTTTTGCCAAAAAAATAAAAATGCCAAGTAAGAAATCTAAAACGCTATTTCAAGGATTAATATTATTTGAGAAGTTTAAGTATTTCCTCCTGAGAAGAAATCTTATAGCCTTGTGACAGATATATAATGTCTTGTTTTTCTATCAAGGTTAGTATGGGATAATTGTTTAAGAAGTCTAATTTTGTAGTCTCTATTATCTGTTTTTCTACCTGCTTGTTTTCATCCAAAATTACTATTGTATTTTTGGGCAAGGATGGAAAAACAGAAGTGGAAAAATCCTTGTTTAGCAAACTTTTATCCAAAATCAAAACAAGAAAAACATCTTCTTTTTTGTCAAAGTCCGACTTTGATTTGGATATGTCTACCAAAAGATGTCTTGACGGCTCTTTGTAAGGGTCTATTACGGCAAGAATTATTGCTCGTTTTTCCTGTTGAATGCTCTGCAAATTGCAAACAGACATATTATTTTGCAAAGTATGTGTTATAATTTTCTTTTGCTTTGGCAAAGCTATTTGTCCGTAGTTTGCAATATCTTCTTTAATCTCCGGTATTGTTACGGTTATATATGTTGTGTCTTTTTCGTTCAGGGTAAAATATGTTTCTTTTACCCGTACCTTTCCCGTAGAGTTTCTATTTCCTACAATCATACGATATTCTCCCGTAGGTAATTGTAGTCTTTCGGGAAAAGAGATAAATTTTGGGTCGTATTCATAATCCAAAGTAACAAACTCATTGTTTAAAAGTCTCTGAATGGTAAATTGAGAATAGTACTCCGGTTTTATCTTGTTTGATTTGTCATTATTCACCACAAGAGTACAATTGTTTGTTTCATTTTCTTTTTGTTCAAAAGCGTACTGCCAAGCGGAATTTTTATCATTTCTCCATTGAGCCCTGCCCGTTGCCCATTCGTAACGCGACTCTATATTGAAACTCCTGCATATTGCAACAAAAAGAATTTCACGCGATTTTTTGTCGGAGGTTTTTGCCTTTAAAACACCCTCCGGAGAAATAGGTACATTATAATAATTGTCCTTATCATTAAGTTTTATGTTATTTTCTATCCATTTGGCAACTTGACTTCCTTTTTGGAAAGGGGTTTTAAAATACTTGTTTATAAAACTTCTCCACTTTGTAATTTTTTCCAAAGCAATACGCGGATTAATAATATATTCGGAGGTCTCGTTTTCTTTTATCTGTTGTAAATGGTCTATGATGATATTTGCTTGAAGGTCGCGTAAATCTTTTTCGTACACAAGTTGAAGTATTCTTCTGTTGATAGGGTGTTTGTAATTCAACACTTTTTGTATTTGTTCATAATTTCCCCATGATTTTTTTATCAATTCATCTTCCGTTTTTGGAAATGTTGCAATGTAAGCATTGCGAAGCGAATCCTCATAAATCAATCTTTTGTTGTTTTCTTTGATTTCTTTTTCGGAAAGTGTTTGTATGGGCAATTCTTTTGGCGGACTTATAAGAAAAACATTGTCTTTGAGTTCCTTCTCCTTTAAGCGTACGGTTATATTAGTATCGTTGGCAAAGGCTTGTTTTTGAGCAAATAGTTTGTCTGTTTTTACCCATATCATCAAATCTCCGTAACCCGTAGTCAAAACAACTTCTCCCTCTTCGTTCGTAATCATTTTTGCAAGAGGATAATATTCCGCATAATTATAAAGCCCGAAACTTACCTCCGCTCCGTGAATGGGTTTGTCGCTTTTGTTGTAAACCTTTACTTTAAGTTGTTTGGTTGGCGCATAATTGCCAAGTAAATTGATTTTGGAGTATTTTTCGGCTTCAAAGTTTTTTTCTTCCTTGCCGTTGTATTTGCCAAAAACGGTAGTATGTACCATCATTGCCCTTTTTGACGGTGCTTGAAACCAAGCAATATTCAATTTTGCCTCCGGCTCGCACGCACCCAAAAAGTACCATTTGCCGTCTATAAAAACCTCTACCCAAGCGTGATTATCATCCGTATGCGCCCAACGAGGAGTATAACACTGACGGGCAGGAATGCCCACACTTCTCAGAGCCGTAACGGCAAAAGTACTCTCTTCGCCGCACCGTCCCCAAGAGGTTTTCATTGTTGCCAAAGGTGAAGAAGTTCTGCCGTCCGAAGCCTTATAATTTACTTTTTCATGACACCAATGATTGACTTCCAAAGCAGCATCATACATACTTAAATCCTTAACCCTGTCTTTTAACTCATTGAACATGTATAACCTTGCCGTATCAAGATTTTCATTATTAACTCTATATACCAAAACAAAGTGCTTAAAAATATCCTCCGGTATATTCTTGCACCAAGCAAAAGTGTTTTTTGCCTCTATGGTTGAGCGAACTTGTTTGATAAAGAAGGTGCTATCATAATCCAAGCGGTCGTTTAAAGGCATGTACTCATAGAGAAAATTAAGATATTCCTTTTCCTTCTCGGTATAGTCTTGTGCATTCGTAATATTCACACACAACAAAGACAACAAAACGGCAAATAATTTTTTCATAAAAAAACACACTATTATTTTGCAAAAGTAATAAAAAATAGGGTTCATAGGATAATAATTACTCTTTTTACGTATAAAATAATTTGAAAAACAAATATTTTATATTTTGATATAAAGTTTATATCTTTGCAAAACAAGAAAACAATAATTTAATTTCAACAATAATGAAAAAAATATTCCTATGTTTTGGTTTGATGGCTCTTGTTTTTGCCTCTTGCCAGCAAAAAACCAAAGATAAAGACCTAATAGAAAAACCGCAAATGGAAGTAAAAGACGGAAAGCTAACGCCTGAGGTACTTTGGGCTTTCGGACGGATAGGAGAGGTTAGCGTATCGCCGGACGGAGAAAAAATACTGTATACCGTTACCTATTATTCCGTAGAAAAAAACAGAGGTAATGCCGAAATTTATATAATGGATAAAGATGGCAAAAATGTTAAGCAATTGACACAAACAAATAATTCCGAGTTTAATGTTGTTTTCAACCCAAAGGGAGACAAGATTGGCTTTATTTATGCCGATAACGGTGAGGTAAATATTTGGCAAATGAATCTTGATGGTTCCGGACGCGAAAAAATATCCGATTTTACCGAAGGTGATTTGGAAGGTTTTGCTTATTCTCCCGATGGAAAAAAAATTATGTACGTTAGAGCCTTGCCCAAGAAAGACAAATACGCCTACCTTAAAGAAGGTTTGGATAAAACTACCGGTAGGGTAAATGACGACCTTATGTATAGACATTGGGATAACTGGGTAGATAATGTTCCGCAACCTTTTGTTGCCGAATTTGACGGCAAACAAATAGGAAAGGCTACCAATCTTTTGGAAGGAACGGAGTTTGAATCTCCTATGCGACCTTGGGGTGGTATGGAACAACTTGCTTTTTCTCCGGATAGCAAAAAAATAGCATATACTTGCAGAAAAAAGACAGGCAAAGAATATGCTTATTCTACCAATTCGGATATTTATTTGTATGATATTGAAACAAAAAATCTTGTCAATCTTTCCAAAGATATGATGGGATACGACCAAAATCCCGTTTTTTCTTCCGACGGTAAATATCTGGCATGGGAAAGTATGGAGAGAGACGGTTATGAGGCGGATAAGATTCGTCTAATGTTGTGCGAACTATCTAACGGCAAAGTTACCTATATGACCGAAAACTTTGACCAAAATGCCAATGGTATTCGTTTTAGTGAAGATAACAAATACGTGTACTTTATTTCGGACTATCATGGCAGAGACAATATTTATAAAATGGATATCAAAAACAAATCCATCAAACAAATAACAAAGGAAAGCGCAGATTATACCTCGGTTATTCCGACAAAAAACGGTTTGATTGCAACTCAAATGTCCATGCTTCACCCCGTGGAAATATGGTCTGTTGATGAAAAAGAGGGCAAAGAACAAAAAATTTCCACGACCAACGATGACCTTATGGCAAAAATAAGATGGGGAAAAGTGGAAGAAAGAAAATTAAAGGCCACTGACGGCAAAGACCTTTATACTTGGGTTATTTATCCTCCCGATTTTGATTCTACAAAAAAATATCCTACACTACTTTATTGTGAAGGAGGACCTCAAACAACGGTTTCTCAGTTTTGGTCATACAGATGGAATTTTTCCATAATGGCTTCTCATGGCTACATTGTCGTTGCTCCCAACAGAAGAGGTTTGCCCGGTTTCGGACACGAGTGGAACGAGGCTATTTCGGGTGATTACGGCGGTCAATGTATGAAAGATTATTTAACCGCAATAGACGAAATAAGCAAAGAACCGTATGTGGACAAGGAGCATAGAGGAGCTGTCGGTGCAAGTTTTGGAGGTTTTTCGGTTTATTGGCTGGCCGGGCATCACGACAATAGATTTAAGGCTTTTATAGCACACAACGGTATGTTTAACCTTGACCAACAATATTTGGAGACCGAGGAAATGTGGTTTGTAAATTGGGATTTGGGCGGACCTTATTGGAGCAAGGACCCTAAGGTTAAAAAATCCTACGCGAATTCTCCTCACTTATTTGTAGACAAGTGGAATACTCCTTTGTTGGTAATACATTCGGAATTTGATTTTCGTATTGTTGCCTCACAGGGAATGGCTGCCTATAATGCTGCCGTTAATTTGGATATTCCTGCTCGTTATCTCTATTTTCCGGATGAAACACATTGGGTGCTTAAACCTCAAAATGGAATACTTTGGCAAAGAAATTTCTTTGATTGGTTGGATAGGTGGCTGAAACCTAATAGCCCGTCTGCAAAACGAATGTCGGATAAAGAAAAAGATTTTGCGGAAAAAATGAATAACAGATAATAAAAAAATATATATGTAAAATGGAAATTATAGGAAAATTAAGACAATTATTGCCGGAACAGAGAGGAGAATCTGCAAGAGGTCCTTGGGTAAGAGGTGGTTTTGTAATAGATTTGTTGGATAGTCAATACCCAAGAAGCATAGCCTTTTCAACTTGGGGAGAAGATATGCTTTCTCAACTAAAATCTTTGAGAATAGGAGATACCATACAAGTAATCTTTGAAATAGAATCTCGTCCTTGGCAAGACAGATGGTTTACCGAATGCAGGTGTAGGAGCATAGGCGCCTTTGTCTCTGCCAATAATCAAGGTGGAGGCAATCCGTATAATCAACCTGTGCAAAACAATACTACTGCTCAACCAACTTATCAACAACCTAATGCTAATGTTAATGATGTTGCTCAGACTCAGCCAAACACTCCCGTAAATACCGAACAGACGGGCGGTGGAAATATAGAAACGGATTCTATGGACGGGGCAGACGACGATTTGCCATTCTAATACGAAGCGTACTCACAAGTACAGATACTTTTATTTTTCATTTTTATTTATTTCAAAAGAGGGTAGCTTGTTTTTGCCCTCTTTTGTTTTTGTATAAAGCACATACTCTCGTTGTTACATTATCTTGAGTATGACATAGTTAGGAAAATACTTATTTTTGAGTATTAGACTATGTCAAATTTCTTATGAACTTTGTAAAAAATTTATAGTTATAATATGATAAAAACATTCAAACGTTTGGGAACTTACATGGGGGGGCGCAAGCTTCTGTTGCCTTTCTCCGTTGTGTTATCGGCAATTAACGGTTTGTTGTCTCTTGTTCCTTTTATTTTTTTGTGGCTTGTAGTACGTACTTTGCTTTCTGCGGAAGGTAATCTTGCCGATACGCCCCTATGGGATTACGCCATTGCAGCATTTGTAGTATCCGTTGCCAATGTATTAATATATTTTGTTGCTCTAATGCTTTCGCATCTCTGTGCGTTTCGTATAGAGACAAATATGCGACGCTCGGCAATGGAACGACTTATGCGTGTGCCCTTAGGTTTTTTTGACAAACAAAATACGGGTCGTATGCGCAAAATAATAGACGAAGATTCCAGTCAGACCCATATTTTTGTGGCACACATGCTTCCCGATTTAGCCGGTAGTATTGTTGCACCTCTTGGCATCATTATTCTTTTGTTTGTGGTAGATTTGCCTTTGGGTATTGCTTCCTTTATACCTGTTTTGTGCGCTTTCTGTGTTATGGGTTATATGATGAATCCCAAACACAACCGGTTTCAAAAAGCGTACCTTGATGCTCAAGAGAAAATGAGTGCCGAAGCTGTGGAGTATGTACGCGGCATGCCTGTTGTTAAAGTCTTTCAACAAACAGTGTTTTCATTTAAACGTTTTTACAACAGTATCATGAGTTATAGAGACCTTGTTATCAGATATACTCTTAGGTGGCAAAATCCTATGTCTGTCTATACTGTCGTAATCAATGCCTTTGCTTTTTTTATAGTACCTACGGGTATCATTCTAATAGGACATGGCAAGGAGCCTTCCATTATTATTTCCGATATGATTCTTTACGTATTGATTGCCCCGGTTATCTCCGTCAATGTAATGAAGATCATGCAACTCAGTCAAAACTTGTTTTTAGCAAATGAAGCGGTTGAAAGATTGGAAAAACTTACCTGTGTGTCACCGCTTCCCGATAGCCCAAAACCTCAAAAGGTTTCATCCTTTGACATTTGTTTTAATGATGTGTCGTTTGGATACGAAGGAGCGGAAAAAGACGCCATAAGTCATATCAACCTTACAATTCCCGAAGGCAAAACCGTAGCACTTGTAGGAGCGTCAGGTAGTGGCAAGACTACTATCGCAAGACTTATTCCTCGTTTTTGGGATGTACGCGAAGGTTCTTTAAGTATAGGAGGTATGGACGTTAGAGATATTGACAAAGCGGAACTTATGCGTAGCGTATCGTTTGTTTTTCAAAATACCAGACTATTCAAAACCTCAATTTTGGAAAATATCCGTTACGGCAGTCCCAACTCTACTATGGAGCAAATAAACCGTGCCGTTGATTTATCACAAAGTCGTGAAGTTATAGAAAGACTGCCGCAAGGTTTGAACACCGTTATAGGTGCACAGGGTACTTACCTTTCCGGAGGAGAACAACAACGTATTGTACTTGCCCGTGCCATTCTAAAAGATGCTCCCATTGTATTATTGGACGAGGCAACCGCCTTTGCCGACCCCGAAAACGAACATCTTATTCGTAACGCCTTTGCTCAACTTACTCTTGGCAAAACCGTACTTATGATAGCACACAGACTTACCACAGTGCAACAAGCCGACAATATCGTTGTTTTGCAAGAGGGAAAAATAGCCGAGCAGGGTACACACGAACAACTAATGAAAAAACAAACGCTATACCATAACATGTGGAATGAATATCAAAAAGCGGTAGCGTGGAAAATATAATCATAAAAACAGACGTACAACAATGATAAAATATTTGAAAAAACGTTTTGCTCTCTCGGAAAAAGGGGCAAAAGATTTGCAAAAAGGTATTGCTTTTTCTACGCTATTAAATCTTGCGTTAATGCTACCTCCTACATATTTGTTTCTCTTCCTTGTTGAATACATAGACACACAAGCGGGCATGGAACGACACACTTTGTTGTTTTACATACTCTTGGCTTTGGGCTTGGCTATTATTATGTTTGTTGTCAGTCGTTTTCAATACAACAGTACCTTCACTACCATTTATTTGGAAAGTGCTCAACGCCGCATTAGCGTGGCCGAAAAATTACGACAACTTCCGTTGGCATTTTTTGGTAAGCGCAACCTTTCCGACCTTACTTCAACGGTAATGGAGGATTGTACCGCTTTGGAAGAAACTTTTTCGCACGCCGTGCCGCAGTTATTTGCCTCAACATTCAGTGTAACTATTATTGCCATTGGAATGTTTTCTTACAATTTGGCTTTGTCCGTTGCTCTTTTCTGGGTAGTGCCGCTTGCTATTATTATAATGTTGTTATCCGGACATTTACGCTCCAAATCTTTTCGCAGTCACTACAAGATTAAACGCGAGGTAACCGAGCAAATTCAAGAAGGTCTGGAATGTGTGCAAGAAATCAAGTCATACAGCGGAGAACAATCGTATTGTCGTAGCTTTGACGAACGTCTCAAGGTTTATGAAAAAGAAATTGTTAGCGGAGAGTTAATATCAGGCGTTTTTCTAAATCTTTCTTCAATGGTACTGAAATTGGGTATGCCTACGGTCATACTTGTAGGAGCGTGGTTGTTGCACAAGGGAGAGGTATCAATATTTACCTATTTGGCTTTTCTTATAGTCTCGGCTATGGTTTATAATCCCATACTTGAGGTATGCAATCATCTTGCCATACTTTCTTTTCTAGACGTTAGAGTCAACCGTATGAAACAAATAGAAAGCATGCCTATACAAAAAGGAAACACAAACACGGAATTGAAAAATTACGACATAGAATTTCGTAACGTAAGTTTTGCCTACGAAACCCAAAAACAAGTTCTGCATAACGTTACTTTTACGGCCAAACAGGGAGAGGTTACCGCCCTTGTAGGTCCTTCGGGCGGAGGTAAGAGTACCACTGCACGCTTGGCAGCACGCTTTTGGGATATAGACGGCGGTCAAATACTTTTGGGAGGAAATGACATATCAAAGATAGAACCCGAAAGTCTGCTTAAGAATTATTCTATTGTTTTTCAAAACGTGCTTCTTTTCAACGCTTCCATTGCCGACAATATTCGTATTGGCAAGCAGGACGCTAGCGACGAAGAAATTAGACATGTAGCACAATTGGCACAGTGTGAAGATTTTATTTCTCGCATGCCACAAGGGTACGATACTATTATAGGAGAAAACGGCGAAACTCTTTCGGGAGGTGAAAGGCAGCGCATATCAATAGCACGTGCCTTATTGAAAAACGCTCCTATAATACTTTTGGACGAGGCCACTGCAAGTCTTGATGCCGAAAATGAAACCAAAATACAAGCAGGTATTTCGGAGTTGGTACGTAACAAAACCGTAATAATAATAGCTCATCGTATGCGAACCGTTCGCAATGCAAACCATATTGTAGTACTTAACGGAGGCACCGTTAGTGAGCAAGGCTCACCCGACGAGTTAATAAAAAGAAACGGCGAATTTGCCCGTATGATAAAACTTCAACAAGAGGATAACATTTAATAGCCATATACAAAAAAAGCAGTAATTGACATTCTTGTTATTACTGCTTTTTTTTTGTGGATTGCTTCGCTATCGCTAGCAATGAAGCGTGGCCTACTGCCAAAGACAGACAAGGTGTCATTGCAAACCTTCCTTCTTGTTATTACTGCTTTTTTTTGTGGATTGCTTCGCTATCGCTAGCAATGAAGCGTGGCCTACTGCCAAAGACAGACAAGGTGTCATTGCAAACCTTCCTTTTTTTTCGTCCTTACATGTCCTCCCCGTCCGTCATTGCGAGCGCAAGCGAAGCAATCCGTAAAAAATACGTCATTGCGAGCAACTTTGTTGCGTGTCAATCTATTCCGCTTTATACTTTTGCAATACCTTATAAGAATTTTGCCTTTCTTTGTTTGCTTTCTGCCAAACAGCGATTCGTTATCAAAAAAACATAGTTTTTTGAGTCAAAAAACTATGTTTTTTTGCCGGAAAAACTATGTTTTTTCCACATCGAAACAAAGAGTGGCAGAAACAAAAAGCCCTTTGGCAGAATCCTTTTGCAACTCCACTCATTAGAATATTGCTTTATAAGTTCTAACATACACTATCTTCTTTTATTTCTCAGTAAAGAAAATAAAATACATTTAAGAAAATAAAGGTTTGTTTGGTTAAAGTTAGACCTATATTTGCGTTGAGTATATTAAAAAGTGATTAAAAAAATATTTAAAATCTAAAAATTATATACGACCCTGCAAAATGGAAGAGATTTTTTATAATATTTTGCGCGGTAATATTCCGAAACTTGCCTTATGCGCATTTGACATAGTTATCCCACGCCTACATTTAAGTGATTATATATCACAACCGGCTAATCCTAAGTTTGCTTTTAATGATTTTCTTTCGGGCGAATATTGAAAAAGTTACGAAACCGTATATCAAAAACGATATGGGATTTCTATGCATAGTTATTAGTTATAATATTTATGGCAGTATACGAAGATACTTTTTATGGGTTGATTTTTTGTTTGTTATCAGGAGGTTTGACCATAGAATTCAAAGCAAACAATAAACCCATTACTGCAACTATCTGCAAACGGAAAGTAAACCAATAATGTACGTAGGAGTGATTATCTACAATAATGTACCAAACATAGGGCAACAGAGCAATAAGCAAAAACAAACCAAAGGCCTTAATACCGTATTTGTTAAAATGTCTCACAATAAAATAGACCAAGATTATTGCAACTACCAATACGACCATCCATTGAACATGTTGAAAGTTATTCTTTATGGCATCAAAACGAGTAAGATCCATATCTCCGAATTGAGAAGAGGATCTTTCTGTTATTTGGTTAAAGGCTTGTTTGAATACATCTTTCTCTACGGTAAGGAAAGCGAGTATCCATTTGCTTAACCATGTAACGATAGAGCCAATTAACCATATGGCAGAAAAGGAAAAAAGTTTTTTCAAATCTTTGGTAAAAGATACTTTGTTATCTGTCGTTTCCAATGCTAACCATACGGCAAGCATTGTACCAAGCGTTAAAGCAGGAGTAGTTAGCAAATCAAAATATATAGTCAGACAGCCGAATATGAAAAACATCTCATAAATTTTGGTATAATTGTGATGATATTTTATTACGGATAGCGACCCTATCAAAGCCAAACAGAGTACGGGGAAAAATTGCAAAGATATCTGCGCAATAAATACATTGCAACTCAAAAACGCAACGGCAAACAGTATGGCCACTCTAGTAGAAGTCGCTTGATACAGTTTTAAACAGGTAAATAATAATAGCAAAGACGAGAGAACGTACATAAAAATTCTCCAATGCGAATAGGAGGCAACAGTCATAAAACATCTTGCCAAAAAAGTATTTCCGTGCCAATATCTTGTGTAGCCGTTATCAAGGTTATAGTTATTATTATATACAAGCAACCTAAGAGTATTGGTTTGAGATTGCTCGTATACGGATTGTCGGAGCAGAAAAATAGATTGTAAAAGATTACTTTTGTCCATACAATAGGCTTCGTTTAGTATCAAAGCATCGGTAAAGTTATCTAATTTGCAATTTTCTTTTTGTATTACCGCAAGAGGATATTCTTCTGCAAGATCTCCGCGTTGTACACTTTTTCGAATATTATACCTTATATTGTCGGAAGGCAAAAGACAGGCAAATATGCCAAAGCCCACAAAAATAATCAAAAGTATAGCAAATATTTTTAGGTATTTAAGCAAAGTTTTCATACTACTTATTTTTATTATCAAATTCTATCAAACGCAATTCGTAATCTTTTCTATTTTTGCTAATGATGACATCAAGCATCAAGCCCGTAAATAATGAAATGACGGAAGACAACATCAAGAACATAGATATAATAAGCGTAGGGAAACGAGGCACAAGATGGGTGTGAAAGTATTCTATTAGGATGGGTATTAAAAGAATAACGGATACCACAAAGAGTAACAAAGATAATATTCCAAAAAATACAAGAGGTTTGTATTCTTTGAATAACAACGCTATTGTTTTTAGTACGCTCGCACCATCTGATAAAGTATTGAGTTTGGATTGTGACCCGGTAGGTCTGTCTTGATATGTGATAGGGACGGATTTTATTTTATATCTTTTGTCTAAGGCGTGTATTGTCATTTCGGTTTCTATTTCAAAATTACCGGACATAACGGGGAATAACTTAACAAATCTGCGAGAGAAAGCACGGTAGCCGGTCATTATATCTGCTATAGTGGTTTGATTAATATTGTCTTTTGAGTTGCCCCAAAAACATGTTATAAGTTTCCTAACCAGACGATTGCCAAAATTATGAAAGGCTCTTGTGTTTTCTTTGAAATATGTTGTAGACAATCTGTCACCTATGACCATATCACAGTCTTCTTTCAAAACGGCATCTATCATAGTATGCACGGCATTGGCAGGATAGGTATCATCGCCGTCTACCAAAATATAACAATCGGCTTGTATTTCTCTAAACATTCTTCTTACAACATTACCCTTACCCTGCATTATTTCTTGGCGGACAATAGCACCGACCTTTGTTGCCTTTTCCATAGAAGAATCCGAAGAATTATTATCATAGACATATATTTTGGCATTGGGTAATTGCAACCGAAAGTCTGTAATTACCTTTTCTATTGTAATTTCCTCGTTATAGCAAGGAATAAGTACTGCAACATCCATAACTTTAAAAACATTTATTTTCTTTAGTACGAATTAAAAAACATGGCCCGCTAATCTTTTATAATGGTCTCTTTTGCAAAAATATATCATTATACAATACTAACAAAAGAAAATTATATTTTATTACATAACAAAAAAACAAACCTCCATATTTTTTAATAAAACATAGAGGTTTGACAAATGAAAAAAAGTGTATCAATAGATAAAAATCTGTGTTATTTAACTTTTATTTTTTGTCCCGGTTTAAGTTTTGTGCTTTTCATACCATTTAACTTTTGCAGCTTTGCGACAGTCGTGCCGTGTTTTTTTGCAATTTTTGAAAGCGAATCTCCTTTTCTGACAGTGTAAGAAGCAACAGCAACGTTGTTTCGCGAGAATTTGGATTTCTTTTTTGAAGATTTTGCCAATTGACGAGAAGAAGATGAAGATTGGGAATAAGTCGGTTTGAAATCCGAACGGGTAATATGAAATACTTCGTTTTCGGTTCTTAGGGTATAGCTTGTAAAATCTATAAAATGCTCAGGGTCCATTGCCGCTCCCAAATAACGTATTTCCAAATGCAGATGAGGACCGGAACTTCTACCCGTAGAACCCACCAAACCTATAATATCTCCTGCTTTAACCTTTTGATTTTCTTTTGCAGAAATTTTGGACATGTGTCCGTAATATGTCTCCAAACCATTGTCGTGTCTAACCACAACAAGATTGCCATAACCGTTGCATCGTTTGGCATAGCGAACAACCCCGTCAAACATACATTTAATAGGAGTGCCTGTTTTGAGACCTATGTCTACACCATAATGAAAACGATTTCTTCTCGGACCGAAGTGTGAGGTAGGTCTGCCCTCAACAGGACAAGTAAAATATTTGTTCTGCTTTTCATTTGTAAGACGAATAGGTATTGACCCTATCATATTGGCATAATCAAATCTGTTTAGGTAATGCACAATTTTGTTGTCAAACGAGGCGTAAAGGATGTCGTTTTCGCTTTCAACAGAGGCATCTTCGCCGTATGTGCCGAATTCTATAAGGGAATTTTTGTATTGATTGGTATCGTTAAATATTCCTAGAGTATATTCGGAACTTTCGTTTTCCAAGTTTGTGCGGTTTCTCATCATACCCCTTTCGTGTATTTGAGAAAGTCCCAGTAGTGGTAAAAGTAAAGCAGAGATAATAAAAGTATTGATTTTTCTTAACTTCATGGTAAATGCTTTTTTGGAAGTCCAAAGTTACAACTTTTTTATTTACTAACCAAACAAATTAGACAAAACCTGTCTTTTTTGACATGTGTTATGAAATAACAAGCGACTATAATTGTTTTATAATTAGGATTTTAAAGTATTTTTTTTGTATTAAAAAATGCGTATTTTTTTTACTCTTTTGTGTAAAATATTTATTATGATAACGGCAATTAAAGAGGCTAAAATATCAAAAAACAAATCCCAAAGGGAAAAACTTCTTTTTGCGGTGTTATAGGTAATTCCTTGTAATATTTCCGTGATTAAACCGAAAATAGATATGGAGACAATTACAATTTTGCTTATTGGCAAAAGGTTAAGATTTTTTTTGAGTTCTATTGTGCGAAACAATAACCAACTTTCGCAAAAAAACATAATAAAATGAACAACCTTGTCCATATGTTTACAGGTGAAAAATCTGGGTCCGTGAGCAAAAGCGTTTGACGGCAAGAGTAGTAAAATAAGTATGGATACGCTGGATATCAAAAGCAGAATAAAATATTTTTTTTTGCTTAGTAAATACTTGTTTTTCATTTTAATACAAATATAAAATTAGAGACCTTGCTTTGCATAAGGAAGGTCTCCAATTATTCGGAATTATTATTTGGGAATTATTTAAAGTCCTATATATTTCGTATAAGCCTTATCGTCCATAAGACTATTGATTTCGTCCGCATTTGTGATTTGTATTTTGACTATCCAACCTTCGCCGTATGGGTCAGAGTTTATAGCAGCAGCGTTGTCCTCCAATGAAGTATTTACTTCCAAAACCTTACCCGATACAGGCATGCAAAGGTCGGACACAGTCTTAACGGCTTCTATGGAACCAAAAGCCTCCTTTGCAGACAACTCCTCTCCTTCGGTATCTACGTCCACATAAACTATATCACCCAATTCATGCTGAGCATAATCCGTTATACCTATATACGCTACTTTTCCTTCTATCCTCAACCATTCGTGGTCCTCAGAATACTTTAAATTTTGTGGGATATTCATTATTTTACTTTTTATTAGGTTATTACTATATTTGTTACTCTCAGTCTTTTGCAAAAGTACAATTTTTTGTCTTATGAAATATACAAAATACTAAAATATTTTATTTTTTCACAAATTTACTCTTATATGTATGTTCTCCGTCCAAAACATAAAGAATATAGACGCCACTTTTTAAATTGGATACATCTATTTGAGAATTAGTAATTTGTGTTTCCATTATTGTCCTTGACATCATATCCGAAACTTTGACTTTACCTTTTATTTGAAAATTTTTCAGATACAAAATATTTTGTGTAGGTACGGGGTAAACAGCAATGGTTTGTAATGAGGTAGGTGAGGACAAACTTACTTTGGCTTCCGCTTTTTGCACGGCTTTTAGAGTATTTATATACCCATATCCCCAACTGTCATTAGGACACTGACCGGAATTAACATTGGTATCCGCTGTTTGAGTAATTATTTCTTTGATTTCGGCAGGGCTAAGACTTGGATTTGCCTCAAGCATTAGTGCAACGCTTCCCGTTACCATAGGGCAAGACATGGAAGTGCCCGAAATTGCCGAAAAAGGATAATCCTTTCCTTCAAAACTTGTTGTTATTGTCGTCAAATAAGAGTTAGTAAAAGAGGATATGGAGGAGGTTACGGCTTGTCCGGGTGCTACTATTTCCGGTTTTAGGTAAGAACACAAAGTAGGACCTTTGGAGGAAAACAGAGCCAATGTTGAAGGTCTGTTTACTCTTTGTACTTTGGTTGCTCCGACGGTTATAACCTTTTCTGCCAAAGCAGGCTCGCTTATACCGTATTCGTCATTACCTGACAAATACCCTTCTCTGCTATCCGTAAAAGCGTAACCCCAGTTACCTACAGCGGTTGTCAAACAAGCAACATTCCAAGCGTGTACGACCCCCTGTGTGGCATTTATACACAAAACTACGTGTGTTAAACTATTATCCAATTTGGTTTTTCTTATTTCCCAATCAATTAATGGTCTATTATCTTGAGGGTAGCGGGAAGAGGCACGGTATATAACGGTATCTCCCGGTCCGGTAACAAACAGGGTATCTGCTATAACACTGCCGTTGCACAGAAGAACATCGCTTTGATGTATTTTTTGCCAATTTCTATCATATATCTCCACTCTTGTGGAAAAAGTGGTGTTATTTTCTCCTTGTAGAGTAACGGTTTGTCCCCAATAATTTTTGGTAGAAGAGGGACCGAAACCGACCTCGGATTTTAGAGTATCCGCAGAATTTGTTTGAGAAAAATCCGCTTTGATATGAAAATCCTCTCCGCCGTTGTTTCCTGCCGAAACGGTGAAAACAACGCTGTCTTGTTCGGACATATTGTTTATGAATTCATCCAACATGGAACTTCCGTCCATATACCCGTAAAGATATAAACCCCAAGAATTGTTAATTACCAATCTTCTGCCCAAATTTTTTGCATAATCTCTCATCCAAACATATCCGTCCAGAACCGAAGTCTCGTCAGGAATCCAAGTACAGAACAACCATTCAATCTCGGGGGCAATACCTTTGTATTCCGTAGTAGCACCTCCGCCTCCGGTTATGCCGGCAACGTGTGTCGCATGATAGCCGTATTCGTAGATATTGAAAGTATCACACTTTACTTCAAGCAAATTGTCTTTGCCCTCTATGAGTGTTCCGTATGAAAAGCCTGTGGGTGTAGGACCGGATGTTTTAAATTGGTCCCAAGCGGCAAGTATTCTATAGTTTTGTTCCAAAGTGTCATAAAAATTAGGGTGAGTATAGTCTATTCCCCAATCGGCAATACCAACTATTACGCCTTTACCCTTATAACCTGTTCGCAAACCGAGTCCTTGCCAAACCTGTTCAACGTTCATATCTTTTCTGCTGTTTTTGAGCATAGGGCTAATACCTTTGCGAGCAGTTTCTACCTCTATAACATTGCTATCCTCGCAAAATCTTGCCAAATCGTCAGTGTTTATTTTAAGGGTAACTATTCTTCCTTGTTTTGAACCCAATATAACGTCATAATTTTTTAGAAAATCAAGTTTGTTATTTTTATCTACTTTTATTAGTAAGGATATATATTCTTTGCCGTTAATGTCGTATAAGCAAAATCTATCTGGAAAAGCATTTTTTAAAAGAGGGTTGTTATTTTTTTTATGAGAAAGGAAAGTACTAACTCCCGTACCTTTTATAGGCCGACTTATCGGCTTTGGCATATTCTGAGATTGCAAAGACAAAGCAAAAGCCGTAATAAAGAAATACAATATAAATTTATTCATTTTTTACAAGAGATTTAATTATAAAAACTATTCACTTTTGAGGACTTCCAAAACTTCCATTTCACATTTTTGCAATTTGGGGCTATCTCCGTAACCTATGTTGGGATGAAACCATATAATGTAGTGAGAGCCTGCGTTCATCATACTAAGAGCCTCCTGTTCCGCTTGACATAAACCGTCAATACCTATAGGACCGGGCTTCTTATTAAGATTGTTTATATTACTACGTACCTTTTCCATAGTATTATTCTGAGACAGTTCATAAAAAGTATAATTCATTATTACCCTATCTCCATTGCCCACGCTCGGTTTTTGACCCTTACCCTGTTTGATAACCTTGTATTGAAGCCCGCTTGCTGTGGTTTTTACATCTTTTTCTCGTTTGTTTTGGGCAAGGAAATTTTCTGCACGCTCTATATCCGGACGAGTAACTTCGGAATATTTTTTTTGAACGGACTCCATACTCTGCCTAAGATAGTCCATGGCTATACTTCTCATGGTTTCCATATCCCAAACATTCTGAGTATCCTTGATATAGGCTTGTTTGAAAGCCCTTGCATAAAGGTCGGCATTTACAGGAGTGTTTTCGTCCATAGAGGCTTGTATACCATTCAAATAACCGAGTGCAAACGAGGCTGAGTCTTTCAAGGTTTTTAACTCTTCCGGTTTTACGTTGTTATCTTTTTTTGAACAAGAAAAAGATAACAACGATACAAGTAAAGCAACAAATAATAAACTCTTTGTCATACTTTTTATTCTAAATAAATATGTTTGTGCAAAATTATAAATTATTGATTAAATATAAAAAAATGGTATATAAAACTTTTTTAATAATAAAATTATTAACTTTGTGCAACACTTCGTTGATAAAAAAATAACACTATGAAAAAATATTTATCCGTTGTTTTTTGTCTGTTTCTTTTTTACACGGCAAACTCGCAAAGTAAGGAAAAAGAGTATGTGACGGACGTCCATGTTTTTGATTGCGGTTTGTATTATATGTACTTGAGTAGCAATGATAATATAAAAAATAGTGGTGTGTACGGTAAGGATAATTGGAATGGAATAGGAATTTATTTATCAGGTGGTTTGTTTAATAGAAATAAAACAAGTTTGTTTTTGGATTTGGGTTTTGATATAGGTTGGTTTAAAGATGTTTTTATGTTTAATTTACCCTTATCCGTAAATGTGGGTTTTAACTTGTTTGATACTCCAAAAAATAATTCCAATCTCATGTTGCACGGAGGTATTGGATACTTTTTGGCTTCTTTGAGACAATACAAAAGGGGTAATATAGGAGGCTATGACCTGTATGAAGATGAACATTTGACTCAAAATTCTGCTTTTATACCACTGGGTATAAGGTTTTACCATAAGCTCATTTTTGTAGATTTTACCTATAGATTTAGATTTCTAAAAGGAAAAATAAAAATAGAATCCGACTCGGAGGAGGATTACGAATATTATTACACGGTTTTTGATAATCTGACAAACAAAAGAGTAAGGATAGATACTCAAAATAACAGGATAAAAGATATAGATGTTTTTCCTTGGCGTATAACGATAGGTTTTTGTCTATAAAACTTTATTTATTGTTTACTCCGTAGCCAAAGAGTGCAAAGTCGGATAGGGTAGGGTCAGAAGGAAAAATACTTTTCATTTTAAGGGTTATTTCTTTGGCTGTTTTGAAATCCGCTGTTTTTCTGTCGGTTAGTCCGAGTTGTTTTGCTTGATGGAAAACATGGGTATCTAAAGGAATAATCAAATCTTCAACGGCAATTATATCCCATATTCCAAAATCCACAATACCGTCTTTTCTAATCATCCATCTTAGAAACATACACAATCGTTTGCAGGCGGAGTTTATGTTTATCGGAATGCCTTTTACTCCTGTGAATAGTGATATTATAGTCTGCAAAACTTCTTCCGTTTTTGCTGTTTTATACTCCAACTTTTGTTTTAAAACCTCTTGCATATCCTGTTCGCCTTCTCCTAAGATAAAATAAATATTGTATAGTTTTTGACAGAGGAGAAAAAAATCACCATAGGTATAAAATCTATATAAGTTACGGTTTTGATTTTTGTATTTATAAAATTTTTTGTTTTTTATGTACGAATAAGGAGAAGGCATGTTTTGAGCAAAATTATCCAAAATTTTAAGGAAATTTTCTCTTTTGCCGTATGCTAACCATTGTGCTATGAAAGCAGATATTTCCACGTCTCTCCTTTCTTTGTATTTATGGGGAAAAGATATGGGGTCCGAGTGTATAAATGCTAATGTATTATACCTTGAAGCAAGTTTGTGAAAATAATCTTTATCTATCATGACCTTACAAACGAAAAGACAAGGAACAAAAGCCTTGTTCCCTGCCTTAATTATAAATTAAATTATAAACCAATAAATTTTTATTCAACAATAACTTTTTTGTTTACAACAACCCCGTCGCCGTATGCCTTAACAAAATAAGTTCCGTTATTTAGGTCGGATACAGGTATATTAACCGTGTTGGAATTTACGTTTGAGCTATAAACAACTTGTCCCAAAGCGTTGTAAAGTTCCACTTTGTTCATATTGACCTTTGAATTGATGTTCAAAGACTCTCTTACCGGGTTAGGATAAACCCGAATATTCATAAGCTCTGCAACATCGTTTAAGTTTGCATTTCCAAAAGTAAATACCGCATAAACAAAATCACCTTGCTCTTTGTTACCGTTTATAGGTAAAGCCCCCCATACATACTCTATTCCGTTTACATACTGTCCGTCCGAAGCAAAAAGATTCGTTGAAAAGTTTTCATTAACATCTCCGTCCCAATCAAAAGTAAAATTACTACTATATTGGGGGGAGCTTAACCAGTATGATAGAAAACGCATATATCCTTCTTCTTCCGATAGGTTATTTGCCACGGTAAAAACCCTTGCAAGAGAGTCTGAGTTCTCGGCACAGAAGAAATAAAATTGTCTTGTGTTGCTGTTGTTGACAACAGTCCAGTTTATCTCTCCTACTTCGGTATCATTATTATTTGTTACGGTTATGGTAGGAGTACCGCTTTTGGCAGAAGACGGAGTTGTGAAAGTAATGGAATCCAAAGTAAGTTGTGTCGTATCTTGGTTTATTGACAACACATATATCGTATAGGCAGTATTACCCCAAAGACCTACGAACCCGTAGTCACCATCCACGGAATCAAAAAAATCCACTCCGTAAACACCGTATATGGAATTATAATATTTAGCATAGTTCAATAGATACTCTTCTACGGAATTATAGGCAGAAGAGGTATCTACAAAATTTTCCAACATTCCGGCCGGATACATATCATAATAGAACCTATATGTCCCCCCTCCCTTGGTAATAGAGAATTGTACATCAAAACCTATTTCTGTTTTCGGTGTAGTTGTCGTATCGGAAGACTCGTGCTCCGTACTACAAGTAATTTCGCCTATAGTGGCGCTTACGAGACCGCTCTCTTTGTTTATGAATTTGTTAGAAATCAAACCGGTGCGTTCTCCTGCAGGTTTTAGAAAGTTCTGGGCCATAAGCCCAAAGGCCATAGCACACGCAAGTGCCAAAAATGCAATCCTTTTCATTTTAAATTTTGTTTTTTTATTTGTTAAACCAATAAACTACCCCTTTTAACGGTTGCAAAGTTAAGAATTCTTTTTATACTGCAACAATTATTTTTAGTTTTTTTACATAAAACATTATAAGGTATAAAAATATAGGGTTTGTTTTATACCTCATAATGTTTCAATGGCTATATTTTTATTGCGTTAAAGTGTTTAGTCTTTCGCTTACCTCAGTATACTTTATCTTATAAGCGTTCTTAGTTTCTTGGTCGGAATCCGAACGTGAGGAAAGTTGAGAATAAACGGTTTTCAAGGCTTTAAGTGTTTCAAAATCGTTTGGCTCAGTTTCCAATACCTTATTGTAGAAAGGTATGGATTTTTCAAAAAAGTCAAAAGAAGCTTTTTTATGAGCATTGTATTCCGCATCGTATTTTGGGTCCGGAGGTAGTTTGTCGGCCGCCTCTTTTTCATTAACAGCCTGATTATAATTCAAAATACCCAAACCTCTGTAAGCCTCTATTTGTTTAGGGTTTGCTGTTATGGATTTGTTGAAAAGCGCCTCTGCCTGTTGGACTTGATTTAGGTCTGTGTATATTTTCGCCACAGAATTGAGGGCAACAGGATTGTTTTCGTTTCCTTGCAAAAGTTCGTCTATAATCTTATTTGCCTCCTCGGTCTGATTTGCCCATATATAGGTTTGAGCCAAGGCCGATTTCAGATTTATGTTCATAGTGGTATCTTTGCTTGTCAAACGTATGCCTTTTTTGAGAGCATTGATAGCCTTTGTAGTGTCTTTTGCTTCCATATTTGAAGCATAGATTTTCAAATAAACATCTCCGTAAGTTGTGTTGAGTTTTGCCAATTCTCTATACAAAGTCATTTCTTTTTCTGGTTGCTTGAGCAAACGATAACAATCCGCTTGGTAATACTTGGCATCCAAAACCAAATTATTGTGTTTGGCAATTGTCGCATTTTCCGCAACATCGCCGAACTTTGTTTGTGCGGACTCGTATTTTTGATTGTTGTAGTCTGCAACTGCATACTTATAAGCATAGACACAAAGCACCTTCATAGCCTCTATGGAAGAGGACGTATATTCGTGTTCGGTATCCATTGATATACATTTTTTCAAAAATTCCAAACCGCTGTTACAAAGTTGTTCTTTGCTTTCGGATATTTTCTTTAATTCTTTTTGGGTTTTTTTATCTGTATTTTCGTCCTCAAAAGCTTGTACTATCTGAGCGTAGATAACGCCGGCATAGTTCCAAGTTTTGGCTTCTTGGGAAGTTTTGTCATCTTTCATAGCATCATCTATGTTTTGTTTTGCATTTAAAAGACGACCGTTTTTCATGTCAGAGTAAGCACTCTGCACTTTCATTGTTTGTGCCGACACCAAAGCTGTAATGCCCAAAAGTGCCATGAATAAAAAACTTCTTTTCATTGTCTTTAAATATTTTTAGTTATCCGTATTTTCTTCAATTTCCGTTCCATTATCATTTTCTTCCTGCTCTTCCTGTTCGTGTTGAACTTTAGTAACGGCAGCTATGACATCATTATTTTTCAGATTTATGAGTTTTACTCCCTGTGTTGCCCTGCCCATAACTCTTACACTATTGACAGCCAAACGAATAGTTAGCCCCGAACGATTCATTATCATAAGGTCATCCTCGTCGGTAACATCTTTAATAGCAATAAGGTTACCGGTTTTTTCGGTTATACTTATGGTTTTTACTCCTTTTCCTCCTCTGTTTGTAATACGATACTCCTCTATTTCGCTACGTTTCCCGTAACCGTTTTCGGACACAACCATAATATTGCGTTCCATATCCTCTACGCATATCATACCTATAACCTCGTCGTTTGCGGTATCCAAACTTATAGCCTTGACCCCGCCGGCACTTCTTCCCATAGGGCGTACGCTTTGCTCGTTAAAACGTATACAACGTCCGCTCTTTATTGCCATCATTACCTCATTTTTGCCGTTGGTTAGTTTTGCTTCCAATAATTCGTCGTCCTCTCTTATGGTTAGGGCAATAATTCCCTTGTTTCTTGGGTGAGAATAAGCTTCCAAAGACGTTTTTTTTATGATACCTTTTTTGGTACAAAGTATTACATACTTGGAATTAACATAGTCTCCGTTTTTAAGGTCTTCCGTGTTGATAAAAGCCTTTACAAGTTCTCCCTCTTCTATTTGCAAAATATTTTGCAAAGGTCTGCCCTTACTTGTTTTTGTACCCTCCGGTATTTCATAAACACGTATCCAATGCAAACGTCCCCTGTTGGTAAACAGTAGCATATAGTCATGCATGGAGGCAACATAAACATATTCTATAAAGTCTTGTTCCCTTGTTGCAGAACCTTTGGAACCTTTGCCGCCTCTGTTTTGTATTTTGTATTCACTAAGAGGTGTGCGTTTGATATAGCCCAAATGAGAAATAGTTATAACGACTTTTTCATTGGCTATCATATCCTCGATTCTAAAATCCTTAGAATTAAATTCTATTTCACTTCTGCGATTATCACCGTATTTATCTTTGATTTGAAGCAATTCCTGTTTTACAACTTGCATCAAAACGTTTATATCTCCAAGTATTTCTTTGCATCGGTGGATAATGGCCGTTAAATTATCAAATTCTTGTTGAAGTTTTTCTCTTTCCAGTCCTGTAAGTTGTCCCAAACGCATTGCAACAATGGCGGAGGCCTGCAACTCGGAAAAATCCCATTTTTCCATCATTCCCTCTTTTGCCTCTTGAATACTCTTGGAAGAGCGTATCAAATCTATTATTTGGTCAATGATATCCAAAGCCTTTAACAAGCCTTCAACAATATGTATTCTCTCTTCGGCTTTTTTGAGTTCGTATTGAGTACGTCTTTGTGTTACCTCTTTTCTGTGGTCTACGAAAACGGTGATAATATCTTTTAGATTCAAAAGTTTCGGTCTTCCGTTAACCAAGGCAATATTGTTGATGGAAAAAGAAGATTGCAATTCTGAGTATTGATATAGTTTGTTGAGTACTACTTTTGCGATGGCATCACGTTTTAGCTTATAAACTATACGAATACCATCCTTGTTACTTTCGTCCTTTATTTGTGAAATACCTTCTATTTTTTTTTCATTTACAAGCTCGGCCTGATGTTTTATCATATCAGACTTGCAAACCTCGTACGGAATAGAAGTAACAACTATTTGTTCGTTATCACCATGTTTGCTTGTTTCTATGTTTGCGTGCCCTCGTATAACAACCTGACCGCGTCCTGTGTTATAAGCCTGCCTTACTCCTTCGTACCCGTAAATAATACCGCCTGTGGGAAAATCCGGAGCCTTTATATGTTGCATAAGTTCTTCTATGCTTATATCCTTGTTGTCTATGTAGGCAACGATACCGTCTATGGATTCGGTCAAGTTGTGCGGAGCCATGTTGGTAGCCATACCTACTGCTATACCACTGGAACCGTTAACCAAAAGAGCGGGTATTTTGGTGGGTAAAACCGTAGGCTCATGCAAAGAATCGTCAAAGTTATTTTGAAAATCTACTGTATCCTTATCTATGTCTGCCAATAGTTCGGAGGTTATTTTTGACATACGAGCCTCCGTATAACGCATGGCAGCAGGTGGGTCCAAATCTATACTACCAAAATTTCCTTGTCCGTTTACCAAAGGGTAACGCATTGCCCAAGGCTGAGCCATTCTAACCATTGCACCATATACTGAGGAGTCTCCATGTGGGTGATATTTACCGAGAACCTCTCCCACTATTCTGGCGGATTTTTTATGCTTGGTATTATAATACATACCCATGTCATCCATAGCAAAAACTATTCTACGATGAACGGGTTTCATTCCGTCTCTTGCATCGGGCAAAGCACGAGCAACAATAACACTCATAGCATAGTCTATAAACGCCCGTTGTACTTGTTTGCCAATATCTACTCTTTGTATCCTTGAATTTTGTTCGTCCATTCACATTAGTTATTAAAGTAAGAGATATTTTTTTGCTTCCCTGTGTGCAGAAGAAGGATATAAAATATATCTTTGAACAAAAATCTCTTTACAGTGTAAAAAAATAACGTTTGCAAAGTTACACAAAATATTAAAACGAGCAAAAATTAAAACTGCAAAAATCGCTGTAAACCGACAAATTAGCCCTTAGAATTGATTTTTGAAAAATAAAGTTGCGTAAATAAGAAAGGGAAAATTAAAAACTGTTAATCAAATCTTTTATTTTTTTTAATTTCACCAATAAGGCTTCAACCTCAGATAATTTCAACATATTTTTTCCGTCACTCTTGGCTTTATCGGGATTCGGATGGACTTCCATAAAAATACCGTCTGCTCCGACACTAATGGCTGCCCTTGCTATCGTTTCTATCATTTTTGGGTCACCGCCCGAAACGCCTATTGTTTGATTTGGCTTTTGCAAAGAGTGTGTGATGTCCATAACCACGGGACAAGCAAAATTTTTCATTATCGGTATGCTTCTAAAATCTACTACAAGGTCTTGGTAACCGAAAAAAGTACCTCTATCCGTAAGCATGACTTTATTGTTGCCGGATTGCAGAACTTTATCTAAGGTGAAATTCATGCTTTCGGCAGACAAAAATTGTCCTTTTTTGATATTGACTATTTTTTGACTTTTGGCGGCACAAACCAAAAGGTCGGTCTGTCTGCACAGAAAAGCGGGTATTTGTAATATATCGGCAACCTCGGAGGCGAAATCAACTTCACCGCATTCGTGCACATCGGTAATTATGGAGAGGTCGTAACGTTTTTTTATCTCACTTAGAACATTTAACGCTTTTTTATCCCCTATACCTGTAAAAGAATCCAAACGAGAACGATTCGCTTTGCGATAGGAAGCCTTAAAAACAAAAGGTATTTGCAGTCTTTTAGTTATATCTTTCAATTGTTCTGCAATGTCAAAAGGAGTGCTTTCGTCTTCTATAACACAAGGTCCTGCCAAAAGAAAAAAAGTATCGGATTTTGTAAGTGTATTGTATAATTTCGTTATGCTGTTCATTATAGTCCTATTTGTATGAATACGTTAAAATTTAAAAATTTATTGTAATTTTGACCTTTAAAAATATTTATTTGTATGTAACAAATGAAATTTTATGCAAAGATGGGGAAAAAAAATAACATTCAGGATAACAAATACAAATTAATACCAATAAAACTTTCGGCAAAGGATGCCGTATTGCTAAAAAGATACTGCGAATTAAATAATTTCTCTCCCAAAATAATTCTTAAAAAAATTATACGTGATTTTCTGGTAGAGAATGTAAACATGCCCGATGAAGAGATAAAAAACCAACTCTCTTTGTGGGGTAGAGAAACCGACCTCTTTGATTTTTTGAAGGATTAATAAAGAACTTTTATGCCTTTATCTTATTTGTTTGGCCCCGCCGTCGGTAATCATAAAAATAAGTGAAGGCTTACAGATAGATAAATCTTCTCTGTTTTCCAATGAAACATAGTCCGCAAGTTTGAGAAAATTTTTGTCTATTTGAGAAAAATTTTGTGGAGAGGAATATCCGGAAAAATTGGCAGAGGTACTGATAATAGGACTATCAAATTCAATAAACAATCTTTGCAAAAAATCATTTTTAGGCAGGCGTATTCCTATATACTCGTTGGAGGAAAGATATTTCAAGGGAAGATTTCTGCTGTTGGGATAGAGAATAGTCAAAGGTATATTTTCCTTCTCATATTTTTCCATAAGGCAGATAGCTTGCGGTGGTATGTTTTCAACGTATTTTGAAAGCATATCCTTGTCTCTCATCAAAATGATAAAACTTTTGGTGTTGTCCCTGCCTTTAATGTTTTTTACTTTTTTTACTGCTTCAATATTAAGAGCACTGCAACCTATCCCCCAAATCGTATCGGTCGGATAAATTAAAGTTTTGCCTTGTTTGAGAATTTCTGCCTCTATCATTGTTTTGTTCCATCAAGGATTGTACATGGTTTTGTCGTAGAAATTGAGAATATCAATACAGATTCTCCTCATAGTAGTAGCTGGGCTTTGCCTGTTTATTGATATTGCCTCCGTATAGGAGTCTATCGCCGGTTGCCATTGTTCTTGTTTTTTATAGACATTGCCACGCAAATACCAAAGAGTATCATCCTTCGGGTATGTTTTTATCAACTCTTCGCATATGTAAAGCGCTTTATCATACTCTTCTCTATCTGTCAAAAGTCTTATTTGTTTATATTTCTCTTGCATGTTATACGGTCACATTTGGAGATAAACATTATTCATAAACCATAAACTCTCCGCTATCCGTGATTAAACGGTTCGGAGCATCATTGTGTCTGTAAGCAACCTTCCATACATAAACTCCTTGTTGAACTTTTTTGCCTTTATAGGTACAATCCCAAGCTTGTTTTATATCCGAACTTTCAAATATAAGTGCTCCCCAACGGTTGTATATTTTTAGGTCAAATTCGGTTATGTTGTCTATATGTAAAGCAAAAGTACGGTTTCGTGGGTCTGAGGCATGAATATATACTCCCGTAGGCGCCCACAGATAATGTTCTCTTTTTACCCTTATTAAATTGGAAACGGAGTCTGTGCAACCGAAAGCCGTAGAAGAGGTAAGTGTAATAGTATAGGATAGATTGGTATCACCAACATCAAACTCATGCATAAACACCCTTTCCTCCGAAATGGTTCCGTCACTTATTCTCCATAGAGTGGATGCGGAATTTTCTGTACTGTCACTAAATACTACAATAGGAGTAAGGGCATCTATCGTACTTGGGTTAAAAGTCAAAATAGGTACGGGTTTTTGTTCAACAAATACCGTTAAAGTGTCGGAAGAGTTGCAGTTGATGTTGTTGTAAGCAGTAACCATATATTGCATTGTCGTAGAAGGGGCAACTGTTTGTTGAGTTTGAGTGCTACCGTCAACGGAAGCATCCAAGGAAGACCATACGTATCTGAGTGGTTCGGTTTCGGAGGTGAAAACCTCAATATTCGCGGTCTCTCCGTTGCAGATTCTCGGATTCTCAGATAAATATATAACCGGTGCCTTCTTTACCTCAACCGTTGCTGTTGTACTTACGCTACACATAGCGGGAGGAAGTTTAACCGTTACCTCGTACTCCGTTGTATTTTCGGGACTTACAGTTATGGACTGTGTTGTTTCTCCGTTAGACCACTCAAACAAGCAATTGGGCAGGGAGGAAACCACATTGAGTGTTGTGGCACTACCTTGACATATAGCCATATTTCCTTCAATGTGTATATCCGGAGCATCATTAACGGTAATCAAAGCACTATCCGAGGCGGAACAACCGAATTTATCCGTTAGGGTACATACAATATATTCGGTTTGATTTGGTGTATAAGTTATTTCTTCTCCTTGCAAACCGTTTGACCACGTATATGTTCCCTCAGTAGATTTGAGTAGGTCTTTGTAGGTTACCTCCTCGGTTCTGCATACTACGGTATCTGCTCCCAAATCTACCTGAAAATCTTTTATGTGTATTCTTGCTTTCAAACCTCTCTGACAAGTGGTATCACCATAGTTGGAGCCGAAGTTTATGTAATTGAAAACGAACGTCATCTCTGTGCTATCTACGTGATGATTGAGTGTTACACTGCCTGTAAATACAAGACTGTCACCAACCAAAGTAGAATCCGTATTTATTCGCGTATCTGCAAAATATGAAGGAGAGATGATAGAATACCTTTGAGCGCCATTCAAGGTGAATGTTATTTGTTCTCCTTTGCAAATTGTGTCATACAGAAGAACATCATTACTTATTTCCTGTGTGGCAACGCTGTTGAATTTTCCTTCCAAACGCATTGTATCCGTTTGAAAAGGCTTGTACATAATGGAGTCCCATACATAAAAACGGTTACCGTCCAATCGCCATATTTCCGCTCTGCATATGTACATTGTATTGCCCTCCTCCATAGTAGGATTGGCAAGAATACCTCTATCCAATCCGCTTACCTCTGAGGTTATAGGGATGAGTTGTCCGGCATTGGGTCCAGAAGAGGGTCTTTTGAACCATGCAACATCATAATCCAAAGCCCCCGTAGGTCTTATACGCCAAGCCTCATTGAACGCTGACCATACACCATTGTTTCTACCCGGAGGACAGACAAATCGTCCGTCATAATTTTGTATACCTAGTACGGCGTTGCTATCGTTAGTAGACGTTCCTACGGGCTTATCTTTTATATAGAACTCTATAACATTGGTAGTTTCATACAAAACGGCCATGTGAGTAGATAGATAAAGAGCGGCAGTGTTGTTGTTGCCATGTTTGCCAAACAAAGGTACTTGATAATAAGACAGTTTTATTTTTCTACAAGGATACTCTCCTTCTATTTCAAAATACATATGACCGGGATATGTTATTGAACTACCGCCACCTGTAGTAAAATAAATATCATGAAAAGGTGTCATAATGGCGTTAAGTACGGGGGAGCCGCTAGTGGTGCTACCCCAAGTTATTCTCGTATCCGGAAGAGTTTGGCTATAAGAATAATTACAATAAAGATATTCCGCAGCCGTGGTAGCAGCATCCGGGGTTACAACGGCATATTGACCGGAGTAGTCTTCTATTCCTCTTGGAAAACGAAGGGAACCGTTGGAGTTGGGAACACAGTTGGCGTATTCCTCGCCGTAAAAATTAAAAGTAAAAGGAGGTATTCCCGTAGGAGTTGGGTTGTTGAAAGCCAAGGAAAAAACTTTACCCCAACAGTCGTCTTTCGGTAATATAACCTCATGACTCAAAACAAAATTAAGGGTGGAATCGTATTCTATAGGCTCGCATGTGTAACCGTCATTAGGGTCACCCCAGGCAAATACGGAGGGCACAAGAGTATCCATTTGTCTTTGGCAGTTGAGTTGTATCCCCTTTATTCGTTCGCTGTCGGTGTAGGACACTTTTGTGCCATTTCGCCATATGTATATGGAGTCTTGAGCACAACCTGCCGATTGAGAAAAAAGCGTATGGTTACATATCATACCAAGCAGGAGAATAAAAAATAACCTTTTCATATTGTTTTAAGTTTAATAGTCAAAAAATGTATAACACACACGAAACTGCAAAATTAACAATTTCTTGTTTTAAAAGACAATAAAAAGATGTTTTTGTTGCAAAATCCGATATTATTTTATAACAAATAACTTATTTTTTCCAAAATTTGTAAGTTATATCTTCTATTATTTTGCCCTCTTTTAGTTTGTATAAATGTTGATTGGTGGTTTTATCCTTCAATGCGCCTCTTTCCTTTATATAAGCCCCTACTTTTATGTAGTCGAAATTTATTGTCTCTATATCCTCGCTTATTTTTTCTCTACCCGAATACCAAGCCGTTTTTTTATCAAAAGTGTTTTTGACAAATTTTGCCAAATTGTTTACGGATTTAGGTTCGTTATCTCCCCCCATAAAAACAATGCAGGTAATGCTGTCAATATATTCTTTTACAAGAAGTGACAAATTATTTTCGGAAAGTTCTTGTCCCATATCCTTCCATAACCAAAGAGAATGACAATCCTCGCAACGATTGGGGCAGTTGCTTATATTGATAGCAAGAGATACCTCATCGGGTATCTCTGCAAAAACTATATCATAGTTGTAAAATTTTAACATTTGATACAAAGAAGGTTTGTTGTAATCATAAGGTCAGAGTTATACAAACACTTCTTGTTTTTTATTTTCTGATTCTACGGTTTTTATACTATCTTGTCCCAAATGTCTCGCAGGTAAGGGTTGCTCAAATTTATTTTGTGAGGCATTGATATAAAAACGTTTTGCCGCTTCTTTTTGACGAGCAATGGAAAAATTGCTTACACGTTTCATATAACCTATAATTCTTGTTAGAAAGTCTACATTATTTGAGCGACAATTAGGACATTCGTGTAAAAATCTTTTGTCTATGTGACCGCAATCATTACATATGGTATTTGGGATATTGAAAGTAAAATAATTACATCCTTCTTTTGCCGCTACTCTTAGTAATTGTCGGTATTGTGCTTGAGACAAATGCTCCTCCATATTCATGTGCAGAGCCGAACCGCCGGTTAAATGTTCTATATATCTTTTGCCATGCAAACGCATCTTGTCCAAAACGTTCAAAGAATCATCCTCAACTATGTAAAAATAGGAGTTATAGCAATCTCTGAAAGTTTGATAACCGTCTTCTTTATCCCATTTGGCATGCTTTACTCCCACATTCTCTGCCGGTATCATTTCACAATTAAACATCAGATCCTTGCTGCGATATTGTTTGTTGTGTTTTTCTACAATACCCAAAACTTCGGCAACAAATTTTTCATATTCGGGATTGTCATTTATTTCCATACCGAGAAATTGAGCGGCTTCGACCAAACCATTCACACCTATTGTCAAATACTGTCGAGAAAGGTTTATGTATCCGGCTGTGAACAAAGGTAACATACCCTTATTATAAAACATTTTGAGGTTTTCATTGTAACCCATCTGTACCTTGTGCATCAAATCCACTATTCCATCCAAATATTGCAAATAATCCATACTCTCTTTTTGAGCATACTGTATACACCTGTTGAGGTTAATAGTAAGTACGGACTTGCTACCTGTGGATACTCCTCCTGCACCCAATGTATAAGAAAAACCGTTATCCTGTATTTCATTTCTTAGTCTGCAACAAGAGGATAAAGAGTCTGCATTGTCTGATATGTAGGTAAAGAATGAATGACCTTCCGAGTACATTTCGGCAGTGAAATCTCCGTATTCCTTATCCAAAACGTCTCCGTCTTTCGTTAATAGGGCCATAGTCTCAACGGGGAAAGTCAATACGGTCTTTGTCCTTTCTTTGTTAAACCATTTCATAAAACGTTTTTGTAACCAAGACAGAGATTCCCAATTAGGTTTGCTACCGTCCGGGAAAATAAATTCTCCGAACAAACTCTCAAAATAATATCTGTCGTAATAAGAGACATTCCAAAACACTGCTTGAAAATTTCTTGCTCCGGTAGGTTGGTTTATACTATACACTATTTGCTCAAAACAATCACAAATAACTTTATCCAAAGACCTTTGTTTTTGAGATAAATCTACGACACGAGCAGGATTTAAATAATAATCTTCTCCGTACTCTTTACCTATAAAATAGTTCATATACATAAGAAACTCGGGTGTAGCACAAGCACCGGACAACATACTGCTAACCATAAATACCATGTTTATAAAACCTCCGCAAAAAGATTTTAGGTTTGTCGGTGCCTTGCTATTGCCTCCTATACTTTGCGTTCCGTTCAAAAGCCAAGGGTACATAGTTATACTGGCACAATAGTTAGCCAAAGAAGTTTCATCGTTCTTATATATAAAATGATGTTCCAAAAGATAAATGTAACGGTCGGAAAAATCCTTGCCGTACATTTCTTTTAGTCGGTCGGTAAGCAATCTGCGATTTAGACGAATAAAGTTCTGTTTTGGCAACTCTCCTATAAGTGTTGCTATATTTTTGGATTCAACATTTGCGTTGGCATCAAATTTGGAGCCTGTTGCGGCATTTTCAGCGTTACAATAGTTTATTAGAAACTCCAATTTGTTTTTTACTTCCCTATCTTCCAAGTGTCGCTGACGATACAACATATAAGATTTGGCCACATTGAAATATCTTTCTGCCATTAGAGCCACCTCTACCTGATTTTGTATTTCTTCCACGGACATACCGTCCTTTATGTTTACTCTTGAAAGTATATCCGTAAGGTCTGTCTCTGTTGCAAAACTACCAACCGAAAGAAAAGCTTTTTTTATGGCATTTTTGATTTTATCCAAAGAAAATATTTCTTGTTTTCCGTCTCTCTTCTTGATATGTATTGTACTCATATTGCTTTATTTGTTTTTATTTTTCAATAGGGATTCTTGTTTCGTTTAGAGATTACAAAAGTAGTAAAAAAACGACCGCAAATTTATTTTATTTTTCATTTATTTTTAAACACTACTTTGTTGATACCTATTCTTTATTTTAAAAATCAATATTTTAATTGGAATATTTTTTACGGAGAGCAGAAAATTGTAAGATATTGCAACAAAGAGATAGTTAATAACGTTATTTTTCCTATAACATAAGAGAAAAATGATAGAGGACGTACAAGCCATAAAGAGAAAATTTGGTATTCTTGGTAATAATAAGGAATTGAACCGAGCTATAGAAGTAGCCTCCAAGGTTGCCATTACGGATATGAGTGTACTGGTCGTTGGAGAAAGCGGAGTGGGAAAAGAAGTTTTTTCAAAAATTATACATCAATGTAGTGCAAGAAAGCATAATAAATACATTGCCGTCAACTGTGGTGCAATACCGGAAGGTACTATAGAAAGTGAACTTTTTGGTCACCTAAAAGGAGCCTTTACCAATGCAGACAGAGACCGTAAGGGGTATTTTGCAGAAGCAGACGGGGGAACAATATTTTTAGATGAGGTAGGAGAGTTGCCTATGAGTATGCAAGTAAAACTTCTTAGGGTTTTGGAATCCGGTGAGTTTCTTCCTGTGGGCTCTTCCAAAACCTCACACTGTGATGTTAGAATAGTTGCTGCGACAAATGTCAATCTTTCGGACGCAATAGACATAGGTAGATTTAGAGAGGATTTGTATTATAGACTCAATCAGATTTCCATAACCATACCTCCATTGAGAGAAAGAAAGGATGATATCTATATGCTTTTTATGCGTTTTGCCGTAGACCAAGCGGAAAAATATCACATTCCTCATATTTCTCTGACCGAAGATGCGAGAGAATATATAAAACAGTATGTATGGAAAGGAAATGTAAGACAACTAAAAAATATAGCAGAACAAATCTCCATAGTGGAAACGTCACGCTCAATAGACGCCCAAACACTCAAAAGATATATTCCTATGGAGTCTTCTCTACCCGTTTTATTTGATGGCAAGAATGACAACAGACAGCCTGACGATGCTCTTCAAATGATAGTACAAAACAAGAAGAATATAGATTCCATAAAGATGGAAGTGGAACAATTGAAAGAGGTGGTAAAAACAATTCTTGCAAATGTAAATACATCCGCTACTCCTTTGATAGGCTCAGCCGAAGACAACAAACATAAAAATCACGAAGATATTATTGACATAGAAATAGGTAATGACCCAAATTTAAATATCGGTGATTTGAAGAAACAAGCCATAATTGATGCGTTGAGAAAACATAACGGCAAGAGAAAAGAAGCCGCAGAGGAACTCGGCATAAGTGACAGAACTCTATACAGAAAGATTATAGAATATGGTTTAAAAAACAGCAAAGATGTATAATATTGTTGTTTCAAAACAAAAAATTAATTACTCGGAAATTATAACAATACCTATTCCTACCTCCAAAAGTATAAGTAACAGATTACTTATTATTAGGTATTTATCAAACAAAAAAGCGGATATAGAAAATTTGTCGGATAGTGGAGATACCTTGCTATTGAACGAGATAATTTCAGAGATAGAAAACGGCAAAAACAATAGTTTTTTTTGTAAAAACGCCGGCACTACGACTCGTTTTCTTATTGCCTTGCTCAGTATAACCAAAGGTGTGTGGAGAGTGAGTGCGGATAAGAGAATGCAACAAAGACCAGTATTTGATTTGTTGAGGATTTTACAAGAGCTTGGAGCAAAGATTTCCTACCAAAGCAAAGAGAACCCATTTCCCATAATTATAAATGGAAGAGTTTTAACAAGTAAAAAAATATTCAAAATAGAAAAACATCTTACAAGCCAGATAATTAGTGCTTTGCTTTTAATCTCTCCTCACATAAAGAACGGTTTGACTTTGCAGTTAAATCAAAATCAGGTTTCTTTTTCTTATATAAAACAAACAATAGCGTTGGCAAATCATTTTGGGGCAAAAATAGAAATAAGAGACAATACTATAATTTCTCAAGAGGCCGTTTATGAATTTTGTAAAACAAGAGTAGGAAAAGATTTTTCTTCTTTGTGCTTTGTTTTATTATTCGTTTGTGTTGGTAAGCTTAAAGATGTTGTTATAGAAGATATAAAACCCGATTGTTTGCAAGGAGATTTTAAAGCAATAGAAATTTTCAAGGATTTCGGATTGGATGCAGATTTTAAGAATGGGAATTTGATGCTATCTTATAATTCTTTGTTGTTTTATGGGAACAATACTTTTATATATGATTTAAAAGATACACCTGATATTTTTTTACCTTTAACCGTATGCATGTATTGTAAGGGTGTAGGGGGAAAAATATTCGGACTTTCCTCGCAGAGAAAAAAAGAATCCGATAGGTTGGAAAATATTACGAGAGAATTAAACAAACTGGGAAAAAGATGTTTTGTTGGGGATGACACTCTTATTATCGAATCTGGGAAAATACACGCAGGTACAAAACCGCAATTTAACTCATACAACGATCACAGAATCGTGATGTCTCTAAGTGTTGTTGCTATGGTTTGTGAGAATATATATTTTGATAATGTATATTGTGTGGAAAAATCTTGGACTTCTTTTTTTTGCGATGTATCAAAGTTAATAGACTTTCGTCCTATTAATTAAAGTTTTTGTGTAAATTTGCATATTGTTTTTTTACTACTTTATAAAATTTGGGAGTATATACGAGATGATGAAGAATTTGACCAAGAATGCTCAAGAAATTATCAAAAATGCTATAGATGAGGCTTATCGTTTGAACGGTTCGCAGATAAGTGTTGGGCATATAATATTGGGAATGTTGAGAAATAAGACTTGTAGAGGTTTTCAAGTTATAAGTAATTTTGTAGAGGATATAGATACGTTTAAACGTCAAATAGAGGAAGTTATAGAAAAAGATACAAATTTTAAGGTACTGGACGAAGGTAAAAATAACATCCCTTTTTCGGAAACTTTTTCAAGGGTTTTGTTGCTCAGTAGTCTTGCTACTAAGGTAATTCAATCGCAAAAGATAGGTACCATACACATACTATTAGGTATTAGCAGGTTGCCAAAATCTCCGATAAAGGAAATTTTGGAAAATCATAATATTACTTATGATAATATTTTAAATCATTACAATATTATTAATAAAAATCACAATGTCGGTCACATAATAAATACGGAGAGTTTTGAAATAGTAATACCCGCAATAAACGTATCTCCGGTAAATAATGATGATACTGACAGAGAGGACAACAATTATCATAAAAAAAAGAAAAGCAAGACAAACAAAGAAGAGGATAATACTCCGTACTTAAATAATTTTGGAAAAAACTTATATTTGGCTGCTACCATGGGGAAATTGGACCCGGTTGTAGGCAGAGAAAGAGAAACCGACCGTATTATTCAAATACTTAGTAGAAGAAAGAAAAACAATCCCGTACTTATAGGAGAGGCAGGAGTGGGTAAGAGTGCCATAGTAGAGGGGATAGCCCAAAGAATAGCAAGCAAAAATATTCCTTATACTCTTGCAAATAAGATAATTTATTCCTTAGACCTTGCCTCCGTTGTAGCCGGTACAAAATACAGAGGACAATTTGAAGAAAGATTAAAAGGACTTATATCCGAGTTGCAACGACATCCTGAAATAATAATATTTATAGACGAAATACATACAATAATAGGAGCAGGCGGTGCGGAGGGAAGTTTGGATGCTTCCAACATATTGAAACCTGCCTTGGCACGCGGAGAGATACAATGTATAGGAGCTACGACCATGGAGGAGTATCGCAAGTATTTTGAAACGGATAAGGCCTTGGATAGACGATTTCAAAAAATACGAATAGAGCCGGAAAGTATGGAGGAAAGTATAACCATATTGAATAATATAAAATCTACGTATGAAGATTTTCACAAGGTTAAATATACCCCACAAGCCATAGAGGCTTGTGTGAGGCTATCTCAAAGGTATATAACCGACAGATTTTTACCGGATAAAGCAATAGATGTATTAGACGAAGCGGGAGCAAAAGCACATGTGAAAAGTATCAAGTTGCCTCAAAAAATCTTGGCTTTGCAGCAAGAGATAGAAAGCATAAGAATGGAAAAAGAACGACATGTGCAGGCTCAAGAGTTTGAAAAGGCTAACGCAGTAAAGTATAGACTTACGGAGTTGGAGGAAAAACTAAAAAAGCAAATAGAAGGATGGAATAACAAAATAGCCGACAATCCTATTCCCATAACCGAAGAAGACATAGCAAAGGTTGTAGCCAATATTACCGGCGTTGAGGTTAATAAAGTTTCAAAAGATGAAACACTCCGTTTGCTTAATATGGAGAACACTTTAAAACAAAAGGTAATAGGTCAGGATGACGCTATTACCAAGATATCCAAGGCGATAAGACGTTCAAGAACAGGTTTAAAGGACCCTAATAGACCCATAGGTTCTTTTCTTTTTGTGGGAGCAACGGGTGTTGGCAAAACTTATTTGGCTAAGACTTTGGCAGAATATTTGTTTGATTCTCAGAAAAATCTTATCCGCATAGATATGAGTGAGTATATGGAGAAATTTTCCGTATCCAGATTAATAGGCGCACCTCCGGGATATGTGGGTTATGACCAGGCAGGACAACTGACCGAGGCGGCAAGGCAACATCCGTATTCAATAATACTTTTTGACGAAATAGAAAAAGCGCACAGAGATGTGTTTAATATTCTTTTGCAAATATTGGACGAGGGACATATTACGGATTCTCAAGGCAGGCAGGTGGATTTCAAAAATACGGTAATAATAATGACCTCAAACGTGGGGTCCAGAACACTACAAGATTTTGGTACGGGTGTGGGATTCTCCACAACTCACAAAGAAAATAGTATTAACGAACTTAATCAAAATGTCATAGATAAAGACATAAAAAAAACCTTTGCACCGGAGTTTCTTAATCGTATAGATGATGTTGTATTTTTTAACTCTCTCTCAGATAAGGAGTTGTTGCAAATAGTAGATTTGGAACTCAAAGGTTTGAGGCAAAGATTGACCGACTTAGGTTATACAATAGGAATAACCGAAGGAGCCAAACGCTATATTTTGGAAACGGATGATAAAAAGGTGTTTGGTGCTCGTCCTATAAAGCGTGCAATACAAAAAGAAATAGAGGATCCTTTGTCTGAGTTGCTTTTGGGTGGCAGCAGAGAGAAAAAGAATATAAAGGTTAGCCTACAAAAAGGAAGACAAAAGAGTTTGAAGTTGGAATTAGTATAGATTAGAGGTGAATGGAATAAGGATTTTTTTGCAAGAGTTGGGCAGGTATGTTCTTTTGATGAAAGAAGCCTTTAAACGTCCTCAAAACAATAGAGTGTTTTTGGGACGTATGGTATTTGAAATGAAGGCCTTAGGCATAGATAGTATTATTATAGTTTTGATAATAAGTGTTTTTGTCGGAGCCGCCATAGTAATACAACTTTTGCTGAATATCAAAGGTCCCGTGTATCCGAGTTGGGTTTATGGTTTTGCGGCACGTAAGGCCATAATATTGGAACTTGCTCCTACAATAATATCTTTGATTCTTGCCGGCAAATGTGCTTCTCGTATTGCTTCGGAACTTGGTACACAAAGGATAACCGAGCAAATAGACGCCTTGGAAGTTATGGGGGTTAATACTGCTTCTTATCTTATTCTGCCCAAAATAGTAGCTTGTCTGATATTTTTCCCTTTACTTATGATTATGAGTATATTCTCTGCTTTAATGGGAGGACTTATCGGTGCTTTGCCTTTGGGGAGTTTGACTTTTTTTGATTATGTCCAAGGTGTCCGTTTGGAATTCGGTACTGGAGAAATAATTTATGCTGTGGTAAAGGCTGTTATAAACGCTTTAATTATTTCCTCCATAGCTTGTTACAGAGGTTATACTCTCAAGGGCGGAAGTGTTGAGGTCGGACAGGAGAGTACCAAGGCTATAGTTCAAAGTAGTATAGCCATAATGGTATTCAATATTTTAATAACCTCTTTATTCAACTAAGTCGCTATGATAAGAGTATCCCACATAAGTAAATTCTTCGGAGAAAAAAAAGTTTTGGACGATATAGATACCGTATTCATACCGGGTAAATGCAATCTTACCATAGGAAAGTCGGGGAGCGGAAAGACGGTTTTACTTAGAACGATAGCAGGATTATATCAACCGGAGGGTGGTTTTGTTTCGTACAATGATAGAATTTTCTCCAAAATGACTAGGGAACAAAAAGTGGAGTTGAGAAAAGATATAGGTTTTATTTTTCAAGAAGGAGCACTGTTTGATTCCATAAATGTAGAGGAAAATATTATGTTTCCGTTGCGTATGTTTACAAAACAAAAAAGAAAGGAGCGATTGGAAAGAGTAGAATATTGTTTGGAAAGAGTTAATCTAAAGGGTGTTAATAAAATGTTACCCGCCGAACTATCGGGTGGTATGCGCAAACGCGTAGCCATTGCTCGTGCAATAGCGGCACAACCAAAGTATCTTTTTTGTGACGAACCGAATTCGGGCTTAGACCCCGTAACCTCAATTGTCATAGATAAACTTATAATGGATATTACGCACGAGTTCAACATGACAACAATAGTAAATACCCACGATATGAATTCCGTAATGGAAATAGGGGAAAATATCATATTTATCAATCAAGGCAAGTTGTCCTGGCAGGGTGATAGTAATAATATACTTTCTTCCGACAACAAAGAACTCAACGATTTTGTTTTTTGTTCCGCTTTGACAAAAGAAATAAAAAGATTAAACAAATAAAATTCTTTTTTATAATGAATTTTTTATCAAACAAAAGACAGATTCTTATTTTTGTCAACAGAGTTATTCAGGTGTTGATAATAGCGGGTTTGATAGTCTTGCTCACTCCCACAAAATCATCTTTTAAATATGAGTTTCAAAAAGGAGAGTTTTGGAAACATGAAAGTCTTGTTGCTCCATTTGATTTTGCCGTAAAAAAAACGGATAAGGAAATAGATAAAGAAAAAAAAGAATTATCCGATAATAGAAAATTGTATTTTGATAACAATAGGAATATTGTTACAAAAATAACCGAACAGATAAATAACGACATTGTAAAGGAGTGTGAAAAAAATAATTTTTCTCTTGCTCAAACGGAAAATACCGTGTATAAAACGGATTTTATTGTAGATAAAATATTTACACAAGGAATTATTTCCGGTTACGGAGAAAATAATAAAAAGTATATTAATAATGCTATAATAGTGATAGATAGAAACATAGCCAAAGATTTTGATAGTTATGATTTCTATACTATGAAAGATTTGCAAGAGGTTGTAAACACATATATGGAACAAAATTTTAAGGATGCTAAAAATTATAAATTTGTTGCCGATGTACTTATAAAAAATATTTCTCCCAATATCGTTTATAATAAAGAAAAAACGGAAGAGATTCTTTATTCTCAAATAGCAGACATATCCATAGTTAAAGGAATGATAGCCCAAAATGAAAATATAATTGCCAAAGGAGAAAGAATTACAGAGGAAAAATACCAAATACTTTCTTCTCTGAGAAGTGAATACGAGGGAATAAACCAAAGTAAAATGGCAAGCATACTTTCAAATTTTGGTCAATATCTTTTAATTGTTATATCCTTGGGAGCAATGACTTTGTTTCTTTACAATACGGACAAGAGTATATTTCTCAACAATAGAAAAATATTATTAATCTACACTGTCATACTGATAATGATTTTTATGACAATGTTTATTATGAAATTCAATCAAGAATATCTTTATGTTGTTCCTCTATGTTTAACCCCCATACTGATAAGGACTTTTTTTGATACAAAAGTTTCTTTGTATGTTTTCTTGGTATTAATTATTATTATAGGTTTTTCCGTACCCAATAGTTTTGAGTTCGTTTTTTATCAACTTATAGCCGGTATGATGGCCATGCTAAGTGTGGAACATTTGGAAAAAAGGTCGGAGTTTTTTAATACCGCGCTCATTATCTTTTTTACTTATTCTGTCATTTATTTTGCTATGAGTTTTATTCAAGGTATGGACTTTAAACAATTGGATATAAATCGTTTTATATATTTTGCCATAAATGCGATACTAATACTTTTTGCTTTTCCCATTGTTTTTATTTTGGAAAAAATGTTCGGTTTGGTTAGTGAAATGTCTTTGATGGAATACTGCAACACCAACACCAAAATACTAAGAGAATTGTCAAATAAGGCTCCGGGTACGTTTCAGCACAGTGTACAAGTTGCCAATATTGCAGAGGAGGTAATACACCAGATAGGAGGAAATTCATTGCTTATACGCGCCGGCGCACTTCACCATGACATAGGAAAAATAATAATGCCCATGTGTTTTATAGAAAATCAATCCGGCGCCGCAAATCCCCTTAATGATATGACAAATCAAGAGAGCTCTCAGATTATTATCTCCCATGTAAGCAACGGAGTTAAACTTGCTCATAAATACAAATTGCCCGAACCTATTGTTGATTTTATTCGCACCCATCATGGAACAAGTACAACCAAATATTTTTACTACAAAGAGGTAAACGAAAATCCGGGAATAGAAGTAGATAAAACAAAGTTTTCTTATAGAGGACCTCGTCCGTTCTCCAAAGAAACGGCTGTCTTGATGATGGTAGATAGTGTGGAAGCGGCTTCCCGTTCTTTGAAAGAACACAACGAAGAAAGTATTTCCGCACTTGTGGACGACATAATAAACTCTCAGATACGGGACAACCAGTATGATAATGCAAATATAACCTTTGCGGATATAGATAAGATAAGGAAAATACTAAAAAACAAATTACAAAGTATTTACCACGTTAGAATAGAATATCCTATCAATAAAAAAGAAACAACAAAAGTTAGATAAAAAAAACACCTATGCCTTTTAATACTTTAATGAGTAAAATAATGTTGATGCGATTGCCACAGATAGAGAATTTTATGAAACATCCTATTGACGTGCAAAATAAAGTATTCAACTGTCTCATAGACTCAGCCAAAGATACCGTGTGGGGGAAATTTTATGATTATAGGTCTATAAAAAACGAACAGACTTATAGAGAAAGGGTGCCCTTAAATGATTACGATTCTCTATTACCTTTTTTTACTCGTATACTAAAGGGGGAACAAAATTTATTATGGCATAGTGAGATAAAGTGGTTTTCCAAATCAAGCGGCACTACCTCAAACAAAAGCAAGCTCATTCCCGTTAGCAAAGAATCTTTGGAAGACTGTCACTACAAGGGAGGAAAAGACATGTTGAGTTTGTATTGCAACAACTACCCCAATAACAATATCTTTTCGGGTTATTCTCTTGCGCTTGGAGGTTCTAAGCAAGATAATATTTATAATAATAACATTTTTTGTGCCGATGTCTCCGCTATTATAATAAATAACCTTCCTTTCTGGGCGGAATGGTTTAGAGTACCCAAAAAAGATATAGCGCTTATGCCCGAATGGGAAGAAAAACTTCAACTCATGGTAGACAGTGTCAGTACGGAAAATGTGGTCTCTCTATCCGGCGTACCTTCTTGGATGCTTGTTTTGTTGAATAAGGTAGTCAAGCATACGGGTAAGAAAATAGAAGAAATTTGGCCGAACTTGGAAGTATATTTCCACGGTGGAGTAAGTTTTCGCCCTTATGTGGAGCAGTACAATAGAATACTTTCTAGTGATATAAACTATATGGAAACATATAATGCTTCGGAGGGTTTTTTCGGTTTACAAGATAGGTCGGATAAGGATTCCATGCTTTTACTTTTGGATTATGGCATATATTATGAATTTATACCTTTTGAGGATATGGAAAAAGAAAATAAGCGTGTAATATCTCTATCCGAGGTTGAGCCGAATAAAAATTATGCCGTAGTCATATCTACCAATGGAGGACTTTGGCGATATTTGATAGGAGATACTATTTGTTTTACCGAGAAATATCCTTATCGTTTCAAAATAACGGGTAGAACAAAACATTATATCAATCTTTGCGGAGAGGAGATTATAGTAGATAATGTGGATAAGGCTTTGGAGGTGGCTTGCAAGGTAACAGACGCACAAGTGTCGGAATATACCGGAGCACCCTTGCAAGATAAAAACAACAACATTAACAGACACGAATGGATGATAGAGTTTGCAGTAAAACCAAATGATATGGAAAAGTTTGTCAATGTTTTTGATAAAACTCTTCAAGACGTTAATTCCGATTACGAAGCCAAAAGATACAAAGACTTTGTCCTTAAAAAACCCGTAGTACATTTAGCGGATAAAAATTTGTTTTATAATTGGTTAAAAGACAATAACAAACTCGGAGGACAACACAAAATACCAAGATTAAGCAACGATAGAAAATTTATGGAAGAGTTATTGCAAAGACAAAAGAAATAAGATTTGTTTTAATATTATGATTTCCATAACCATAGTAGGTAAAGGCAATGTCGCAACTCATTATTACAAAATAATGAAAGAAAAGGGTCTCGTTGTAAAAATGATTTCCTCTCGTGGCAGTTTTTGTTCAAATGATTTTTGTTCCAATATTGTTATTCTGGCGATAAAGGACGAGGTCTTAAAACAGGTTGCTTTGCAGATACTGCAAGCCTTGGGTAAGAAATTAAACGACAGACAGATACTTGTCCACACTAGCGGATTTACGGAAACTTCTTTTTTGCAAGTTCTGTGTAACAACTACGGTTCTTTGTACCCATTACAAAGTCTAAAAAAAGATATGCAAATAAATTTCTCTTCTGTGCCTCTTTGTACTTGGGCAAACACTACTTGGGCAAGTCAAGTTTTGGATAGTTTGGCATTTAAATTATCTCCCATTGTTTATCATCTGACGGATAACCAAAGAAAAAAATTGCACATTGCCGCTGTTTTTGCAAACAATTTTACAAATCATCTTTTTCATATTTCCCAAACAATTTTAGAAAAAGAAAACTTGGACTTCAAAATTTTATTGCCTTTGATAAGCAGAACCGTAGAGGCAATTAAGGAAAAAGACCCCTTGCTTTGTCAAACAGGACCGGCAACAAGGGAAGACTACAACACTATAAATGAACATATTGCTCTGCTTTCTCAACCCTACAAGGAAATATACAAATTGCTAACCCAAAGCATAATCAACACAAAAAAAGAAAACAAAATACAAGATGATAAAAAACATTGCAAAACCTTTTGTTAAATGGGTGGGGGGTAAGACCCAATTGTTAAATCAAATAGATAATTTAATCCCTTCAAATATAAAACTATCCAATGATACGGTTTATATAGAACCCTTTGTGGGAGGAGGAGCAGTGTTGTTTTTTATTCTGCAGAAGTATACAAATGTAATGAAGGCTTATATTAATGATATCAATAAAGATTTAATGGATACGTATAGGGTTATAAAAGAAAATCCTCAGCAACTTATTTGTAGCCTGAAGAACATGGAAAAAGAGTACAATTTACTATCAGTAAATAATAAGAAGGATTATTATTTGACACAAAGAGAGAGATTTAATGCTAAAAATGACGACTACATACTAAATTCTGCACTTTTTATTTTTTTAAACAAAACCTGTTTCAACGGTTTATACCGTGTTAATAGTCAGGGAAATTTCAATACGCCTCATGGAAAATATGAAAAGCCTTTGATTTGCAATGAGGACAATATAATTATTTGTCATAGATTGTTGGAAAAAGTAGAAATACTACAGGGAGATTTTGAAAATACATTGCTCTATGCAAATGAACACACATTTTATTACTTAGATCCTCCGTACAAGCCTATTTCCGTCACTTCCGCTTTTACCTCTTACAGCAAAGAAAATTTTGACGATGAGGATCAAATGCGTTTAAATAAATTTTGTAATAACATTACAGAACGAGGAGCATCATTTATATTGAGTAATTCCGATTTGAATACTGAAGAAAATAAAAATACTTTTTTTGATGATTTATATTCCAATTACTTCATTTATAGAGTTAAGGCAAATCGTATGATAAATTCAAATGCAAAAAGAAGAGGTAAAATTTTTGAACTTATGATTAGCAATAAAGAACAAACAAATCATTTATATCATGGCAAATAATGATTCTTGGAATAAAATTTTTGAAGACCATAATATATTATCTCACGATTTTAGTAAAAAACCGTTTGAGCTAACAGCCGAACAAATTAAAAGTTCGTGTCAGAATTTTAAAAGAACGGCAGAAAAAGAAGTAAGAATTTTGTGTAAACAAGATACTCGCGAAGATAGACCTGAAGTTTTTAGAAAGAATGATTTATTTATTTTACCCAAACATAATGGAGAGTATTACATAGTAAAAGGTGAAGGATATGTTGATATTCCCGATATAATAAAACCCATTGAGACGTACGAAAAAAGACTTGATTTTGATTTAAAAAGTTCTCTTGTAGGAGATTCTGAAATGCAAAATTTGGATTTTGCGTATGCAAACTCATTGATACGCACTTTTATAAATGATGATTCTTTGGTGCTTACCATTAGAGGAAGAAAATACACTCCAAAATTTTCTTTTAGAGTTGGTGAAATACATTTGACTGTTGAAAGCGTCCAGACAGAAGTTGATGCCGGTTATGAGGGTAGAGATGAGATTGTTCTTATAGAAGCAAAAAACTCTAGTACAAAGAATACAATTATAAGACAATTGTATTACCCCTATAGACAATGGCAGATAAATACCAACAAAAAAGTAATACCGGTATTCTTTGAAAAACGTAGTATAGAGGGAGAAAACATTTATTATATGTGGCAGTATGCTTTTAAAGATGACTTGGATTATAATAGTATATATTTGATTCGTTCTTCCCGTTATAGGATAGTGTAATAAAATAATAATCAGTTGAAGCCTATGAAAAACATAGTTGTATTAACAGGAGCGGGAATTAGTGCGGAAAGTGGTATAAGTACGTTTAGGGATAGCAATGGTTTGTGGGAAAATTATCGTATAGAGGACGTTGCAAACTTTGATTCGTTTGAAAAAAATGAAGAATTAGTAACCAAATTCTATAACGCAAGACGCAGACAACTCACACAAGTAGAGCCAAACGAAGGACATAAACAACTCGTTTGTTTGGAACAAAAGTATAATGTAACGATAATAACCCAAAATGTAGACGATTTGCACGAAAGAGCGGGCAGTAAAAATATTATTCATTTGCATGGAGAACTAACAAAGGCTTGTTCTCGTTACAACAAAGATGAAATTTATAATATCGGTTATCACGACATAACTCCTTTTGATTTGGATAAAAAAGGAAAAATGCTTAGACCTTTTATTGTTTGGTTTGGAGAACCTGTACCCGAAATGGAAAATGCTGTAAAAGCGTGTCAAACGGCTGATATTTTTATAATAATAGGTACTTCTCTGGTAGTGTATCCGGCTGCGAGTTTAATACATTACACAAAGAAAGACTGTATCAAATACCTAATAGACCCCAAGCGCCCGGATACTAATCCGAACGGTATAAATTTTATACAGGAAATAGCCTCTACGGGAGTAAAAAAAGTAGTAGAAGAGTTAATCAAACAATAAAAACAAATAGGGTAGTGACCAATGAAAAGTTCTACGGATAATAAATACATACTTGCAATAGAATCCTCTTGCGACGATACTTCGGCTGCCGTACTCAGAGATGATTTTATAGTATTAAGCAATATCACGGCTTCGCAAAAAGTACACGAAAAATACGGAGGAGTAGTGCCGGAGTTGGCATCCAGAGCACATCAGCAAAATATTCTACCTGTTGTAGAAGTTGCTCTAAAAGAGGCAGGTATAAAAAAAAATCAACTCTCCGCAATTGCTTTTACTCGCGGTCCGGGATTGTTAGGTTCTTTGTTGGTTGGAGTTAGTTTTGCCAAAACCATGTCCATAGGTCTTGGAATACCCATTATAGATGTCAATCATTTGCAAGCACATGTTCTGGCTCATTTTGTCAAGGATAGCATAGAACAAGAGATACCCACATTTCCTTATCTTTGTTTGTTGGTGTCGGGTGGGAATACTCAAATCATACGAGTTAATTCCGATTCCGATATGATAATAATAGGTAAGACAATAGACGATGCCGCTGGGGAGACAATAGACAAAGCAGCCAAAATTCTTTCCTTGCCCTATCCGGGAGGTCCTTATATAGATAGACTTGCCAAAGAGGGACTACCCAAACTACAATTTGCAAAAAGTCATATCAAAGGTTACGATTATAGTTTTTCCGGTTTAAAAACAAGTATTCTTTATACATTGAGAGACAGATTAAAAGAAAATCCCAACTACATACAAGAAAACTTAAACGATATTGCTTGTTCTGTGCAAAAAACAGTTGTGGAAACATTGTTGTACAAGTTTGAAAAAGCCTTGAAAGACACGGGAATATCAACAATGGCTTTGGCAGGGGGAGTTTCTGCCAACAGTTTGTTGAGAGAAAAATTTTTCGCACTTGGTCAAAAGTATAATTGCAAAGTTTTTATTCCCAAATTTTCCTACACAACAGACAATGCCGCTATGGTAGGTAGTTGCGGAATGTTTAAATTTCTAAGAAAAGATTTTGCCGATATGTCTTTAACTGCTTACGCAAGATAAACTTTTTTGTATGATAATAGCACTCGTTGGGTATATGTACGTCGGTAAAACTACACTTGGCAAGCGTTTGTCCAATATACTTAATTTGCCCTTGAAAGACTCCGACAGTATTGTAGAAGAGATTTGCGGATGTTCCATCGAGGAAATTTTTTCCCAAAAAGGAGAAGTTTTTTTTAGAGAAAGAGAAAGAGAAGTTTTGATTTCTTTATTGAAACAAGACAACATTATAATATCCACCGGCGGAGGGTTGCCTTGTTATAAGGATAATATGCTTTTGATAAAACAATATTGCAAAAGTATTTATTTGAAAATGAATGCAGAGCAAATTCTTTCTCGAACAGAATCAAGTAAGAAGAGACGTCCGCTGTTGGAAAAAGTCTTACCCGAAGAAAGATTAAATTATATAGAAAAGTCTTTAAAAGAAAGAGATTTTTTTTACAAACAAGCAGATTTGCACATAGAGGCATTTTCCGTAAATAATTTGGACTTGCAAATTTTAATAGATTATCTTTAAAAAAAGAATAATTTTTTTCTTTACGGCGCATAAAATCCTAAATCGAGATATAAAATTTTTAGAATCAAGTATTTGTAATAAAATTAATTTCAAAAAAATAATAAGAAAAAGTTGTATTTTTTTTGTAAAAAAGATTTTTTTGTATAGGTAAATTTTTATTAAAACTAAATTGTTAATAACTATAAAAGACCTAAAATGTAGATAATCAATAAGAAAGTTTAATTTTTGTTTTTATGTAATATAAAAACATATCTTGGTCTTTATATAAAATATTTCAATTGACCAAGAAAAAAAAAAGAAAAAGAAA
>CAUTQY010000008.1:0-71192 GCA_963540815.1 uncultured Bacteroidales bacterium
CTTGTAGAACAAGGACTTTTATTGTGGGAAAGAGAAAATATTTATTAATTTCTTACGTTACTATTACAAATGCCCGTTTGGTGGAATAGGTAGACACGCTACTTTGAGGGGGTAGTTCTCATTAGAGAGTGGGGGTTCAAGTCCCCTGACGGGTACTTTCTCATACTATCTTAATTATATAAAATCCGGTACGAAATAAGTATTATCCGATATTGTTTCTGTCTGTATAATAAAATACATTCCGATATCTTTCAAAATTTTGCACTTTATAAGAAAAATTTTACAATAATGGGTCGGAAAGGTATGAAATTTTGCGTTTTAAGAAATTATATATAATTTTGTACCTTATATAAGGTACATATATTTGTTGGTATTATGATAGATAAAAAAAGTAGTAAGTTGCTGCAAAAAGGATTGAAAACAAAAGACAGGAAACCTTCTTTTTTTGCAAGATATAATAGAAAGAAACTTATTAATAAAATAACTCAAGCACTTAAAAAAGAAAGTGTTGAACATCTTTGGTTGCATAAAGATTTTGTTTCCGCCGTAGAAAAAAAACAAAAAACAATAGTTGCATACGTAGATTTCGGAAAATTGAACTCTGAGACCATAGCACACAGCGTAGATGGCAGAATGGATAAAAAATTTCCCAAATATTCGCTTAATATTATAAATATCAACTCTCTTTTACCCTCAATAAAGGAGTCTATTTTTAAGGAACTTACTCAGATATACTAAATATGAAAATTTCGGCTACCATTATTACTCTTAACGAACAAAATAATATCTCAAGATGTTTGGAAAGTTTGCAAGATGTTGTAGAGGAGATAATAATTGTAGATAGTTTTTCAACAGACAAAACGGAGCAAGTTTGCCAAAAGTATAACAATGTAACATTTGTAAAACAAAAATTTCTCGGCTATACCAAACAGAAAAATTTTGCGGCACAACTTACTAAAAATAATTATGTTTTAAACATAGACGCAGACGAATATTTGTCTGAAAAATTAAAACAAAGTATTATAAGATTAAAACAAACGGAAAATTTAAAAGCGGGGTATAGGATAAAAAGGTTAAACAACTTTTGGGGGCATTGGGTAAAGGTTTGCGGTTTGTATCCCGATAGACAATTAAGGTTGTATAACAAGAGTTTGGGAGAATTTGACGGTGAGTTTGTACACGAAAAAGTCACCTTTAAAACTTCGCAAAAAATAGGCATGTTACGGGGAGATTTATTGCATTTGTCCTTTGTTTCAAAACAAAAATTTACACAACAACTGCAAAAGTACGCAGAACTCAAAGCACAAGAATATAAAGTTAGAGGTAAGCGTATAAGTTATTTCACCATTATAATCAAAACCCTCTGGAGATTTCTCAGAGATTATATTTTTTTGTTGGGTTTTACCCTAGGGAGACTTGGTTTGTTTATCTGTCTGTCCTATGCACAATACGAATACAACAAATATATGATTGCAAAAAAAGGATAAACAAGAAAGTATGTGTTTATCCTTTTTTTTACTTTTCATCCTATCTGGTTAAAAATTTTCCTATTATATTATTGTCCTCCCAATGACAAAGAAAAACTATTTGCTTGTTGTTCGTAAGCATAAGAGTTTTAAATAAGGGCATTTTCATATCGTGTGTCCTTAAAGCCTGTTGCCAATTGTAAGAGCCGTCCGAATAGACTTGAACAAAATTTATCTGAGTACGGAGTTTGTCGGAATTATATTGCCTTGTGGGTACAAATTTGCCGTCTTTATAGTTTGCAATATGGTCGTTAAACATTATATATAAGCCGTATCTGTCCCTTGATAACACATAACCGTTGTAGTCATCGTTATCGTTGTATACTTTTTGTCTTTTTGCCAAAAAGGCATTTCCTTCTATCATTCCGTTCTTGTCTATGTTGGTCAAGACCAAATCTCTATAATAAAAAGCCTCTTCTCCCGTGGGTTTTTGCCCTCTGCGTTTTGGCGGGATAAGATGAGAGGCAAACCTTTGTTCCCCAAGCATTATAACATTACCTCCTACCATAGGAACAAGTTCCTCTACATAAGTGGTGAAATTGCTTGGAGCGGGCATTTCTTTTTTATTTGCAAACATTTGGTCTGTTTCGTATTCTTTGAATTCTTTCATGGAAACTGACTTTTGATAAAGTCTTCTTTGGTCAAAGGTATAGGCAAAACTGCCCGTGGCATTATAAGGTTTTTCGTTATTTGTGCCGTAATAACCGGCAATAACTTGGTCGCCCTCTATGTTAAAACAACATTTCATACTTGTTGCCCAAGAGTTTTCCAACTTAATATCATAGGTTTTGCTTTGATATTTTGTTAAATATACCAAATAGGCAATATCATCTTTATGATTTACTTTTTTGCCCTGAGCAACTCCTCTTATTGCCAAAAGAACATTATCCCCGTTGTTATTTATTGCTACGTCTTCCACATAGGTTTGCAACCCTTCCGCGCTTGGCAAACCATAGGTTTTTGACCAAAGCAAGCCCATTTGATTATTATAAGCTTTAACCTCCGCTTCCCTGCTGTTATCTCCTTGTTTAAACAAACAATATACCATCTTTGTTTTGTTTTCCGAGAAAGAAAAAATATAAGGTTTTTGAGCGGAATCCACCATATAAGTGTAGTCTAAAAACAACTCCGGTTTGTCTATCAAACGCATATCTTTGAGATGGAGATATTGAGTATAAAATTTTTGCGTGCCTGTTTCAGTGGAAACGGTTTTGTTTCTTGATGAACGTCTTTTATTTTCCGTTGCTTTATCTCTCTTGGTTCTAGACAAGACAAATCCGACCAAAGAATTATTTCTCCATGTATATTCTACTTTATAGGAAGGAGAACCAAAATCTATTTTTGCCAACCTATCAACGTTGCCTTCCGTGTCTGCGTGAGCAAGATAATATCTATACTCAAACTCGCCCTCCCCCTTGTATTCATTCATGCAGTAATAAAAATAGTAACCGGAATTATCCTCGGCTATAAATTGGGCATCAACACAATCATCCTTTATATCGTAAAATTTTTTTCCGAAAGAAATATCCATCTGTGCCGACAAGCTTGCAAGATAAACCAAAGAAAGAAAAAACAACGTTATCTTTTTCATAGTAAAATATTTATTCTTATAAGGTGCAAAGTTACAATAATTTTAACAATGGATACAAAAAACATACTATTTAATGGGTAAGTTTGCAATGAAAGAAGTCTTTTAATAGTCATTATTACAAAAAAATCATTGCTTTTGTTGTCAATAGTCAAAAAAATATTACCTTTGCAATGCTTTTCGCAAATCAAAAAAATAAACATTTTTACAAACAAAAACAAATAAAAACAATGAAGACTGTATCAATGAGCGGTTCTCTGAGAGAGAACGTAGGGAAAAAGGATACCAAGGCTCTAAGAAAAAACGGTAAAGTCCCTTGTGTTCTTTATGGAGGTAAAGACAAGCAAATACAATTTTCCGTTCCTGACAAGGATTTTATTCCGTTGTTATTTACCCCGGATACCAATTATGTTAAAATCAACATAGACGGAAAGGAACACAATGCCATACTTCAAGACATTCAGTATCATCCGGTGAATGATGAGGTATTGCATGCGGATTTTTTAAGAATATTTGATGACAAACCTATTAAAATAGCCGTTCCCGTAAAAACAACAGGCACTGCACCCGGTGTGCTTGCCGGCGGTAAACTTAACCTTAAAATGAGAAAAGTAAGGTTATCCGGTTTGCCGAACACTATTCCGCAAGAAGTTGTTTTGGATATAAGCGAGTTGGGTATAGGTCAGGGAATAAAAGTATCTGATATATCCATACCTGAGGTGGAGTGTTTGGAGGTAAAATCTTCCGTTATAATAACGGTTAAGGCAACACGAAACGCCAAGGTAAACGCCGCAGAAACTGAGGAAACCGCAGCAGAATAATATGTTTTTTTTAAAATATATAAACCCAACAATTCAATGTTAGGCTTTATTTATCTTTTTAAATAAAGCCTTTACTTTTTATCAAAAAATATAAATAATGTTCAATTTGTTTTTCAAAACAAAACATTCCGCAAAATCAAAAGAATTTATGGATAAATTCCTTATAGTAGGTTTGGGTAACCCGGACAAAGAATACGAAAATACAAGGCATAATATAGGTTATGATATTTTGGATTATTATCTAAAAAAAATAAATGAAAATACGGAAGAAAAAATTGCCTTTACCTCTGAAAGATATGCCTTTTTGGCTAAAACCAAACTCAAAGGTAGGCAAGTTTGTCTTATCAAACCTACAACCTATATGAATTTATCCGGCAAGGCTATTAGATATTGGTTAGATAAGGAAAAAATATCCGTTAAAAATATGTTGATTATAGTAGATGATTTGGCTTTACCTTTGGGTAGCATACGTTTGAGATACAAGGGGAGCGACGGAGGACACAACGGATTGAAACACATTATAGAAACTTTGCAAACCTCATCCTTTAACAGGTTGAGATTTGGAATAGGCAACGATTTTCATAAAGGCGGGCAGGTGGATTTTGTTTTAGGAAAATTTTCTCATCAAGAGCAACAAATAATTAACCCTCAAATAGATGAAACCTCCGAAATCATAAAATCATTTGTCTTGCTTGGTATGGAAAAGACTATGAGTACTTTCAACAAATAATAAAAGCGATTTTAATTCTTATAAATCCGCTATTTTCCACATTATTATTTCTATAATATGGGACGCGGTATTATGGGAAACACTGCATTGAACGTGTTGTTGTGCCGAATGCTCTCAATGCGGAAAATGTTACCTGCCTCGTTTTATTGTCCTTGTGAGACCTCGCAAAAAGTCCTATAAATCCACAAGAAAAAGAATGTTACAAGTCGTCATTGCGAACCCTCCTTTTCGCGTCATTGCGAGCAAAAGCGAAGCAATCCATGAAATAATGTGTTATTGCGAGCAACTTTATTGCGAAGCAATCCATTCCGCTTTATATTCTTGCCATACCTTATAAAATTTTTGCCTTTCTTTGTTTTGTTTCTGCCAAACGGTGATTAGTTATCAAAAAAACATAGTTTTTTGAGTCAAAAAACTATGTTTTTTCATCATTGAAACGGCCTTTGGCAGAAACCAAAATCCGAATGGCAGAATCCTTTCCATATTTGGCAAAACTTTTTCCTCTTTTGACGGAGGGTCAAGCTGTCATTGTGAGCGCAATCGAAGCAATCCATATCTATTTATTTTGTAGATTGCCACGCCTTACGGCTCGCAATGACGTGAAAGTAAGGCTTGTAATGACGGACGCAGACGATATTAATAAGATATGGACGGACACGTTTTTTACAAAGTCTCGCAAGAATATAATTTTTCTCACTTTGACAGTCAACCAAGCCGTAGCCCTCCTTTTCCGTCATTGCGAACGCAAGCGAAGCAATTCGGGCTGATTTTTCCATTTTTTTCGAAAACCTTTGTAAAAAATCGCAACAATCCGTTCGGTTATAAAATACCTTGAATGACGTTGTTTGAAAAGTAATATTTTTTATTGAGTTAAATATCTATTCTTTTAACTATTGTGTTGAGTTGCCGAAGATTTAAGATAAAAAAAAGACGCTACAAAACACAGCGTCTTAAAATAATAGAAAATGAAAGAAAAAATAATCTCTCAAAGTGTATAATTATTTTAAAAATGCGAGCAAAATACCTGCCGCAACGGCCGAACCTATAACGCCGGCAACATTTGGTCCCATGGCATGCATTAAAAGATAATTCTTTTTGTCGTATTCCAAGCCGACATTGTTACTTACTCTTGCCGCATCAGGCACTGCACTAACACCGGAGTTACCTATAAGAGGATTTATTTTATTGTCCTCTCTTAAGAATAGATTCATAAGTTTGGCAAATAAAACTCCGGCCGTTGTAGCCACTATGAAAGAAAAAGCACCTAAGGCAAAAATACCTATACTTTTGCCGGTAAGGAATGTTGTAGCCTGAGTAGAACACCCTACGGTTAAGCCTATAAGTATGGTGCAAATATCTATAATGGCATTGGAAGCCGTATTTGCCAAACGTTTGGTAACACCACTTTCTTTTAGCAAATTACCGAAAAACAACATACCCAAAAGAGGAATACCCGAAGGTACCATTGTACAAGTAAGAAGCAAACCTATGATGGGAAATACAACTTTTTCCGTTTTGGATACCTGTCGCGGTGCTTTCATTCTTATCAAACGTTCTTTTTTTGTTGTCAAAGCTCGCATAATAGGAGGTTGAATAACGGGGACAAGTGCCATGTAAGAATAAGCCGAAACAGCTATAGCTCCCATTAATTCGGGAGCAAGTTGAGAGGAAATAAAGATAGCAGTAGGACCATCGGCACCGCCTATAATTCCTATTGCTCCGGCTTCGTTGGGCAGAAAACCAAGCGCCAAAGCGGCAGTATAAGCACCAAATATACCAAACTGCGCCGCCGCTCCCAAAAGCATAAGTTTAGGATTGCTTAACAGAGCGGAAAAGTCTGTCATTGCTCCGATACCAAGGAAGATTAATGGAGGATACCAGCCATTTTGAACACCATGGTAAAGAATATTGAGTACCGAGCCACTTTCGTAGATACCTATTTTTAGTCCGGGAAAGAAGGGTATATTACCTATCAACATACCAAAACCAATAGGTATCAAAAGCATAGGTTCATACTCTTTTGTAATTGCAAGGGTTATGAAAAAACAACCTATAAGTATCATTATTAGGTGGCCTATCTCAAAATTTGCAAATGAAGTATAATGAAAGAACTGCACAAGTTGCGAGGAGACGAAATCCAAAAATCCCATCTTTTCTCCTGCAGAGGCTGTTGCCGATAAATTTACAAATAATGGTAACATAATTTCACCTCCTTTTATTCTATTGTTACCAAAACATCACCTTCCATAATAACATCGCCCTTGTGTACTCCCACAGACTTTATTACTCCGTCTCTATCGGCATCTATTTGGTTTTCCATCTTCATTGCTTCCAAAAGAACAAGTTTTTGCCCTGATTTTACTCTATCTCCGACATTAACAAAAACATCCAATATAGTACCCGGAAGAGGAGATTTTACACCATGTGCCCCGGAAGAAGTAGGTTTGGGAGTTACTTTTTCCGTTGTTTGCATTACTGTCGGAGAAGGTGAAGCCTGACGATTGGTCAAAACAACCTTTTTGGGTATCTGTTTTATTTCTTTATCTACCTCCACTTGATACGGAGTTCCGTTAAGTTCCAATTCTATGGTTTGTCTTTCAACACTTTTTATATCAACAGAATAATTTGTACCGTGTATTTTGAATTTATAATTTTTCATATTATCTGTGTTTTCGTTTATCGTCTTTTATAAACATTCATATTATACATTTTGCTACTCCACGGAGAGTACCTTCTATTAACCTCGGTGATTGTCAGTACGGTGTTTTCCTCGTCGTGCAACTCCTCGTTATACATATAAATTGCAGCGGCAATTGCGGCAAACTCATCTCCGCTTAGATATTTCCTATCAGCTTTTTCTGCAAGAGGAATATTTGCGTTATTATTTTCTTCTGTTTTTTTCTTCCTCCTTGCTTGTATTTTCATAAGCGCTTTTGCAAAGCCCATAAGTATTATGGAAATGATAATCAAAGCAAAGAAAACCGTACTCATTGCAATCATAGTAAGCCCCAGTCCGTAAGGGTCGTGTTCTTTTATCTGCTCCGATTTTCTCGGTATTTTGTATATTTTATAACTCGCCTCGTTGGTAGAGACGGTATCTATATTAATGGAACCGAAACCCTTAGAGACATCGATATCAAAAACATTGAAACCGGAGGGATTTAACCCGGCCACATAAAGACGTTTGTTGGTTTTATCAAAAGAAAAAGCGGAAGCCGCACCTGCAAACTTGTTGGTAGTATTTACAACATTGCCTTGCATATCCAACACTCCTATATAAGAAGAATCTATATTGGAGGCAAGAAATACTATGTGGTTATCGTATAGGGCAATACTTACTGGCTTGTAGATAAATTGCACATCATGTCTTCCTATTTGCTTATCTACCAAAAAAGTATTTGTTATTTCGTAACCTTCTGCCGTGCGAGATAATATTGCTATAGTATTTTCCGGGGTATCTATAACCACCATTTGTTGTGTTTTGGAATCCACTGCAAAAGTCTGTGGTATCAATGGGTCTTCAAAAGCGTTGCTTTCTCCTTTACCACTTGTCGTAGCTGAGAAATCAGCGTTCTGAGCAAAAGAAACAAACCCTATCAACAACAAGCCAAAAGCAAGGAATACCGTTTTTATATTCTTTTTCATTGGCTTATATGTTTTACAATGGGATGTTATTGTGTTTTTTCATAGGATTGCTATCCTTCTTTGTGGCTAAGGCTTGCAAGGCTCTAATTATGCGAAAACGAGTATTTCTCGGTTCTATCACATCATCTATATAGCCGTATTTTGCAGCATTGTAAGGATTAGCAAATTTATCATTATATTCTTGTTCTTTTTCTGCCAAGAATTTTGCCTTTTCCTGTTCGTCCGTCATATCCTTTAATGTACTGCCATAAAGAATAGCAGCGGCACCTGAGGCACCCATAACAGCCACTTGTGCAGTAGGCCAAGCATAATTTATATCACCCCTTAATTGTTTGGAGGACATAACACAGTGAGCACCACCATAAGACTTCCTAAGAGTTACCGTAACCTTTGGAACAGTGGCTTCTCCGTAAGCGAACAAAAGTTTTGCACCATTGGTAATTATACCGTTGTATTCTTGTCCCGTACCGCAAAGAAACCCCGGTACATCCACCAAGGTAACGATAGGAATATTGAAAGCATCGCAAAAACGAACAAATCTTCCTCCTTTCCGTGAGGAATTTATGTCCAAAACCCCTGCCATACATTTTGGCTGATTGGCTACTATGCCAACACTTACACCATTAAAACGAGCAAAACCCACTACTATATTTTGGGCAAATCTTTCGTGTATCTCGAAAAATTCTCCGTTATCTATTATGGCTGTTATAACCTCCTTAACATCATACGGTTTATTGGGATTCTCGGGTATTATGGTGTTAAGACTATCCTCCAATCTGTCAATAGGGTCGGTGCAATTTGTTAAAGGAGCTTCTTCCAAGTTGTTTGAAGGAATATAGGACACAAGTTTTCTAATCATTTGTATACCTTCTTGCTCTGTTTCCGATACAAAATGTGCCACACCGCTTTTGGTTGCATGCACCATTGCCCCGCCAAGGGAGGCTTCGGTAACATCCTCTCCTGTCACTGTTTTTACAACCTTAGGTCCGGTAACAAACATATAAGAATTTTCCTTACTCATAAGAATAAAGTCCGTCAAAGCAGGTGAATAAACCGCTCCTCCGGCACAGGGACCGAAAATTGCAGAAATCTGAGGTATTACTCCGGAGGCAAGAATATTCCTCTCAAAAATCTCGGCATACCCGGCAAGGGAATTAACCCCTTCTTGTATTCTGGCACCACCCGAATCACTTAAACCTATAACAGGCGCGCCTACTTTCATGGCTTGGTCCATGATTTTGCATATTTTCTTTGCAAAAGACTCGCTTAGAGAACCTCCGTATGCTGTAAAATCTTGTGAAAACACATAAACCAAACGGCCGTCTATTGTACCGTATCCCGTAACCACACCATCGGTAAGAATTTCTTTTTTCTCCATACCGAAATCGGTACAACGATGGGTTACAAACATATCAAATTCTTCAAAACTACCTTCGTCCAAGAGCAAATCTATCCTCTCTCTTGCCGATAACTTACCTTTGGAATGTTGTTTATCTATACCTTTTTGACCTCCGCCTAACCTAGCCTGAGCCCTAAGGTCTAATAATTGTTTAATTTTTTCTTCAAAAGCCATAGTCTATAAATATTTGGTATATCTTTTATAGGTTAATATTATTTATTTTTAACCCAATAATTATCATAATAAACCGGAATTTATTCACAACAAAATTCCGTTAAGACACCTAATGTTGATTTAGGATGCAAGAAGCCTATGTTAAGGTTTTCCGCTCCTTTTCTTGCTTGTTTGTCTATCAAACGAACACCTTTTTGTTCCGCTTCTTTAAGGGCTTGGTTGGTATCTTCCATTTTAAAGGCAACATGATGTACTCCTTGTCCTTTGTTTGCAATAAATTTTGCAATAGTACTGTCTTCACTTGTTGCTTCCAAAAGTTCTATTTTTACTTCTCCTACCTTAAAGAAAGCGGTTCTTACTTTTTGGTCTGCTACCTCTTCTATGTTGTAACACTTTAATCCCATTACATTCTCCCAATACTTGATAGCCTCATCCAAGTTGGACACTGCTATGCCAATGTGTTCGATTTTTGAAGGTGTCATAATTTTTCCTTAATTTTTTGAGTGTTAATAATTTATTGTTTTCTTATTTATTCCGTAAACTATACTTTCCAATTGCATTAAATAATCCCTTTTCGGTTTATTAGGGTTGTACAAGAAACAATCTATCATAACGAAGTTTTTATTTTTTTCGTCCCTGAAAACATAATTCAAAAAAGGCCCTCCCATAAAGTCACCAAACAATCGCCACAAACCTCTTGTTTCTATCATTACATAATTACCTGCCTTAATGGTGTCTCTAAACAACTCCGTTCTGAGTTCGGTTCCCATGTATGAACCTTTGACGCTTCCCGGCACAAAAGCCTTCCCCAAAGAATCCCTCAACTCTATAACTTTTTTGCCCATAAATAAGTCTTGTGAAGAGTAAGGTTTTTTGTAAATCATTACATTAAAACTTTCTTTTTGAGTTTCCTTTCTTATCCAAAAAAAATTATCGGTTTGTTTGGCAAGATAAAAATCGGAGGGAAAAGTTAAAGAAAAATCAAATGTTTTCTTTATCTTCTCCCGCAGTTTGATATTCTCATCTCTTTTAAAAGCGTTGTAAATTCGTATATGTTCATTCTTACGAAATTGATACTTTATAGTATTTGCATAAGCATTTAGTATTGAGTAAATACTATCTGTGTTATCGGTTTTTATTTCAAAAATAGCCTGCGGATACACAGTTTTATTTATTGCTTGCCTTATAGTATTGTTGTTGCCGGCTTGTTTGTTGATTATAAGCACATTTCTATGCTTTTTGAACATTTCCGAATTATAGTATTGTCCCGGAGTAAGTTGCACCAAATCAAAATAAGGTTCTTTTTGCGGTAGTCCCTCTTGTGCTTTTTCAAAAATATTTCCCAAATAATCTTTTAATGATTTGGTATATAAAGAATCCGGTATAACAAGCAACATTTCCAACGTTTTACCCCCTGAGGAAGGCATCCCGTGAGTTAAAATATCCTCTTTTGTAGGTTTGTGCTCACATGAGATAAACAATATAATAAGCAACAATGTGAGAATACGGTACCTTTTCTTCATAACTGTGTGAGTTAACTTTTAAAGGTTGCAAATTTACAAAAAATGCAATAACTCACAAAAACAGGCTAAATTTATTTATCACAAAGAAAAACAAATTTATCCAAATTTAAAAAGTCTGTTTTACTCATTTGAAGTAAAACAGACTTTTTTTTTGAACGTTGCTACCGATCTATTTTTTAATAATTTTTTTGTTGGTTTGTCCTTGTGAAGTGAATACTTTTATAAAATACACCCCTTTTTGGTAGTCGGTTAGGGTTAATTTATGGTTATAAGAGTTTGGTTGCTCTTGTTTTAACAATCTGCTTGTTTCGTCGTATAACTCTATTTTCTTTATCTTATAACCGCAATTAACATTCACCTCCTCTTCGGTAGGATTAGGAAAAACATGAACATATTCCGAAATATCTCTCACTTCTTCTATGCCAACCCCCGTATACTCTTCTACATTTGGGTCATACTCGCCAAGTATGGGAAAAAGATAAAGCATAGTTGCAGCCTTATCGCCGTAATCATAGAAATCTGCTCGTCTCCAATCCAAACTTCCACGTTGTCTAAGTAATGGGTACATATCCACAGATAATGGGGTACATAACTTGGTACCCAAAACAGCTGGAGCGAGGAAAGACGAACCACTCCCCGTATAATGACCTAAACCCGGTAATAATGTGTCCATATTATGTAAAACAACGTAAAACTTCCCTTTGATATTAACAGGGTTATCAAAAAGAATTTCCTTGTAAGGTAATATTGTGTCATAAGAGACAAACGGATAATGTTGCGTAACATCCACACCCCTTATTATATTATTCAAGGAAGAATCCCAAATCTCCAAATAATTAAGGTATATGTAAACCGGCAGAATATCCCACATAACCTGACACCCCACAATTACTATTGTTGTAATTGCCGCTATACTTATCAAACCATAGGGTGATTATCATGTCGTCTCTATACTTCTCTACCCTAACGGTTTGGGCGACAGGGACGATTGAGCGGGATACTCTTTCCGAGCTATTGGATATTACTCCTTGCATTTGAGCAAAGGCGACTGTTTGCAACAATAAAATTGTACAAACCAAAAAGAATAAAAATTTGTTACGCATAATACCTCCTGTTTTTTTGATTAAGAACTATTTTGCGGCAAACGTAAAAATAATTTTAATACAAACAATAAAAAAGCACACTTTTTTTGAAAAAAAATATCGGAAAAATATAAGGGCTTATATTTTTCCGATAAATTAAGTTTGTTTTACTAACGTACTACCTTTTGATAAATTTTTGTTTTATCAAAGTATTATCCGATAATACATTTATAAAATACACTCCGTTATCCAAATCGGAAATATTTATTTGTTTGGTATTATATGTTCTTATAACCTCTTGTCCCAGTGAATTGATTATACATATTTGTCGGATAGCGTTTTTTGTATCTATATTCAAAATATCCGTTGCCGGATTCGGATAGATGGAAATTTTATTTACAATATTTTCCGTTAGACTCAGATTTCCGGTTTGTCCGGCATTTATAGGTGTGTTAGGCGTTGATTGATAGGCATACCCATAAAGTTTTACATCCTTTGCCTGTTGATTTGACGTAGAGGCAACTATTTCTATTTTTGCCCAACCGTAGTAGGTATTATTTCCGTTTTTAAATTTAAAACCCACGTAATTTATACCGCTACCTTCCCAAGCCGTGTAATCGGGTGATAGATACAGGACATCAAAACAAGGCATTTGTACATCATCATAACCGTAAAAAACACAGTCGGAGGATATGTTACTTGATAGGGTAAGTTTATTTACGTTTGCGTTATAACTTGCAGGGGTAGCCACCACAGAACTACCGGGAGTAAAACATCCAAAATAAATAGCCTCTCCGTAATGGTTGTAATTTTGAATAATAAACTTAGCCTCTTCTCCGAAAAAGTTTAATTGATATTCGGAATTAGTGCCGTTAATTAACACAGGATTGTCTTCCAAATTTGTATAAACCACTTGAGAATTTGTTGTAATACTTGCAGAAAACATTACTGCAAAGACTAATAATAGACGTTTCATAATTGTTGTTTTTTAGTTATTAATTATTGTTTGGATAATGTGGAGACTACAAAAAACATATTTTGTTGCAAAAATGTAATAAATTTATATATGTTTTTTTTTATCATAATAAGAGAATGGACAACAAAAAAGGGAAAAAGAATAAATCCCTTTCCTTTTTCATCATGAAATAAAAAATCTACAAAATATTATCCGGCGATAACTTCAAATTCGAACTCTGCCTTAATGTCTTTATATACATTAACGACAGCATTGTACTTACCCAATTCTTTGACAGCATCACCTTTGATAAATATTTTCTTTCTGTCTATATCCATATTATGTTGTTCTTTGATAGCATCAGCCAATTGAATACTATTAACAGAACCGTATATTTTGCCATTTTCTCCGGCTTTGGTTAGTACTTTTATAGTACCCATAGCAGATATTCTCTCCGCAAAAGCAGAGGATTCTTTCCTTATGTTCTCTTCTTTTCTTGCTTTCTGGCGAATATTTTCCGCCAATATTTTCTTTGCGGAAGGCGTTGCCATTATTGCTAGCCCTTGAGGAAGGAGATAATTGTTTGCATAACCGTCCTTGACGGTAACTATTTCATCCTTGTAACCTACGTGATTAACGTCTTGTTTCAATATTATTTCCATATAAAAACTCCTTCTCTTTAATTATTTTAACAAGTCTGCTACGTATGGCATAAGAGCAAGATGTCTTGCACGTTTAACCGCCTGAGCAACTTTTCTTTGATACTTTCTAGATGTCCCCGTAATTCTTGCAGGAAGTATTTTTCCTTGCTCGTTTACAAACTTCAAAAGAAAATCTGCATCTTTGTAGTCTATATATTTAATACCACTCTTTTTGAAACGGCAATATTTCTTTCTCTGTGTTTCAAGTTTAATGGGGGTCAAAAATTTTATTTCACTATCGTTTGCCATAATTATTCTTCTGCTTTTACTTCTTCTTGTTTAACTTCTTCTTTTTTCTTTTCCTTGCTTTCCATTGCCTTTTGTTGAGATTTCAAACCTCCGTTTCTTCTCTTTTCATTATATGCCACAGCATATTTGTCCAAAGATACGGTAAGAAAACGTAACAAACGTTCATCTCTTTTGTAGGTAGTCTCCAATTTTGCTATCAAAGAGCCCTCAGCCTTAAATTCTATAAGGTAATAGAAACCTGAGGTTATCTTTTGTATGGGATAGGCAAGTTTTCTCATACCCCAATTGTTTTCATCCACGATTTCAGCACCATTCTCCTTTAAAAGAGTCTGATACTTTCCCACCGTTTCCTTTATCTGGTCGTCAGATAAAACGGGAGTCATAATGAAAACGGTTTCATACTGTTTTTTCATTTTTAACTAATTTTTTATTAGACAATTTTTGTTTGTTTTCGAGTCTGCAAAGGTATACTTTTTTTTTTACATAGCCAAACAATTTACAAATAAACGCACAAAAAACTATTTTTTCTTGTCGTTCTACAAAAAAAACGTATGTCTCAATATTATAATATTGATAGTTTTTATTATCTTTGCTTGCCGAGTAGAATTAATAAAAATGTATAATAACACTATAATTTTATGGCAAAATCGTATAAAACCGTAACGGCGGACCAAGCTGTTAAAGTAATAAAATCGGGAGACCATATTCACATAGGTTGTGTTGCCGCTGCTCCTCAAACCCTTATAAAAGCAATGTGTGAAAGAGGGAAAAATAAAGAATTCTCAGACGTATACATTCATCATTTGCACACCGAAGGACCGGCGCCATATACCGACCCAGAATTTGAGGGAATTTTTAGACACGATGCATTTTTTGTGGGTAAGAACGTAAGAAAGGCGGTGCAAGAGGGACGCGGAGATTATATTCCAGTATTCTTGGGCGAAATACCAACGTTGTATCGTAAGGGGTATTTGCCTTGTGACGTGTTGTTGATAATGGTTTCCGAACCGGATGAAAACGGCATGGTTTCCTTAGGTACCTCGGTGGCGGATACTTTGGGGGCTATGGAGGTAGCCAAATGTGTTATTGCAGAAATAAATCCTCAAATGCCCAGCTGTTTTGGAGATGCAATGATATCCATGAATAGAATAAATATGTTTGTCCGGGCTGATTATCCTTTGTTTCCGGCACATATGGCGCCTTTGGATGAAGTCTCTATGCAGATAGGAAAAAACTGTGCCACACTAATAGAGGACGGAGCATGTTTGCAAATGGGTATAGGTACAATTCCCAATGCCATACTTGCTCAACTTGGAGGACACAAAAATTTGGGAGTACATACCGAGATGTTTTCAGACGGAGTTCTTCCCTTGGTAGAAAAAGGAGTAATTAACGGAAACAACAAAGCTTTGGACAAAGGCAAAATGGTTTCTACCTTTCTTATGGGTAGCAATAAACTTTACGATTTTGTTAATAATAACAAGGAAGTTCTTATGATGGAATGTTCCTATACCAACGACCCGTTTATTGTTGCAAAACAACCCAAAATGACAGCCATAAACTCTTGTATAGAAATAGATATTACGGGACAAGTATGTGCCGATAGTATAGGTGCAAAATTGTTTTCGGGAGTAGGTGGGCAAGTTGATTTTATGTACGGAGCTTCGCGTTCCGAAGGAGGTAAAGCAATAATGGCAATGCCCTCCATAACCAATAAGGTGGCTACAAAAATAGTTCCCTATCTGAAAAAGGGTGCAAGTGTGGATACTACCCGATACCATATGCATTATTTTGCAACGGAATACGGAGTTGTTGATTTATACGGCAAAACCCTGCAACAAAGGGCAAGACTCATTATTTCCATAGCACACCCGCAATTTAGGGAAGAATTGGAAAAAGCCGCCGTTGAAAGGTGGGGAACTTCTTTCCTGAGAGTAAAATTATAACTCATAGATAACTATTTTGCTAACAAAGTGTTTTAATTTTATGGGGATAACAAATTATTATCCCCATTTTTTATTATCCGTATTCCATTTGTAATCAGTTTTTTATATTATATAATCGGTTTTTTATTTGACTTTTCTTTCAAAAAATTTGGTAGGTATGTTTTTTTGATATACATTTGCAAATGTTTTCAGACGGTGTGTATTTCTGATAAGAGTATTTTAATCGTTGAAATCGGTCCCTTAGCTCAGTAGGTTAGAGCATCTGACTCATAATCAGGGGGTCCTTGGTTCGAGCCCAAGAGGGACCACACATATTAAGTTTAGAGTGAGGTTTATAAAGTTAAATCTCGCTTTTTTTGTTTTGTAAGCCTTATATTCTCTTACCATCCTTCGTTTTTTATGTAATTTCTTTGTAGTACCTTTGCAAAAACAAAAAGCATGAAAAAAAAGACATTCTTTTGTATATATTTGATTGTAGTTTCAATGGTTTTCTTTGCCTGTGCAGACAAAAAGGAGAACGATTTACAAAAAACTTTTCTAAAGGGTCATGTAAAATCCGTAAGAGAAATAAGCTACGAAGCGTGGGGAAATGCCGACACGTTAGTTCAAGGAGAAGTAATAGACAACCAAGGGGCGGAAAATACTTATACCCTATACAATAAAAAAGGTTATATAACGGATATATACAAATATGATAGAGAGAATGAAATAAAATACAAATGGCATTTTTATTACGACAAAAAGCAAACAAAACAATTATCTGCCAAACGTTATGAGGCAAAAGATTTTCAACAAGATAGCACTTATTATCTTTATGACAAAAAAATTAGAACTATAGAATATGTACGTTGTGACGAAAAAGGAGAAATAAAAAGTAGGATACTGTCCGAATACGATAAAAAAGGAAATGTTATAGAGGAAAAGATGTTAAACAAGGATAATCTTTTGGAAAAAATAACAAAGTTTAAATATAAGAAAAACAAACTTACGGAAGGAAGGAGTTATGATAGTAATCATAAACTGCTTATAATTTCAATTTATTCGTATGATAAAAACGGCAATATGGAAAGTATAACAATGACGGACTGCAAAAATCAGCCTATAAGCAGAGGTGTTTACTCCTATAACAAAGAGGGTTTTGTAAAAACCGAACTCTTGCAACGCCCCGGTTACACGGATTTGCTTTTGGAGTATGTATATACAATAGACGAACAGGGAAATTGGATACAAAGAATAATGTTATCCCAAAACGAAGCCTTTCAAATTACCAAACGTGAAATAGAATACTTTTAAAGAAATGAGTCTTGTAGTAAACAAGAAAGCAAAGACAAAAAAGATAAACCCAAAGAAAATATTTAAATTCTTTGGATGGGTAGCGTTATCTTATCTGGTATTTTCAATTATCCTGACCTTTGCTTATAAGTTTGTAAACCCTCCTATTACCATATTGATGATACAACGCTGTATGGAACAATGTTTTTCAAAAGACAGACACGTAAAATTGGAAAAACAATGGGTAGATGTAGAGGATATTTCTCCCAATATGATAAGAGCGGTAGTAAGCATAGAAGATAATAACTTTGTCAATCATAGAGGTTTTGACTTTAAGGCAATAGAATATGCTCGAAAATTAAACGAAAAACGCGGTAAAAGTGTTTTTGGCGCAAGTACGATAAGTCAACAAACGGCAAAAAATGTTTTTCTTTGGTTACATAAAAGTTATTTCCGTAAAGGACTTGAAGCCTGGGAGACAGTACTGATAGAGTTTATGTGGGATAAGAAAAGAATTATGGAGGTATATCTCAATGTTATAGAATTCGGTGACGGAATTTATGGCGTAGAAGCGGCTAGTCAATATTATTTTCATAAAAACGCAAAAAATCTTACTAAAAGAGAAGCGGCTTTGCTTACTGCTGTTTTGCCGCAACCACTAAAACGAAACCCTGCCAAACCTAACAAAAGAACACAAAGAAGGGCAAATATGATAATGCATAGAATGGACATAATAGGAAGAGTAAGATTGTGAAAGAATGGAATAAACACATAGAGAATTTCAGATATTATTTAAAATTGGAACGTTCTTTTTCCGATAATACCATAGAAAGTTATCTTATGGATTGTCAAAAATTGTTTTCATTTTTAGAGGAAAATTATCCTAACATTACCCCTCAAAATATTAACACCAAAATTCTAAATGAGTTTGTTATACAATTGGAAAAGAAAAAAGGTGGCGACCAAGAAGAAAGATTGTTGAGAAGTACGTCCCAAACAAGAATAATACAAGGAATAAGGGCATTTTTTAAATTTCTTATTCTATCGGATGTAATACAAAAGAATCCCACCGAACATATAGTTACTCCCTATATAGATAAAAAAATACCCAAAATATTGGAGAGGGAGGAAATAAAAAGAATGATGGAAGCCATAGATGTTTCTACGGCTTTAGGTTTTAGGAATAGACTAACAATAGAGTTACTCTATTCTACGGGCATGAGGGTTAGCGAGTTCATAAACTTGAAATTATCTGACATACACCACAAAGAAGAGTATCTTGATATTATAGGAAAGGGCAACAAGGAAAGATATATTCCTATTGATAAAAGGGTATTAAACGATTTGATGTTTTATATAAACAAGTACAGGGTACATCAGAAAATATCCGATGGCTTTGAAAATTTTGTTTTTTTATCCGAAAAACTTGGCAAAAAACTAACTCGTCAATTTATTTTTTTGATGCTAAAAAAGACCGCACTCACTGCCGGAGTAGATAAAAAAGTGCATCCTCATATCCTTAGACATAGTTTTGCAACCGAACTGATAAGAGGAGGTGCAAATATTGTAGCCGTTAAGGAAATAATGGGACATACAAGTATTACCTCTACGGAAATATATATAAATTTAAACGCCTTGGATATAAAAAATACCTTGTATAACTACCATCCCTTTTTTCAAAAAGGAAATTTATAAATGGTAATCCAATAAACCCTCCAAAGGAGCGTGTATGATTTTGCCGACTTTCATATTATGTTGTTTGGCGATGTCTTTGAAAATATCTTTTGCATAATATCCTATACTACCCACAACATTAATGGCTTGATATTGATAATCTTTATATTGTGCCACTTGCATAACAAAGAAGTTATTAAAGGCCTCTTCTATGATTTTTTTACAATAAATGTCTTTCTGTCTTGATATAACGAATTTTGCAAATGAAGCAATATAAAAATTCGGCTTCTCTCCTTGATAAAGTCGCGTCAAAAAATCCACCTCATCGCCAGGATATTCCTCTGCAAACTGTTCGTGTATATGTTTCGGCATTTGTCCTCTCAGATAGTTTCTCAAAACTATTTTGCCTATATTCGTACCTGCCCCCTCATCACAAAGCACATAACCCAAAGACGGAATATTCTCTATAATTTTTTCTCCGTCATACAAACAAGAGTTCGACCCCGTACCAAGTATTGCTACTATTCCCGTTTCATTTGCACAAGTTGCTCTTGCTGCTCCCAATAAATCGTCCTCTATATGTATGTTTGCATTAGGTAAATGATGTTGAAAAATATCTTTCATCAATATCTTTTTTTGAGTAGTTGAGCAACCCGAACCATAGAAAAACATTTGCATTTTTTCTTTCGCCGGTATGTATGGCAAAATGTTTTCCGTTATCTCGTTTTCTATTGTATTAATGGAAACGTTATACGGATTTAAACCCATAGAATGAAAATATCTTTTATTTTTTTCGTTATCTATTAAACACCAGTCTATTTTAGTAGAACCGCTATCTGCTACAAGTAACATATTTTTATTTTTTTATAATTGTCCGACTATCTCAGCATTTGCAGAGATTTGTTTAATCTTATAATAAAATTATCTATCTCCTCAAAAGTATTATACAAAGCAAAAGATACTCTGTCCGTTCCTTCTATGTTGTAATAGTTCATAACAGGCTCCGCACAATGATGCCCCGTGCGTATAGCCACACCTTGCATATCTAATATTGTTCCCAAATCCAAGTGATGTATACCTTCTACAAGAAAAGAAATACAAGAGGTTTTATTTGCAGAATTTCCGAATATTTGCATACCTCCTATCTCTTGTAGTTTTTTTGTTGCATATTGCATTAAATCATCCTCGTAAGCAACAATATTCCGCATTCCTATATTCGTTAAATATTGAAGGGCAACACCCAAACCTATGGCATCGGCAACAGAAGGAGTGCCGGCTTCAAAACGAAAGGGCAGGCTATTAAAGACAGTTTTTTGCATGGAGACTTCTTTTATCATTTCTCCTCCTCCTTGATAAGGATACATTTGCTCCAAGTAGTTTTTTTTTCCATAAAGCACACCTATACCCATGGGAGCATAAACTTTATGGCCGGAAAAACAATAAAAATCAGCATCCGTTTCTTGTACATCTATAGGTAAATGTGCTATACTTTGTGCTCCGTCAACAATAACAAGGGTATTGTTTTGATGAGCAAGGTTTATGATTTCTTTTATAGGGTTTATGATTCCAAGCGTGTTGGAAATATGAGTTAGCGATAGTATCTTAACTTGTGGAGTAAGCAGGAGTTTAAAAGCCTCAAAATCCAATTCTCCCTTAGCATTTAAGGGTATGTATTTCAAGGTAAAATTGTATTTATCTCGTGCCATATGCCAAGGGACTATGTTGGAATGATGTTCCATTTCCGTAATAAGGACTTCGTCTCCTTTTGACAAACTTCGTCCGCTACATAAAGGAAAGGAATAACAAAGACTCTCCACCAAAAGATTAAGACTTTCCGTAGTGCCACGGGTAAAAATAATATTTTCCGTACTCGGGGCTTTTATAAAATCCCTTACTCTCTGTCTTGCAACTTCGAATTCCTCCGTTGCTCTTTCACTCAACCAATGCACACCCCTATGCACATTGGCATTTACATGAGTATAATAATCCGTTAGAGCCTCTATAACACACGTGGGTTTCTGAGTTGTGGCAGCATTGTCCAAATAAATCAAATCTTGTTTGTCTCTAACTTTTTGTTTCAATAAAGGAAAATTCTGCCTTATGGTATTGACGTCAAGCATTTAAATACATCCTCCATTTTATATACATAACAATAAAAAATATCAGCAACAAAAGAATAAACCCATAAAAAATTATACTTCCTTTCTTGGAAAGATACACATAATTTTTATCCTTTTTGCCTTTATTTTTTATACCCTTGGACAAATAGAATACAACAAAAACTATCAAGGCTACTATTATTATGCTTACCGCTATAACTTGTATGTTAAACATGTTTTTGTTAAAATTGAAGTATGTAATAAAAATTATTGCGTAACTATACCAGTACTATTATAGGAATTTCCGCTATCTCTTTAACATAATGGAAAGTCAGTCCGGAAAGGTAAGTGCTTTTTATATTCTCTACATCTCTACGATTCTTTTCGGAAAGAATAATATCTGTTATTTTAGCTCTTTTTGCCGCAAGAATTTTTTCCTTTATGCCTCCAACAGGCAACACACTTCCTCGCAAAGTAATCTCACCTGTCATTGCAAAATTGTGTTTAACCTTTTTCCACGTAAAAGCGGAAAGCATGGCCGTAAACATAGTAACTCCCGCAGAAGGACCATCCTTCGGCGTCGCTCCCTCAGGACAATGGACATTTAAATCCTTACCTTCAAAAATAGTTTCGTCCAAGTTCCATATTTTGGCATTACTCTTCAAATATTCATATGCCAGAGTTGCAGACTCTTTCATTACATTGCCAAGATTACCTGTCAAGTTAATGTTTCCTTTTCCAACCGAAACGGAAGCCTCTACAAAAAGTATCTCTCCTCCTACTTCCGTCCAAGCCAAACCGGTAACAACACCCACAAGGTCTTCTTCCATTCTTAGTTCGTGATATGCCGTAGGTAAGCCAAGTATTTTTTGCAATTCTTTTTGTTGTATTGCTTTTTTGAAATCTTTTCCTTCCGCTATTTCCACTACCCTGTGCCTTGCTATTTTGGATATTACCTTATCCAACCTTCTTACCCCCGATTCTCTTGTATAATTATTAATAAGGTAAGAAACTATTTTATCCGAAATAGATATTTGCTTTGCTTGCAAGCCATTTGCCTCTATATTTTTGGGAATAAGGTGTTGTTGTGCTATCTGCAATTTTTCTTCCTCTATGTATCCGGAAATATCGATTATCTCCATTCTGTCTATGAGAGCGGGGTGTATGTTTGACAAAGAATTTGCCGTAGCAATAAACATTATTTTTGACAAATCATAATCTATATCCAAATAGTTATCGTGAAAAGCAGTGTTTTGCTCGGGGTCCAACACTTCCAACATTGCAGCAGAAGGGTCTCCGTTTATACTCATACCCATTATTTTATCTATTTCATCCAAAACAAAAACAGGATTAGAGTATTTCACTTTTGAAAGAGATTTCAGTATTCTACCGGGCATGGCACCTATATATGTACGTCTATGTCCTCTTATTTCACTCTCATCATTTACTCCGCCAAGTGCAATCCTTACATACTCTCTGTTCATTGCCGTAGCAATACTCTTACCCAAGGAAGTTTTGCCCACACCCGGAGGACCTACCAAACAAATAATAGGTGAGGAAATCTTTTTATTAAGTTTCAAAACAGCAAGATATTCTATTATTCTTTCTTTTACTTTTTCCAGCCCAAAGTGTTCTTTATCCAAAGAAGCTCTTGCTTGTTTCATATCATAATCATCTTCCTTAAAATTATCCCAAGGTAAGTCCAAAATAAAACCGAGATAATTTAGTTCGTTGGAATAGTCCGGTGAGGAAGGGTGCATTGTTGAGAGTTTTTTTAACTCTTTATCAAATGCGTCTTGAACTGCTTGCGTCCATACTTTTGCTTTGGCTTTTTCTTTTAATTCGTTGATTGTTTGTTCCGTAGGACTACCACCCAACTCCTCCTGTATGGTTTTTAATTGTTGATTCAAATAATATTCTCTTTGTTGCTTATCCATCTCGGAAGAGGCTTTCTTTTGGATTTGCAATTTAAGTTCCGCCTCTTTTATTTCTTTTCCGAGATAAGACATAACCTTTTCCATACGCAAAGAAAAGTCGTCCAATTCCAAGAGTTCCTGCTTGTCTTTTACACTGATATTCAGTTGAGCGGCAACAAAATTCAATAAATAATACGCATCCTTTATATTCTTCGGTCCCATCAAAGCATTGGGAGGTAGATTGGGGGTAAGTTTCAACAGGTTAAGATACATATCTTTCAGAGTAGAGGTCATAATATCAGCCTGCTCAGGAAGATTTTTACAATTATCCGTATATCTTTCGCATCTTCCCTTCCAATATGGCTCCAAGGTAGTAATTTCTTTAAGTCTCAAGCGTCCCAACCCCTGCAAGACAACCATTATACTATCGTCAGGCATTGTTATCATTTCCAAAACTTTGGCGAAAGTACCAATAGAGTACAAATCTTCCTGCTTTGGATTTTCACTATCATCTTTTTGGGAAATAACGGCTATTATTTCTTTGGAAGAATATGCATCCCTTATTAATTGTAAACTTTTTGAACGTCCTGCCGCTATCGGCATAAGCACACTTGGGAAGAATACATTTCCGCGCAAAGGCAGTATCGCGACCTGCTCGGGAATGGAAACTTGTTGTTCCTCATTTGTTATTTTAGAAATATCACCCGAAACGATAGGTATTATTTCAGCATTTTCGTTGTCTATCAATTTTAATATAGTTCTTATATTTTCGTTTTTTCCCGACATAAATATTCCTTACGCACTACATATTTCAACGTGTTACATATCCGTAAAAAATAATAAACATATATGTAACACATTATTGTTGGTTTGATAAAAATTATGCTCTTCTTTTATTTTTAGTTGATTCTTTGTAGATATGACGAAGAATTTCCTTGTCCATATCCGTCATATCAATATCTCGTCTTTTTTGGACAATTTCCGCCACTTCTATAGCCTTTTCTATATCATAAATTCTAACACCTCCCGTATTACCTCCCCAGTAAAAAGAGTGTACAAAATTTCTTTGATAACCAGCTCCGAAAATATTACAATTCACACCAACCACGGTACCGGTATTAAACATGGTATTTATTCCGCATTTGGAATAATCGGCCATTATTGTCCCACAGAATATGGTACCGGTAGAAACAAAAGTACTCTTATCTATAGACCACAATCTAACGTCCTCGTACGTATTTTTCAAATTTGAGGCATTACTATCCGCTCCTATGTTACACCACTCACCGATAACACTATTACCAAAGAAACCGTCATGTGCCTTATTTGAATAACCGAACATTACCACATTTTCCAATTCTCCTCCTACCTTACAGTAAGGTCCGAGCGTGGTAGCACCGTAAATTTTTGCCGAAAGTTTAACAACAGCATGTTCCAGCATAGCAAAAGGTCCTCTAATAACGGCATTCTCCATTATCTCTGCTTGTGCGCCTATATAAACAGGTCCTTCACTTGCATTAATAACAGCACACTCAACCTTTGCTCCTTGCTCTACAAAAATATTTCCCCCTATAACCATATTAGTCTTACTAAGTGGCATACTTTTTCTTCCCTTGGTCAGAACTTCAAAGTCGTATCTCAATTCCTTATCATTCAAAAGAAAAATATCGGCAAGAGAACTCAACTTTACAAATTCTCCCTTGTATTCCAATCTTTCACTACTCTCCTCCTCGTCTGACAAAAAACCTTCCTTTGTTTTATACATGGCAATAACGACCTCATTACCGATGAGAGTTTGTCCAGGTTGCATATTTTTTATCATCTCTATCATTTCCAATCGCGGACAAACGGAGGAGTTTATCAATAACATAGCCTCAGACATAACCATCGGATATTTCTTTGAGAGATAATCTTCGGTCAAAGTGGATGTTTTTGCGTTTAGTGCTTTCTCCCATTTTTCTCTTATGGTCATAATACCCAATCTTATTTCACAAACAGGACGGGTATAAGTCATGGGCTTCAGAGCATCCCTTGTTGCATCATCAAACAATATATAGTTCATAATTTTAAATATTATTTATTATCAAACACAAAAATATCAAATTCGTTATCTATTTTTGTTATACACTATTTTTAGTTATTAAGTTACAAAAGTAGATATTTTTTATAAACTCTCTAACAAAAAATATTCCTTTTTTATAAAAAATAAAAAAAACAAGTATCATTCGACAACAATGTTTATCGGACGATACTTGCTTTGCCAAAAAATTGCGGTAAAAACCAAATAATTTATTGTGCTGAATTATTACCCAGAGGCTTACGGTTTTTATATTTGCTCAAAAACTTATCAACCCTACCAGCAGTATCTACCAACTTAACCTTTCCCGTAAAGAAAGGGTGAGAAGTATTGGAAATTTCTAATTTGATAAGGGGATAAGTCTCTCCGTCTATCTCTATTGTTTCTCTTGAATTTGCGCAGGAACGTGTCAAAAAAACTTGTTCGTTTGACATATCTTTGAACGCACACACTCTATAATTCTTCGGATGAATATCTTTCTTCATTACCTTATATTGTTTTTTTATTTATACTTCTTATACTACTACACTACTCAGCAAAGAAAAATGCCCTTATTTCCCATACGAATCAAACAAATCCTTCGCTTTTGCTAAACGAATGCAAAGGTACTACATTTTTTTATACTGAGATTGTTTTGATATACTTTTTTTACTTATCTTCTTGACTAACCTGTTTTTCCTCCGATGAATTTTCCGTTTTTTCAGCGTCTTTTTGAGGCTGTTTATTTTCTGCGGATTGCTTCAATTTTTCCATAAGTTCCTCTTTCTGTGCTTTCAGTTTCAAAATCTTACGTTCAAATTCCTGTTTAAGCAGGTCTGCATTTTTACTGTTTGCAAAGAATCCGATATTGTTTTCCACTCTATTTATTTCCTCTTCCAAAGCGTTTATTTTTCTACGAACAGCCACATCCCCTTGTTCTTTCAATCTTTCGAACAGATTATTACCATTTCTGCCCTTGGAAGCAATCTCCTCGGCGCTTATTTGCAATTTATCTCTATTGCCGGCAATAATCTCATCCCATTGTTTTTGCAACTTTTTTCTCTCCTCTCTCGGAACGAACCCAATATCAAACCAACGTTTTTGAAAATCTTTCAGAACCTCTACGTTCTCTTGTTTATCTTCAACAAACCGATGATCTTTTAACTCTTCTATAAGGGCTTGTTTTTTTTGCAAATTTTCCTCCACATCTTTGTGTGTTTGCAAATAATTTTCACTCTTTCTCTTAAAGAATTCGTCACACGCCGCTCTAAACCGTAACCAGACCTTATCACTAAGATTTTTCTTTACACGACCAATATGCTTCCACTCCTCTTGCAATTCTTTAAGTTCCCTTGTTGCAATCTCAAAATCCTCTCTTTTAGATATTTCTTCTGCCTTAAGACAAAGTTCAACTTTTTTGTTATAGTTTTCTTCCTCCGTCTGTCTGTTTTGTTCAAACATCTGCTTTCTTTTTTCAAAGAATCCGTCTATCATGCTTTTAAATTGCACCCAAAGAGTTTCATTATCCGACTTTGGCACAGGACCTATGGTTTTCCACTTGACAAACAAATCATTTACCTCCGAAGTCGCCTCATTCCACTCTTTCATGGTTTTGAACTCTTTTGAAACCACAAGGGTTATTTGTTCCTTGAGCGCTATTTTCTTTGCTTTGTTTTCTTCCAATTCTTCGGAACGTTTCAAATAATATTCTCTTCTTCTTTGATTGATGGCATCAGAGGCTCTTTTAAATCTTTCCCAGACCTCATCATTTTTATCTGAAGGCACAGCGCCTATTTCTTTCCATTGTTTATGATATTCTTGCAATATGGCAAAACTGTTGTTTATATCCTCGTCAACCAACAATTCTTCCACTTTTTCACAAAGAATGAGTTTCTTTTCCAAATTCTTTTTCAAGTCCAAATCTCTCAATTCTTTGTTTATTTTTACTTTCTCGTAGAATTTTTCTATCAAAAAATGATAACTCTCCCAAAGGTTATTAACCTCGTTGTGAGGAACATTGCCTATTTCTTTCCACTTATCTTGAATTTTGTTAAACTCATCGTATATTTCTTTAAGTGTTTGTTCACTATCCAACAACTTTTTCAAATCATCCAAGAGATTTTGTTTCTTTTTTAAATTTTCCTCTTTTTGTTGTTCCTCTTTCTTTTGGTTTTCAGTACGTATTTCCTTATATTTATTGTATAATTCTCTAAATTTCGTATCTGCAACATCCTCTTTAAACTGTTCCTCCGTCGTTAAACTCCCTTCTTCCTGTTCACTATCCGATACATGTACGATTTTCAAATCCGGTTTTGGCAAATTTTTGAATGTATTTTTCAATAACGGCACTTTTGTTCTCAACTCCTCATAATCGTTTCTATCTATGAGATTCTGCAACTCTTCCACCAGCTCCTCTCTTGTTTTAGAGGAGTATTCCTTAATCAATTCTTCCATAGATACCTCAACACTGTCTTTCAAAGATTCCTCCTTGTTGTCATCAACAATTTGTTCTTTGACCGGTTGTTCGGTTTGTACCTGAATATTTTCATTTTCCTCAGGTTGCATTTGCACATTACGTACATCTTGTGTGTTATCCATAACAAAAAGTTTGTTTATTAAAACATCCCCAAAAGATGCATTGAATAAATATTTTACAGTAGTTTCCCTAAAATTTTTGCAAACATATAACATTTTTTTATTTCAACAATATTTTTTCATTTTTTTTGTTATAAAAACACAAATAATATATGGAAAGATATTTATTTACTCAAAAGTGAGTATTGTGACGTAGATAAATTCATAGTAATTTTGCAAGCTACAAATCTTGGTAATCCGTAATGTTATTATCCGAACTTAAAATAGGAGAAAAAGCCATTGTATTAAAGGTAAGAGGCTATGGTGCTTTTAGAAAGAGAATCATGGAGATGGGCTTTATCAATGGTATCGAAGTGGAGGCCGTCCTAAACGCTCCTTTGAAAGACCCTATTAAGTATAGGATAATGGATTTTGATGTCTCTCTCAGAAGGAAAGATGCAGAGAACATTGAAATTATTTCAATAGAGGAGGCAAAGCAAGAAATACGTAATCTTGCAAACGGAGAGAGTACGCCACCTTTTGTGACGGTAAACGATAACGAAACAGAGAACATAAAATACATAGTAGAAAAAAAATCCAAGGTTATAAGTGTGGCATTGGTAGGAAATCCCAATTGCGGTAAAACTTCCATTTTCAATATTGCAGCCAATGCGCACGAGAGGGTTGGTAATTATAGCGGGGTAACCGTAGATGAAAAACAGGGTAAGTTTGAATACAAAGGTTATACCTTCATTCTTACAGACCTGCCGGGTACGTATTCCCTAAGTGCCTATTCTCCTGAGGAACTTTATGTAAGACAACATATAGTACAAAAAAAACCGGATATTATCCTTAACGTTTTAGACTCCTCTAACTTGGAACGCAATCTTTATCTTACGACACAGCTCATAGATATGGATTTGCGTCTGGTTATAGGATTGAACATGTTTGACGAATTACAACAAAGAGGAGACACGTTAGACTATATTCAATTAAGCAAACTTATCGGTTGTCCGTGTATGCCGACAACGGCGAGAACAGGTAAGGGAATAACCGAACTATTCTCAAAAATCATAGAAGTTTATGAAGGCAAGGATACCGTTACTCATCATATACATGTAAACCACGGAAAGGAAATAGAAAAAGGAATTAAACTTCTCAGAGACTCTATAAAAAAATACCACCCTACCGATGAAATGTCCTCTCGTTTTTTGGCTATAAAGCTTTTGGAAAACGACTCTCAAATAAAACAAAAAATACAAGAGTTTGACGAAGAAAAGGAGATTCTAAATCTTAGAGATAAAATAAGCGAAAATTTTCAAAAGGAATTTAAGACGGATTTGGAAGAAGCCATAACCGATGCAAAATATGGTTTTATTAGAGGAATATTAAAGGAAGTCTACAAAAAATCAAAGGAAAAAAATATAAACAAAATAACCGAACAGATAGACTCTGTGGTTACAAATAAGTTTTTGGGGTTTCCTCTGTTTATTTTGTTTATGTTTGTTACCTTTTTCTGTACTTTCTTTCTTGGACAGTACCCTATGGATTGGATAGATAATTTATTTGCTTTGATAGGAGAAAAGGTAAGTACTTACATGGCAGACGGTCCGTTCAAAGATATGTTGGTTGATGGTATAATAGGGGGAGTTGGTAGCGTTATTGTATTTTTACCTAATATTCTAATTCTTTATCTTTTCATTTCTTTTATGGAGGATAGTGGCTATATGGCTCGTGCGGCGTTCATTATGGACAAATTAATGCACAAAATGGGGTTGCACGGCAAAAGTTTTATACCTATGATTATGGGATTTGGTTGTAATGTACCCGCCATAATGGCTACTCGCACCATAGAAGACAAAAAATCCCGTATGATAACAATGCTTATCATTCCTCTTATGTCTTGTTCCGCAAGAGTTCCCATATACCTTATACTAATAGGAGCATTTTTTCCTTCACACGCGGCAATAATTTTGTTGTTGCTTTATCTTCTCGGTATGTCACTGGCAGTTTTAATGGCAAACATATTCAGTAAGTTTGTTGTAAAGGGGGAAAGCACTCCTTTCGTTATGGAGTTGCCTCCTTATAGAATGCCGACTTCAAAGGCTATGCTAAGACATACATGGGAAAAAGGCAAACAATATTTAAAGAAAATGGGAACCGTAATTCTTTTTGCCTCCATACTTGTTTGGGCATTGGGATATTACCCGAACCACAACAAGTATAACAACCCAAATCAACAGATGGAAAACTCTTATCTCGGTAAGATAGGAAAAACAATAGAACCCGTTATGCAGCCTTGCGGTTTTGAGTGGAAACAGAGCGTAGCCCTGCTTAGCGGTGCCTTTGCCAAAGAGGTAGTGGCCTCCACTATGGGGGTTCTCTATTCTTCGTCGGAAGAAAGTATAAAAATATCCGAAAGTGAAGGAGAGGATACCGAACTGAGGATTTCAAAACTTATTCACAACAATATGACTCCTCTTTCTGCTTTTTCAATGTTGATATTTGTACTTTTGTATATGCCATGTCTTTCTGCCATAGCGGCAATTAAAGGAGAAAGCGGAAAATGGAAGTGGGCTTTATTCACCGCTTTCTATACAATATGTTTGGCTTGGATTTGTTCTGCATTGGTTTATCAAATAGGAGGTTTGATTTTATGATACAGAATATTTTGGTAATACTGACAATAATAGTTGTAGGATTTGTTTCCTTAAAAAAGGTTTTTCGTACATTGAAAACAAAAGACTCATCTTGCACAAACAAAAAATGTAAATCTTGTCCGAATTGCCATTGATAAAAATGATATTAAGAAAAACAGGCTATGCCTGAGTTATTATAATTGTTCCTTAAATACTTTGAAGTAGGCTTGTCGCGAAGACAATCACCTACTTTTTTTATTGTCGTATAAAATAATATTATAAAAAGCAAATATTTTTTTGAATTATTTAATCACCTTTAGAATATTTTTTTACATTTGCAAAATACAAAATAACATTGATCAAAAAGGAGGATGTATGCGAAAAAAATTACTACTTTTAGTTTGTATAATATCATTTCTACAAACTAACCCTTTTGCCCAAGTGCAAAATAGTTCGGAAAAAAGAATAAACATGTGGATAGCACCGCAAGTTCACACCATTAAAACCGAGACATTTAAGGATATTGGAGTCGTAACGTTGTTAGAGATACCACAGGTAATTCTGTTTGTATGTTGAATGGTGGTAACGTTTTTGAGATAGATGCTATCTATACATTAAAACCTTTTAATTTGTCTCTATATAATACTATTATTACGACCCCTTCAAACAGTATGGGGCTATTCGATAATCTTAATAGTATAACACTGTATGGACAAGAAAATGAATATTACAGAGTAGCCGGAGAGGACAACAATACACTTCTTTGCTATTGGTTTGACAAATATAATAACAATAACAACGGAGGTTTATGCTATAAAATATATAATACTCCCGTTTCTACAGAAAAAACCCTCTTTATGAATATTTTTAATTATACATACTTTACTAGTTGTAGCAGTTCTTTTGATGCTATAGCTTTTGATACATATAGTTTATCATTAATTAACCTTTGTTCCGATTAAAAAACAATATAGTATTATGAAAAAATTAATATTTTTTATTATTCAGGTATTTGTCTTTATATCTGTCAGTGCGCAGTGTGTTCATTGGAACCATTGCAATGAGGATACTCTTAATATGAGAAAATACAATAATTATCTTCTACCTCATAGTACATGCGGGGAGGTTAATCTTGATATACTAACCCCCACAAATAGATTGCAAGACTTATATGACAGCGGAGTATATTATTCCGGAACTTTCATATATTATGGTAACTATAATGTCCCCAATGTCTGCTTTGATTATGCTCAACCATATAATGTAAAAAGGGATACCATCCCAATTGTGGGACTATCCGGATATATAAAAATAACATCCTACGATGCTATGCAATCATACTTGATAGATAATTTTAATTATTATTTTGAGTTGAGAGATGAAAGTTTAAACAATATATTGTGGCAAGTTAGTATTAAAGATACTTTTATTAATAACTGCGGATATGCAACACTTAGATATACGGAAGCACTTTTTGATACTGTTATAAAAGTTCACGGAAAATTTTATGTTGTCTATCATACGCCGGACACGACACCTCAGCTTACTTTCCCTATAGATAATATGTATAATATAAACACTGTTATTTATGCGACAGATAACATTTGTCCCGAAGATGAAGACTATCCACTTTTGAGAAACAACAGCGGAGATTGGATACCTTTGGATGTAGGTAATCCTGTAAACCCCAGACCTATGACAATGCTTTACCTTTTTCCTATCTATCAAGAAACCGAGCAATCGGAATTAAAGGAAATAGAGGACAACTCCGATATTATTCAAGTTTTTCCTACTCCTACAACGGACATGTTAAATATCAATTCCGGTTACAAAATTCGCAATTTGGAATTGTATGACCAACAAGGAAAACTTCTGCAAGAAAAACAGCCGGATGCTTATAATTGTAGAATATCTTTAAGTGATTTTTCAAAAGGAGTTTATTTTATTAAAGTAATTACTTCCAAAGGGCAAGCAATTAAGAAAATTATAAAAGAGTAATAAAAATCTTATACACAAAAAAGAGTATAAAACCATTTCAAAGTTTTATACTCTTTTGCTTTATAAATAACTTTTCGTTTATTCTGTCAATGATAAATAATCTTCCAAATCCTTTGGCTCAAAATTTCGTATAAACGTTGCTCTTTCGGATACTTTCTCTTGTGCCATCTTGGTCATCAAACGAGCCGAAGCCAAAAATTGTTCATCAATATCGGCATCCAAAATAAGCAAATGTGCCATGATTATATAACCTGCAATTTCTACCAAGCGTCTAGAATTAAATTCATACGCCTCACTTGAAGTTCCAAAACTATTTACCTTTTCTACGCATTTTTCAAAATCTTCTCTTAGAGGTAACAAGATATTTCTTAACTCTTGCAAGTTTTCTTTGTTTGCTCCGATTAACTCTCTCTGTTCGTATTCTTTTATTCTATTAAGATACCCGCCGGAAACGACATTACGTATTGCGGCAACAACTTGAAGTTGAGAAGTACCTTCGTAAATAGTAAGTATTCTAGCGTCTCTGTACATACGCTCACAAGGATAATCTTTCATAAACCCGCTACCTCCGTATACTTGTATACAATCGTAGGTATTTTGGTTGGCATATTCCGAAGAGAATAATTTTAACAAAGGAGTGAACATATCAGCCAAACGCGTGTATGTTTTCAAGGTTTGTCTCTCTTCATTTTCAAGTTTTCTTTCTTTTGATATAGCCTCATAAATTTTGTACATATCAACACAACGTGCCGTTTCATACAACAAGGCACGAGTAGCGTCCGTTTTAGCCCTCATTTTTGCCAGCATCTCTCTAACTTGCTGAAATTTTATAATAGATTTGCCAAACTGCTCTCTCTCATTGGCATACTGTAAAGCCTCTCTGTAAGCAGCCTCACTCAAACCCACACTCTGCGCACCTACTCCAAGACGTGCTCCATTCATAAGAGACATAACGTATTTGATAAGTCCGAGTTTTCTTTCACCCACCAATTGTGCCGGAGCGTTATTAAAAACTAACTCTCCCGTTGGCGAGCCGTGAATACCAAGTTTGTTTTCCGTTCTTCTTATTGTTACCCCTCCGTCTCTTCTATCATAGACAAAGTAAGAAAGCCCCCTTCCGTCCGTTGTACCTTCTTCGGAACGAGCAAGTACAAGCTTTATATCCGCATCACCGTTGGTAATAAAACGTTTTACCCCATTTAATCTCCAACAATTATTTTTTTCGTCAAAAGTAGCCTTCAAACGAACACTTTGCAAATCGGAGCCTGCGTCCGGTTCCGTCAAATCCATAGAGCAGGTATATCCCTGATTTATCATAGGGAGATATTTATTTTTTATTTCCTCATTAGCAAATTCGTATATTGTTTCGGCACAATCCTGCAATCCCCAAATGTTTGCAAAACCGCAATCTCCGCGAGAAACTATTTCTGCCGCCATTACGTATGGCACATAAGAAAAATTCAATCCTCCGTATTGTCTTGGCAAAGACAAGCCATAAACTCCTGCCTCCGTTAAAACCTTGTGGTTTTCTTTTGTTCCATCGGCATATATTATTGCATTATCTCCTATTCTCACACCTTGATTATCTACATCCTCGGCATTATTGGCAAGTACTTCTCCCGTTATTTCTCCAATAAGCGAAAGCACTCTTTTATAGGAATCCATAGTATCTTCAAAATCCTTCGGAGCATAATCGTATTTGCCATAGTCCGCATAGTCTCTCTCCTTTAATCTTATGATTTGTTTCATCATAGGATTATTTAATTGAAACTGCAAACCCTTATTATCTTCAAAAAAATTAGCCATTATGTTTTATAATTTATATTCCTAAAAAAAATTATTTACTATTTTTCTTATAATACCGTATAAGTTTAGGTATTATTTCAAAGGCATCTCCTATTATGGTATAATCGGCAATGGAGTTCAGAGGTGCATTAGGGTCGGTATTAATGTTAATAATTTTTGAACTTTCCTGCATACCTGCTCTGTGCTGAACAGCTCCCGAGACTCCGCAACCTATATAAAGTTTTGGTCTTACCGTAACTCCGGTCTGTCCCACTTGTCTCTCGTGTTCCGTAAGTCCGGCATCCACCGCCGCTCTTGTTGCTCCAATCTCTCCGCCAAGGGTTTCCGCCAATTCATGCAAAAGTTTGAAACCTTCCGGTTTGGAAGCCATTCCATAACCTCCGCAAACAATAATCTGAGCACCCTTTATATTTATCTTTTGTTGTTCTATATGCCTTTCCAAAATTTCCATACAAAAATCGGAATCCTCAACATACTTATTAACATCAAGTTTATTTACTTCTCCACTATGATTTTCGTTATGGATTTCTTTTTTCATAACCCCCTCTCTTACCGTTGCCATTTGAGGACGCGTATGAGGATTGACAATAGTTGCTATGATATTACCACCGAAAGCAGGACGTATCTGATAAAGAAGATTATCTATTGTTTTGCCGGACTTTTTATCTTCATATTCTCCTATTTCCAAAGAGGTACAGTCTGCAGTCAAACCGCAACGAAGGAATGAAGCTACCCTAGGAGCCAAATCTCTTCCTACGCTTGTAGCACCGAATAGGGCTATTTGAGGTTGTTTTTCTTTTATAAGTTTGGTAACAATGGAAAAGTGTGGCAAAGTTTGATAAGGAAACAAACGTTTATCCTCGGCATAATTTACTATATCCACTCCGTAAGGATAAAGACTTTCTTCCAAATTTGCTACGTTGTTTCCGGCAACAATAACCTCCAATTTAACTTTCAACTCATCTGCAAGTTTTCTCGCCTTACTTATAAGCTCCAAACTAACATCCGCAATATGATTTTCCTCAGTTATTTCACAATAAACAAAAACATTATTCATATCCTTATCCTATTATATGTGTATCTATTAAATTCTTTATTAAGTTGTCCAAATTTTCCTCAGTAGGTTCCATTTGTATGTTTTCTTTCTGAGAAAGGACAACATTGTCTATTTTTTTTACTTTTGTTGGCGAGCCATTCAAACCTATTCTATTCTCTTCTGCCAGAATATCTGTCGCATTCCATTCCTCTATTTTCAAATAAGGAAATTTTTCCCATACCGAGATATCAAAATTATTACTCTTTGCTTCCGAAATAGAAAAAGCGTGTTTATATTTCATCAAACGTTTTGCATTATAAAACCTACAAGGTTTTGCAGAAGAATGCACGGTAATAAGTAAAGGAAAATGTGATTTAACAACTTCAACTCCTCTTTCCAAACGGCGTTTTATTGTTATGTCTTTTTCGTTTACATCTATCAATTCTTCTGCGTATGTAATTTGCGGAATTTCCAATTTTTCCGCAGTCTGAGGTCCTACCTGAGCAGTGTCTCCGTCTATTGCTTGACGTCCTCCGAAAACCATATCGAATTTTCCGATTTTCTTTATTGCTTGGGCAATGGCATAGGAGGTCGCTAATGTATCGGAGCCTCCGAGTTTTCTATCCGAAAGGACAACACCTTTGTCCGCGCCTCTAAACATAGAATCTCTTATTATTTCCGCCGCACGTGATGGTCCCATTGTTAGCACCGTTATCTCAGTGTCGGGAATTCTGTCTTTGACTTCAAGTGCCATCTCTAAGGCGTTCAAATCCTCCGGATTGAAAATTGCAGCAAGAGCCTGCCTATTTACAGTACCTTCCGCAGTCATGGCATCCTTGCCGACATTCCTCGTGTCCGGTACTTGTTTTGCTAAAACTACTATCTTTAAACTCATTATTTATTTAAATTTACATTAGTATACGTATTCCTTAATTTACGTTATACTCTAACGTATTGGTTTGCAAAGGTAAGAAAAAAAAATAAAATAAGTCTTTTTTGTATGTTTTTCCATATTCGTTGCAAAACAAACTCTATAAATATTTTACTACTTTTGCAATATGATTTTAGAGGAATTAAACACAGAACAAAGGACAGCCGCCAGTCAAACGGAAGGTCCCATAATGATAATAGCCGGAGCAGGCAGCGGCAAAACCCGTACCCTAACCTATCGTATTGCTTACCTTATGCAACAAGGAGTATCTCCGTACAATATTATGGCACTAACTTTTACCAACAAAGCAGCCAAAGAAATGCAGGAAAGAATTGTTGCGCTTGTAGGTATAAAGGCAAAAAGTTTGTTAATGGGTACGTTTCATAGTATTTTTTCAAAAATTTTGCGTACAGACGGAGAGCGTATAGGTTATTTGCCCAACTATACCATATACGATGAAAGCGATAGCAAAAAACTTATCGCCGATATTATCAAAACCATGAATTTGGAAGACAAGACCTATGCAAAAGGCAGAATTTATTCTAAAATATCAAAAACCAAAAATGCCTTATTTTCCCCCGAAGTTTACGCTCAAAGACAGGATTTTATTCTTGAGGATGAAAAAAACAAGATAGGTTTGTTTTATAAAATCTATAAAACATATCAAAACAGACTACGGCAAGCCATGGCTATGGATTTTGACGATATACTCTTTAATATGAACGTATTGCTAAGAGATTGCCCGGATATAAAAGAAAAATATCAAAAACGTTTTCAATACATTTTGGTTGATGAATACCAAGATACCAATTATTCACAATATCTGATTGTTAAAAAACTTGCCGAGTATTATAAAAATATTTGTGTTGTGGGGGATGATGCTCAAAGTATCTACTCTTTCAGAGGAGCTTCCATTAGCAACATTCTTAATTTTAATACGGATTATCCGAATGCAAAAATCTTTAAGTTGGAGCAAAATTATCGCTCTACAAAAAATATAATACAAGCCGCTAATTCAGTAATTGCCAATAATGAACACCAAATAAAAAAAACTATTTGGACCAATAACCCCGAAGGAGATTTTTTACACTATTGTATTCTATCAACAGACAGAGAGGAAGCTTCTTTTGTTTCAAACAAAATAAACAATCTTTTGACACACGGAGAAAAACACTCGGAAATAGCGATTCTCTACCGTACAAACTCCCAATCTCGTGCTTTCGAGGATGCTCTAAGATTAAATAATATTCCTTATATTGTTTATGGAGGTACTTCTTTCTATTCCCGCAAGGAGATAAAAGATGCCATAGCTTACATTCGTTTGGTTGTTAATAACAATGACGACGAAGCCTTTGAGCGTATAATCAACTACCCTGCAAGAAAAATAGGCGCTACTACCATTGACAGACTGAAAATAGCAAGGGAGCAAACAGGTATGTCTTTGTTTAAAATAGCCTCTATGCTATCACACAACAACGGTCTTGGAGTAAAGAAACAAACTGCCCTTACCGTAAATAATTTTTGTACGATGATAAAAAGTTTTACTCTTAGAGTGAAAACGGAAAACGCTTATACTCTCGGCGAAGAAATTATAACGCGTTCGGGTATAAGAACGGAGCTATCCATGCTAAAAGAAGAGGAAGACAAAAACAGATTGGAAAATTTGGATGAGTTTCTTGCCGGCATACGGTCTTTCACGGAAAGCAATCAAGAAGACCTTATTGACGCTTTGACCGGCGAGACCATAGATATAAAAAACAAAACTTTGGACGTTTTTTTGCAACAAATATCCCTTATGAGTTCAACGGATATGGAAGAAGACCAAGAAAATCGCCAAGTAAAACTAATGACAATACATTCCGCCAAAGGTTTGGAGTTTGATAATGTTTTTGTAGTTGGCATGGAGGAAAATCTATTCCCTTCCAATATGTCCGTAGCACAAAGAGATGATATGGAAGAAGAAAGACGCTTGTTTTATGTGGCACTTACCCGCGCAAGAAAAAACTTATGCCTTACCTCTGCCAATATAAGATACAGATTTGGAAATGCCGACCCGTGTAGAGAAACATCGCGTTTTATAGACGAAATAGACAACAAGTATATCGTATACGAAAACGAAGAAAAAACGAGTCCTTTTCCTAAACTGCGCGGCAATACGGGAAAAAAAGTTATATCATTAAGAAACAATGCTTTAACTCAAAGAAAAATAAAACCCATACTTTCTCTTAATGACAGCAAATCAAAGTCGGAAAATAAAATATCCTTAAACTTATCAAAAAAAGGAACTTCAAAAACAGATAATTCATGGCAACTTGCCGATATTGAACAGATTCAACCCGGCGTAGAGGTTTTACACTCTGTCTTTGGAATCGGAAAAGTAATTTCCGTAGAAATAATACAAAAAGACAAAAGAGCAAAAGTAGATTTTGAAAAAGCAGGTTTAAAAATTCTGATACTGAAATTTGCCAAACTAAAAATCAAAGATTAAATACTTATATTAAAGCAACACATAAAACAAATCGTCATTACGCGCGAAAAGCAAAGCAATCCGGAAAAAAACAAAGAGCAGTAGATTGCCACGCTTACACTCGCAATGACGGCTTGGTTGACTAACAAAGAACAAAAAGTAACGTCATTGTAAGGCTTTGTAAAAAATAGCTGTAGCCCATACCTTATTATTAACGTCTTTTGCGTCTGTCATTGCGAGCGAAAAGCAAAGCAATCCGCAAGAATCGCGTCATTGCGAACGCATTAAAGCAGTCCATTTCTTATTATAATTCTGCCAAAGGGCTTTTGGTTTCTGCCAAAGGCCGTTTCAATGATGAAAAAACATAGTTTTTCCGGCAAAAAAACATAGTTTTTTGTGTCAAAAAACTATGTTTTTTTGGTAACGAATCGCCGTTTGGCAGAAACAAAACAAAGAAAGGCAAAAATTTTATAAGGTATGGCAATATAAATTGGTCGGGATTGCTTCGCAATAAAGTCGCCCAAAATGACGGACACGGACGACATTTAATAATGTATGGATTGCTGCGATTTACGGCTTGCAATGACGAAAAAGGAGTGACGCTTTTAGCGGGTTTGTATAATTATTTGCTTTTTATTCCTTGATTAACTTTTTGGGTAATTTCGTTTGTTCTAATGTAATAAACTCCTTATGTAAAGTCATTTGTTATATTTAACAGTTCTATTTTGTTTGTTGCGTTACTGTTGTTTATTGTCAAAACAACAGGGTCGGTGACAGAAGTGGCAACCACTATTTCCGTATCATCCAAATACGTCCTTTGCATTAAAGTACAATATATCTTATCCAAAGCCTAAGTAGTAAAATTATTATATAAATGCAAAACTCTTAGTTGTATTAAACCGCTAACAACTTTTACTCCTGTGTTTGCGGCACTTGCCTTTAAATTAAGTTTAATTTTATACGCTTGTTTAGCGGTAAGAGTTCCGCACTTGTTCACATTAACACTTTGTGTAAAGCGGTTCGTCCTCAAGATTGTAGCAAAAAAATAGTGCTACCACAAAGATTTAATTTAATTTTTACGATAACCGGAATTTTTTTTTAAATAATACTTGCAAAAGTAATAATATCTACACATAGAGAATGGAGATTAATAAAAAATGAAAAAATATTTTTTGTAATAGTATAAATATTAGAATACCATATATTTAAAGGGTAAGCAGAGAGAATAGTTTTATTGTATTTAACTTTGTTAATGGGCAGATTTTTTTTACGAAAAATAAGTTTTTTTGCCGTACAAATAATTATTTGTAAATTTGCGATTTCTTTTATGAGAATAAGTATTTGATTTTACTCTGCCGTTAAAGGTCGAGATTTTTTAACAGATAAATATTTAAGATAACATGAACGTAAGTCAAGAAAAAACAGGAGATTTAACTTTTTCTTTAAAAATAGAATTGGAAGAAAAAGATTATCGTGAGATAGTGGATAAACAACTTAGAGACCAAAGAAAAAAAGTAAATATGCCCGGTTTTCGTCCCGGTCAGGTGCCAATGTCAATGGTAAAAAAGATGTATGAAACTCCTGTGAAAGCACAAGAAATTGAGCGTTTAATGTCCGATAACCTTTATAAGTATATTACCGATAACAAAATAAAAATTTTAGGTTCACCTTTGGCAAATAATGAAAAAACACCTAAAATAAACTGGGAAAAGGATACGACTTTTGTTTTTTATTTTGACCTTGCCACTCAACCGGAGTTTTCCATAGACCTTGCCAAAGAAAAAACCACTCTTTACGAAATAGAACCTACGGAGGAGACTTTGGAAAAATTCGTTGATGATATTCGTATGCGTTACGGAAAATTGGAAAACCCGGAGACAATATCGGAAAAAGACATGCTTTATGGACATTTGGAGGAGATCGACTCTGAAGGAGAAAAGAAAGAAGGCCGAGCGGATACCAACGCGACAATATTTGTGGAACGCATTGCTTTGAAAACCATCAAAGATAAGTTTATCGGCAAGAAAAAAGGCTCAAAAATAACATTCAAACCTCACAAGGCTTTTAAGGATATTAATCATTTGGCTACCGTTTTACATAAGACGGCAGAAGAATGTAAAGATTTTAGTGCCGAATGTACTTTTACGGTTGAAAATATTCAAAGAATGAATATGGCCGAAATGAATGAAGAGTTTTTTAAACGTGTCTACAAAGACAAAAATATAAAAACGGAGGAGGAATTTAAACAAGTTGCAAAGGATGACCTCTGTAAAACATACGACCAACAGGCAGATAACTATTTTTTCAACAAGGCAAGCGAACAAATAGTAAAGGAGACAAAGATGGATTTGCCTATGGAATTTCTTAAACGTTGGCTTGTGGAGACTTCTGAGGGAAAAATTACGGCGGAAGATATGGAAAAAAATACCGACAAATACTTGGACGGTATCAAATGGCAACTGATAGAAGGCAAGTTGATAGAGGATAACAAAATAGAAATAAAGAACGAAGATATAATCAACTATTACAAGACCGAGCTTTTACCTAATTATTTTCCTGCAATGCCAAATCAAAGCGAAGAGGAGCAAAATGAGTTTGAACAACGCATGGATAAGATAGCAAAAGATATGTTAAGGGAGACGGAACAAACTCGTCAGGTTCATAACTTTTTGCTGGACAGAAAAATGACACAACTTTTCAAAGATAAAACTTCCGTTAGTAAAAAGAAAGTAAGCATGGAGGATTTTATTAAAGAAGTCAATAAAAACAATGCTCCCGAGCAGAAATAACACAATACGCGTATGTCGTTAAAATGCGGTATAGTTGGTTTGCCCAATGTGGGTAAATCAACTTTGTTTAATTGTCTTAGTAACTCAAAGGCACAATCTGCAAATTTTCCTTTCTGTACCATAGAGCCTAATGTCGGTATGATAACCGTACCGGACGAACGTCTGAACGTTTTGGCAGAAATAGACAAACCCGAAAAAATAATACCCACAACCGTAGAAATTGTGGATATAGCCGGCTTGGTCAAAGGTGCCAGCAAAGGGGAAGGGTTGGGAAACAAATTTCTTGGCAATATAAGAGAATGTGATGCAATAATTGAGGTTTTGCGTTGTTTTGATAACGAAAACATAGTACACGTTGACGGAAGTATAGACCCTTTGCGAGACAAGGAAATTATAGACATGGAGTTGCAACTCAAGGATTTGGAAACAATAGAATCGCGTTACGCTAAGACCGAAAAAATTGCTAAGGTCGGAGGAGATAAAAAGGCAAAAGATACTTTTGAGGTAATAAAAACATATAAAGAAATTCTATCACAGGGCAAGAATGCAAGAGAAATAACTTTTGACAACAAAGATTTAACACTTGCGGCAAAGGAACTTTGTCTGCTTACGGCAAAACCCATATTATATGTTTGCAACGTAGATGAAAAATCCTGCAAGACAGGCAACAAGTACGTAGAACAAGTAAAACTAATGGCGGAAAAAGAAGGTGCCGAAGTACTTGTTATTGCCGCAAAGATAGAAGAGGATATTGCGGAATTGGATACTTATGAAGAAAAACTTATCTTTTTGGAAGAGTTGGGTTTGAAAGAAAGCGGGGTAAACCGTTTGATAAAATCCGCCTACAAAATGTTGAACTTGCAAACCTTTCTTACCACAGGACCAAAGGAAACTCGTGCTTGGACTTTTCACAGGGGAGACAAAGCACCTCAATGCGCCGGTGTTATACACTCAGATTTTGAGAAAGGATTTATTCGGGCAGAGGTTATAAAGTATGAGGATTATGTAAAATATCGTAGCGAAACGGCTTGCAAAGAAGCCGGTAAAATATCCGTTGAAGGCAAGGATTATATAGTGCAGGACGGTGATATTATGCATTTTAGATTCAATGTATAAACTTCTATGTTTGCAATCAATCAACTACAAGATTATCTTGTAAAAAATAACTTTTCCCAAATATTTATTCTTACGGACGAAAACGTCGGACAACATTGTTTGCCTTTACTATTGGAAAAAGCTGAGGAAATTTCGGACAAAGGAGCTTCGCTTTTGGAAATACCGGCAGGAGAGGCAAGCAAAAGTTTTGAAACCGTTCAAAACCTTTGTTCTTCTTTATTGGAATCCAACGCAGACAAACATTGTCTTTTAATTTCCTTAGGCGGAGGAGTAATAACGGATATTGGCGGTTTTGTTGCCTCCATATACAAAAGAGGTATACAAAATATAAATATTCCAACCTCTCTTTTGGCTATGACAGACGCAGCCATAGGGTATAAAACAGGGGTAAATCTTACGGGGGTAAAAAACGCAATAGGAACTTTTAATTCAAATACTCTCACTTTTATAGATACCAATTTTTTGCAAACATTGCCACAAAAAGAAATACTTAGCGGCCTTGGCGAAATGCTAAAAACTTTCTTGGTTGCGGATAAAAAGTATCTCAATGATTTTATTGCACAAAATAACACGAAGAAAATAGACGATAAATTTATTTTTCGTTGTATTGAATTAAAGGAAAACATAGTTAAGGAAGATATTTTTGATACGGGAAAAAGAAAAATTCTTAATTTCGGACATACTTTGGGGCATGCCTTTGAAAGTTATTACTCATCTTTTCCAAGAGAAAAACAGATATCACACGGTCAAGCCGTTGTTATTGGTATCTATTATGCATTAAAACTTTCGGAAAAAAAATATAATATTTCTGCACAAACCTTTCGGCCCATATATAATTTTATTTTGCAACACTTTACCATTCCCTCCGTAAAACAGGTGTTTGATAAAATAAAACCTATGCTATACAACGATAAAAAAACAAGGGCTAATACCTTAAATTTTGTTTTGTTGGAAGATGTCGCCCTTCCCAAAACTGATATTGTAATATCGGAGGAGGAGTTACTATCATTATAAAATAATAATGTGTCTTTAAATCCTGTCCCCATAGGTCGGCTTGAGCAGGAATTAATATTATTATAACATAAAAGTAATATTAATAACATTTTTTATAATGTTAGCGTTGGAGTATACAAACCTCAAGGCTTTTTTATTTGCCCGTTCCATCATAGCGTACATTTCCTTTTTTCCGTTATTGCGAGACCAATAAGTGTGTCATTGCAAACCCTCCTTTCGCGTCATCGTAAGTAACTTTGCGTCGGTTTGCATCTTAATTACCCATGTCGTCCGTGTCCGTCATTGCGAGCGAAAGCAAAGCAATCCATTTTTTATTATAATTCTGCCAAACGGGCAAAAGTTTCTGCCACTCTTTATTTCGTCGGTCAAAAAACCACCTTTTTCGGTTTTCTTCTTAGTCTGACTTGCCGTTTACTCCATCTTTGAAGCCTTTCACACCTATGCCTATGCCTTTATAAGTTCGTTTTTTTGCCACCGAAAAGAAGTAAAACAACTAAGGCTATAATAATAATTTCCGTTGTTCCCAAAATGATTAATAAATGTGTTTATGATTCGTGTTTCTCTCATTGCAAGTGTAAGTATTTTTTCTTTACACAGAGATAAAAACAAAAAAGGTAGCCAAAACATTTTTTGACTACCCAAATCAACCATAAAAAAAAAACAAATTAATATTTATTATTCCGTTTTATTCTCCTGTTCTTGCTCTTGGGTTTCCAAATCTATTAGATTTTTTTCCAATAGTATATTGTACCAAGCAAATAATTTTTTCATATCGGAAACATGTACTCTGTCCCTATCATAATTCGGAAGCACTTTTTCCATATATTCTATCAAATCCTTATTGGAAGACTTTGGGTTAATACATTGCTTACCCTCTTCCAATCTATAAATATTTTGAAAAACATCTTGCAAAGGTATATCTTCCAATTCGGCAAATATGGAAATATCTTTTAAAGCGGATATTCTTTCATGTGCAAAAGCAGGGACGCGTTTTCCGTCAGATAAAGATTCTACCAAGGTGGCATTTTGTCCGGGAGTAATAAGTTTGTATAGACCCGGTCTGCCTGCAATTGCTAAAATTCCTGTCAAATCCATAATGTTAATCTTTATTCTAGTTAATATTTAGTTTATTTTTTATTTTAACATACTTTTATTTCAAATCCTCGCACGGATATAACTTCATTGGCTCTTATCTTTGCCCTCTTTCTTGTCTCTATTTCTCCGTTACGTCTTACCTCTTTATTGGTTACCAAACTTTGAGACATTGCCCCGCTTTCCGCTATATTCAAAATTTTCAATAGCTTAACAAGTTCTATATACTCCTCATTTTCCCTTAATTTGAAAGTTACGACATCACCCATAAGTCTTTTTGTTTGCAAAATTACACTTTTTTTTCAAATGACAATTGGTAGCATATGAAATTACCGGGATTTTAAAATTCTTCGTAACACTCCGACTCATTTAATTTTTTATAACTTTGTAAAAAATTACCATAATGAAAAAAGTTTTTCCATTCTTTTTGCTCTGTGTCTCATGTATTTACTCTTTGGCAGGCAATGATACCTTATACTACAAGGGCAATTTGCAAGTTACCGACAAGCAAAGCCTTGTCCTTACTCTAAAAATTATTAACAAAGAAGATACTACACTGTATTTTCTCGGCTCTCCTATGCAGACAAAGGAAGAGTTTTGTCCTTCCAAAGTAAAATATAAAGCGGATACTCTTTCCTTAGGGTTTAAAAAAATAAATTGTGTTTTAAAAATATTGCCATCCGATAATAAAAATACGTTGGCGGCAACATTTAAACAGGGGCTTTTGTTTAAGGATATAACTCTTTACAAACAAAAAACCGAAATAGGAGTGCATAGACCACAGACTCCGATTCCGCCTTTTGAGTATGAAAACGTAGAACTTTCGTTTACAAATCCTAACACCGAATATTTATTTCACGGAAGTCTTACCTTACCCAAACACAAAGGAAAATGTCCCTGTGTTGTTTTGGTATCGGGTTCGGGTTGTCAAAACAGAGATTCCGAAATCTACGGGCACAAACCTTTTTATGTTATTGCCGATTATTTAACAAAAAACGGAATTGCGGTATTCAGATATGACGATAGAGGGTACGGAGAGCAGGATTACGGTTTGTACAAAGGAACTACGATGGATTTTGCAAAAGATGCAATGAGTGCCATACAAATGCTAAAAAAACAAGAGGGAATAGACACAAATTTTATCGGCATCTTTGGGCATAGCGAAGGAGGACTTATAGGTCAAATCTTGGCAGATAGTTTGGATTTTGTTATTTTGGCTGCAAGTCCGGCAATATCGGGAGACAAAATTCTAAAATCACAAGGAGCAGACCTCTCCACTTATAAATTTGACACAACTAAGATTAACGATTATTGGCTTAAATATTTCTATGATTTTGCCCCCCAAGTTTATTTAAGCAAGATACACATACCCACTCTATGTTTGCAGGGAGAAAGAGATACACAAGTTTTGTGCAAAGAAAACATACCCGTAATGCAAAAACTTTTACCAAAAAACTCAGTCATAAAAACATACCCTACACTCAATCACTTGTTTCAACATTGTAAAACAGGGGAAGTTTACGAATACTTTGAAATCGAAGAAACTTTCGCCACGGAGGTTTTGCAAGATATTGCGGATTTCATCAAAAAAAACTACAAACCTTAATAACATTCGGCTTTTATATCACAAGCTCTCACCCTATCGGCAAAGTTCTCCATTTCTTGCTTTTCTATTTTAATCAAATCTTTGTCTGGAGTTGCCCTATCTATTACGTATAACATAACCATACGAGGTTTGATTTCTTTGATAAAAGACAACCAAGCCGAAAACTCTTCTTCTGTGGTATTATTAATTTCCTCCGCTTTGTTTTTACTTCTCAAAAGAATAGTTTGTATTATAGCCTTAGGACCGAATTTTCTTAGTTCATTTTTTATATCTTCGAATTCCGCACTTACGGGTTTGTTTATTCGTTGATACATTTTTGCCGTCCCCGCATCTATTTTTAGAATAGGGTTATCTATCAAGTGAAGCGCCTTATTGACATCGTCTTTGTACAGATTGGTGGAATTTGTCAGTATTGTTATTTTTGCCTGCGGCATGTATTCATTACGCAAAGCAATTACGTCTTCCACAATACCGAGAATATCAGGATGAAGTGTGGGCTCGCCGTTACCAGAAAAAGTTATACTGTCTATTTTTTCTCTTTCTTGCTTTTTATGAGTTTTGCACCAGTATGCCAAAGAGGATTGTATTTTTTCCCTTTCGTTAAAGCCAACATGGGTACGAGTATCTATTTCGTTCCAACCGCACTCACAATATACACAATCAAAAGAGCAATATTTTTTTTGAGTAGGCAAAACATTTACCCCAAGACTTGTACCGAGCCTTCTGGAATGTATAGGACCGACTATTATATTTTCAAACAACATACGCAAACAATTTTTATTTTCTCTTGTGCAAAATTACTATAAATTGAAATAAAACAAAGCGGAGAATTATAAGAATAAATAACTATAGTAAAGCCTCAAAAAAAGAGGCGGACAAAAAGCCCACCTTTCCAAATTGTGTCAAACAAGACTATTTTAACAAATCGTTATTATATTTTATCAAACTCTCCAAAGCATTTGTCCTTATATTTATATAATCCGTAATACCTGCCTTGTTGAATTCTTGTTTTATTTCGTCCGCCGGGTTACCCGCTACTATTATGTGAGGAATCTTGCCTTTTATTTTCGGCAACAGTTCTTTAACGAGTTCTGAGTACTCATCGTCCGAGGAACACAGTACCAAAATATCATTATTTGCCTCAACAATAGCCTCTGCTGCTTGCTCTATGGTATCAAAAGCCTTGTTGTTTGCTATTTCGTAACCTGCAACTCCAAAGAAGTTACTTGCAAAACCCGCTCTTGCCGTACGCATGGACAAGTTGCCATAAAGCAACAAGAAAATAGTGGGTACTTTCTTTGAGTTCATAACATCCAATCTTAACTTTTCAAAAGGCATGGCCTCTCTGTTAAAATTCAAACGTTTGAAAGTATGTTTATCTTCAAGGGCTATTGTATTCTTTTTTTGATAATCTATTTCTTTTTCCATTAGATTAGGGTATTGATTTGTACCGACCAATACTTTCTTTCTTTTTGCCATATCTTTTGCAACAAGATTAAACATTTCTTCTATTTTATCTTGTATATGGTTGTTTTCCATAGCCTTAACATAACCTCCCAAAGACTCTATTTGCTTAAATATTTCCCAAGCCTTTTCGCTTATATTGTTTGTAAGGGTCTCTATATAATATGAGCCAGAAGAAGGGTCTACTATCTTGTCCAAATAAGACTCCTCTTTTAAGAGGATTTGCTGATTGATTGCAAGTCTCAGAGAAAATTCGTCACTCTCCTTGAGAACGACATCAAAAGGTGTTACACTAATGGAATCCGCTCCGCCTATAACGGAAGACATTGTCTCTGTGGTAGTTCTCAACAAATTAACGTGTGCGTCGAAAATAGTTTTGTTGTACAAAGTATTTTCGGTATGTATATAACTTCTAGCATCTTGTTGCGTCGCATTTGGGTATTGCTCTACTATATTGGACCATAGTAAGCGGGCAGAACGCAATTTTGCTATTTCCAAAAAATAATCGCTACCGGTAGCGAAAGAAAACATAAGTCTTGGGGAAATATCTCTAAGAGCATAACCTTTATCCGTAAGAATGGAGAGATATTCGTTTGCCAAAGCAAGAGCGAATCCCAACTCCTGAGTAATATTGGAGCCTGCATCCTTGAAAATAACGGCGTTGATATTTATGATTTTAAACTTTGGCAGATTTTCTTTGGCAAACTCAAATACGTCCGTTAAGTCTTGTATGTCTTTTTGCAAAGAATTATAATAACCGCCGTGTTTTAGGGCATAAGCAAAAATATCTGAGTTGATACTTCCCTCTACCTCTGAGGTATCAATATTGTTTTGCTTCAAAAAAGCACAATACATTTTCAAAGTATCCAAGTAATTTTTAGACCTTAAGAAATTAATCTTAATAATCTCTACTTTAACCCCATTAAAAAGAATATCAAAGTCCTCTTGTTTTTCTATTTTTGAGGCGTTCACACCTATGGAGTTTGCACCTCTTTCTAGGGCTTGCAACATCATGGTGTTTTGATATATCAAATCTTCGTTATCAAAATCTTGTCTTATATCCCAAGAATTATCTTGCTGTTTATAACCTCTTACAAAAGGCTCCGTACTGGGGTTTACTTTCAGATAATCCAAGTTTTCTATGTCGTTGGCCCTATAATAAGGTTTTACCTCAAAGCCTTCATTAGTTTTCCATATCAGTTTTTTGTTGTAGTCTGCACCTTTAAGGTCTTTTTCTATCACGGCTTCCCATTGTTCCGTGCTAACAGGGGGAAACTCGTTAAACAACTTATTGTCCATAATATTTTTTATTCTTATGTGTTTTTATTTTTTTTCTTAGGTTGCAAATTTACAATAATTTGTTGTTATGGATAAACCTCATGACAAAAAAAGACGCACTCATAAAAAAGTGCGTCACAATAAAAATGAAAACTTTACAGTTAAAGTAGTTATTTATTTTGTTACTCTTTCAAGCCATTTTACCATACCAAGCATTACGCCCATAGATATAAGGCAAACTATTAGGAATACCAACCAGCAATATTGAATAGGCCAAGCGTTGTACATAACAGGTCCTATCCATATAAGGAGGTTACCTACGGCCGTAGCTCCAAGCCACAAACCCTGACACAAACCAAGCAAATGTTTCGGTGCTACCTTTGAAACAAAAGAAAGACCCAAAGGAGAAATAAACAACTCTGCCACGGTTAGGAAGAAATATGTAATAATCAACACCCACCAATCTGCTTTCATACCATTGGCCACAGTCTCGCCCATACTTCTGAACACTTCGCCGGAAGGGTAATGATTCATAGCAGAGAATATTGTAAGGAACAGATACGCGCAGCCTGCTATTGCCATACCGTAAGCAATTTTTCTAGGAGTGGAAATATTTTTACCCTTTCTTGCCAATGCAGCGAATATCCACATAATTACAGGGGTAAGGAATATAACAAAGAAGGGATTAACGGCTTGCCATATTTCCGGAGCAATCTTATCCGTCTTTACGAAGTCTCTTGCAAATACCGAAAGAGACTGTCCGTTTTGGTGGAAAGAGAACCAGAAAAATATTGCAATACCCAAAACTGCGAACAAAGCATACATTCTTTGTTTGATTTCTTTCGCCATTGCCTGTTTTTCCTCTGCTGTGTATTCTATTGTAGCAGTGGTCTCTTTTTTGGCAGGAGTAGGAAATATTTTTTTGTTTACAAGGAATATTATCAAGGAAATCAACATTGCCGCCACAGAAGCAAAGAAAGAAAAATGTACTCCTTGGTTGAATATTTCCAAATATCTATTAGGGTCAAAAACCTGCTCGCCAATAGTTGCGGCAGCGGAAAGGTCATTGTATTTTGTGATTTGCTCTCCTATATTTCCGTTTATAACCTTATGGCAAAGTTCCGGCAGGTTGGCGTTATAGATAAACCCATTTACCTTTAACCACCATTGCCTTAACAACGGAGCAACAAAAGGAGCAATCAATCCTCCTATGTTGATGAAAACATAAAAAATTTGAAAACCGGAATCTCTTTTTGTTTTTGCTATTCTTAGAGCCTCCTCTCCTTTTTGTGCTTCTTGTGCCTCATAGTTGTCATACATCTGACCGACTATTGCTTGCAAGTTACCCTTAAACAAACCGTTACCGAAGGCAATCAAAGCCAAAGCAACACAAGTAAAAGGTAACAACCAATACATATTGTTAGAGGTAGATGTAATAGGTATGGCCAACAGCACATAACCCAAAGCCATGATTATCAATCCCTTTTGAATAGTACCTTTATAATTTTGGGTACGGTCGGCAATAATACCTCCGACAAGAGAGAGTACGTAAATAGCGGCATAAAATATGGCATAAATTAAGCCTGAGGTTCCATCGCTAAGACCAAACTTGGAGCAAAGAAACAATAACAAAACGGCATTCATAATATAGTAGCCGAAACGCTCGCCCATATTACTCAAAGCAGCCGAAACTAAACCTTTTGGGTGATTTTTAAACATAGTCTTTTCTGTTTTATTATTAAATCTGTTAATTATTATCTCTCTTTTGATAACACTACTTGTTTGATAAGCAAACATTATCAAACAAAATAAAAGTGTGTGCAAAGGTAATATTTTTTTTGTATTATAGTATAAACTCACAGTAAGAAAAAGAAAAGATTAAAAAATATTAGAAATAAAAATTATACTTTAATATTTATAATCAATTAAAGCAGGTCTTTCATTTTACAGTATCTTCAATAGCACAAAATTACGTGTATGGTAAAATACGACAAAGTATTTACACTTTAAGAATATGTGTTGTCCTTTTTTATCATTGCAGAAGTCTGCCCAAAGTTACGACTTATCACAAGGTATGCAAATTAGTATCCGAATTGTTAATAAAATAGGTTTTTTTTGTAGTTTTGCAAGTTGGAAATTATTATCAGTGTTAAAAGATATGAATAAAATTGATTTCAAAAAAATTATACCTCACCTTGTAGCAGTGCTTGTTTTTATCATAGCATCTTTCGTTTATTTTTCTCCGGTGCTAAACAACAAACAACTTGCGCAAAGTGATATGGGGCAGTTTGACGGTATGAGCAAATCTCTCATAGACTACCACAAATCAACGGGAGATTATTCGGAATGGACAAACTCCATGTTTTCGGGCATGCCTGCCTATCAATTGGTTAACGGACACAACTATAACATATTAGAATACATAGCCAAACCTCCTACCTTAGGAAAATACAACTTGTCGGCAGGAGTTTTCTTTTTATTGGCTTTGGGCTTTTACATATTTATGGTAAGTCTAAGGGTTAATCCTTGGATGTCCATCTTTGCCGGACTTATTTACGCTTTGGGTTCCTACAATATAATAATAATAGGTGTAGGACACATTACCAAGGCTTGGGCAATGTCTATGATGGCGCCGGTATTTGCAGGAATGATACTTGTTTTTGAAAAAAAATATATCAAGGGGCTTGTTTTATTCTGCTTGGCTCTCGGCTTGCAAATAAGTTTCAATCACATACAAATAACCTACTATACTCTTATAGTAGCAATAATTTTGGGTATTTCTTATTTTGTGTTTGCATTAAAGAAAAAAGAAATAAAAGATTTTGCCAAAAGTTTGGCTTTTTTGCTAATTGGTGCAATAATAGCCCTTATGCCTTCTACGGGGCATATTTTGGTAAATCAAGAATATGTAAAGCATACAATGCGAGGAGGTAGCGAATTGACAATTCACCACGGCAACGCTCAAAAAAATAACGTTAACGACAAAGGTTTGGATATTAATTATGCTTACTCTTGGTCCTACGGCAAGGCAGAGACAATGACACTACTAATTCCCGACTACAAAGGAGGAGGCTCGTCAGACTTCAGACGTATGGAATACGACTCTCCTCAGATGCTCAATCGCTCCAAACTTCTTGCCGGCAGATTTGCTCCTGAGGTTTGCCAACAGGTAGGAGTTGCAACCTCTTATTTCGGAACACAACCCTTTACGGCAGGTCCGGTTTATTTTGGTGCAATAGTTATTTTTCTTTCTCTTTTGGGTTTCATTATCATAGAAAACAAATATCGTTGGTGGCTTTTGGTTGCTACCATTGTAAGTGTTTTGCTTTCTTGGGGTAACAACTTTATGATACTCAACGAGTGGTTGTTTTATCATCTTCCTTTGTATAACAAGTTTAGAACTCCGTCCATGGCTCTTGTTATAGCAAACGTAACCTTATGTATTGTGGCATTTTTGGGGTTGAAGGCTTTCTTTGAAGAAAAAGATAATAAAAAACGCAAACTTTCTTTATATATTGGCGGAGGAATAACATTGTTTATTACTTTACTTTGTGCGGTAGTACCGGACTTGTTTACGGATTTTCACAACGTAAAAGATGCTAGCCTTGCCAATCAAATAGGCTTGCAAGAAAACTTGATTTCCGCAATAGAAGCAGATAGACGATATATGTTTGTATCGGATTCGTGGAGAAGTTTTATTTTTATAGCCCTTGCCTTTCTTACTTTGTTATTTTTCGTTAGAGCAAGAATAAAAAAACAAAACATAGTTTTTTGTATCATAGGTATTTTTGCCGTTATAGACCTTTGGGTTGTAGACAAGCGGTACGTAAATAATGAAACCAATTATCAAAGCAAATATGAGGCTTTGCCAACGCCAAGCAAAGCCGAGTCCGATATTTTGGATGTATTGTCAAAAGAAAAACCTTCTCATTATAGGGTTTATAATATGGCTGTCAATACCTTTAATGATGCCTCAACTTCTTACTTTTTCCCTTCCGTAGGCGGTTATTCTGCAGCCAAATTGCAAAGGTATCAGGATGTTATAGACTTTTATTTTACAAATACTACCTACAAACAAAAAGATTTGAATGACACCGCTCTTTTGTATAAAAATCCGTTAAGACAAGTTCTTTCTTCCGCCCGTAACATGCAAGGTTTTTCTATGCCTAATTTAGGAGTTTTGAATATGTTAGATACTCGTTTTGTTATTGTCAATCAAAACGCCTTTGTAGAAAATACCGAACGATGCGGAGCGGCGTGGTTTGCAAATAATATTAAATGGGTAAACAATCCTAATGAAGAAATATTAGCCTTAGACAATTTTGATGCCAAACAAACAGCGGTAGTAAGCAGAGAGTTTGCCCCACAAATAAAAGATATACAACAAGATAGTACGGCTAAAATCACCTTTGAAGCAGAGCGGAACGACAACCCTACTCGCAGAGTATATCATACAAATTCAAAAACGGGCCAACTTGCCGTATTTTCCGAAATCTATTATAAGGACTCTTGGAAAGCGTATATTGACGGCAAAGAAGTACCTTATTTGCGTGCAAATTATGTGCTTAGAGCCTTGTATGTGCCACAAGGAGTACACAAAATAGAATTTGTTTGCAAATCCGACATACTTACTAAGGCAAAAATCATCAACTTTATAGGCTCTGCGTTGCTTGTATTGTTGATATGCTTTGCAATTTTTCAACCCTATGTTAAAAAAAGGTTTAACAAAAAATCAAACAAAGAAAACTAAATAAAGAGTATGAAAAAAGTTTTGGTTACAGGAGCCTCCGGTTTTATAGGTAGCACTCTCTGCGATATGCTCTTGGGAAAAGAAGGTCCTGAGGTTTGGGCAGGGGTAAGGAAAACTTCCGATAGAAGATATTTGCAAAGTCCGAAATTACATTTCATTGATTTGCAATATAGTAATCCGGAGATGCTTAAACAGCAAATGGAAAAAGAAAAATTTGATACCGTTTTTCACCTTGCCGGGCTTACCAAAGCCAAAACTCAAGAGGAGTTTGACAGGGTAAATTTTCTTTTTACGAAAAATCTTGTGGAAGCCCTAAACGAACAAGAGTGCAAATTGATACATATGTCTTCTTTTGCCGCACATGGTCCGGCAAGACAAAATTCTATTGCCAAAGCGGAGGACGAAAACGAACCCAATACAATGTATGGCATTAGCAAACTGAGAGCGGAGGAGTATATAAACAAGAATTGTAAAAACAAATATGTAATTCTCCGTCCGACAGGTGTGTACGGAGAAAGAGAAAAGGATTATTTCGTATATTTCAAAACAATAAAATCTCACATAGACGCAACTCTCGGCAAACCGAAACAAAGACTTACTTTTATTTATTCCAAGGACCTTTGCAAGGTTTGTATTCTTGCTGCAGAAAATAATGATGTTTACAACAAAACTTATTTTGTATCCGATGGCAATGTGTATCTTGACAGTGAGTTTTCCGAAATAACAAAACAAGTATTCAACACATGGACAATATCAATACGCTTTCCTCTTTGGATAGTTAAATTTACTTCCTCCTTCTTGGATAATTTTGGCAAATTGGTAGGCAAACAATTTACGCTAAACAAAGACAAATATAATCTTTTGGCTGCAAGGAATTGGGAATGCGATGTGGAGAATCTTAAAAAAGATTTGGGCTTTGTACCCGACTATGATTTGAAAAGAGGAGTAGCGGAGGCTATTGCTTGGTACAAAAAAGAAAGATGGCTCTAAGAAAATGGAAAAAGTCCCTGTATTGTTTATAATTTTTAATAATTCGGATTTTGTTGCAAAATGTTTTGAACCCATAAGGCAATACAAACCCAAACAACTTTTTATTGCTCAAGACGGAGCAAGAGCTTTTATTAAAGACGAAAAAGAAAAAATACTACAAGTAAGGGAATGGATATTAAATAATATAGACTGGGATTGTGAGATTAAAACAATGTTTCTCTCAGAAAATCTTGGTCCCGCTCGTGCCGTATCCTCTTTTCTCAAATGGTATTTTTCGCAAGTGGAATACGGAATAGTTTTGGAACACGATTGTTTGGCAAACAAGGATTTTTTTGATTTTTGTGCCGAATTGCTTGTAAAATATAAGGACAACGAAAATATTTGTACCATTTCCGGTTTTAACGTATTGGGCAAAAGCGAGCAGAGTACGGATTCTTATTTTTTTACTCATACTCAACAACTTTGGGGTTGGGCATCTTGGCAAAGGACTTTCAAAGATTATGATATATATTTAAGAGATTATACGCTAAAAGAGTTTAAGGCAAATATTAAGGATACTCTTATTTTCAAACACGAAAAACGTGCCTCTATTGAAAAATTCCTTGCAATGAAAAAACAGGCTTATAACACTTGGGACCATCAACTGTTTTACTATTGTTTGAGACACAAGGCAATAAATATAGAACCGAAATATAATTTGGTATCAAATATAGGTTTTTCTTCTCAGGCTATTCATTGCAAGAACGAAAATTCTTTTCTTGCAAACAACCCTACATACAATATACTACCTCTTAAACATCCAACTCTGATTAAGGTAAATGACGCTGAGGAAGAAAAAATCTATAAAAAATTTTGGTACAAATCCGCCTTACAACTTTTGGTAAGATTTTTGGATAGAGTCTTGTTTATGAAAAAACAGTTCTAACAACAATGGCTCAAAGTGTAAAAACTAACTATATCTTTAATCTCATCAATACTTTAACACAGGTATTGCTTCCATTGGTTACGTTTCCGTACGCCTCCCGTGTCCTTCTGCCCGAAGGCATAGGACATGTAAATTCCTTTATGAGTATTATTAATGTTATAATTCTTTGCACTTCTTTGGGCATACCTCTTTATGCAATAAAAGAAATTGCTCGTATAAGAGACAATGACGCACAAAGAAACTCCACAACAATAGAAATACTTCTTTTGCATGTTTTTCTAACCCTATTCGGTTATGTTGTCGTATTTTTTTTGGGTATTTTCGTAAAACAAATCAATCATGACCTACCCCTCTTTCTTCTCCTGTCCTTGAGTATGTTATTCACAACCATAGGTTGCGAATGGTATTATCAGGCTATGGAAGATTTTAAATATATAACCCTTAGGGCAATAGTCATAAGACTGCTGAGTATAGCTTATTTGTTTCTATTCGTAAAAACAAAATCGGATATTATTCCATACGCTTTTTTTAGTGTTTTCGGAGTTTTGGGTAGTAATATTTTTAACTTCGTAAGATTGTTTAGACTCTTGGATACAAAGTATTTACACATAAATGCTTTGCATCCGTTCAGACATTTCAAAGGAGTTAGTAAAATTTTTGTATTCAATATTGTAACAAGTATTTACGCACAACTCAATACCGTTTTTCTCGGTTTTTATCATTCCGATAATGCCGCCGGTTACTACACGGCAGCCATGAAATTAAACCTTACCGCCCTAACACTTACCTATGCTTTGGCAAATGTTATGTTACCTCGTCTTAGCAATTTAATATCTACGGGTAGTAAGGAAAAATTCACGGAAATGGCTCAAAAATCATATGATTTTTCTTTTGCTCTTTGCTTACCTATGGCAGTAGGACTTATTTTTGTCAGTCCGTACGCCATGATTCTGCTTTCGGGTATAAACTTTGAGCCTTCAGTGTCGGTAAGTCAGATTATTTCTTTTACAATATTATTTATCGCTCTTTCAAATGTGATGGGCATACAAATGCTTTTTCCTTTGGGATATATGAATAAGGTTATCAAATGTGTTACACTAGGTTGTTTTGTAGATATTTTTGCTTGTATAATTTTTGTACCCAAACTAAGCCAAAACGGAGCGGCCTTGGCATATTTGCTTGCGGAGTTTGCGGTAACCTTTTCCATGTTTTTTATAGGCAAAAAACAGTTGAATATAAAATATTTAAACTCTTCTCATATCATTTATGTTTTTGCTGCTGTGATAATGTCCGTAGTTTTGTGGTTTGAAAGTAAAATTTCTTTGGGTTTGGTTAGCAAACTAACTCTTATGATAATTTCCGGAGCAACAATTTACATACTCACGTTATTTGTTTGCAAGGACAATATCAGTACCCGAATTATGGAAATACTTAAAACCAAAAAATTCTTTTTGTAGCCACATTGGTTTGCATTGCCAAATCTTGTCAAAGAGGCAAAGACATTTTTTTCATTACCAAAAACGAAAAGGCAAGAGTATAAATCGGAATGTATTGCCACACTTTTCTCTCGCAATGACGGTTTGTAGCATATTTTTTCCGGTTTGCCACGACTTAAAGCGAAGTCTCGCAACGATGGACGCGGACAACATTTTTATCCTTTGATAGTTAACTCTGCCGTCATTGCAAACGCAGTGAAGCAACCCGTTTCCTATTATAATTCTGCCAAAGGGCTTTTGGTTTCTGCCAAAGGCCGTTTCAATAATGAAAAAACATAGTTTTTCCGGCAAAAAAACATAGTTTTTTGAGTCAAAAAACTATGTTTTTTTGACAACGAATCGCCGTTTGGCAGAAATCAAACAAAGAAAGGCAAAATTTTTATACGATATGGCAATATATAATATGGATTGCCACGACTTAAAGCGAAGTCTCGCAATGACGAAAAGGGAAGGTTAGCAATGAAGTGTTGTTTGAGATGGTTACGACTTTTGGGAAAAGAACAACAAGAACAAATACCTATTCGTAAGTATAAAAAATGGAAAATGAGAACATAATAACGCCATAAAATACCAAAAACAGAGTATTGTCCGCCTCCGTGTTCACAAGTAACTTTGCATTCGTAAAATAATTAAAACAGATAAATATGAAACTTAGAACAATTTTAATGATGGCTATTTTGGCAGTTTGCTCGGTAGCCTGTGGTGATGATGACGAATCTACGCCGGTGGCGGATTTTGTGGTAGCAAAATACAATGGCGCCATTGAGATGACAGTTTCCGGTAACAGTCAAGGTTCTTCCGAATTTTACATTGAGATAACCAAGACCTCGGATGCGACTGTTTCTATGTCCATAGTTAATAAAGAAACAACAAATCACGGTATGAGTGTAGGTCATATAGACATAGACGGAGTCACGGTAACGGACGCCGGTAATTCCACCTATAAACTTTCAAAATCAACTTCCAACGGAGGTTTTACCGCAACTGATGTGAATTCTGCAAGTAAGACGGTATGGACTTTCACAACCTTTGAAGGAACGGTAAGCAACGGTACTCTTAATTTGGATATGGTTGCCAAACCGGGGGCAATGCCTATGCCGGTTACTATGAAGTTTACGGGTTCAAAGTAAGGTTTTGAATAAATATGAAATAATATGTTTGCAGATAGAAGAACAATATTGTTTCTGTCGGGAGTGATAGCAATACTATCACTCTCGGCTTGTAATGGAATATTTGAGGATATTTATGACGAACCCGTTAAGGAGAAAAACGAATACGGATTTGTCGTTATTGACGATAAGACGAATATGGGACGAATCTATATAGATGCAACAAAATATACCGAATGGCATTATATAGACCTGCACAACAAAAGGGTTGTAACTAAAACGGTGGATGAACTTGCCCCAAAGGATTGGGATTTTGCCGTACATCGTTATGATACAAAAACCAACCAAGGTGCAGTCGCAGAAAGCGAGGCAACGGATTTTAATTCTATTGCGAACATTAACAACATTTCTGCCGAGTCTTTTGTATCGGACGAATGGACAACCGACAGGATTACCGTTGATATGTCGCAAATGATGCAGGGTATAATCATATATGCGGAGGACTACTACAATCCTTGTTTGTCAAAATGGTTGGATGTTAATACTTCAACAATGCCTCCCATCTATACTCTTTCCGGTAAAATATACATACTAAAACTCTCCGACAGCTCTTATGCCGCTATTCGTCTTACCAACTTTATGAATGATGCCGCAACAAAAGGTTTTATGACCATAGACTATTTATACCCTATAAAGTTATGATTAAGAAATTAGGACTTATATTGCTTGGCGTATTTTTTATTGCCGATACTATGGCGCAACACAAAATATTTGGCACAGTTACGGACGTCAATAACAAACCCTTACCGAGTGCAAACGTTATTGTTAAAGAACATTCCAATTTGGGAGCCGTTACAAATTCTGAGGGTTATTATGAACTGCAATTGCCCGACAATGAAGACTATACTATAACGGCGAAACATATAGGTTTTTTTGATGTTTCAAAAAAAACAGGTGAAAATCAAAAAGACTCTCTGAACTTTCAACTCAAAGAAAGTAATACCATGCTTGACCAAGTTGTTGTTACGGGCACACGTACTCCCAAATTGCTCAAGGATGCTCCTATTGTAACACGCTTAATTTCCGAAGCGGATATTAAGCGTGTGGATGCTACCAATATCGGAGATTTGTTGCAGTCCGAGTTGCCGGGTATAGAATTTTCCTACTCTATGAACCAACAAATCTCACTCAACATGTCAGGCTTTGGAGGCAATGCAATATTGTTTCTTGCAGACGGTGAGCGATTGGCCGGAGAAACATTGGATAATCCGGATTACAGTCGTCTGAATATGGATAATGTTCAACGAATAGAAATTGTTAAGGGAGCAGCCTCATCTCTTTACGGCTCCAATGCACTTGGAGGAGTTGTGAATATCATAAGCAAAGAATCTCAAGAGCCTTGGTCCATAAACCTTAACGGTCGTTACGGAGCTCATAATGAGCAAAGATATGGGGGTTCTATCGGTATCAATCAAGGACGTTTCAACTCTCTTGCCGGAATACAATACACTTCCATTGACGCAATAGACCTTTCCAAAGGTAAGGATAATAAGGATGTCGGAGATTATAGTAACATCTATGGTAATTCTTCACTCAATATTAAAGAACGATTAATATTTACCGCTACGGACAATTTGAAGTTCACCGCCCGTGCGGGATACTTCTTTCGGGAACGCAACCCTTCCGAAACTCAGAAAGACCGTTATCGCAGTTTTACGGGAGGATTGAAAGGTAACTACAATATTACACATAGGGACGACTTAGAATTGTCGTATTTCTTTGACCAATACGATAAAAGCGATTATCTTGTTTTAAACGATTTGGACGTCCGCGATTATAGCAATGTACAACATTCCCTTAGGACACTTTATAATCACACGTTTGCCGACAAGCACATTCTAACCCTTGGCAGTGATTATATGAGAGATTATTTGATGTCGTATCAATTCGTCGATAACGGCAGCTATACCCAAAAAACAACAGACGCTTTTGCTCAGTTTGATTGGAATCCTAACAAAAGATTCAATGTTATTGCGGGACTTCGTTTTGATTATTTTTCGCAAGCAAAACTATCGCATCTTTCTCCGAAATTGGGTTTGATGTACAAGATAAACAATTGTTCGTTGAGAGGTTCTTATTCCGGAGGTTTTCGTGCTCCTACTCTCAAAGAAATGTATATGAATTTCTTTATGGGCAATATTTTTATGATATATGGTAACCCGGAGCTAAAACCGGAAGAGAGTCACAATTTTTCGCTCTCGGCTGAGTATATGCAAGGGCAACACAATTTGACCGTAACAGGATTTTATAATATGGTTGACAACAAAATTACCACAGTGTGGAATAAGGCTCTTAACGGTTTGATTTATACCAATATGTCTCGTTTGCAAGTGTCGGGTATAGATGCAAACGTTTCCGGAAGGTACTTTTGCGGTATTTCCTGGAGATTGTCCTACGCCTATACATACGAACACATAAAGAAGGGGGAACCTATGCTTTCGTCCACACGTCCTCATGCGGCAACCGTTTATATTGCATACGATAAGGACTGGAAAAACTACGGATTGAGCGTGGCTTTGACAGGTCGCTACTTGTCCGAATTAACCGCTGATGTTTACACCAACTTGACCTCCTACCAGCAAACCGTAAAGCAGACCTATCCGGATTATAGTATCTGGAAATTAACCCTGTCTCAAAGAGTTGGACAGGGAATTAATATTACGTTTACAGTTGACAACTTATTTGATTATCGTCCGGATTACTATTATAGCAGTTCCCCCAGTACCACGGGAACAACTTGTTATATCGGACTATCGCTTGATGTGGAACGTATAGCCAAGAGAAAGTAAAAAAAAAACAGTAATATGAAACTAAAATTTAAAATTTGGGCAGTCGTAGCACTGCTTGTAGTTGTGTTGGGAGTCACGGTTTGGAATGTTTTATTCTCTGCCACGCGTATTGCGTTTGTCAATTATCAGGTTATTACACTTGGACAAATTGCCAAATCCAACGACAACAACCGCATAAAACTATCTGTCCTTGATATAGAAGAGTTGGATAAAATCGGTAAATACGATGCCGTACTTATCAACGGAATGGGACTTCGTATCACGGCAGAGCAAAGAAAAATTATACAAGATGCCGCAGATAAAGGACTCTGTGTAATTACGACAATGGCAACAAACCCTGCCAATAATATAATTTCGGCAGATTCTACAACGCTTGCGGCAATCAGAGGATATTTGGGGGCAGGAGGTAGAGTTAACTACCGCAATATGTTGACCTATATTCGCAGACATATAGACGGAAAAACTATTGACACAAAAGAACCCGAAGCTCCGCAAGAGCGTGAGTTAAAACAGTTTTATCACATAAACCCTAAGGCTCCGCAAGAAGAAGAAATAGATTTCGGAAGTGTGACGGAATACGAATCTTTCTTAAAAAAGCATAATCTTTTAAAAGAGAAAGCACCTCGTATTGTTGTTACAGGTCAAATGGGAGAGCCTGCAGATTTAATTGCCGCGTTGGAAAAAACGGGAAATGTCGTTTATCCTGTTAGAGATATGCAAGGTTTGGTACAAAGTCATCAAATAGATTCCATCAGACCTATGGCTGTTATCAATATGGCTCACGGCAGATTGGGTGATTATATTGTAAACTACTTGACACGTCAAAATATTCCTTTATTTGCGCCACTTAACGTTAATCGTTTGGTTGAGCAATGGGAAGCGGATAAGATGGGAATGAACGGAGGCTTTATGTCGCAGAGTATAGTTATGCCCGAAATAGACGGAGCCATTCGTCCATACGCTTTATTCGGACATAGTCTTGATAAAGACGGATTTCAACAGGTATATACAATACCGGAACGCTTGGAAACATTCGTACGGACTGTAAATAATCATATATCTCTAAAAAACAAACGGAACAGTGAAAAACGTGTTGCTATCTATTACTACAAAGGTCCGGGACAAAATGCACTGACTGCAGCGGGAATGGAGGTTGCTCCTTCGCTATTCAATCTTTTGGTAAGAATGAAAAAAGATGGTTATCGCGTAGATAATCTTCCGTCATCGGCAGAAGAGTTTAATAAACTTATTCAGCGTCAGGGTGCGGTGTATAATGCATACGCCAGCGGTGCAAAAGCGGATTTTTTAAAGAACGGAAAACCGAAACTCATTTCGGCAAAAGACTATAAACAATGGACTGCAAAGGCTATTCGTCCGGCAATGATGTCAGATGTTGTAGCGCTTGACGGAGAGTTTCCCGGCTCATATATCTCTACAAAGAACGGAGAGTTGGCTTTGCCTTGTGTAGAATTGGGAAATGTTGTACTATTGCCTCAGTTGGCGGCAGGAGCCGGAGAGGATGATTTTGCCATAGTACACGGTACAAACGCCGCACCTCCTCATGCTTATATCGCCTCTTATCTTTGGACAAGATACGGTTTTGGTGCGGATGTGATGATTCACTTTGGAACACATGGCAGTTTGGAATTTACACCCAAAAAACAAGTTGCCTTGAGTAATAATGATTGGGCAGATGTATTGGTTGGTGCAACGCCACATCTTTATATTTATTCTATCGGAGATGTGGGAGAAGGAATAATTGCCAAACGACGCTCCTATGCTACGCTACAATCTTATCTTACACCTCCATTTATGGAAAGTAATGTGAGAGGTATATACAAAGAACTTTGTACTGCTATTCAACAATATAATAATTTGCTTTATACCCAAGGCAAGCCGAATATCAATAACGTAGCTTTGAAAGTAAAAAAACTTACTGTTAAACTTGGTATTCATAGAGAATTGCGATTGGATTCCTTGCAAAATGTACCATATACCGAGCAGGAAATTTCTCGTATTGAAGCTTTTGCTGAGGAACTTGCCAATGAAAAAGTAACCGGAGAGTTATATACTATGGGCAAAGCTTATTCTGCCGAACGCATACGTAGTAGTGTCTATGCAATGTCTGCCGAACCTATTGCCTACTCCAAGTTGGCTTTGGATAAGTTACGAGGTAAGGCTGCTACGGATTTGGAAAAACATAAATCTTTGTTTACACGCAACTATTTAAACCCTGCCCGTGATTTGGTGGTTAGATTACTCAACAGTTCTTTGCAGATTTCCGATGCCGTAATTTGTACAAGTGCGGGTATAACAATGGAGGAGTTGAATAAGGCCAGAGAAATAGATATCTTAGTCAATGCTCCTCAAGATATGATGTCTAGAATGAAAGCTATGCAAGCCGCAAAGGGTACAAAAAAACACCCAACGGGAAAAGGAATGTCAAAAAAAGGAGGAATGCCTCATTCTGCAATGGCTTCAATGGCAAGTGACAAAAAAGAATACGGCAGAAAGGAAAAAGAACTATCTCGCGTAATTATGGAGTTGGAACGTACAATACGAAACGTGGCTAACTATAAAGTAAAATTGGAAAATAGCCCCGAGACGGAATTTGTTTCACTTCTTAATGCAATGAATGGCGGTTACACTGTCCCTTCGCCGGGCGGAGACCCTATTGCCAATCCGAACACCATACCTACGGGACGCAACTTATATTCCATAAACGCAGAGGCTACACCGAGTGAGATTGCTTGGGAACATGGTAAAGAGTTAGCGGAAAATACCATAAAAATGTATCGTGAGCGACACAACGATTCTCTTCCTCGCAAAGTTAGTTATACTCTTTGGAGTGGTGAGTTTGTAGAGACCGAAGGCGCTACAATAGCTCAAGTCCTTTATATGTTGGGCGTAGAACCCATTCGTGACGTATTTGGAAGAGTAACGGACATTCGTCTAATACCTTCCAAACAACTTGGTCGCCCGCGTATAGATGTGGTAGTAGAGACCAGCGGACAATTGCGTGATATTGCCGCTTCTCGTCTATTCCTTATTTCTCGCGCCGTTGAAATGGCAGCCTCGGCAAAAGGTGACAAATACGAAAATTTTGTTACCCAAGGAGTGGTTGAAGCCGAACGTACGCTAATAGAACGCGGATTGTCTCCGAAACAAGCGCGTCAAGTGTCCGTTTATAGAGTTTTCGGAGGAGTAAACGGCAATTACGGAACAGGTATAACGGGTATGGTGCAAAGTGGAGACCGCTGGGAAAAGAGTTCGGAAATTGCCAACGTTTATCTGCAAAACATGGGAGCGTTTTACGGCAGTGAAAAAGAATGGGAGCAAGTGCAAAAGTTTGCTTTGGAATCTGCTCTGATAAATACCGATGTTGTTATACAACCGCGACAAAGTAACACTTGGGGAGCGTTGAGCCTTGACCATGTTTATGAGTTTATGGGAGGTTTGAATCTCGCAGTGCGAAAAGTTACGGGTAAAGAACCTGACGCTTACATGAGTGACTATCGCAATCACAACAATATGCGTATGCAGGAGTTAAAAGAAGCAATAGGTATAGAAAGTAGAACAAGTATATTCAATCCTACGTATATCAAAGAAAAAATGAAGGGCGGAGCAAGTTCTGCAGCAGGGTTTGCGGAAATTATACAAAACATATACGGCTGGAATGTAATGAAACCCGAAGTCATTGATAAAGAGTTGTGGGATGAGGTGTATGATGTATATGTGAAAGATAAGTTTGATTTGGGAGTGAGAGATTATTTTGAAAAACAAAATCCTGCCGCCCTACAAGAAATGACAGCCGTAATGATGGAAACGGCTCGCAAGGGCATGTGGAAAGCCTCCGCAGAGCAACTCTCTTCAATTGCAAAAATGCACACGGAATTGGTAGAAAAGTACAAACCTTCTTGCTCCGGTACGGTATGCAACAACAATAAATTAAGCAAATTTATTTCCTCAAAAACCACGCCGGAGATTGCTCGTAAATATGAACAAAGTATTAAAGACATTCGCAGAGAATCGCTATCAAACGATAAAAGCATGGTTCTAAAACGCGAAGAAGGAAAAAACTCCAAAAAGGTAACTACAATTATCAGTAACGTGGCAGTGGCAATATTGGTTGTTGTTGCAATAGTTATATTGATTTTACTTGTACGACGCAGACGTAGAAAGATGGAAAAATAATGGAAACGGTTTTACTGGTAATGATGATTTTGGTTTGCTTCAATTATATTTTGAAGCAAACCTTTAGAAAAATTTATTTGGTGGCTTTTTCCTCCCTTGTGTGTGCGTTGTTTGTCGGACTTATATGGCCATACGCAATAGAACAATCCAAATCGCAAATTTCCGATTGGCTCAAAGATACGTCCCTGATGCTTGACATTGCCGTAATACTAACTTTGGAAGTTGTTATACAAATGTCCTTTTGTATTTTATCGGCACATATTCATACCTCAGGCAAAGTTAAACCTTTAACTCTACGGACATATCGCATTCTAAGATGGTTTCCCGGCATGCTTATTTTCCCCGTGTTGTTCGGTCTGTTGGTATCGGTAATATTTTTATTGCCCGGCGTCTCGTTTTCTCTTATTGCTTGGGTATCGGCAACAATAGTATTTGTAGTGATTCCTCTCGGTAGGTGGAGCATTAAAAGTTTGCTACCCGAAAAAGAAATTCGTCTCGAATTACTATTTCTCGCCAATGCTTTGCTGGCTATTTTAGGAATAATAGCCACAGTTAACGGGCGGACAGCGGTTGCGGGTATTAGTCAAGTAGATTGGATGGCATTACTCGGAATAGCAATATTGCTTATTTTCGGACTTGTTGCAGGTTTGTTGACCTATAAAATAAAATCAAAACGAATAATTAAAAAGATATAACATTATGAACTACATTTCAAATATCCTTTATTGGATTTCCACAGGTTTGCTTGTCCCTGTCATTGTGTTGCTTATTTTCTTTTTCCTCCGTTCCCTATTATTGATAGGCGGTTTTTTCGGGCAGTATTTGGCAATTCGTCGCACTGCTTCGCTTATTTCCAAAGAACTTGACGAATTAAACAAAAACAACATATCAACTCTAATGGAACGTTTGCCAAAGAAAAATATGTCTTTGGTAGTAACTTATCTAAACCGTATTCTTACGGCAGACAGTATTGCTATGCGTCAGCGTTTGCTGTCGGATTTTGAGATAAGGGCAGATAAGGATATTTCCAAATCAAAAACACTAAGTAAAATGGGACCTATGCTTGGACTTATGGGAACACTTATCCCGATGGGGCCTGCCTTGGTAGGTCTTTCCATCGGTGATATTGCCTCAATGGCTTATAACATGCAGGTGGCTTTTGCTACTACTGTTGTCGGTCTGTTTGCCGCCGCTATCGGCTTTATTACCCAACAAGTAAAACAACGTTGGTATTTGCAAGATATGACTAACTTGGAATTTGTAGCGGAGTTGTTGAACGAAAATCAGAGTAAATAATGAAACGGAGACTGCTAAATAGAGACGGAGACAACGACCCAATGAGTGTTGTAAGCAACCTTTTTGACGTTGCTATGGTTTTTGCCGTTGCCCTTATGGTAGCTCTCGTTGCCAGATATGATATGACGGAAATGTTTAGCCGAGAGGATTTTACTATGGTAAAGAATCCGGGCAAGGAGAATATGGAAATTATTACCAAGGAGGGAGATAAAATCAATCGCTACACACCTTCCGAAGAACAGGACACCAAAAACGGTAAGCGAGGCAAGAAAGTAGGTATTGCCTATGAGTTGGAGAACGGAGAAATTATTTATGTTCCGGAAGATTAATTGAGATTTAAAACAAAGAGGACAGCCGAAAAGAATCTAATTATCTTTTCGGCTGTCTTTTTATTCTTAACTGTTCGCAAGTACGAAATAAAAACGATTTTACAAAAAAATCAATATTTTTATCTTTTAACTATATAATATTCAACTATTTATTTTTTTATTGATTTTTTTAACAAAAAAACTTTCAACATTTACAAATATTGTTACATCCACGGATATTAAAGTGCCAACAAAAAAATATTCGTAAAAATGAAAACAACATTACAAATTTTCGTAGCAATATCTTTTGCTACAATTTTGAGTGCAAACCTTTTTGCACAAACGGTAAATATGAACAAATATATAACTCTTACCGTCACTCCGTCCTTTCAAATCAGTTTTGGTTTGTCTGCAGTGCCGAAAACACAGAAATAAAGATTGTTAGCGGTTCTTGTGATACTACATTATTAGTTGGCACATCTTGGATAGACGTTAATAACTATGTCGACACAGATACTATGATTATTTACGGGAATGTAAGAGAGTTTACGTGTCTTCATAATTCTACGATTATGGAATTGGATGCTTCTCATAGTACCGATTTGATAGACTTAGACTGTAGGCATAACCGACTAACTTCTTTGAATGTTAGCGGCTGCACTTCATTGGAAAGATTGTCTTGTTATAGGAATCGATTAACCTCTTTGGATATTAGCACTCTAACACAATTAAACGAGTTATATTTATTTAATAATAATTTTACTACTCAGGCTTTGAATGAAATCTATTGCGATTTGCCTCAAAAAATGCCTTCGGATTATGCGGAAATAATGGTTACCACTTACGCCACCGACCCCATTATTTTGGCAACAAACAAAAGTAACGCAACAGGTAAAAACTGGACAGTTAGATATTGGGATGGAAATAAGATTTCCAATGTTCCCGCAACAACGGGAAATTATGTTTGCAACAACTCTGCATCGTTAGACGTAATTGACGAGTAATGCCACACTCAAATCCGGCAGAGAATGATATAACTATCAAAGGAGTACAAAACAAAGAGGTAAAAAGATTTATGACTTTATGGGCAGACCTGTTAAACAAGAGAAAACCAAACAATAAACTTAACATAAGTTGATTTAACCGCAGGAGTTTATTACTTGCGTATCAACGAAATTACCAAAAAATTGATAAAAGAGTAGAAGACAAAAAAAAATTAATCCTGTAGTTTTTGATAATCTTAGTTTTGATAACATTAGCGTTGGAGTTTAAATCCCAACGCTTTTTTATTTATACGTTTCGTCCTTGCGAGCAACTTTGTTATGCGTCACTCCATACCTTAATCCCCCCATATCCTCCCCATCCGTCATTGCGAACGAAAGTGAAGCAATCCATTTTCTATTATAATTCTGCCAAAGGGCTTTTGGTTTCTGCCAAAGGCCGTTTCAATGATGAAAAAACATAGTTTTTCCGGCAAAAAAACATAGTTTTTTGACTCAAAAAACTATGTTTTTTTGGTAACGAATCGCTGTTTGGCAGAAACCAAACAAAGAAAGGCAAAAATATGAAGCGGTATGGATTGTCAGCCCTAGCGGGCTTGCAATGGCATACTTTTTGTAAATTGCTTCACTTTCGTTCGCAATGACAAATGGTGACGACGTTAACAATAAGAAATGGATTGCCACGACTTTTTGCAAAGTCTCGCAATGATGAACGCTGAGAACTTGTAATGACGAAAGAGGAGGGTTTTATATGTCCGTTACCCATAATGAGATGTTCGGCTTTGTCTAGCTTGTGTTGCAGCTTTTCCTCAGCTCTTTCTACGTGTCCCAACTGTTGAAAATTATCAACTTCCGCTTCGTAATATTTTTGCAAACTTTTTACTTCTTTCTCTTTGCTTTCCCATTCCTTATTATAGTTTGCAATATAAAAATTGATATCGGTTAGTTTGGACAACTCCGCATTGAAAAAATTTAACTCCTTAACGGCTACGTCTTTACCCATTTTTTATAAAAAAAGTATGTGTATTTGTCGGCATTGAAAAACATAACCGAAGCAATAACACTCCAAAAATTGCTCCGAGTAACTTCAAACCTTTTTTTTGCATATAAATATTGTGGTTAAAACCATTAACTGCAATTTTTGTTAAATAAGCAGTCAAAACATAGATGCTCGCCACGACTACTAAAAAAACTATTTTAGTGATTTAGGGTAAGGATAGGGCAAGACTTTGTAACGTAGCCCAACAACTAACAAGAGCAAAAGCCAAAAATAATACAGCACAAATAATTTTAAAAACGGAATTATTGTTATTCATTTTTATTTAATAATTTGATTAAACGATTATTTATTCTTTGCGATAGCAGTTATTATAAAACGTAACAATAAAAAATGCTTCATTTCGTAAAGACTTATGAAATGAAGCAAAGCGTACAAAATATTGTAATTTATTGTTTTATTATAAGATAACTCACCGTATATTAGACATTTTTTTCCTCCCCTCCCCCACTCCATACATATACAGGAGATAAAGACAAGGAGCAGAGTTTATAATACCTTATTGTCATTTTATGATGAAATATTTTTCCGACGTTGTTATTTGCAGAAGTATACCATTTATACAATATCAACAAAAAAATATTATCCTTTTATTTTTTGTTCCAAATTTTCTACGTTTTTCTTAAAGGACTTATCCACATCCATTATATTTTTCACCGTCTTGCAAGCATGCAAAACTGTGGCATGGTCTTTCTTTCCGCATTTTTCTCCTATGACGACCAAAGGTTCTTTGGTTAGTTTGCGGGATAGGTACATAGAAATATGCCTTGCCGTTACGATTTCTACCTTTCTTGTTTTGGATAACATAAGGTCCAAAGGTATATTAAAATGATTGGAAACTATCTTTTGTATGTACTCTATGGTTACTTCTCTTGTGTTGGACTTAACAAAACGGTCTACGGTTTTTCTTGCCAAATCTATTGTTATTTCTTGTTTTGAAAGCGAGGATTGTGCCATCAAAGAAATCAAGGCGCCTTCCAATTCTCTAACGGAAGTATTTACACTATAAGCCAAGTATTCTATAACCTCTTCGGGCATATTTACCCCACCGTCATTGAATAGTTTTTGTTTTATGATTTTTATTCTTGTCTCCAAATCGGGTACTTGCATTTCGGCACTAAGTCCCCATTTTAGACGAGAAAGTATTCTGGATTCCAAACCCGTAATTTCCGAAGGTGACTTGTCTGAGGTGATTATTATTTGCTTACCTACGGTATACAGACCATCAAAAATCTGAAAAAATACGTTTTGAACACTCTCCCTTTTCATAAACTGTATATCGTCAATAATCAAAACATCTATGGCCATTTGATAGAATTGCAAAAAATTATTAACTGTGTGATGTTTCACAGCATCGGCAAATTGTCTGAAAAATTGGTCGGCACTGGCGTATAAGACAGTTTTTTCCGGATGTAATCGTTTGGTTTCCAAACCTATGGCATGCACCAAATGAGTTTTTCCCAAACCTACTTTGGAATAGATAAAGAAAGGATTGAAGGCCGTCTTGCCGGGGTTCTGAGCCACAGCATAACCCGCACTTCTTGCCAACTGGTTGCAGTCTCCTTCAACAAAATTATCAAAACTGTAATTTTCGTTGAGTTGAGAGTCTATATTAAGAGGTTGTATTCCCGGAATGATAAAAGGATTAACAATATCACTGACGTTATTTGTATCGGGCGAGAGAATGGAAATTTTTTTAGACGGATTTATAGTTCTATCTTTATTGGAAGAGGGAAATGTTTGCTTGTTGGTATTGTCAAAAGGAGCAGTGTAAAGAAGTTTTGCCTCAGGACCTATAACCTTACGAATAGAAGCTCTCAGTATGGTAATAAAATTAGCCTCTATCCATTCGTAAAAAAATACACTCGGTACTTTTATGGTAAGAGTTTCTTTTTCCAAGGACACGGCTTGCAAAGGTTTAAACCATGTTTCAAAGGCTTCAAGGTTTACATTATCTTTGATAATGTCCAAACATTTATTCCAAACTTCCAAACAGTTATTGTTTCCCATACTATTCTTTTTTTTGACAAGCTCCAACCATATATTATTAC
>CAUTQY010000009.1:0-69199 GCA_963540815.1 uncultured Bacteroidales bacterium
ATATGATTTCCAAACGTGAGCGTTTGCAGATTACAAGAGAAAAAGGAAAATTGGAGAAAAATCTCGGCTCAATTGCCAATTTGAAACGTTTGCCTGCCGCCTTGTTTATTGTAGATATAAACAAGGAACACATAGCCGTTGCGGAAGCAAGAAGACTTAACATACCTACTTTTGCTATGGTTGATACGAATTGTAATCCCGATTTAATAGATTTTCCTATTCCTGCAAACGATGATGCCTCAAAATCCATAGAGCTTATCGTTGAATATATGTGTTCTGCAATAGAAGAAGGCAAACAGGAAAGAAAACTTGACAAAGAGTCTCGTCAACAGGAAGAGGCAGAGTTGGAAAAAGAGGAAAAAAATAATACAGAATCCTCAGACGATGAGAAGCCTACTGAGGTAAGAAGCAGAAGAGTTAGAAAAACCAGACCTGCGGATAAAAAATAATAAAAGAAAGAGGAGATTTTTATGGCGAATATAACAGCGCAAGATGTAAACAAATTAAGACAGCTTACGGGAGTAGGTATGATGGATTGCAAAAAAGCTCTTGTAGAGTGTGACGGAGATGTAAATAAAGCAATAGAATACCTTAGAGAAAAAGGACAGAAACTTGCTGCCAAGCGTGCCGATAGAGCAGCCAACGAGGGTGTGGTACTTGCAAAAGCCAATGCAGACAAAACTTTTGGTGCTGTGGTTATGCTTAATTGTGAAACCGATTTTGTGGCAAATAATGCGGATTTTATAGCTTTCACTCAAAGTGTGCTTGATGTTGCTTTGAATACGAAGGCTAAGACCTTGGATGAGGTCAATGCTTTGGAAATCAATGGAACTAAGGTTGAGACTTTGGTTTTGGACCAACTTGCTAAAATAGGAGAAAAAATAACACTTTCCGATTATAAGTTTGTTGAAGGAGTTCAGGTTTATGCTTACACTCATCCGGGTAATCGTATGGCAAGTGTTGTTGCAATGAATAAAACGGGTTTTGACCAAGCGGGAAAAAACATGACAATGCAAGTTGTTTCCATGCGTCCCCAGGCCCTAACAAAAGAAGATTTTCCTCAAAATGTTATAGATGAGGAAATGAAAGTAAATATTGAAAAGTCCAAACAAGAGCAGGTTCAGAAGGCTGTTGAAACCGCTTTGAGAAAAGCCGGTATAAATCCTGCCCACGTTGATAGTCCAGAGCATATGGAAAGTAACATGTCTAAGGGTTGGATAACAGCAGAAGATGTAGAAAAAGCAAAAGAAATCATTGCAAAAATCTCCGAAGAAAAAAGAGCAAATCTTAACGAGCAAATGATACAAAATATTGCCAAGGGTCGTTTGGAGAAATTCTTTAAAGAAAATACCCTTCTTTCTCAGGAATACTTCGCCGATAGCAAAAAAGATGTTGCAACTTATCTGAAAGAAGAGGATAAAGACCTTGCAGTTACTGCTTTTGCAAGATTGGAGTTAGGAGCATAAATACCTTTTAGATTAATAACTATTTTAGAAGGGATTAAAAAAATCTCCTCTTTTTTTTATATAAATATATGGTAGAAACGGACTTATACGGAAAATAAAATATTTCATTCCGTTGTATTTTTTTGCCAAAACAAAGTATATTCATTGTCTTTGCGCAAAAGTTTAAAGGACCAAGTTCTTTTATGGGATGATATATTTATTAGCACAAAATAATAATTACAATGAAAAAGAGAGTTACATTTTTAGCATCTGTGTTTGCCGTAATTGGCAAGTGACGGTGCAACCATAGTAGTCACCGACTCTGCGACAGACTCCGTTGTTTTGGCGACTAACTCTACAAATGCAATAAATAAAAATTGGAAAGTGAAATATAATTCCGGGAGTAATGCGGATTTTCCTACAACTAACGGAACATACGTTTGAGGAAGCTATGTAGATTTGTCGTATATTGCAAGCGATGAGATAACTCTTTATCCAACTCCGACAAAGAACGAAGTAACAATAAGAGGTGGACAAAATGAGCTTGTTAAGGTAATTCTATGGGCAGACTTGTTAAGCAAGAGAAAATAAACGAAAAACTAAATATAAGCGACTTACGCTCAAGTGTTTATTACTTGCGTATTAACGAGACTAGCAAAAAAATTAATCAAGGAATAAATATTTTTAATAACGTTAGCGTTGGGCTTTACAACCCCCGACGCTTTTTTTATTTATACGCAGTCGTCCTTGCGAACCATCCTTTTCGTCCTTGCGAGACTTCACAAAAAGTCATGACAATCTCAAACAACGCGTCATTGCGAACGCAGTGAAGCAGTCCATTTCTTATTATAATTCTGCCAAAGGGCTTTTGGTTTCTGCCAAAGGCCGTTTCAATGATGAAAAAACATAGTTTTTCCGGCAAAAAAACATAGTTTTTTGAGTCAAAAAACTATGTTTTTTTGGTAACGAATCGCTGTTTGGCAGAAACCAAAAGCCCTTTGGCAGAATTCTTATGAGGTATGGCAGTATAAAAAGTGGTCCGGATTACTTTGCTTTTCGTTCGCAATGACATACGGGATTAACCTACAGAGTACAAAGTTGCTTAATAACGGGAAAGATTAGGTTCGTAAGTGGTAAAAATAAAAAAAGTAGCGGATGCAAATCAATGCCGCTACTCAATCTTAAAAAAGTTTATTATGAAAAGTTAAGCTAATTTCTTTTCCAATCTTTTACGTATTTCACCTATAAAATTTTTGGAATTAACAGCCTTTGGAGTAACACCCTCCATTAGATTAACCAAGTCTTTGGTGGCTATTCCTTCGTTAAGGGTATCAAAACAAGCAGACTCCAATTTATCGGCAAAAGTCATAAGGTCTTTTATACCGTCCTTCTCTCCTCTTTTTCTCAAAGCACCGCTCCAAGCAAAAATAGTAGCCATAGGGTTTGTGGAGGTTTCTTCACCTTTCAAATATTTGTAGTAGTGACGAGTAACCGTGCCGTGAGCTGCCTCGTATTCATAATTTCCATCAGGAGAAACCAAAACTGAGGTCATCATAGCCAAAGAACCGAAAGCAGTGGAGACCATATCGGACATAACGTCTCCGTCATAGTTTTTGCAAGCCCAAATAAATCCGCCCTTGCTTCTTATTACTCTTGCAACGGCATCGTCTATTAGCGTATAAAAATATTCAATACCAAGTTTTTCAAACTCTGCTTTATATTCTTTCTCATATATTTCCTCGAATATCTCTCTGAATTGAGCGTCATATTTTTTGGAAATAGTATCTTTGGTAGAGAACCAAAGGTCTTGTTTGGTATCTATTGCAAATTTGAAACAAGAGTGAGCAAAGGAACGAATGGATTTATCCAAATTGTGCATACCTTGCAAAACGCCTTTACCTTTAAATTCGTGAATAACAATCTCTTCTTTCTTTCCGCTCTTACCTTCAAAGACAAGTTTTGCCACTCCTTCTTCCTCCACTCTCAATTCTACGGATTTGTATACATCTCCGTATGCATGACGTGCTATTGTTATAGGTTTTTCCCAATTCTTAACAACCGGGCGAATGGAAGGTATGGTAATAGGAGTACGGAAAACAGTACCGTCCAAAATGGAACGTATCGTACCGTTAGGAGACTTCCACATTTCGTGCAATTTATACTCGTCCATACGTTTTGCGTTTGGAGTAATGGTAGCACATTTTACGGCAACGCCGTATTTTTTGTTTGCCTCCGCCGCATCCTTGGTTATTTGGTCTCTTGTCTCATCTCTTTTTACAAGACCAAGGTCGTAATATTCTGTTTTCAAATCTACGAAAGGAATAATAAGCTCGTCTTTTATCATCTTCCATAGAATACGGGTCATTTCATCGCCGTCCATCTCCACAATGGGAGTCGTCATTTTGATTTTTTCCATGTTTATATTTATTTTTACTTTTTAATGTATTGAAATAATACTTTAAGTTATATAACGTTTTATTATTTTCTTTATTATACTCTAATAGGATAACACCTTAATCTTTGGGCAACCTATTTTCTAACCTGAATGACCTTTATCTCTATTCTCCTCTCCTCCATAGACTGTTGCAAAAATATACTTTGACGTTTCTCTTGCAAATTTTCCGGATTAGGAGAGAAGGACTCCAACTTTCCTATTGCCAAGTGTATGGTTTCCAAACGAGGTTTCCCGTCATTAGATACTTGTTCCATATATGATTTCAACGCCCCGTTATTCCATTGTTTCATATAATTTTCAACTGAAACGATTCGTCTTTCTGCCAGATTGTAATTATAGCCTGTTTCAAACAAAGAAGAGCAATAACCGCGTATCTGTATGCTTATATTTTCTCCGGTTTTTAATTTTTGCAATATATAGTCCAAAGCCAAGTTCAATTTATCGTAGCCGTGCTTTAATTTATCCTTAAAAAACAATTCCACTTGTGCAATTTCCTTATCCGTCAAACTGTCATCCAAGCCCTTACTCCTTGCAGCCTTATATTGATTTTGTAAAAGAGAGTAAGTTTTATAGCAATCCGAATAAGATTCGTCCGTATAAGGCAACTCACTACCCGCATCGGGGCTGTCATTATGAAAATACAAAGCAACAGGCAAATCAAAAGCAGGGTTAAACTCTTGTTTTTTTACAATGGTTTGCATGGTAGGTTGCTCCGCCTCTTGGGAGTTAAATCTATAAATATCGTTGCAACAGGTTTTGTTTCCTTTGTTGTTGTCACTTGGTCTGTTGGAGGTAAAATATCCCTCTGTGTCGGAATCCGAAATAAAAGGATACATATCGTTGTAAGGAGAATTTATTGGTAGCATAAGATTCTCTACATTTGTCCATCTGTCTTTCCAGCCAACGGAACGAAAGATATCAAAACCTCCGAAACCTTTATGAGTATCCGAAGCAAAATACAACTCCTCTTCGTCCGCATAATAGAATGGGGTAATTTCGTTGCCGGAAGTATTTATAATCGGTCCTAAATTTTTTGCTTGAGCTTGGCTATCGTTCATATTCAACATCCATATGTCCATTTGCCCGTATCCGCCCGGTCTGTCTGAGGCAAAGAACATAAAACATTCTTTTTGATTTCTTGCTATCACGGGATGACAGTAAGAATAATTTTTATCGTACAAAGGTTTGAAAACTTTTGGATTAGACCATTTGCCCTCATTATAAACGGAATGGTAAATAGTGTATATTTTTTCGTTGTTTTTTGTTTTGGAATAGGTAAAGTAGGCTGTAGCGGAAACAGAGTCAAAAAACAAATCCGCACAGTCCGTTTTGGGTCTATTGATTTTTCCCCATTCCATTTTTTTTGCAGGTGTATAATAGTTGTCGTCTATGAAGGAAAAATATATTTGATTACGGATGTTGGTAAAAAACGTATCTCCCTCGGTTATTTTTTGTTTATAACTCGTGGAGGTAAAAATAAGAATACTATCTCTAAGTATGAAAGAACCGAGTTGAGAGGTTTCGTCATTAATGTTATTTCCCAAATTTGTAATTATATATCTCTTGGGTTTATCGTTGTCAATTATCCAATCTACACGCTCCAACTCTCGTTTACACTCTTTACGTATTTTTATGTCGTTGCAGTCTAAAAGACATGTATTCAAAAAACTTTGAGCCTGAATAATATTGCCGTTGTGTATGGAACTTTGAGCCAAATGCAAATATAGATAGGGAAAAGTTTGGTTTATGTTAAGAGTGTCGTTTTCTATCAATACTTTTTGATACCAAAATTCTGCCTTGTCGTAATCTTTCATAGCCAAGCAAGCCTCCCCACACTTGTATATGAGTGTTAAATTTTGCTTTAAAAATCTTCTGCCCAAAGTATAATAATCCAACGCTTGAGAATAATTACCTTTTTGCATGGCCTTATCACCTTGTTTTTCATATTCTTTGGCATACTTCTCTTGCGCAAAAAGAACATTTGGTACAAAACCGATAATAATAATCAGCAAGCAAATAATATTTTTTATCTTTAAAATATTGGACATGGTATTTTAGTATTTTTATATTTTACTTTGTAAGGACTGAACGCATAGGACAACCAAAATTCTATGGCGCCGTATGTATGAGAAACCTTGTTGAGTTTGGAAATATTTATATCGTATGCCATACCGGCAAGAAAATTATTGTATTTGTATTTGGGCGCAAGCACTATGGCCTCCGTATTTCTTGCAAAAAGCCCCATTGAAAAAATATTTTGAGTAAAAATTTCTCCCGTCAAATCAAAAACAAAATCCGTACCATAAACGATTTCGTTATATCTATACTGGTTGTTATACATTATTTGAGGTTTCAAGGATATAATATCCGATATTTCAAACAAATAGGACGTATTTATTTGATACCTTCTATGTATTTTGGAGTTTTTATCTGAAGATTCAAAATATTGCAATTTGCTTTCGTTTATATTAAATAAGGCGAAATTAATATTGAATTGTTTTTTTTCGGTAGGATTGTATTGGTAATTTATTCCTGCCGACAAGTCCAAACTGTTTAATTTGTCGTATGTTATGTTATCATCGTAGATATGATTTCTATTAAATCTCGCCTTGGATAAATCGTATTCCCATGTTTTTTTACCTATGCTTAAGCCCAAAGACAAAAATGCGTTTTTTTCTTTATTTACTGCAAAAAAATATGCAAATGACACGGCAATATCTCTTTCTCCATAGCTTAGCTCCCCTGCCACATCATTGGTAAAACTTATACCAACACCACAGCCACGGTTACTATTTGCAAACGGTTGAATTTCCAATGAAGTTAATAATGTGTTATAACCTTTGGATACAGTTTGCCATTGATTTCTAAAAATAGAGGAAACTCTATATTTTGCACTCATAAAACCTGTCATGGAAGGATTAACAAACATTGGGTTATAATTGAGAGAAGAAAAATGAATATCCTGTGCCTTTGCAATAAAGTTACATAAAAATACAACGATTAGTATGATAATAACTCTTCTCATTGTAACATGAGTCTTTGCTCTCTCAATTATGCCACATCACATATTATTTGAGTTTGGCGTTTATCATTTGATAATCCCTTGAGATAAGTTCTTTTATTTTCATTAATCCGTCCTGCAAAGCCAAATCGCCGGCACGTCTTTGAAATTCGTAATAACCATGATAGGCAGCCATGGGGACTTTTGCATAACCTCTCTCATTGAACTTAGCAACAAGATTGTCTCTTTTGTCGTAGATTTCCACTATAACCTCTAACTCCGTAACATTGGTAGCCATAGGCATTCCAAAAGCGTTAAAAATCCCAAGAGTAAAGCCACTGAGCCACGACCATTTATAATTGTTCTTACAATAAATTTCTCCTGCTCTCAGAACTATATTACCTGCTCTTTCGGTAGTAGGGTCGGTTATGTTTTGATAAACATCATAGACAAAAATATCTTTTGCGTCTTGTATTCGTTTTTCTGCCGTATATAGTTTGGTGTGTTCATTAACTTCATATACTCCTTTACCGTACGGGGTTTCCGTTAATCCGTACGGCAAAGTTAAATCATCGGAAGGCTTTACAGCGTATGAGTTTGCACCATAAACGTTTTCAAAAGAAGGTTGGTCTATCCAACAAGTTAACCTTGGTAAAAGTTCTATGTTTTGATAATCGGAATGAAAAGTATCCTCTTTCAGACTTCTGCAAGAAGTCAAAACGGACAACAGTACTATAATGACGGGTATAATTTTTTTCATACTAAAAAGATAATATTTTTCGCAAAATTATAAAAATTATTCTTACTTTCTGTTATGTAACGTTATAATTATTTTATACGAGATAAAAGGAGATTTATTTTTTGCTTTTTTGTAGGATTTTCAAAAACATTTCTTCAAAAAAAATATCTCTGTGTATTATATAACGGAGATTATATGTGTTATAATATATTCTTGAGTGTGAGTAAGCGTAGAACCCTTCATTTATAAAATTTTCCATATACAGACTATCTTTTTGAAAGTTTTCCGAATCAAGTCTCATTTGTTTTATAATATCGCAACGCTCTTTCCATTGTTGTTGCCAATCTTTTATGTCTAAACGATTTATTATTTTACCGAAACGAATGAAAGCCTCAGCCAACTCCTCCTTTGTTATAATACTGTCTTTTATTACGGACAAATAAACTCTGACAAAATTGCCCTTTGTTCCGCAAAATTCGTAATAAGGATAGGTAAATTCATCGGATTGAGCAATCTCCTTATCCAAATAATATGGAGTACGCTATTCCTGTCTTCTACCAAGTGCTCGGGACCAAAGGCATCTTGAAAACTACTTTTATAAATATCAATCAAAGTATTCTTGGGATACATTCCAAGCATATCGGCAACAAAAGTCTCCGTTTCTTTTTTTTGTATCGTCTTGCGCTTTTAAACAAGTTAAGCAAAAAAGACAAAATAATACTAAAACTTTTTTTACTCATAAGCGTATTTGTGATATTTTCAGAAATTCGGCAACGAAAAAAATAGCGTCGGTAACAATAACAACCAACCCACAATAACCATAACGAATATAAACTTCCAAGCAAATTTGAGCCATTTTATATAAGGCACACGAGCCACACCCAATACGGCGATCAAAACCCCGGATGTCGGTGTTATCAAGTTGGTAAGCCCGTCTCCTATATGAAAAGCCGTAACCGTGCTTTGAAGACTTACTCCCACAAGATTGGAAATTTCGCTAAACATTGGCATAAGCATAGCGGCCTTTGCCGTCCCGGAGGTTATGATAGCGTTCAGTAAAGTTTGAAATCCGTACATTATACTCAAGGCTCCCGCTTTGCCCGAGTCACCTATTGCGTTGCTAACCCCGTAAAGTAAGGTGTCTATTATTTTACCTTCCTCCAAAATAACAATTGTTCCGCTAGCCAAACCTACTACCATAGCAGCGGAAAGAATATCTTTGGCGCCTGTTATGAAGGATTGCGATATGTCGGAAGCATCTTTACCCATAGCAAAACCACAAGCGATAGCCATAGTGAAAAACAAAGCGGCAATTTCCGTAAAGCTCCAGTCATATCCAACAACTCCCAAAACCAAATATGCAATGGTAAACGACAGTAGAACCAAAGAAAAAGCTTGCACACTTTTTTTACAAGCAAAATAACCTAACAACGTATATAATAAGGTAAAGAACAACAATAGAAAGTTTTGAGTATTAACTCCTTTTACAAAACATGAAATTATGAACCCTATTTGTACCAAAAGAACAATTATAAAAGTTAGCCAAGTGGGTTTTAGAGTTTTAGTTTGATTATCTTTGTCTAATTGTTGCCGATTTTTTCGCCAATACTCATCGTTTTGATAAGTTAGTGATTTTTGGGGATGTTTTTTTATCCTGTTTGCATACCAAAGGACGAAAGTTATACCTATTACAGTCATTACAAACCAAATAAAGAGTCTGTACTCTATACCCGAAAACATTTTTATTCCGGCAATATCTTGTGCAATGCCAAGCGTGAAAGGATTTAACAAACATCCTGCAAAACCCAATCCTGCCGACAGAAAACACATGCAAATTCCTGTTATACTATCGTAACCCATACTTATTGCCAAAGGAACAAATATTACAACAAAGGCTATGGTCTCTTCACTCATACCAAACACAGCGCCGAATAAGGAAAACATTAGCATTATAAGAACTATAATCAAATTGTTTACACCTATTTTTTTTAGGATTTTGTATTCTTCCAAGAATGAAGATTTTTCTAAGAAAGTTTGCACTCCCGTATTTATGGCATTTGTTTCGTTTAGAATCCAAAAAGCACCACCCAATATTAAAATAAAGGATATTATGGCAGGAGTTCTTTGAAAACCCTTGAAAAAGGCAGACATTATTTGCCAGACTTGAGGTGAAGCTTGTTCATAATGAAAGGTATTAGGTATTATTTGACTAACTATTTTACCCGAAGAGGTTGTTTGTTCCATTCTCTCAAACTCTCCTGCAGGAACAATCAAAGTGCATATTGAAGCAACTATAATCAAAAAAAATATAATTACATAGGTATGTGGTATTTTCTTAAACATAAAGGTATTTTATTTTTTGCAAAGATATAAAAAATATACTAATACAAACACGGTATAAAGGACATGATACCAAAAACAGATTTATTGATTTTTACCGATAAAACAGGTTGTTTTTATGTTATTTTTTACAATTTTTTGCATCAAAAAAAATATTAATTTTGCAACAGAGAAAAAGACAAAGCAAAGATGAAAGAAATTTTGGATTTTTTGACAAATGTAAGGTATAACAACAATAGAGTTTGGTTTAAAGAACACAAAGCAGAGTACGAACAAGCACAGAAAAAATTCAACACTTTGGCAGAGTTATTCCTAACAAATATATCTTCTTTTGACGGTAGCGTAAAACATCTGGCATTAAAAGACTGCACTTATAGATTTTATAGAGACATACGTTTTTCCAAAGATAAGAGTCCGTATAAGACTCATTTCGGAGTTTATGTTTGCCCCGGTGGTAAAAAATCGTGGGATGCGGGTTATTATTTTCACATTGAACCGAAATGGGAAGACAACACGGGAGGCTCTGCCTTATATTGCGGAAGTTTTATGCCCGATAAAGACAGACTGCAACTGATAAGAGAGGATATTTATAACAACGGCAAAGCCTATCGTAAGGTAATAAAGAATGCCAAGTATTTTTCACTAAATACGGACTCTTTAAAAAAGAATCCCAAAGGTTTTCCGGAAAGTGAATTTGACGACTTAATAAGAATGAAGTCTTTTCTTTTGATAAAAGGTATTTCCAAAGAGCAACTTTTTGCAGAGGATATAAATGAAAAATTAAAAAATGAGTGCAGGGTGTGTTACCCATTTGTGAAAATGTTAAACGAAGCAACGTCTTTTGTGGGTAATTATTAAAAAATTCGTTAAATGGGAATTAATGCGATAATACCAACTCTTAAAACACAAAACACTGTAATTTTTCTTACTTCGTTATTTTGTACGGAGGATAAGTTAATTATGGCTCCCATGCAAAATCTTACAAGTCTCTTCTATAGAAAAACTTTTGAAAAATTTTTTCCGAAAACCATAGATTATGCCATTACCCCATTTATCTCAACATCCTCCGATTCTATAAAATACGATAGTAATATATTCAAAGATATTCTGCCGAAGGAGAACCAAAACTCTATTCCCATTGTACCGCAAATAATAGGTAACAATGCCGAATATATCCTGACTGCTTGCAAAATAATAGAGAGTTTCGGTTACAGAGAGGTAAATCTTAATATGGGCTGTCCCAAAAAAGATATAGTATCTCACAAAAGAGGTGCCGGTATGCTTACACAGGCAAAAAACGTACAAGAAGTTATTGAAAATATATTAAAAAATACTTCCCTGCAAGTCTCTGTAAAAGTTAGATTGGGTGTAAAGGAAAATACGGACTTTGAAAAACTTATACCCATGTTAAACAGTCTGCCCTTGAAAAATATTTGCATTCACCCGAGACGTGCGATGGATTTCTATGAAGGGAAAATTGATACGAAGAAATTTGCCGATTGTTGCAAAAAAATAAAACACGAAATTATTTATAGCGGAGATATTTTTTGTGTTGAAGATTTTGCAAGATTAAAAAAACGCTTCCCCTTTATAACCCACTGGATGTTGGGCAGGGGAATTTTGCAAAATCCTTTTTTGCCCTCTCAAATACGAGGAATAAACTATGAGCAAAAAATAATACTTACCGATTTTGTAAAAGAGATAGAAAGCGAATTTGTAAAAACACTTTCATCTCCAAATGAAAAACTCATACTTGGAAAGATGAAAGAATTTTCCAAGTATCTTTGCAAGGGGTTTCACATAGAAGCCACTCCTTTCTTACACAGTTCTTCTCTGCAAGAAATAAATAAGGAAATAGAAAAATTATCCGAAGTTGAAATATAAATACTTGATTGATTGGGTATTTGTAACGCAACCTTTGTTATACGGAGATAAATTTTAGGTAGTTTTGTAAGTATAAGGAGAAAAAATTGTAATTTTGAACTTCGAATTATTATGCATAATAAATCAAAAATAAAATATATGAAAAAGGTATTCGCAACGTTGTTTTTCTCATTGCTATCTATGGTTTTGGCAGCACAAAACGGTGAGGGAGGATTAACACAAAACGACATCAATCAAATCAAAGAACTTTACGAGAAAGCAGGTGCAAGTCATAAGGCATTAAGTAAAATAGTCGCAAACAATGACATAAAAAAACTTGCGGTAAATCCGAATATTAAAGCAAATTTGGATGTAAATTTTTCCCATGTTGTTACAAACAAAGGCATTACCGACCAAAAACAATCCGGTAGATGTTGGATGTTTTCGGGTTTTAATGTACTAAGAAACAAAATGATACAAGAATATAACTTGGGTGCTTTTGAGTTGTCGGAAAATTATCTGTTTTTCTACGATCAATTGGAAAAAAGCAATATGTTTCTCAGTCTTGTTTTGAAACACAAAAACGAGGATTTAAACAGCAAATACAATGATTGGTTGTTTAAAAATGTGTTGTCCGACGGGGGAACTTTTTGCGGAGTAATAGATTTGGTAAGCAAATACGGCGTAGTACCTTCTACCATACAACCAGAGACCTATAATTCCAACAATACCGCAAGAATAAATGAACTTATAATTCTTAAGTTAAGAGAAGACGCCCTTATTCTCAGACAAATGAAAGGCAAGGACAAAGATATTCAGGCAAAGAAAACGGAAATGTTGGCTGAAATCTATAAAATGTTAGTTATGGCTTACGGAGAACCCGTTAAGGAGTTTACCTATACCATGAGAGACGCTTCAAACAAAATAATTTCTACCGAAAAATATACTCCGAAATCATTTTATGACAAATACATAGGTATAGACCTAAAAAATACTTATGTTATGCTAATGAACGACCCTTCGCGTCCTTTCTATAAGTTGTATGAGGTAGAAAATGACAGGCACACTATGGACGGAGGCAACTGGAAATATATTAATCTGCCTGCCGAGGACATTAAGAAAATGGCAATAGCCTCAATTAAGGACTCTACTCTTATGTATTTTTCCTGCGATGTAGGCAAATACTATGACGGAGCAAGCGGTAGTTTGGATTTGAATAATTTTGACTATGGCAGTATTTTCGGGGTTAGTTTCGGAATGGATAAAAAACAAAGAATACAGACCTTTGCTTCCGGCTCTACGCATGCTATGACGTTGAAAGGTGTGGATTTGGACGAAAACAACAAATCCGTAAAATGGTTGATAGAAAACTCTTGGGGACCTAATGCCGGATACGAAGGCAATCTGATTATGACGGACGAATGGTTTGACGAGTATATGTTTCGTTTGGTTGTTGACAAAAAGTATGCTCCCGAGAATGTTTTAAAGATTCTTGACTCCAAAGCAGAGATGCTTCCGCCTTGGGACCCTTTGTTTTTGGATGTAGACTAATCAATTCTTTATATTAAAATGTGTTTATTTAATAAAATCTTATCTTTTGTCGTTATCTGTTTGTGGCTCTGTTTTTCAAGTAGTGCTCAGACAGATGACGCTAATTATATGGGGCACAATATCGTAAGCGAAGGGCTGGGAGATACGGAAGAAGAGACCGACCAAGAGGATACGGAAAGTATTGTTGTGGAGGTGGAAAGTATTGAAAATCAGAATTCGGTAGATGAAATTGTTACTCAAAAGGAGGTTATAAAGCATATGATTGATGCCGATAGCAATCTTAGCTCATGGGGAATGTATTCAAACAATGAAAATTTAATACCTTATATTCCCGACATCCAACAGGATATTTATTTAACCAAAAGGTATGATGTAATACCCGTAAATGAGGAATATACATATATAAAGGGATATATTTTCAATAAAAATCAGGCTTGGGATTATATTTATGAACGAATATATAACAAAGAAGGTAGTTTGATATTCTTTGCTCGTTACTACAATACGTATAATTCGGGTTGCAGTGAAGTTGCTTTTGAAGAATCGGAATATTTTTTTGATAATGAAGGCGAACTAATAAAGAAAACCTATAACATATATGACAATCGGAATAATTTGTTGGATATGGGTAACTGTTATATGGATAGAGAATCTTATGACAAATACTTTTCACTGAAAGATTTTTTAAGCGTAGTTCCCTTACCCATAGACCAACAATAATGACACTTGTCGTAGACATAGGTAATAGTAGAAGCAAATTTGCAGTATTTGAAAAAGACAATATTGTTTACACGGGTACTGTCTGCAAGGTGGAAGATTTAAAAGGAAAAGTACCTTATAAACAAAGCATAAAAAGTATTATTTTTTCTTCCGTAAAGAGTAAAGAGCAAAACGATAAAATCATAAAATTTCTGCGAACGGAATACAAAAATGCTTATATCTTGGAGTTTGAACATAATTTGGATTTACCTTTCATTAACAACTATAAAGACAAACAAAGTATAGGCTTGGACAGATTGGCCGGAATGAGCGGAGTGATTACTCTTTTCGGAAATAACATTTTGCTTATTGACGCCGGGACTTGTATAACTTTTGACTATTTGGACGGTAAAAATACATACCAAGGAGGCAGTATAAGTTTGGGGTTTCAAACAAAATATAAGGCTTTATATAATTTTACGGCAAATTTGCCGTTAGTAGAAAATGTAAAAACAGTAGAACTTTGTGCAAAAACAACACGGGATTGTATCCAATCGGGTGTTGTTAACGGTACAGTGTTTGAAATGGAAAAAACAATAGGAGCCTATAAACAAAAGGCAAAGGATTTAAGAGTGGTTTTGACGGGAGGAGATGCCTGTTTTCTGCACAAAACTCTAAATACAACCACCATACTTTGCGAAAATGTGGTATTCTATGGGTTAAAAAAAATATTGGATTTAAATGCAAAAAAAAATTAGTATATTATTTATAATGATTGTCGCTTTAATGTGTCTTTGTGATGTTAGGGCGCAATATTCCGTGAGTTCTCCTTATTCCAAATACGGAATAGGTTCGATAATTACTACTCCCAATCAATATATCTCTTCTATGGGAGGAGTATCTCAAGCATTCAGACGTAACAATTTGGTCAACACTCTTAATCCTGCCTCTTATTCGGCTATAGACACTCAGTCCTTTGTTTTCGATTTGGGACTAACAATGACATGGAAAACGATTAGCACCTCTTTGTCGGATTCAAAAAGTTTTTTGGCTTCTCTAAGCAACCTTTCCATTGCATTTCCTTTGACAAGAGGTCTTAAAATGGCAATATCTCTATCTCCCATTTCCGATATAAGTTATAGCGTTACGGATACCATTCATAGCCAAACAAACACAGCGGACGGCAATTATATTCCCACACATGCCAAAGGTTTTGACGGAAGCGGGGGGTTGGATAAAGTGACTTTGGGTTTGGCATATCAACCTTCGATAAATAATTTCCTTTCCAATTTCGCCGTAGGAGTCAATCTGTCATATGTTTTTGGCAATATTTATCGTAGCAATATACTAAGTTTCGGGGGAGCGGAGGGATACCTCAATAGTAGAGCGGAAAAAAATTATAACATATCCGCTTTTGAAGTTGATTTGGGAATACAATGTTTTCAACCTTTGAAAAACGGGGATATTTTGGGAATAGGTTTTAGTGCAAGATTACCAAAAAAATATTCGTTTGATGAAGAATATTTTCGTTACACCTACATAAATGAAGACAATGCCGCAACTTTGCAAGATACGGTGGAATACAAAAACATAAGCGGTAAAATAACTATGCCGTATAAATTATCGGGAGGTTTGTCGTACGAAAAGCCAAATAAATTTTTCCTTGGAGCAGACGTTGTTTATACCAAATGGAGTAAGTTTTCTTTTGCGGAAGATGCTCAAGTCGGAATGAAGGATAACCTAGTTTTTGCCTTGGGCGGAGAATTCATACCCAATATATACGGTTCTTATTTGGAGAAGTTTGCTTATAGAGCAGGTATAAATTACGACAACGGATACATATGCCTTAACAATGAAAGAATAACCAAATTAGGACTTAACTTAGGTGTTTCTCTTCCTATCAAAAAGCTTGGTACGAATGTGAATATTTCTTTTGAGTACGGCAAATTGGGAACGACAAATCACAGTTTGATACGAGAAAATTATTATAGTATAGGTCTATCAATAACATCCAAGGACCGTTGGTTCGTAAAACGTAAATACAGATAAAATAAACAATAAATAACTATAAGACAAATATGAAGAAATTAACTTTATTGATTGTGACAATGGCATTGCTGTTTTCCGGTAATGTCTTTGCACAAAGGTTTGGCGCAACAGAGGAGGATAGTGTGGAATGTATTATGAACAACTCTCTTTACGTGGAATACTACAAGGCAAAACAATGGAAAGACGCATACGAGCCGTGGAAAAAAGTGTTGGAGTTGTGTCCTAAGTATCACAACAACACGTATATAAGAGGTAATGTTATATTGGCCAACTTGTATGCAACGGCTGCCACAAACGAAGAAAAAGAAATGTATTTCCAAGACATGCTTTCTTCTTGCGACAAAAGAGGTGAAGCCTTTGGTGACAAAGCCAACAACATAGCAAGAAAGGCTCAACTATATTCTCAATACAAACCGCAAGAAACAACTACCATATACAATTTGTATAAAGAGGCTTCGGAGGTAGGAGGTGAGGATTTGGAACAACAATATTGCGTGCTTTACCTTCAGGCTACGGTTAATTATCTTAGGGATATAAAGGCAACTACCGAGCAAATGTCCATTTTATTTGACGTCTATGACTACGCTTCTGAAACAATGGAGTTGTCCCTAATACAAACTTCAAATGAGTTAGACTCAGTCACTCAACTGAATGATACAAAGAACATGGAAAGACTTCAAAAAGAGTTGGATAACACTCGTGCAAACATAACTGCTTTGGAGACTACCATAGAACCTTTTGCCTCTTGTGAAAAGATAATCCCTATTTATGAAAATCGTTTTAATGATAATCCTAACGACCTTGCTTTATTGAAAAAAATAACTATCAACCTCAGCCGCAAGGATTGTACGGGTAGCGAATTGTTCTTTAAGGCGACGGAAAATTTGCACAAAATAGAGCCCACTCCAAGAAGTGCTTACCTCATGGGACAAATGCTTTTGGGTAAGGAGGATTATACAAATGCAGCAAAATACTTAGAGGAGGCAGAGAACACGGCATCGGATATTTCAACCAAATCAAAGGCAGCGTATCAATTGGCAATGGCTCTGTTCCATTCAAAAAGTTATGCCGCCGCTCGCACCGCAGCAAAAAGAGCTTCGGATTATGACAAATCCCTATTGGGAAAAACCACTCTTTTGATTGCTAATATGTATTTGGCTACTCCGGGACAAAATGCCGCTTTTGCCGCTTATGATGAGGCGGCTCGTGCCAAAGCGTTGGACCCATCGGTAACGGCAGATGCAAACAGAGTTATGAATGCTGCACACGGACGTTTTCCTACCAAAGCAAATTTATTCTTCGAAGGAGGTAGTGCGGGAGGTAGCGTATCCGTAGGCGGATGGATAGGAGGAACTGCCACCGTTAGAACCAAATAATGACTTTTAGGACAAATATCAAAAAACGGACACAAACACTATACTTTTGTATTTTGTTTGTGTCTGTTTTTGTTTTTTATTCTTGTGAAGAGGATTGGTTCGGTAAGAAAAACAAGAATTTCAACAACAAACCCACACAAGTAATGTATGATATTTCTCTTTACAGAAGTGAGAGAGGACAAGTGCAAGCACATCTTACCTCTTCTTTGGTGGAGATTTACTCGGGAGATAGTGCAAGAACAGTTTTTCGCAAGGGTGTAAATGTCCTTTTCTTTAATGATAATCTAACGGATAAAGCAAGATTGAAAGCAAATTATGCCGTAGATTATCAAGGTTCGGATGTTGTGCATTTGCAAGATTCCGTTAGAATAATAAACTATAATAGCAATGATACCATATATTGCCACGATTTGTATTGGAACAAGGAGGCCAAAATAGTATATTCTCACAACCCTATAAGACGTTACACCACTAACGGACAAGACTACGGAGACGGACTAATAGCCAACGAACTTTTTGATAGCGTAACCATTATCAACCCTCACGGAAAACAGACAGTCGAGGACAAGTAATAAAAGAAAACATTTTTTATAAAAAATATTATTGATGATAGAAAGAACTTTGCTATTGTTGGGGGAGGATAATATAAAAAAGTTACGACATGCCTCAGTGCTTATTGTCGGTTTGGGAGGAGTCGGAGCGTTTGCAGCCGAGTCTCTTTGCAGGGCAGGCGTAGGTAAGTTTGTTTTGATAGACGGAGATATTGTATCTGCAAGTAATATAAACAGACAACTTTTGGCACTCAACTCCACAATAGGACAACATAAAACCGAACTTATGGTTCAAAGATTAAGAGATATCAACCCAAAGGTAGAGTTAAACGTAATAAATGAATTCATAAGAGATGAAAGAATGTTAAACATATTGCAAACTCATAACACGGATTGGGTTGTAGACGCAATAGATACCTTGTCGCCCAAAATATATTTGCTCATACATTGTTTTCATCTAAAAAGAAAAGTGGTATCCTCTATGGGAAGCGGAGGTAAATTTGACCCTTCGTTAATAAAAATCACCGATATTTCTCAAACCTATAATTGTCCTTTGGCACTACATATACGCAAACAATTACACAAAAAAGGTATTTACAACGGAATTACAGCCGTTTTTTCACCCGAAAAGATAGATAAAAGTCGCACCGTAGAAGAATTTTCCGAGAACAAAAGAACCAACGTGGGCACTATATCTTATATACCTGCTTTATTCGGACTTAATATTGCTTCCGTAGTTATCAGAGATATAATAGGAGTATCCTTTCAAGAGCAAGTGAAAGATAATAAATATTACCGGAATAGAAAGCCCTTCCCTACTCCGCTCGGTTAGTAGCAAAGAAATTTCTTTTAGGCTTTTTCCATATCCGATATTAGTTGCTCTACATCTATTTCTATTTGACTGAGATTTTTTTTGCAAAAGTTTATCAAAACAGTAGCACGTTTCAATTTTTCGGAAATAACATCTATATCTGTTTTGTTGTTTTCTATACTGTTAAGTATTTCTTGCAATTCTGCGTACGCTGTCTTATAAGTTAATTTTTCTCTATTTTCCATTTCCATTTTATATTATTGTTGAACCAAACTCTCCGTCTGTCACTATTGTTGTAATATTGTCTTTTTGCTTTACCTCTGAAACGGATTTGATTATTTTGCCTTCTATTTTTGTTATACTATACCCTCTCTGCAAAACATTTATCGGGTCTAATACTTGTGAGAGTTTTTCCATCGTTTGCAAAGCAATTTTTTCTTTTTCCAACATTGTTTTGCCTGCCATCATAATTAATTCCGTATTGTGCAATAGATCTTTTTTCTTATTTTCTACAAATATGTTTGTATTTTTAATTATAGCTTGTTTTATGTTTTCCATATTTTGCTCAAAAGATATAAACCTGTTTATTATAAAATCTCCCAGGGCCGTGGGGGTTATAAAGTTGGCAAAACTAACCATTTCTGCCACCGTTTCATTGGTAGAGTGTCCTATTCCCGTTAACACCGGCAGAGGAAATGAGGCTATTTTATGACACAACATATAATCGTTATAACAAGACAGACCAATATCACCTCCGCCTCCTCGTATGATAAGCACACAATCAAAATAATCCTTTACGACCTCTATCACACTCAGAGCTTCTCTTATTTGAATACTTGCCCCATCTCCTTGCAACAAAGAGGGAAATAAATGCGTAAAGAAAGCAAAACCATGATTATTTTCCTCTATCGTTTGCATAAAATCACTATATCCCTTGCTACTTGCAACGGAAATAATGGCCAAACGTTGAGGTAAAATAGTAAGAGTTTTTTCTTTGTTAAGAGTCCAAATATTTTCTTTTTTCAGTCTTGATATACAATTTTGTTTTTCCCTTTCCAATTCTCCCAAAGTTACCATTGGATCCATATCCTCTATTATAAGACTCAATCCGTAAACGGAGGAAAAAGAAAGTCTTGCTCTGCACACAATACCAATACCATCTTTCAAAGGTTCGTTTACTATTTGTAAAAACTTTGCATTTATTCTTTGAAAATCCTTTTGCCAGATAATAGAACGAATTTGAGATACTATTTTCCCGCCTTGTTTTTCTACCAGCTCGGGATAAGCATGACCGGAATATTTATACAAATTAAGTTTGGAAATCTCCGCTCTTACCCAAAAACTGTTCGGATAGATTTTTCTTATATTTATTTCCAAAGAATCCGTTATTTCGGATAGGTAAAATATTTTTCTATCTTGCATAAAAAAACTTTTTTGCAAAGTTAAAAAAATATGATTTTCCATAACCTCTTATAGTTACAAATAATAAATAGCCCACAAACCAAATCCGTCAAATATAGAAAAGACATATAGTTTTTTGGTTTGTTTTACTGTGTAAAGTAATGGTGGGCAGAACAAAGGCAGATAATAACGGGAAAGATAGTCTGTGAATTTCAAAGTCTTTCCGTTATACAAACACTTTGCGAATATCTTATTTGTTATTGCTTGTATTTTTTTTAGTAACTTTGCACAATAAAAACGTTATAAAATCTGCACACAATGAGTATAAAAAAGGATTTTGATATTGCGCAATCTCTGTATATATCGGCTTTTCCCAAGGATGAAAGAAGACCGATAAAAAGTATTACGGAATTGTTACAAGAGGACTATTTTGAGTTTATACCACTGTATACGGATAACGAGTTTGTGGGATTTGCAACCCTATGGATGTTTGAAAAGTTTGCATATCTGGAACATTTTGCCATAAGACCGGAAAAAAGAAATGGCGGTATAGGTTTTGCTTTCATAAAAGCCTTGCAAGAAAATTCCATAAAAGATTCCAAACTAATTTTTACACTACCCCAAAAAACAATAAAAAACATCGTCATTGAGGTGGAAAAACCAGATAACGAAATTGCAAGAAAGAGAATTGGGTTTTATGAAAGATTGGGTTTTAAGATATTGGACAACTATTACTTTCAACCTCCTTACAGCAAAGAAAACTCTGGTTTGGAAATGAAAGTTATGACATACTTTAATGATAGAGAGATAGAATTTGAGCAAATAAAAAACAAGTTATACAAATATGTATACAAGGCTACCGTATAGTATAATTTTGTGTTGATAAACTTAATTTGACAAAACAAAATGAAAGTCACTTTCGGACAATTTGCAAAAAGAGTACATGGAAGTTTAAGCAACGAAAATTATTATGAAGCGGAAATAAAACATATTCTTTTTGATTCTCGTAAACTTAACACTATAAACGGCACTGTTTTTTTTGCAATTTCCACAAACAAAGATAATGGGGAAAAATACGTAGAGGATTTATACAAAAAAGGTATAAGGCTTTTTGTCGTAGGCGAGAGTTACAGAGAAAATACGTACGAGATGAAAGAGGCTTGTTTTCTGAAATGCTCCAATGTAATAAAAGCCATGCAAACTTTGGCAATTATCAAACGGGAAATGTTTGATATTCCCATTTGTGTGGTAACCGGATCCAACGGCAAAACAATAACCAAAGATTGGATTGTTTCCTTAATAGGAAACGAAAAAAAAATATGTGCGAACGCCAAAAGTTATAACTCTCAGATAGGTGTAGCCTATTCCGTTTTTGCACTAAACGAAGAAACGGAGGTTGGTATTTTTGAGGCGGGTATATCTCAAAAAAACGAAATGCAGGTGTTGGAAGAAGTTATAAAACCAAGCATTGGAATATTTACAAACATAGGAGACGCCCATCAAATAAATTTTACTTCAATAGAAGAAAAAATAACAGAAAAATTGAAGTTGTTTGTAAGATGCAAAAAAATAATTTTTCACGACAACAATCCCGTTTTAACCCATAGTATAAAAGAATTTGCCCAAAAAAGAAAAATAAATTTAATATCTTGGGGAGATAATAAAAGCAATACCTATCAAACCAAGAACCTACTTAGAGAATTAAAATTACCTTTTTCGGATAAATCAAGTATTGAAAATGCTCTTAATGCTTATATTTTTTGTTTAACGCTTGGAATAGACAAAACTCATTTGCAACGCCGAATACAAAACTTGCACACAAGTGAGTCACGATTGGAGATTTTACCCGGTATCGTCAACTCAACTCTAATTAACGATGCTTATTCCAATGACTATGCCTCTTTGGAAATTGCTTTGGATTATCTCAATTCTTTAACCGAAAAGGATAAACTCATAATTTTGTCCGACCTGCAACAAAGTTCTCTCAATAAAGAATTACTTTACAAAGAAATAAATACTCTTTTCAAAAACAAAAACATACAAAATGCCATACTTATAGGTGATGATTTCTGCAAGTATAAGAATAATATTACTATAAATAATTGCAAATTTTATGCTAATACCAAAGATTTTATCTCAGGCTTTAGACGACAAGACTACTCTAACAAAGCCATACTTATAAAGGGAGCAAGAAGTTTTCGTTTCGAATATATAGTAAAACATCTTGCTTTGTTGGGGCATCAGAGTTATTTGGAAATAAATCTTTCTTCTATGGAGGACAACGTAAATTATTTTCGTTCTTTCCTGCAAAAAGATACCATGGTTTGTGCAATGGTAAAGGCCTCAGCCTATGGCACGGGAGCAAAACAAGTATCTCTTTTTTTGGAAAAGAACACTAAGGTAAATTATCTTGCGGTGGCTTTTGCGGACGAAGGTGTGGAGCTAAGGCAAAACGGAGTAACTCTACCCATTATGGTAATGACGCCGGAAGAAGACGCAAAAGAAAAAATTTTGGAGTTTAATCTCGAACCCGTAATACATTCTTTTGAAGTCTTGGAACGTTTTTATTATACCAACACGAACATACATATAAAAATAGACACGGGAATGCATAGGTTGGGTTTTGATAAACAGGATATAAAAACATTGGTAAAGCGTCTTTCCCTTCATAAAGAGTTGAAAGTTAAGAGTATCTTTTCTCATTTATATGGGGCGGACAATAGTGATTTGGACAAATACACATTGGAACAAATTGATTTGTATAATCGGTTGAGTTCGGATTTTGTCTCGGCTTTTGATTATAAGATAATACGACATCTTTGCAACAGTGCGGCTACAACGCGCTTTACTCAAGCTCATTTTGATATGGTAAGATTAGGTATTGGAATGTATGGTGTAGGTTGTACGGACGAAATTCAAAAACATCTCAGATGTGTTGTAAGTCTGTATTCTTGTATAACGCAAATACGTGATATAGACAAAAACGAAGATGTTTCATACGCAAGAAAATTTATAAGTACTCGTCCTATGCGGATAGGAGTAATACCCATAGGTTATGCTGATGGTTTAAACAGACATTTGGGTAATGGAAATTTTTACGTCCGTATAAACGAACAAAATTGTCCCATAATAGGAAACGTATGCATGGATATGTGTATTATAGATTTAACAGGCGTTAAAGCAGAGGTTGGAAACAGAGTAGAGATTTTTTCCGAAAACAATCCAGTAGGCAAAATGACTAAAGCTCTGGATACTATTGCTTACGAAATCTTTACCTCCATTTCTCAAAGAATAAAAAGAGTCTATTATAGAGAATAATTTCATTTATATTTTGTTTAAAAAGAAAAATTGTAATTTTGCAGACTAATATTTTTAGGTGTAATAAAAAAATAAGTAATACAATGACAAACTCTTTTATAAAACCTTCCGTGTGGGAGATTTTGCGAAGATATATAATATTCGCTCTTGGTATTTCTATGTATGTAGTTGCTTGGACTATTTTTCTTATTCCCAACCACATTATAGGAGGAGGAGTAACCGGTTTGGCTTCTGTAATATACATAACCACAGGTTTCCCCACAGGTGTTGCCAATTTTATAATAAATCTCATTCTTTTCGGTTTCGGTTTATATTTCTTGGGAAAGCAATTTGCAATAAGCAATGTTTACGGTATTGTTGTTACTTCTCTTTGGTTTATATTGTTTCAGCAAATACTTAAGATACAAGAAATTCCTGCCATAATTGAGTTAGGCAAGATGCAACCTTTCATTTGTGCCGTTATTGGAGGAGTATTTTCCGGTATAGGTATCGGTATTCTATTGTCAATGGGAGGAAATAGCGGAGGAAGTGATGTTATCGCCTTGATATTCAATAAATTTTATAATGTATCTTTGGGCAATGTTATAATGGTTTGTGACGGTATGGTTATTCTTTCTTCCCTTATAATACCGGGCAATGGCGTACAACAAATAGTTTATGGTATAATAGTTTTGGTTTCCTATACTTTTACGATAGACTATATAATAGACGGAAGAAAACAAACTTATAAAATACTTGTGTTTTCTCAAAAAAACAATGAGATTGCTGATGTTATAGGCAACAAAATCAAGCGAGGGGTTACTTTTGTCAATGCTACCGGTTGGTATAGCAAACAGGACATTAAGATTTTGATGGTTGTTGTTCATAGAAGGGAAAAAGTGCAAATTCTGCAACAGATAAAATATATAGACCCTGAGGCTTTTATGACAGTGGAAAAAACCGAAGGAGTCTTTGGGAAAAACTTTGACTCTCTTAAAAAATAAATAAATTTATATTTATGAATAACAGAAATGTGTTACATAAATATATAAAAACGTGTAGTCAAATATTTTATCTCTGCTTTGTTTTGTTTTGTTTTCTTTCTTGCAAAGAGAAGAATACTTATTCCGACAAACAAATTTTTCGTTACAATGAGGTCAGTAATATTGCCTCTTTAGATCCTGCCTTTGCCAAAGACCAGGCAATGATATGGGTGGATAATCAGTTATACAATGGCTTGTTGCAATTGGATAGCAGTCTCAATATTCAACCTTGTATAGCAAAAAGTTATACTATTTCAAAGGATGGACTAATCTATACTTTTCATCTTAGAGATGATGTTTATTTTCATAAAGACGAATGTTTTAAAAACAAAACAAGAAAAGTTGTTGCCCGGGATTTTGTTTATTCTTTTAATAGAATAGTTGATGAAAAAACGGCTTCTCCTGGCTTATGGGTTTTTGAACACGTAGAAAAGAATAACGGCAAATATGACTTTGTTGCTCTCAACGACTCAACTTTACAGATAAAACTAAAAAACGCTTTTGCCCCTTTTCTAGGTTTGCTTACCATGCCTTACTCTTTTGTTGTTCCCAAGGAAGCGGTTGATTACTATGCGGAAAATTTCAGAAAGCACCCTGTCGGTACGGGGGCTTTTTATTTCAAGTATTGGAAAGAAGGGGTAAAACTTGTTCTATTGAAAAACGAAAATTACTTTGAAAAAGACAAAAATGGTAATACTTTACCTTACTTGGATGCCGTAAATATTAGTTTTATAGTAGATAAACAAAGCGTTTTTTTGGAATTTATAAAAGGCAATATGGATTTTCTTTCCGGTATAGACCCAAATTATAAGGATGAAATACTAACTCATAACGGAGAGTTGCAACCGAAATACAAAAATAAAATAGTTCTACAAAAACTGCCTTATCTTAATACGGAATATTTGGGATTTTATATAGACGAGAAGGAGAATAGCCCTGTAAGAAACAAACTCTTACGCCAAGCCCTTAACTATGGTTTTGACAGAAGAGCAATGATAAAATATTTGCGCAACAACATAGGTTCGGCAGGAGAGTTGGGAATAATACCCATAGGATTAGGCAGCTTCGCAGATACTAATTTTGCCTATACTTACAACCCTCAGAAAGCCAAACAATTATTACAGCAATCGGGTTATTACAAACACAAACCGACTCTCAGACTTTCTGCAACTTCTTCTTATTCGGATTTGTGCAAATCAATACAGCAACAATTGGGACTTTTGGACGTAGAGGTAAAACTTGACATATATCCTCCGGCAGAGTTAAGAGAAATGATGGCACAGGGAAGAACTAATTGGTTTAGAGGCTCGTGGATAGCAGATTATCCCGATGCGGAAAATTATCTTGCCTTGTTTTATTCCAAAAATTTCACTCCCGATGGTCCTAATTATACTCATTTTAAGAGTAAAGAGTATGACAAATTATATAACCTCGCCTGCAAGGAAACAGATGAAGATAAACGAAGAAATCTTTACAAAAAAATGAATCAAATAATAATGCAGGAAGCACCCGTAATGGTTTTGTACTATGACGAATTGTTGCGTTTTACACAAAAAAACATACACGGACTTGTTCCCAACGCAATGAATCTTTTGATTTTAAAACACGTTTACAAATCAAAATAAAAAAGCAATAATAAAATCCTATTTACCTATAAGTAATATTTTATTTTATTCGTTTTGCTGATAACAATGTTTTTTAACTGAGGATAGGAGGTTCTTATAATTTCTGCAAAACGCTGCAAAACGAATTGTTCACTTTCAAAATGACCAATATCCGCAAGCAAAATTTTATCCTCAGCAGCCAGAAAATCATGATATTTTATATCTCCGGTAAGGTAGCAATCACAATCCGAACTCATTGCCTTAGGAATAAACTCTGCCCCCGCACCTCCACAGATACCGACTTTTTTTATTGTCTTTTCTGAATTTCCAACGTACTTAATACAGGGCAAATTTAATTTTTCTTTTATTGTACCAAAAAATTTTTTACCCATAGTTGCCTCCCCTAAGGTCCCAATGGCACCTATACCCAAATAATTTTTATCTTCCATAGCCGTTCTTTGCAAGGGTTGTAAATCTTTTAAACCCAAAACCTCGGCAAGCATATAATTTACTCCCGTTGAACAAGCGTCCATGTTTGTGTGGCTTGCATAAAGGGCTACATTATGGTTAAAAGACAAAGAAAGTATTTTGGCTATATAGCTGTTGTGTATAAGTTTTTTGATACCTCTGAAAATAAAAGGGTGATGCGAAATTATTAAATTGCAATTATTATCAATAGCTTCTTGAACAATGGAAGGAAAGACATCCAAACAAATCAATACGCCCTTTAACTCGCTTTGACTATTTCCTACAATAAGTCCTGCATTATCATAATCCTCCTGCCAAACAAGCGGAGCAAAATCCTCTATAACAGATAAGATATTTTTTATTTTTATTCCCGACATAAAACGACAAATAATTAAGTATCAAACTATTACATAAGATGGCAATAAAAATTTTATTAGTATTCTGCCTTTATTTGCAAGCCGTCATAAGCCAAATGTACATTTTTGGGCAAAGTTTTTTCAAATTTTGCGTAAGGTCCCACTTCGTGGCTGAGATGTATAAAATAAGCCTCTTGCGGTTGTATCTCTTCTACCAAAGACAAGGCTTCGGTTACTGTGAAATGAGAAAAATGTTCTTTTTTTCTTAAAGAATTGACAACCAAAGTTTTTGTTCCGTATAATTTTTTCATTTGCGAAGGAGCAATTGTTTTTGCATCAGTTATATATGTCAAAGAACCTATTCTATAAGCCAGAGTGGGTAATTTGGCATGCATAACTTTTATGGGAGTTATTTCCAAGTCTTTTATTTTTAGGGTTTTGCAGGTAAAAGCATCTATTTCGTGCAAATTAAACTCCGGTATTCCGGGATACTGAGCATTATCAAAAACATAATAATACATTTTTTTCATACCTGCAAGAGCCTCTTTGTTGCCATAAATATCCATAGGTCTTTGTTGCAAATAGTTAAAGGCTCGCACATCGTCCAAACCTGCCGTATGGTCTCTGTGTTCGTGTGTTATAAGTATGGCATCCAAATATTCAACCTTTTCTCTCAACATTTGATAACGAAAATCAGGTCCAGCATCTATACAGATTCTTGTTCCTTTATCGGATTCTATCAGAGCTGAGGTACGAAGTCTTTTATCCCTTAGGTCTTTAGACAAACAAACTTCACAATGACAGCCTATTATAGGCACGCCAAGTGAAGTTCCTGTTCCTAAAAAAGTAAGTTTTAAAGAGCCCATTTTACCAAAACTGCTCCCCAGGTAAATCCTGCTCCGAAAGAAGTCAGGATTAAATTATCTCCTTTTTTGAATTTATTTTGATTTTCATACATAAGCATAGGAATAGTTGCCGAGGTGGTATTACCCATACGCTCTATGTTTATAAGGACTTGTTCGGGTTTCAATTCCAATCTGTCTCCCGTTGCCTTTATTATTCTAAGGTTTGCTTGATGAGGTAAAAGAAAATCTATATCGGATTTTTGCATGTTATTTCTTTTCAACACCTGCTCCGTAACCTCTGCCATTTTTACAACCGCCCATTTGAATACGGTTTGCCCCTCTTGATAAATAAAGTGCTGACGTTTCATAACCGTATCGACAGTCGCTGGTTTGCAAGAACCTCCCGCTACTTGATGCAAATGTTTTACACCCACACCGTCCGCACAAAGAATAGAATCTATTACTCCCAAATCCTCCTCCTCACTAGCCTCCAATAATACCGCGGCGGCAGCGTCACCGAATATAGGGCAAGTCGCTCTATCTTGATAATCTACAATAGAGGTCATCTTTTCGGCACCTATGACTATGGCCTTTTTTACCATCCCAGTCTCTATGTATTTTGCCGCTGTGGTTATACCATACACAAAGCCCGAACATCCTGCGTGCAAATCAAAACCAAAACCCTTACGTATATTACACTTGTCTGCAATGATATTGGCCGAGGCGGGAAATTGCATGTCTGGGGTAACGGTACAACAAATTATAAGTTCTATTTCATCGGGAGAAAGGTTTTTCTTCTCTATTATATTATCCACCACAATCCTTCCCATGTCAGAAGGTCCCAGCTCCCCTTTAAGTATATGACGCGTCTTTATACCTATACGCGACATAATCCACTCGTTGGAAGTATCCACCATTTTTGACAACATTTGATTGTCTATTACGTCCTGTGGAACATATCCTTCCGTAGCGGTTATTATTGCTCTTTTTTTTGACATAGTTAAAATAAAGTTTAGTAATTAAGCAGATTGCAATACTTCTTTCAAAGCATCAACAATTTTAGACTCATAAATATTTTTGGATTGCATTATCATGGACTTTATTGCCTTATCGTTGGAAATACCATGACCTATTATAACAACGCCATTTGCCCCTAACAGAGGAAGCCCTCCGTATATTTCGTAGTTAAATCTTTTGACAAAATCATCAACCAAGCCTCGTTTGGCTATTTCTCTTGCAAAGGATTCTATGTTTTTCATCAAAAGATTACCCACAAAACCGTCACAAACAATTACATCTACGTTGTCTTTAAATATTTCGGAAGGTTCTGCGTTACCTACAAAATTGTAGCAATTATTTTTCATCAATTGATAAGCGGCCTTGCTTTGTAAATTGCCTTTTCCCTCTTCTTCTCCTATGTTAAGTAGTGCAACTCTCGGCGAAGGTATCCCTAAAGCTTTTTTTGCATAATAGCTACCTAAAAGACCGAATTGGTCCAAAACTTCCGGCTTCGTATCGGTATCTACCCCAACGTCCAACAAAACGCTAACGCCGTGTTTGGCTTTTGGAATAATCGCCGCAAGACAAGGACGCAAAACATTTTCCATCAATCCCACGCTGTACATTGTACCCACAAGCATAGCACCCGAGTTACCTGCCGAGGCAAGGGTATCAACAAGTCCTTTTTTCAAATAGGCAAAGCCAACCGAAAGCGAAGAATTCGGTTTTTCTTTAAAAGCTCTGATAGGAGAATCGTGCATATCTATAACCTCTGCACAATCCACTATTTCCAAACCTTGCATATCCGCATCTTGCTCAACCGTTATCCGTTCTATCCGACCTTTGTTGCCAAATAAAACAATAGTATCCGTAGCAGATAATTCTTGTTTGGCTTTTATGGCACCGCAAACAATAGCTTCGGGAGCGAAATCTCCCCCCATAGCATCTAACCCTATTCTCATTCTGAGATATTTTGAGTTATCTACTTGGTCTCTTTGTTCTGAGGCTCAATAGCCAACTTTCCTCTATAATATCCGCACTCAGGGCATACTCTGTGAGACTCTGTAACCGCTCCGCAATTAGAACAATTGGATAACTGTAATCCTTCTACCTTATGATGCGTTCTTCTCTTGGCTGTTCTCGTTTGAGAGAATCTGTGTTTTGGATGTGGCATACTATTCTATGTTTTTATTTTATTCTTAAATTCTTTTAACTTTGCCCAACGCGGGTCAAAATCTTCTTCTTTATTTTGACTTTCGGTATTTTTTACCAAAAGCAGATTTATCATTTCCTTGTCACACTCCTCCGTTCTGCTATGCGAAGGAGAAATAGGCAACTCCAATCTTAGCTCCTCATATACGTAAGAAAAAATATCTATATCGTTTCGATTTTCCGAAATTATTATTTCATTAACATCATACTCTGAATATTGCTCATCAAACCTAACATATAATTGAGTATGTTTGTTAATGGGTAAAATCAAGTCGGACAAACAACGCGAACAAACGAGAGTTACCTCTCCCTTGAAAGTAAAATAAAACTCTATCAGTCTCTCTTGTTTTACCATACGAATATCTACCTTGCAGGTAATATCCTTAACTTCCTTGTAATCAAAACTTTCAAATAACTCTTTACTAACAAGCAAACTATAAAAGTTTTCTCCTTTTTTTAATTTGCCAATCTGAACGATATAGTCCTTTCTCTCAAACATACGGATTTGCTCGTTTTGAGCTTGCAAAGGTAAAACTTTTTTACAACTTGACAAAGTTATTATTATTTTTTTTGGTTTGCAGAAATAAAATCAACCTACAATACATTGGTTTATAAACATAAATCAATACCTGCTCTATAATTGCAACCCATCTTTTTCATCCTTGTGAACCCGTACTTTTCCGTTATTAAGTAACTTTATCCTTATTCGTCATTGCAAAAGTATTCCATTTTCGTCATTGCGAGACTTCGCTTTAAGTCGCGGCAATCTACAAAACTAATAAAGTGGTATGGATTGCCACGCCCTATCGGGCTCGCAATGACGTATTTATTCCGGGATTGCTTTTCTGCGTCCGCAATTTATTTTGGCAATTCTGTTTTTTGACAGTTCCGTATATTCTTCGGAAATTTCCATTCCCAAATAGTTTCTACCCAATATTTCGGCAACCTTACATGTTGTTCCGCTTCAGCAAAAGGGGCAAAAACCAAATCTCCTTCATTTGACCAAGATAATACATGATCTCTTACTAATTTTTCGGGGAAAATGGCTAGTTGTTTAAATGCTTCTTTGTTGTTTGTTGTGCCTCCCAAACCAACTGCGTACTCCCAAATATTTGTCAGGGTCTTTTCCTTGTTCAACACATCTTTTACCTTTTTGTTTATTCCATCCGATTTTTTATTATAAACAAGCATTTCTTCTTAGTTTCTAACCGTTGAAGTTTTCAACGGATGGAATATAATCACTTTCTTTTTTGCCAACACAAACATAAACTCGTAACAATTGGTATATGATATGCATTTGCACGCATAAAAGGTGTGTTTTTCTTTTTGTATATCATAACATCGTGTACCTTAGACCCAACGTCTTGAAATTTAATTGCTTGTCTAAATGAGGTTAAAGATTTGTTGCCTCCTTTTATTCTATCACCCACAACCCAAGCAACAACACCCGTATTTTTCATTATTCTAAACAGTTGCAAGGCCACCTTGTCAAAGTTAAATGAATAGCCCTTGTAATCTCTCAGATTGTCATACAGAGGAGAGGTTACTACCCAATCAATACATTCTTGGGGCAAAAGTTTCATTCCCTCCGTACAATCCGTATTATAAATATTGTTTATTTCAAAATTTCCCAATCTTTGATTCGTCATAACTCTACATTTCTCCGCGTTTAGAGTTTGCAAAGTTAATGTTTGTTTTCTTAGTCTTAGTTATTCGTTTATCCGACAGACCTAAAACAAAAAAGGAGATTAGAAACTAAATCTCCTTTTCTGAAAAAATACTATTAACGTTTAAAACATTTTACCAAAGTTTCAAACGTTCGCTTGGTTTGATATACATTTTATCCGAGGGTTTTACATCAAAAGCATCGTACCACATATCTATATGAGGTAAGGCACCGTTTACCCTCCAACGTCCCAAAGAGTGAGGGTCGGATTTGGTTAACTGTCTTATTGCTTGCTCGGTTATATTGCTTGCCCAAACGCCGGCGTACGCAAGAAAAAATCTTTGGTCTGCCGTAAATCCGTCTATAACGGGAAGCGGTTTTGTTTTTGTAGCATTCTTGTAAGCATACCATGCTACTTGCAAACCTCCGTGGTCTGCCAAGTTTTCACCCAAAGTAAGTTGTCCGTTAGCGTTAAGGTCTGGCATAACCTTGATTTTCGAAAAGAACTCAACGTATTGTTTGCCTTTTTCTTTAAAGTTTTCCACATCGGAGGCTACCCACCAGTCCGTCATATTGCCGTCTTTGTCGTAATGTGAGCCTTGGTCGTCAAAACCGTGTGTCATTTCGTGACCTATAACCACGCCTATTGCTCCGTAATTGAAGGCATCGTCTGCCTTCGGGTCAAAGAAAGGGTATTGCAATATACCGGCGGGAAAACAAATTTCATTAGTCGTAGGGTTATAGTAAGCATTAACGGTTTGGGGATACATTTGCCACTCGTCTATATCAACGGGTTTGCCCGCTCTTTTTTCTATCTTATCTTTTGTCCAAAAACGATTGCATTCCATTATATTTTCATAATAGGATTTGCTATTGTCTATGTTCAAAGCCGACATATCCGTCCAAGTATCGGGATAACCTATTTTCACATAAAAAGTAAGCAATTTTTCCAAAGCGGCAAGTTTGGTCTCTGTTGTCATCCAGTCCTGAGCTTTTATTCTTTCTGCCAAAGCAATTTGAAGATTTTTTACAAGTTTTGCCATTCTTTCTTTGGAAGACTTAGGGAAATACTTCTCGGCATACATTTTACCAAGCGCCTCGCCCATTTGTTTTTCTACCTGAGAGGTGGCACGTCTCCATCTCGGTTGCATTTCTTTGGAACCGGAAAGAGTTTTGCCAAAGAAATCAAAATTAGCCTCTGCTATTTCGTCGCTAAGGTATGAAGCGGCGGAAGTAATTACATCCCATTCCAAATAATCCTTGTACTCCTCGGGTTTGATTTTGGCAAGAATACCATTTAATCCCAAAACAAAAGCGGGTTGTCCTACTACCATATTTTGAATATAAGCATCTTTTACCCCCATTGCATTCATAGTCTTACGCAATGGAATGTTAGGATATTTGGTTTCAAAATCTTGCAGAGTCATTTTGTTGTAGTTTGCCTCCACGTCTCTCAATTCCGTACGAGACAAAGATACTTTTGCAATTTCGGTCTCCACTTTCATGATGTTTTGCATTTTCTTTTTGGCATCTTTTTCTTTGAAACCAAAAAGTTTAAACATACGAACTATGTGATTTTTATACGCCTCTCGTATTGTTTTGGTGTTCTCATCGTTGTCCAAATAGTACTCTTTTTGTCCAAGGGTTAATCCGCTTTGATATACGTTGAGAATGTTGTTTTTGGAATCTTTTTCGTCTGCACCAAATCCCATATAAATAAATTCCTGCAAACCCATAGGAGCATATTTTAGTTGCCAATCCAAAAGCTGAGCGTTGGTTTTGCAAGCCTCCAACTCTTTTATAAAAGGCATAAGCGGAGATACTCCGTCGTTATTTCTTTTGGTAGAATCCATTGCCATTTTGTAAAGGTCGGCAAGTTTTTGTTCCGTTGTACCTTTGGGGTATGTTTTTTGTAATAAATCGTTGAGTATGGAATTTATTCTTTCGCTATTGTCTTTTGCCAATTGGTCAAAAGAACCGAAACGAGAATAAGCGGCAGGCAAAGGGTTGTTTCTCATCCAGCCTCCGCAAGCAAACTCATAGAAATCGTCTGCCGGTTTTGCAGTTTTGTTCAGATTTTCGGGTCTTATACCCGAGGACAAATTTTCTTGTCCGTTTGCAGCAAGTCCCATACATGCAAAAAACATTATGGGTAAAAGTTTAGTCATCTTCATCTATGTATTTAATTTGTTTGGTTGTTATTTTCCTATCATAAAAACACTATGTTTGATATAATCAATATACCAAACATAGCCTCTGTCTTTTTATTATTCTTTAGTTTGTGGCTTTCAGTTTTTTTATCATCTCCATATCCGCTTTTGCGCCGTTTACGTCTTTGAGAGCTTGTTTGCTGGCGCCTCTTCTCTGCAAGGCTTGTATTTTCATATTTTTTGCAGTACTCTCGTTATCAATAACTTTATCCATATCGGCTATGGTTTCTTTGTATTTTTTTAGTTTAAAGTAAGCATTACCTCTTTGATAAATTATGTTTATATCCTCTGGAGAAATACTCAAATAAGAATCACAATCCGCCAAGACTTGTTCAAAATTACCCAAATTACCGTTTATGGTAGCACGATACTGATAAAGTTTTGTAGTCTTTACGCCCAACTCTTCCGCTTTGGTATAGTCGTTTAAGGCGTTTTGATATCCTTCGGGTGTTTTCAAAGAATAGTTGGCAAACGCCCTATCTTCGTAATAAGTTGCCTCGTTGGGGTTGATTTCTATGGCTTTAGTATAATAAGTAATTGCGTTTGCCCAATCTTCGCCTATGGCATAAGCAGCCGCTATGTTTTCGCAAATACTTGCATTGTTTGCCTCCAAGGAAAGGACTTGTTTGAGAACATCTATATAATTTGCGTACTCTTTTAGATTTTGATAAGCATTAGCCTTTTCCAACAAAGCCTCTTTGTCGTTAGGGTTCATGTTTAGAAGAGTATTTGCATCCTCTATTGCTTGTTTGGAATAGCCTTGTTTGTTATAAGAAAGTATTCTAAACATATAAGCTTTTTGCAAAGCGTCTTTATCCTCGGGGTTTGAGTTTATGAAAGTCGTAAGGTCGGCTACCGCACCTTGATAATTATTGACTTGATATTCTGCTACGCCCTTGTAGTAGTGGGCAAAATTCCAATTTGGCACTTCACTTATACACTGATTAAATGAACTTATCATTTCTTGCCAATTCTTGTTGGCGTTAAGGTTGCTATAGGTGTCTATCCATTTATTGAGGATCTCTTCTTCGCTTTGAGCAAACATTATCGTACTTGATAGAATCAAAGCAAGCGTTAAAAATATTTTCTTCATCGTCTAATTATGTATTTTTGTTAGTTCCCATAAAGTAAAATGTCTATAATCTAACGCAAAATGGCAATGTGTTATTATTTTGAATTAAATTTTTTACAGTTGAAATTTTATATATTTAATTGTCTTGCCATAGTTTAAATACATTTTTTCATAAAAAGTTTGTATCTCTTTTACCTCATCTTCTACGTCCGTATTATAGAGGTCGGAGGTTTCAAAAATAATCCTATGTCCTTCTTCTTTAAGCATTTGAGAAGTATATTCGTACAACTCCTCGCTGTCTGTTTTTAGGTATAAGAATCCTTCTTTGCTTAGAATTTTTGAGTATCTTTCCAAAAATCTCGGGCAAGTCAACCTTTTGTTTTCGTTTTTTATTTGAGGGTCGCAAAACGTTATCCATATTTCTTGCACTTCCTCGGGAGCAAAAAAACTTTCTATCATCTGTATATGACAACGCAAAAAAGCAACATTATTCATCTGGTTGTCAAAAGCCGTTTTGCAACCTCTCCATAGCCTTGCCCCTTTGATATCCATACCTATAAAATTTTTTTCTTTGTGCTTTTGTGCCAAACCCACGGTATATTCTCCTTTGCCGCAACCGAGTTCCAAAACAATAGGATTGTTGTTTTTAAAATAATCTTCCTTCCAACGTCCCCTAAGAAAAAAAGGTTTGTCTCTTATTTGTTCGTAAGGTATTTGAAACAGATTATCAAAGGTAAGATTTTCTGCAAATCTTTCTAGTTTGTTTTTTCCCATATTGTTTTTATTTTTTTAATATAAACCCTTAACAACGGATTTTTGGGCAATAAAATCCTTTAGATAATAGGGTTCAAAATAAGCCGTGTTTTCAAAATCTTTGTTTATATATTTTGCCAAAGCAAGTTCTGCCATATATTCGGCACTAAGTGTTATACCCTCATCGTACAAGTATATATTATTGTTGAGTATATTTTTGCATTTTTCTGCCCCGTTGCCTACGACTATAATTTTTTTGTCTTTATGATAAGGCTTGTATAAATCCTCCTCTATAATATCGGCAGAGATAGGTTTGATGATTCTAATATTCTCATCATACAGAGCCGTATATACTTCCATTCTTTTTGCATCTATCATGGGTAGATAAAAAGAGTTCGGGTATTTTTTTAAGGCTCTATAAGCAAGTATTTGCAAAGTATCTATTGCTATTATAGGGATACTCAGAGCGTAAGCCAAGCCTTTGGCAGAAGATATGCCTATCCTAAGTCCGGTATATGAGCCAGGACCTTTGCTAACGGCAACAGCGTTTAAATCCTTGCGTAAGGATTGTCCGTACTCCCAGAATACCTCCTCTATAAAAGTGGCAAGTACTTTGGAATGTGAATTCTCTTGAGTGCTTATTCTTTTGCAAAGTATTTGATTCTCTTTGCTAAGAGCAACGGAGCATATTTCCGTAGCGGTGTCTATGGATAATATCAGCGGTTTGTCTGTCATTTGTTTTTTTGCAAAATTAGTAAAAAAACTTTGACCGCTTATTTATTCAAAGAGATAGGAAGAGGAAATTACTTTATCCATTTTGATGTCAAAACTTTCCATAGGTACGTTTTCCACTATTTGAAAGTCAAAGCAAACTCCTATCTTCACAGCCCTTATTGTGCTCAATAATCTATCATAAAAACCCCTACCTCTTCCCATACGATTTTTTTTGCTGTCAAAAGCAACACCCGGCACTATCATCATTTTTATATCCTCCAAGGTCGCATATTCCTTACCCACCGGTTCCAATATGCCGAATTGTTCTCCTGCTCTCATACTGTTTTGCCCCAAATATTGTCTAAGAATCAAATCGTCTCCTTCTACACAAGGCAATAATATTGTTTTTTCTTGATACCATTTGTTCACAAAATCCCAAGTATATACCTCGTCCTCCATAGACCAATAACACAGCACAACGTCAGCTTTTGGGAAAATATTCAGCCCTTCTATTTTTTCAAAAATAGGTAGAGATAGTTGTCTTTTTTTTTCAAAAGAGTAGAGTTTTTTTTGCTCCCTTATTTTTTTTCTAAGTATTTTTTTGTCTTCCATAAAAATAAAAGCAATTATAAAATAATCTATAACGACTTGGTTGTTTTTCTTTTAAAAAGTATTCTTGAATACTTTTTTTTACCATTTATGTAAGGATAACCTATATTAAACTCCGTAATTTGTGTTGAAACCATTTCTTCGCAAATTTTGAATTGTTTCGGGTTGTATAAGTAATCGCATTCTTGTTACCTATAATCAAAAACTTTTTATCATATTCTATCAGTTGTGAAACATATTCTATAAATAAGGAAAAAGGCGGATTGGTTACCACTATATCGCTTTGCCTCAATAGTTCTTTGCATTCCTCACTACGAAAATCTCCGTTTTCTTCGAGTTCGCTAACAACATTGCCTTGCTTTAACAACAACTGAACGTCTGCCAAATCTACCACTCCGTCATTGTTTAAATCCTCAACCTTATCAACAATAACCTTATAGGCAGGCTTCTTTTCCTTATCTTGTTCGTTAAATAAAGACAACTCTCTGCCCGCAACAGAAGAACCGTTGTAACAGGTGCAGATAAGACGTTTGAGTTTGTAATCATTAAACTTCAAAACAAAGAATTTGAAAAAATGGCTTTCGTAAGGGTCATCGCAATTGCAAAAAACGGTCTTGCCTTTAAAGTGTTCCTTATAGTGTCTTAACTTTTCGGCAATGTCTTCTATTGGGGTATAAAATTCATCGTTCCTTGCCTCTTTTGCTTGGTGCAAACTCTTATTCTTTGCCATTGGTCTTTATGTCCTATTCTGTTTGATTTTATTTGATTTTAAAGGTTTATTTGTCGGATTTCCTGCGATTATCCTCTTTGCAAAAATACGAATAAAAAAAACTACTGACCTTATTTTTGCTAAAAAGATAGAAAATTTGACAACCTTTTACAAAATACGGATTACTTATGTTTTCCGCCTCCGTAATTGCGAACGAAAGGGAAGCAATCCATAAAACAATACGTCATTGCGAGCCGTAAGTCGTGACAATCCATTCCGCTTTATACTTTTGCAATACCTTATAAGAATTTTGCCTTTCTTTGTTTGGATTCTGCCAAACAGCGATTCGTTATCAAAAAAACCACCTTTTTTGAGTCAAAAAACCACCTTTTTTTGATGAAAAAAGGTGGTTTTTTCATCATCGAAACAAAGAGTGGCAGAAACCAAAAGCCATTTGGCAGAATTATAATAGAAAATGGACTGCTTCACTGCGTTCGCAACGACGCGTTGTTTGAGATTGTCATGACTTTTTGTGAAGTCTCGCAAGGACGAAAAGGAAGGTCGCAATGACTATATATGAGGACTTGCAATGACTATATATGAGGACTTGCAATGACACAAAAGGGCGGGAAGGGAGAGTTTGCAACGAATCTTTTTGGCGTATTGAATATTTACAATTTCATAAACTTCAATGCCATTTTGTTCAATTTAATTTTTTAGATCCGTTGTTATTTCGTTCAATTGTTTCGGCATAAACACAAGAGGCTATACGTTTGGAAAAGAATAATCCAAACTCTGTCTGCCATACTTGCATTAAAACTCTATTTGGAATAATGTCCCGTCGTATCGTGAAATTTATTTTTTGCTCTCCTATTTGCAAAGTATGAATATCTTGTTCAAAAAATGTCCCATTGCTTTCGTACCTTCTTCTATTGCAAATATTAAAGCCAAAGAATATATTCTTTTGTACTGAATCAATGGATAAGAGTAGCGAAAGGTATCTTTTGTTGTATGATTATGAAAGAGAATGTTTCCTTTTTTGCGATATGGAAGACAAAACCGCACCGCTAAACAAAGGAATTTCATGATTGGTTATCTTGGAAATCAAATAAAATTCTTAGTGTTTTTATGTATTTACCTTTTTCCATTACTCGTTAAAAATATGTTTAAAAACGACAATAAAAAAAACAGCAGCCGCATAGAGCGGCTGCTGTTTTGATATAAAAATATACTAGAAAAGCAAGGGTATTTTACCCCCTCTCATTTATAACACTGTGATAATAAACAATATATCTAATATATGATTTCATAAAAAACGCTTACTATCTCAGTTTGTTCAAATTATTTGTGCAGAGGTATTCATAAATTTATAACCTACAAATTGTGTTACGGACAAAGTTTATATAACCTCTTCTTGTTCTTCTTTTTGGAGTTCTTGAGTAATATCTTCGTCAATGTTATTATCTCTGTGCGCCTTTTGCAAGGTATTGCGAGTTAATTCGTCGTATTCTCTTCTGTTTTTGATTATTTCCACAGCCAAATAAACGGCATTGCGATAACTCTGCGCCGAGGCTTGATTTTTGCCGGCTATTTCGTATGCCGTACCATGTGCGGGTGAAGTTCTTACGTAGGGCAAACCGGCCGTAAAATTAACTCCTTCCGTAAAGGACATTAACTTAAAGGGAATTAAACCCTGGTCGTGATACAAGGCCATAACTCCGTCAAAATCATTCATAGAACCATTACCGAAAAAACCGTCGGAAGGATAAGGACCAAAGGCAAGAATACCGTTATCGTAAGCCTCTTTTATGGCAGGAGCAACAATTTGGTCGTCTTCCGTACCTATCAACCCTCTATCGCCCGCATGAGGATTGAGAGCAAGAACCGCTATTTTTGGCATACGAATTCCAAAATCCCTTTTCAGAGAATAATCCATTACTTTTAGTTTTCGCATAATAAGGTCTTTGGTAACAACTCTTGGCACATCTTTAAGTGCCAAATGATTGGTCATTATTCCTATGTGTATGTTTCTGCAAGTCATTATCATCAAAGACTCTTTTGCTCCGAATTTTCTTGTCAAATATTCCGTATGTCCGGGGAAATTAAAAGTGTCGCTTTGTATGTTTTTTTTGTTAATAGGGTTGGTTACCAAAGCATCAATGTGTCCCTCCATTATTTCCTCGCAAGCTCTTTCCAAACTCAAAGCGGCAAGCTCCCCTCCCACTTCGGTAGGTTGCCCTATATCTATTTTTACTTCGTCGTGTATAATGTTTAGAATGTTAAACTTTTGCGGTTCTGCCTGAGAGGCATAGCGAATATTGGTAAAAGCAAAGTCATTGGCTCCTATAAGTTTTTTGTGATAAGATAGGACCTTACTCGAACCGTATAATATAGGAGTACAAAAATCCGTCATTCTACTATCCGAAAAACATTTTAGCATAACCTCGTAGCCTATACCGTTTATATCTCCTTGCGAAATACCTATTTTTACAGGCATGTTCTCGTTGTTACGTCTGTTAAAATTACCGTTGCTGGTATAATTTGCCATTATTGTATTGTTTTATTTGTGATATGTTTTGAGAAACTCTACCAAAAGCCTAACTCCGTAGCCGGTAGCATGCAAACGATTGTAAGAATCTTTTTTATTGGTAAAAGACACTCCGGCAATATCCAAGTGAATAAAAGGATAGTTTGTAAAATATGCCAAAAATTTGCCCGCTGTAATCATACCTGCAAAACTCTCACCGGAATTTTTTATATCCGCTATTTCGGATTTTATACATTCGTCATACTCTTTCCAGAAAGGAAACTCCGCTATACGCTCATAAACTCTTTTGCCACAGGTTTTCAAAACGTTCATAAAATTTTCCGCATCTTTTTCTATTGCCGCTATACCAAAAGGACCTATTGCTCTTGCGGCCGCTCCCGTAAGGGTTGCGGCATCTATAACCAAAGAAGGATTATATTGTTTTGCGAATGCTAAGGCATCTGCCAAAATCATACGACCCTCTGCATCCGTATTTACTACCTCTACATTGGTGCCGTCATACATATTTATTATATCACCGTTGGCATAGGCGTTTTGTCCCGGTCTGTTGTCCGTTGAAGGAAACAAACCTATAATATGAATGGGGATACTCAGTCTTGCACAAGCATACATAACCGAGGCCATAAGAGCAGCACCCGACATATCGTCTTTCATATCGTTCATAAAGTTGCCCGTCTTTATATTCAATCCTCCCGTGTCGTAGACTATTCCTTTGCCCACAAGCACAACGGGATGAGAATTTTTAAACTTTTCGGGCTTATATTCCATTATGGTAAAGGTAGGAGGCTCCACACTTCCTTTGTTTACAGCCAAAATACCTCCCATTTTTTCTTTTTCTATCTTGTCCTTATCCCAAATCTCAACGTGCATACCTGTTTCCAAACCCATGTTTTGTATACTTTCTGCAAGAGTTGTCGCGTTAATAACCGTTACGGGTTCGTTTATCAAATCTCTGCATTTCTCCGTTGCCTCACAAATTATTCTAAGGGTACCTATATCCTTTTTGGTTATATCTTTGTCGCAAATATGCAAATTGTCAAAAGGATGTATCAAACGTTTTGGGTCTGTTTTGTAGTTGTCAAAAACATAACTTGCCAAAAGCATACCTTCCACAAAGCCAAGTATCATTTCTTTTTGAACGGGGGTAACAAGTTGAAGATCTTTGATATACTTTTTGTCACAAAGTTGCAGTATTTTTGCCCCCAATCGTCTGTATTTCTCCTTGTCTTGATACTCTATGCCTTCTTCTTTTACTATTTCCACAAAAATATAACGACCCAACTCATTAAAGGAAAAGTTATTTATACTCTTGTCGTTATATTCTTGTTTGATATATTCCAATTGTTGTTTGGAAAGTAGTCCTTCTCTTAGAGAATTGATATTTTCCGTATTGCAAACAACAATAACGGACATATCGTTTTTTATTGTTTGAATTTTATCTATTCCTATCATAAGGCAAATAAGTGTTGTTTTATCTTTTGCAAAATTAATTATTTTTATTCGCTTTGATGTAATTTGCAAAGTATTTTTAAATACGCAAACCCAAACCGATTTTATAAATAATTGTATCTTTGCAAAAATTTTTTTTTACAAAAGATTACGTTTTGTTAAATATATAATGTTTATATTAAAATGAAAAATATATTGGTTTTAGGTTCGGGCGGACAGATAGGCTCGGAGCTTACAATGAGATTGCGTGAGGTATATGGCGGAGCAAATGTTGTTGCCACAGATTTGAATCCCGAAAGATTAACCCAAGCCATACAAGAAACGGGACCAACGGGCAAAGTAGATGCTTGCAACGCCAAACAAATAGCGGAGTTTGCAGACAAGTACAATATTGATACTATTTATAATTTGGTTGCCATTTTGTCTGCAACGGCAGAAAAGAATCCTATGTTGGGCTGGAATGTAGGCATGGGAGCCTTAATTAACTGTTTGGAAATATCAAGAGAGAAAAAATGCGCCCTTTTTACTCCTTCTTCAATAGGTGCTTTCGGTCCTAATACTCCTTTGGACAACACGCCGCAAGATACCATACAAAGACCTCAAACCATATACGGAGTAACAAAGGTTACGGGCGAATTGTTGGGAGATTATTATTTCAAACGTTTTGGAACAGATACGCGCAGTGTGAGATTTCCGGGACTTATCTCCTATGTAACTCCTCCTGGAGGTGGCACTACTGACTATGCAGTAGATATATACTATGCTGCCGTAAAGGGAGAGGACTTTGTTTGCCCTTTAAGGAAAGACACTCTTTTGGATATGATGTATATGCCGGACGCTCTCAATGCAGCAATCAACATTATGGAAGCCGACCCTACAAAACTTGTACACAGAAACTCCTTCAATGTTACGGCAATGCATTTTAACCCCGAGGAAATATACGCCGAGGTAAGAAAACATCACCCTAACTTCAAAATGACTTACGAAATTGAGCCTATAAAACAATCAATAGCAGACTCTTGGCCAAATTATATGGACGACTCTTGCGCAAGAAAAGAATGGGGATTTAAGCCCGAGTATGACCTACCTAAGATGACAAAAGATATGATAGAGAAACTGAAAATAAAATTCGGTAAATAAAGCCCAATCTTTATCTTTTTTGATATGAAAAGCGACAGGTTATTTCCCCGTCGCTTTTTTTTATTTTATCAACTCCTCCAATTTGCTAACAACCTTGTATTCCAGACCGTCAAATACTTCATAATTCTTTTGGGCACAAGAAATTTTATTCTTTTCCAAATCCGACAGTCTAAAATCTTTTGTTGTATTGTCTCTACCCTTTATTTCGGCTATAAAATATATTTTTTTGTCTTTTTCCAACAATACTGCCCAGTCGGGATTATAATTTCCGATAGGTGTGGGAATTTTGAACCAAGACGGGAGTTTGAAAAAATATATTACCTCTTGTCTATACTCACAATCTTTTGCAAAATCGGATTCAATATTGGAATCTATGGGAATAAAATTTTCATAAATAGTTTTGGAGTTATCTTTTATCTTGTATGAGTTGCTATTGTATGCCAACAAGTTAGAATCATCAAAAAGAGACATTTCTCAAAATTGATTTTTGAGTTTGGAATATTCTATACCCTCCAAAAGCATATCTGCCAAAACCCTGTTGATTATCTCCACAATATTGTCCGTAAAATATTGCGGATTAATAAAAATATCCTATGTTTTACCGCTTTGCAAAAGAATTGTGCAAACGGTTTTTCTTGTCAGTTTTGTCCTACTTCTTATATAGTCTATAACGTCATAAAAAACGGAATACTTCGTTTGTATATTTTCCGTTTTTTCTTTCACAACGACAGTATCCACTCCTTCGTCCGTAATATCTACTCTAACTTTTGTTGCCGTTATGTTTATTTGCGGAGTATCTGTATTTTTTATATTTTCAACAACCTTATCTATTAACTCTTTTGTGTCAAAACTTACGTTATAAGTTGTCTTATATCTTATTTTGTCCCATATTTCTTTGAATCTGTCGTCCAACTCAAAGCCCTTTTTGTATTTTATTTTTACTTGTTCTTTTTTGTTCTTGATTCTACCCGAAAATTCCACTCCGCACTCTTCTTGTATTTCCGTCTGAAGTTTGGAGACAAAACCTTCATAACTTTCGTTTGCAATAACGGTTAATCTGTTTATGTTCTTGTCGTATATTCTCCTACCTTTGTTATCTACTGCAAGTCGCAAACCTCTTCCTATTTCTTGTCGTTTTTTCATATCCGACTTTGTTTCATTAAGAGTACAGATTTGAAACACATTAGGGTTGTCCCAACCTTCCCTGAGGGCAGAATGAGAAAAAATAAATTGCAAAGGCTCGTTCAAATCCAACAATCTTTCCTTGTCTTTCATTATCAAATTATAGGTATCATTATCTGCCAAAGTATTTCCTTTGGTATCTTTCCAAACACCTTTTTTGTTTGTGTCTTGCGAAAAATAACCGTTGTGCAAAGTACTTATATCCTCAACGTAAAATGGCTTATATTTCTCCTTCGTTGTAGTCAAGCGCTCATATATTTCTTCGAACCAAAGGGCAAACTTTCCTTTCTCATTGTCGGCAGTTCTGTAATTGGCAACCCTATCTATAAAAAACAAAGAAAGTATTTTTAGGTTTTTATTTGCTATTTTTTTGTCAAGATGTTCTATTATGGTTTCCTCTATTTGATTTTTCATTATCTCATCCATCATGCCTCCCTGCGTTTGCCCCAATAGAATTTGTTTGCCGTTGGCAAATTTTACCACACCTATTGCTTTATCTATTTCGTTTACAATGTAGCCCTCATAGACTTGCAAACCGCAAGACTTTTCCAACAGACTATTATTGTTTTTTACCTTTACTTCCCTTCTTTCCACTCCGTTTGCGGACAAACAATTTATTTCCAAAACGGCTTCTATTCTTTGGGATTTGGATACTATTCTTTTCAAAAGTATGTAAGCATCCTTGCTATTGTCCCAAACACTATCAACATCTATTTGTTTAACCAAACCCAAATCAAAAGCACGAACCGGATTAAGAGAATAAATAAGGTTGTAAGGATTTTTGTGTGTGGCGGAATATCGCAAAGTGCAAAGAGGATTAAGATTTTCAACGGCTTGTTTTCTTATACCCGTTTCCATATTTTGCGGCTCGTCTATAATAGCAATGGGATTTGTTGCCTTTATAAACTCCACAGGTTTTACTCCGTTGAGTTTATCATTTTCATTATTTATAATATTGCTATCTCTTGTAAAGGAGTCTATATTTATTACAAGTATTTCAATATTGTTGTTATCCGCAAAACCTCTTAACATGGACGGGCGACTGCTGTCGTAAACATGGAAATTCAAAGGTTCGTTATTATACAAGGTTTGAAAATGTTTGTGAGTTATTTGTAAAGTTTTCAAAACTCCTTCTCTAATGGCAATACTCGGTACAATGATAAGGAACTTTTTAAAACCGTAATTCTTTTCCAATTCGTATATTGTCCTCAAATAAACATATGTTTTGCCCGTACCTGTTTCCATTTCAACGGAGAAATTTTTTCCGTTGCTTGCCAAAAGAGTTTGCTCGCTTATGTTGTTCTTTGCTTGTACTTTGTTTAGGTTATCTTGCAAAACCTCGTCACTAATAGATAATTCGTTTGCTACGCAACTTATAATTGCGGAATTGTTATTTATCTGTTGCCAATTGTTTTCCGTTGATTTTTTTTGTCCTTTAAACAAATCAACAACGGACTTTATTGCCTGCTTTTGATAATTCAGATTTGCCTCAAACAATAGTTCCATTTTTTTTAAATAGTTTCAAAGTTAATGTTGTTGTCTTTCATTCTCAGAAACATATTTTGTTTCAAACAATCGTTGTCTTCAAACAATTTATCCAAAACAACAATATCTTTTACTCCGCTTTCCACTATTTGCTCCGCAATTTCTTTGTCTATCTTGCCCTCCAATAAAAGCAACATTTGTTTGTTATCACTTGGGTCCGTAATTATGTAAAGGTTACCCTGCTTTTCTATCTTGCTATTAAGATTATAGCCTTTTTTCAAAAGGACTTCAAAAACAATATTCTCTTTTTCGGTTTTATCGTCTTTGATATTATCGGCAAAGGCTTCCAATTGCTTAATCAAATCCTCTTCATTATCCACTTGCCTCCATTGTTTGAAATTGCTTTCTTGTAGTTTAAAAACTTTAAAGCCAGTGTCCGTTGTTTGTGCGGTTAAATCTCGTTTGATTTTCTTGCCTGCCCGTCTTAATCTTTCCTTGCATATATCGGCAATAGTATCATAACCGTTTTTCTTTGCGGTGGAATCTTCTTTGCATTTCTCAGGTAATTGTACAAGAATAAACTTTCTTTTTCCCTCATCTTCGTTGTTAAGTTGCATTACGGCATGTCCTGTTGTACCGCTACCCGCAAAAAAATCAAGAATAATACAGTCGTTATTTTTAAGTGTTCTCAATAAATATTGTATTAGTCTTATTGGTTTAGGATTGGAAAATGGATTCATTCCATTAAATATATCTGTTATATCTGATGCTCCTTGTTGATTTATTGGACCAAGTATCAAATTTGAAAAAGCACGACCTACAGTTTTTCTAGGATTACCTTCATTATCCACTTTTTCGTAAACCTTATATTTAATAGTGTATTTTGAACCTGAACTTTTGTTAGATTTTACAAATAATAAGAATTTATTTTCAATACCCCATTTTACTTTCTGTTTTCCCCATTTCCAAATCCAACCATCGTTTACATATTTATCTCTGCCATTTGGATAAATAATACATCCATCGGGCGTTTCTATACCATAGTTTAGAGAGTCTGAATACGAAAGACCACCTCTATCAAGAGTGTCTAAATAATATTTCCCTCTTTCATTAACGAATTCATCAGAATATTTAAATCGGTTCTCTTTTCTAGAATCATTGTCTCTATTCCAATAGATTTGAGTTGTAATCATATTTTTTGCGTAACATAAAATATACTCTGTTATTACTGCTATATTTTTGGCATCATTCGCTCCTGTTTTTTTTCGCCAATCAAAAATGGCAACAAAATTTTCTTCGCCAAAAATTTCATTCATTAAAAGTCTTAGATTATGTACTTCGTTATCGTCAATGGAAACAAATATAACGCCGTCCTCTCTTAAAAGATTTTTTGCCAAAAACAAGCGAGGCATCATCATATTAAGCCAATTGGAATGATATTGCCCGTTTTCTTTGCTATTAAGATTAAAAGAACCTTCTTTCAAAAGGTTACCCTCTTCGTCCCTTATACCTGCTTTTTGTTGGTATTCTTTTTTGGTATCTTTGAATTTGTCGGGGTATATAAAAGAATCTTTGCCCGTATTATATGGCGGGTCAATGTAAATCATTTTTATTTTACCGAAATAACTCCTTTGCAAAACTTTCAACACTTCAAGGTTTTCGCCCTCAATAAAAATATTTTCCGTATTGTCAAAATCAACGCTTTCTTGCTTGTCGGGTACAAGCGTGGCGGAAGAAAGTTGTTGCAATATCTTGTAGGCTTCGCTTTTACCTGCCCAAGACAAAACATATCTTTCGTTTTCGTCTTTTACTTCTTGTCCTAAAATAGTTTTTAGTTTATCAAAATCAATTTTTCCCTCCGTAACTATTTCGGGAAATATGGTTTTCAACTCTTTTATTTTCTCTTCCGTACCGGATAATGATTTTCCGTCCATTGTCTTTTTGTTTTAAAGTTGCAAAATTAATGTTTTTTAAGTAAAATTCCCCAAATAACGACATCCTTGCGACCCCTCTCTCAATCGTCCTTGCCAGCCACCCAATCTGTCATTGCGAGCGAAAAGCGAAGCAATCCATTTTCTATTATAATTCTGCCAAAGGGCTTTTGGTTTCTGCCAAAGGCCGTTTCGATGATGAAAAAACATAGTTTTTCCGGCAAAAAAACATAGTTTTTTGAGTCAAAAAACTATGTTTTTTTGATAACGAATCGCCGTTTGGCAGAATCTAAATAAAGAAAGGCAAAAATTTTATAAGGTATGGCAATATAAAAATCGTTATGGATTGCTTCGCTTTTCGTTCGCAAGGACACGAAAGGAATACTCACAATAAAACCAAATCGTCATAGGATTATTTTATAGTTGTTTGATTGGTGAAAATAAGGGTTTAAATAATTGTAATTTAAACCCTTGTGTGTTGTCTTTTGTTTATGAAGTTATAAAATTTCTACTTTAAATAATCTTCGTAATAGTGGAATATTTTTTTGTATAACTCCACTCTGTCCCTACCGCGTACGTTATGTTCGTGGGAAGTATAAATAAAAAAGTCCACAGGTTTTTTCTTTACAACGCACTCTCGTATAAATTCCAAAGCATGTTGCGGCACAACGGTATTGTCCAAATATCCTTGCATAACAAGAATATGTTGATTTTCATTCATATTGTCAATCAAATTAAGTACTGAAGTATTAGCATAACCTTCGGCATTATTTTGCGGAGTTCCCATATATCTTTCTCCGTACATAACCTCGTACCATTTCCAATCTATAACGGGACCTCCCGCCGTTGCCACTTTTACCACATTGGGATTATTGAGAGCCAAAGACAGAGTCATAAAACCGCCGTACGACCAACCGTCAATACCTATTCTTGTGCTATCTATATAAGGTAAAGATTTCAAATAATTTATTCCCGTCATTTGGTCTTGCATTTCCACTTTGCCGCATTGACGCCAAATTGCACTTTCGAAATCATAACCTCTGTTTGCAGAACCCCTACCGTCCAAGGTCCAAACAATATATCCCTGTGTTGCAAGAAAATTAAGGAAATATCCTGCCCCTGCCGTATAAGAATCCGTTATTAACTGAGCATGAGGGCCGTTGTATACATAAACAATAACAGGGTATTTTTTATTTGGGTCAAAGTCCTTAGGTCTTATCATTCTAGTATAAAGTAGTGTACCGTTCTCCGTTCTTAAACTATCTATAATTGTTGTAGGTGCATTGTCTAAGGCATTAATAGGGTTGTCGCAACGCAATAACTCTTTGATTATTTTTCCCTTATTGTCTCTAAGAACGACTCTGTAAGCCTCATCGGTAGAGGTATAGGTGTCTATAAACAGAGTGCCTTTTTTGTTGAAAGTAACATAATGAGTGCCGTGGTCTGTGGTTATATGGGTAATATTTCCTTTTTTCAGATTAAGAGAATAAAAATTTCTTTCCAAAGGAGAGTCTTTTGTTCCGTAAAAATAGAGTTCCGTTGCCTTATCATTGAAGCCGGCAATTTCCTCTACCATCCAATTACCTTTGGTTAGTTGTTTGATTTGTTTGCCCAAAGTGTCGTAAAGATAAATATGTTGCCAGCCGTCTTTTTCGGAAAAATAAATGAATTGTCCTGCATCATTAGGCAAAGGGGTTATAGGTTTTTCGGGTTCTACGTACTTGTCTGAGGTCTCCTCGATAAGAATACGTTTTCTTGTACCAGTATTGGCATCGTATGCCTCAAGCCAAGAATGATTTTGCAAACGATTTAGTTTTTGAATATATACCGTGTTGCCATCCGAAGAAAAGGCTATATTGGTCAAATACATTTCTCTTTCTTGTAAAGAGTTGTCTTTGCGAGTTTTGAGTATAACGGTTTTGTCCGTATCAAAGTTATAAACATATACAAGTACTTCATGGGATTTCATACCCGCCATAGGGTATTTTATTATATTAAGCTCCGCTTCTCTTGTTTGAGTGTTTACCAAAGGATAATCGCCTACCATGCTTTGGTCCATACGATAAAAGGCAAGATGCTTACCCGCTTTGTCAAAAAATAACCCCTTTTCTATTCCAAACTCGCTTCTGTGTACGCTTTGTCCGTAGATAATATTGATAGAGTCCCCGTCTGTGGTTATATTTCTTTCTTCTCCCGTATTATAATTTTTTATCCATACCTGATTATTCTTAACAAAGGCTTCGTTTTGGCTGTTTTCGTTTGTCTCCAAAAACAATTTTTCTCTATCTAACGGAATATTTTCGCTATACTCGATTCTTTCTCCTCCTTTTTTGTCTACAATATGTTTATTCCATTCTTTGTCAAAGTAATAGTATTCTTCGTTGTTTTCAAAACCAAAGTTGTATTTTGTTACATTGGCTCTATAGGTTGCGTCCGTCAAATGCTCTATATCCATTTTGTTTTGAGCCCTTAGTCCCAACAAAACAGAAAAAACGCACAAAAACGTTATCAATTTTTTTTTCATTTCGGATATAATATTTAGTTAGTTTTTTCTCTGTGCAAAATTAATATTTTTTTGCGTCTTTAATATGTACAGTAACTATAAAAGGTTTTAAAAAAAACTTTGTTTTTTTTGTTTGTATTAATTAAACAAAAAAACGGCAAGGAAACATATTCCTTACCGTTTCAAAGAAATTTTTAAAATTTTAAATATGAAAAAACAACTCTATGTTATTGTTGCATAGGTTTCAAATTTTTTGATATTATAAGTTTTGCTTCTGTTGCCTCTTGTATTTGCTCAAGGGTAAATTCGGGATTAATTTCCATTAAAACTATACCCTCAGCGGTTATTTCCATAACACCCATTTCCGTTATTATGGTATTTACCTTACCTGCCGCTGTCAAAGGAAGAGTACATTTTTTTAGAATTTTAGGACTTCCTTTTGCGGTGTGCTCCATAGTAAGTATTATTCTTTTTGCTCCTTCCAACAAATCCATGGCACCACCCATACCGGGTACTTTTTTGCCGGGTATCATCCAGTTTGCCAAATCTCCGTTTTCCGCTACTTGCAAGGCACCGAGAATGGAAGCATCTACGTGCCCTCCTCTAATAATACCGAACGAAGTAGCACTATCAAAGGTTGCCGCTCCCTTCACGGCAGTAATATAGGCTCCGCCGGCGTTTATCCATTCGCCATCTTCTTGTCCTTCTTTCGGACTTGGTCCCATGCCTACCATACCGTTTTCGGCTTGTATCAAAACATTAACACCCGGTTTTAAGTAATTGGGTATCATCCCCGGTATACCTATTCCGAGATTTACCACGTAACCGTCTTTTAATTCCAAAGCGGCTCTTTTGGCTATGGTCTCCTTTATTTGATTTTTATCCATGATTGTTTATGTTTTTTTGTGTCACTAATTATTGTATTTCATATATGTAAAAGTATCATTTAAAGAATTAGTGTAGATAAATTTTTGTTTGTCTATGCTAACAATTTTAAACGATCTTTCAGAACCGGAATTATCTATTCTTATAAGAGTATCTCCTTTTATGGTATAGGTACCGTTTTTTTCATAAGAAAAATCGTTTTCGCTTGTATAGGTATACTCCGTTACTATGCGTTTTGCTCTAATACTGTTGTATGGGGAATACTCTATGTAATCTTTTGCTTTCCAAGGCTGACTTTCCAAAAGTTCGGTATTATTCAATGTTTTTGCGTCTCTCCATTTACCCACAAGTATATCTGTGTCGGGCTCCAAATCTTTTTCGCAGGAAAGCATTGCAAACACGGAAAACACAATCATTATGACCTTAAATATCTTCATTTTATCTTTGATTTTTATTTGTTTGTTTTGGCAAGTTTTTTCATTGTTATAATATCAAACACTTGATACACTACATAAATTAACATGTAATAGAGTGCAAATTTAATATTTTTTTCAATATGTGCAAAAATTACTATTACCAATACCCCAACATAGATAAGTATTTTTATTAGTCTTGTCAAAAGAAATGCTTGCTCAAATTTCAGTTTTGATTTTTTCGGTGCATAATACATAAAAGCATAGGAGAGAAAACCTACAACAAAAAACATGAGTATATAGTACGGAATATTATGTGATAAAAAATCTTTCGGTACGACAAACAAAGAAAACAAAACCGCGAAACACATTATCAAAGAAAGAATCGTAATTTTTAATAAATATGATATTAAAGGATGTTTTTTCATAACATTAACGTATTTTATTTATTATCTTATCTGTTTTTCAGATACATAAGCCTGAAAAATTTTAGGTATGCCTCTATATTTCTTCTGTTATACAAAGTTGAATAGTTTTGTATGGATATAACGCAGTGTCTGTAATAGGAAGAGGAAAGTTTTTTGAACTCTTGGTCTTGTTGTATGTTATCAAAATATTCCAAGGCCGATTGTTGATTGGAAAACTTTCTAACAATAATCATTTGGTCGGAAAGGGTAAAGAGTTGGGAAGTGGCTTGTAAGTTCAAAGAGTCGTATTCTCTTTTATTGAAATCATTTATAATTTTTTCCGTATAGGATACGTCTATCTTGCTATCGTCAAAGAAAATCAAATAATAATGTTGCATATCTTTGCTTCTAAACATCAAAGACTCTGCATCAAGAATATCATCTCTGTCTACTGTGTTACTTACCTGTGCGCTATCCGTAGTTATGATTTCGGCAATGTCGAAGTTCTCTTGTGTCTTTTCGGACTTTGTACTGTCATATTTTATGTCAAAGTCTTTTATGTTATAACTTTCCGCCAAAAATCTCAGTTGTTCTTCTATAATAGGTGTTACCTCGCTGTTGGGATGATTATATACTATCATATTAAGATTGTCTGCCAAAGAATCTACTCCGTATAATTTCCCTTTTGATAGGGCAACCAAAAATTTAAGTCTTGGAATGTACTCACCTACTTTTAGAGTATCTATTGCATGATTTCCTTTTTCTATGGTAGCATTGTATTCATTTTTGACGTAACTTTGATAAGTGTCTGTATATAGTCTCTCGGCAAGAGTATTATTATTTTGTATTTCATTCAAATAATCGGGATTCTTTATCATCATAGCATACTCGCTATCGGGATAATCGGCAAGTATTTTGTTTTTGTAGAAATTGCTATTAGGATAATCTCCTCTTTGGTCATAGAGTCTGTAGAGATGAAAACAAGCAGGCAAAACATTTATATGATTGGGGTAACGAGTAATCAAATCCATAAACGTTTCCAACGACCTCGTAATATTATTTATACCTTGAAAAAATATATATCCTGCCTCCAATAAAGCGTCGGCAATTTGTGCGTTTGCCGAATCTTTTGCTCCTTGGCTGAATGGTATGTCTTTGGTATAATATTCTCTCATATCAGGAGTATAGCCGGGGTCTTTTATGGTAGGTTTTTCAGCCAAAGAAGATGAATCGTTTTCACTTGTGTTATCCGCTATAATATCATCCTCCAAGCCTATTTCTTGTTTTTCTCTCAACCTCCAATTATCCTCCAACTCCCTATCTCCCCACTTTCTTTTAAACTCCAACCTACCGCTTTGCACGGTATTAGGGTTGCTGAAATAAAAATTGCTTGCGTTTCTGTTGAGTTGATTAAAATTATTCATTGAGGCATTACGCGCCAAAATCGCTTGTTGAATTTTTGCCTCCTCTTCTTTGCGTTTTTTCTCTGTTTTGTAGGCAGTTATCCACCCTTCTATTTTTGAGTCCAACTCTTCCTTGCTTAACCCACTGAGAGCCAAAAGACTATCCCAACGCGTTATGGTATTAAGATTCTCTACCAAAGAAGTCAGTACTCTTTGTCTTGAAAGTAACACTTGCCTATTAGGATAATCTTTGTCCATTAGACTTAGGGCAGTATCATAATACAACTGAGCTTTAACATAGTTTTGCAAGGTATCATAATATACATTGGCTGCTCTGAGAGCGGAAGCCATTTTTTGCACTTTATTGTTTTGGGAGGTCTTTACACTTTCCTCCCATTTTTTGCAAGCTATTTCATAACTGTGATTGCGAAAATAAATTTCTCCTATGGCGTAATAAATTTGGTCCAAATAGTTTGCGTTTTTTGTATCGTCAAGCATTTTTTCCAAATCTTCAATAATTGAAATGCTATTTTTCTTGGAAGGGTCAAAACACAAGGCAATATTTAACTGAGAAATAAATTGCATGGAATAATCCGAAGCATGTCTTGCCGTATATCTAAAACATTTGCTTGCCTGATTGAACTGGCGGTTGTTCATGTATATTTGCCCTTCGATAAACTTTGTTCTGGTATTGAGGGTTTTCTCAAAAAAATTCTTTTTCCTAAGTTGCAAATTCTGCAAAGCGGATAGGGTTTTACCCTGTGCAATGTCGTTTTCCGCCCAAACAAGATGCATCATTTTTTTGAGTTTTTTGGGCGCCTTACCTTCCTGTATTGCTTTTTGCACTTGTTTTAGTACAATATCCGACTCGGAGTGTTTCTTTTCTTTGCAATAGGTTAGTGCCAACCAAAGCATTGGCTCGTATATTTCTTTTCTGTTTTTCCAATTTGCCATAACGTATTGAAAAGAGGCTTCCGCAGCCTTGTAGTCGTGAGCGTAATAACACGCTTGTCCTATAAGCAAATAAGCGTCGTCTATTTGAGGATTTTTTTCCACTCCCGAAAATCTCATGGAATGTACTTTAATAACCTTACCGCCCTTTTCTATGGCTCTGTCGGTATTGGCTTTTATGGAAGCGGCTTGTTCGTTTGTGCCGTTTATGTATATGGGGAGTATTCTTGTGTAATCGTCTTTCCAATTTTGCAAAATAGTTGTCTTACCTTCTTTTAGGGCTTGTTTTCCGTTCCATAAAGCATTGTAATGTGCGGTAATAGAGTGATATTTTCTATTTATCCACTTATCTTTGTGAGTAGAGCAAGAAAACAAAACAAAAATCAAACAAAAAAGAAAAATAATATATGCCGGTTTTTTTTTCAAATTGAGTCTTTTATTGTACAGACAAAAAACGAAAAAAAATATTGTTTAGTATAAAACTATTCTATGTAGTCTATCTCTTGTTCTTGTATATCTTCTATAAATCTTGGAGGTATTGTTCTTTTTGTTTTGGAGTTTATACCTTTGTTTTTCAGTTTTTCCAAAAGTCTTATTGTATTAGCGTTGCCTGTTTTAAGCTGTTTTGTGGCTTGCGTGTATTGTTCGGAAAGTCTGTCTGCCGTTTTACCCACTTCGTCAAAAGTATTCAAAAAAAGTAACAACTTATCGTATATCTTTCCGCAAGTATCGGCCATGGTTTGAGCCTCTTTGTTCCTTGTGTCTATTTTCCACAGGTCTGCTATAAGTCTCAGACAGGAAATCATATTTGTAGCCGAAATAAGTATTATTTTTTTCTTGTAAGCATATTCCCAAAGTGTTACGTCGCTTTGCATTGCCAACAAACAAGCAGGCTCTATCGGTATAAACATCATAACAAAACCAATTCCACCCTTGTTTATATTTTCATAATTTTTGTTTGCAAGCTCGTCTATGTGAGATTTAACCGACTGCAAATGTTCTTTCAGGTAAAGTTCCTGTTGCGTACCGTCTTCGGCGTTAAAATATTTTTCGTAGGCGACCAAAGAAACTTTGGAATCTATCACAATTGTATTATCCTCTCCGTTTTCGTCGTTTGGCAAATGTATTATAAAGTCCGGTACAAGTCTTTTGTTTTCTTCCGTTTGCACGCTTTGTTGAGCCTCGTAATGTTCTCCTTTGATAAGTCCGCTGTTTTGCAATATGGTTTCCAAAACGTGTTCTCCCCAATTACCTGCTCGTTTGTTTTCTCCCTTCAAAGCGTTGGCTAAGTTGTTAGCCTCCCGGGAAACCCTGTTTGTTTCCTTAAACATGTTGTCTATTCGTTCTTTCAAACTTGTATGCATCTCCGTCTGCTTCAAATTACCGTCTTCTATTTGCTTTTTAAACTCATTTATTTGTTCTTTCAACGGAGAGACTATATTACTCATTTCTTTGGTGTTGCTTTCCGAAAATTTCTTTGTTGTTTCTTCCAATATCTTATTGGCGGAATTTTTCAAATACTCTTCGTTTTGTTTTCTTTGGGTTTCCATATCTTGTCTGAATGCGGAGAGTTGCTCGCTTAAATTTTTATTTTTTTCTTTTTCGGCACGCAAATCAGCCTCCGATTGTCTGTACTTGTCTTGCAAATCGGCAAAATCTTTTTGTAGTTTTTTGTAGTCCTCCTCTTGTTTTTCAAAAATACTTATCCTGTTTTCTTTTATTTTTATTTCTCCTTTCAGTGTGGTGTTTTCTTCCGTTTGAGTTTGTATTTTGTTTTCCTGTCCTTCTATTTTTTGTTTCTGTTCTTGTATTAGAGTGTTTTTTTCCTCTAACTTTTCTTTTATATACTCCTCTGCCTTCTTTGCTCTTGTTACATCATTGGATAAATCTATATTTTTGAGATTATAATTTTTAAGTTCTTTTTCTTTCTCGTTTAATTTTTCTTTGTAATCATTTATTTGAGTCTGCATATTGCTTATATCCGCACTCATTTTTGCATTTTCTTGTTGCAAGGAGGTTATTTCGTCTTTGTTGTTTTTTTGATTATACAATCGCTTGAAAAAAACGGATGAAATAACGATAAAGACTATCAATAATAATGCTAAAACCATTAATATTATCGTGTTCATGTTTTTACGAGTATTTTATAAATTACCTTTTGCAAAGGTAGTATTTTTTGCAAAATCCAAAAGACAAAACCCTAATCATATACTTTTTTTTGTTAATTTTGCACTTTAATAACCAGGAGATTGTAAGACTTTTTTTTATGCAACACCCCTTAGTATCCATAATAACCGTTTGCTACAACGCAAAAGATTTGATAGAACCGACTATAAACAGTATTAGAAAACAAACCTATGATAATTATGAATATATAATTATAGACGGAGGCTCTTCCGACGGCACAAAAGAAATCATAGAACAAAACAGAGACGCCGTAACAAAATATATTTCGGAAAAAGACGATGGACTTTATTATGCAATGAATAAGGGCTTGGATTTGGCAACGGGGGAGTATGTATGGTTTATAAACGCCGGTGACCGCATTCCTCATAAAGATACATTGACAAAAATAATAGAATCTTCCTACTTGCCACAGGATATTTACTATGGCAAAACCAAGATTATAAACAAAAAAGGAGAGGTTATAGGTTTTCGCAGGTTGCAAGAACCGGAAAATCTTAACAAAAACAGTTTCCTTTGGGGTATGTTAGTCTGTCATCAATCTGCAATAGTAAGACGTTCTCTTGCTCAGTACTATGACACAAGGTATAAGATAGACGCAGATTTTGAGTGGTTATTATCCGTAATAGAAAAATCAAATCCTACCCTTATACGACATTCAAGCAGAACATATTGTTATTTTTTGGAGGGAGGTTTGGCAAGAAAAAATATGTGGAAGGCAAACCTTGAGAGATACCGAATAATGATAAAACATTATGGCTTTTTTAAGACGACTTTCTATAACATACTTATGGTATTCAGATACATAAGAGACAAATACAAAGGAGTTCAAATGACATAAATTCGTTATGTGTTTACACGTATGGTGTAATACATAACATTAAATAAATCAAGGAGAAAATGAAATTATTGGAAAACAAAGTGGCTTTGATAACGGGAGCCTCAAAAGGAATAGGAAAACAAATAGCGTTGTTTTATGCCAAAGAAGGAGCATTGGTAGCCTTTACCGACCTTAACAGAGACGAGGCTATGTGTCAAACGGAAAAAGAACTTTCGGATTTGGGTACAAAAGCAAAGGGGTATGCGAGTAATGCCGCTTCGTTTGAAGATTCGGAAAAACTTGTGGACGAAGTAGTTAAGGAATTCGGCAAAATAGATATTCTGGTAAACAACGCGGGTATTACAAAAGACAATCTTTTAATGCGTATGAGTGAAAAAGACTGGGATATGGTTATTGCCGTTAATCTAAAATCGGTTTTCAATCTTACCCACGCCGCTCAAAGATATATGATTAAACAAAAAAGCGGTTCCATTATCAATATGAGTAGTGTTGTGGGGGTTAGCGGCAATGCCGGACAATCAAACTACTCTGCTTCTAAGGCCGGTATTATAGGTTTTACCAAAAGTATTGCCAAAGAATTAGGTAGCAGAAACATACGCTCCAACGCCATAGCGCCGGGCTTTATTATTACCGATATGACCGCACAAATACCCGATGAGGCTCGCAAGCAATGGGAAAAGCAAATACCCATGCGTAGGGGAGGACAACCGGAGGAGGTTGCAAAGGTTGCTGTTTTCTTGGGTTCCGATTTGTCCTCGTACGTTAGCGGACAGGTTATTCATGTTTGCGGTGCTATGAATTGTTAGGAAAAAGTTTTTTTATAAGATATTTTTAGTAAGAAAAATTTTCAAACAAAAGATTTTTAACTTTTTTGACTTCAAAAAGTTAATTAACCTTATAAAAATGTAATAAAAAATGAGTAATAAAAAATTTGACCCTGCAATGGCTATAAACTCCGTTGCAGATGTTTCGGCAGAAAGAGGAGTTAATCCTAATGTAAATGACTCTGCCACTTTCACTTTTCCCAAAGGTCAACTTATGACTGACACTTTTCACGGTGAGGCTGAGGGTTATTTTCTCTATTCGCGTCATTGGAATCCTTCCAATATATCTTTATGCAAAGCCTTAGCGGCTATGGAAGGCACAGAGTCTGCATGGGCTACGGGTTCGGGCATGGCTGCCATTACCTGTGCTTTGATGCAATGCCTTAAAGCAGGCGACCATGTCGTTGCCTCTATGACTGTTTACGGAGGAACTTTTGCTTTCCTAAAAAATTATATCATAGACTATGGAGTAGAAGTTAGCTTTGTGGATACCACCAACATGGAAGAGGTAAAAAGGGCTTGCAAAAAAAACACAAAGGTTATTTATACCGAGACAATGTCTAACCCTTTGCTTAGAATAGCGAACATACCGGAACTTAGGAAAGTAGCAGACGAGTTCGGAGCAAGATTGATTGTGGACAACACTTTTACTCCTATGATTTTCTCTCCTTACAGACTTGGAGCACACGTTGTAGTTTATTCCATGACAAAATACGTTAACGGCAAAAATGACTGCGTGGCAGGTGCAATATGCGCAGATGCGGAGTTTATAAATGCTTTGATAGACGTAAACAACGGTACTGCTATGTTATTGGGACCGGTTTTGGATTCTTTCCGCTCTACTTCCATATTAAAGAATTTATACGATTTGCACATAAGAATGAAAAAACATTCCGAAAATGCAATGTATCTGGCAGAAAGGTTCAATGCCCTAGGTATAAAAGTTAATTATCCCGGCATGCCCGAGCATATTGACCACAAACTTATGGTTTCTCAGTACAACGAACAATTCGGTTTCGGCGGTATGATAGCCATTGACCTTGGTACTGCAGAAAGAGCAAACGCCTTTATGGAAAAAATGCAAGAAAAAGGTGTCGGATATTTGGCTGTTTCTTTGGGATTTTTCCGTACTCTGTTCTCTTGCTCCGGCAAATCCACTTCCAGCGAAGTACCTCAGGAATACCAAGATAAAATGGGCATGTCCGAAGGTTTGGTTCGTTATTCCGTGGGTTTGGACAACGATATGTCCATGACTTTCGAAAAAATAGAAGAAGCTCTTAAAGAGTTGGGTTTTGTAAAATAATTAAATCATAATTCCTATCAAAAATCCCTACTTTATATCGTTTTGTAAGGTAGGGATTTTTTTATAAGAAATAGTGTAAGAAAAACCAAAGAAATGAAGGAGATTAGGTGCAAAGAGCTTGGACATTGCCAAAAGAAAACCTTACAACAGATTATGATAACGGAGAAATAATATTCAAGGGTATAGAGCAGTCTTATTATTATGAAGGCTATGAGATAATAAATAAAAACAAGGAATTATGGAAATAAAATCACACGAGATAAGCGTTAGGGAATTGGTTCAGGGTTATGTAAATAACAATGAAGACGGAATAAGAGCGTATTGTGGCAAATTGGATATTCGTCCGCCTTATCAGAGAGAATTTATCTATAATGATACGCAACGTTAAGCGGTTATAGATACTATTAAGAACAGATTTCCACTTAATGTTATGTATTGGGCAAAAAGAGACGGTGATAACGCGGTTCCGTACGGAATTATAGACGGGCAGCAACGTACGATAAGCATTTGGCAGAAAAGATTATTGATTATTCTTTTCCAAACGTAGAGTCTCTTGTGTTTGTGTCGGAACAATTGAACGAAATAATAACGGATTTAAAAAATTACATTGAACAAAATGGCATTGAAGTTTATGAAATTGTAGATATTCAATACGCCAAAAAGATTCGTTGCAAACCCTCCCTTCCCGTCCTTTTGTATCATTGCAAACCCTCCTTTTGCGTCATTGTGAGACTTCGCAGAAGTTGTAGCAATCCACAAAAAAATAATGTTGTAAGCCATCATTGCTTAGCTATCGCTCGCAACAACACGTAAGGACAAAGTCTCGCAATGACAGAAAGGGAGGATTTGTAAGGACAGCATGTCACATTTTTTTCTTACGGATCGCTGGGACTTTGGAAAGTTTGGTAATGATTTTATAAGCAAGGAGTAGTTTGGAAAGTACTCAAACTATTGTTCGGATATTATCTTTTGTAGATTTTCGAATAAACAAGATGTAGGTAAACCCATAACATTATAAAAATCACCCTCTATTTTTTCTATGCCTATCATACCTATCCATTCTTGTATGCCATATGCGCCTGCTTTGTCCAAAGGGTTAAAAGTTTCCACATAATATTTTATTGTTTGTAAAGAGAGTTGCTTAAAAAATACTTCGGTTTTTTCATAAAAACTAAGACTTTTTTTTGCAGTTTTGAGATAGCAACCCGTAATGACAGAATGTTTTCTTGCAGATAATTTTTGTAATATATCTATGGCTTCTTGTTTGTCCTTCGGTTTTCCCAAGTATTCGTTATCTACAAAAACCATAGTGTCGCTACAAAGCAAAATCTCTTTTGCTCCTATTTTATCCGTAAAACTTGCTCCTTTTTTCTCTGCCAAATATAATGGTATTTGTTCCATACCTAGTTCTTTGGGATAAGTCTCCAAAGTATGTGTTTCTACCAAACGAATATTAAACCCCATTTGCTCCAAAAGTTGTTTGCGTCTGGGAGAACGAGAATTTAGAACAATGGTATAAGAGAATAATTTGTTAAAACACATCCGTGTTAAAAATGTTTTGAGAAAAATGTACGGTAAATATTAATGATATATATATCATGCCAAGAAACCGATAAAGAAAAACCAAATCGTCCGTTCGCTTAACTCTAAATAAGGCATAGAGATAATATATAAGCGGACAAATATTTATAATAACAAGAATAATTACATGTATGATATCCATATACTCAAAAGAAAAATAGAGATAGCAGACATTGATAAGAATAAACAATACGGAGGAAAATACCAATAGGTTATTTGTCTTCTTTTCTCCGTATTTTGTTGCAAAGGTAGAAAAACCGGCTTTACTATTAGAATCCATATTAGCCAAATCCAAGGTAACATCTCTAATGAAAGTAAGCAGAAAAACAAATATTGACAGAAAAACAAATATTTTTCCAAAAGTAAGCCACGCCCAAACAGGTATTTTTATAAGAATTTCGGTTTGATAATGAGTAAACGCAAAGAACTCCAACAAAAAGGGCATCAAAACCAATAGAGCATACAAAAAAGACAAACTAATATTACCGATAAGAACCTGACGTTTGTATTTGTAAGCATAAATATAAGACAAACCCGCAAAAACCAAGCCCAGAGCCACTATTTGCCAAACATGATATTTGAAAGAAATATACCCTAAGATACCCAAACCTATTATTGCAAAGACATAAAACATTCCGATTTTTTTGCCATTATCCAACGAGGAGGTATTTTGTAATATGTCTGACATTTTGGTATCAAAGAAAGAACAGACGAGGTTAAGTCCTGCTATTAGAAATATTAATCCGAAGGTGAATAACAAATAATCCGAGGACGGAAGAATAGTCATTGGGAAATATATTTTGTAGAAAGGTAATATCAGACTAATTCTTGTGGCAATGGCAAGCAATAGTACCAAAACCAAACTTTGCCATCCCAAAAGTTTGAAATAAGATTTCATTGTATTTTAATGTTTTATTTCGTTGATAAGTTTGCCGTCCCTATCGTAATATTTCCATACCCCAAAGGCTTTGCCGTCTTTGTATTCTCCTTCGGCTATCTTTTTGTTACCGAAAGAATATTCTATCCATTTGCCATTAGGTTTGCCCTCTGCAAAGGCTTGTTCTCTTAATTTGTTACCTGTTTGGTCAAAGAAAATCCAACTACCCGTTTTATTCCCATTGGAATAAAAGCCTTGCTCCACAATTTTGCCATTATAATATTTCTCCCATCTGCCGTTTAGTTTGCCGTTGATATAATCGGCTTTTTGATAAATGTCTCCCTTTTCGTCATACAGGGTTTCCGTTCCGTTTTTTATTCCGTCTAAGTAATAAACAACAGTTTTCTTGGAGCCGTCGGAGTTAAACATTTCCCATTTTCCATTCATCAAACCTTTGGAAAATGCTCCGTGCATTTGTAATGAACCGTCTTCAAAAAAACTCTCCCAAATTCCCTCTTCTTTTCCGTTTATATAACTTCCCTTGTGCAGAAGTTTTCCGTTCTCATAATACGTTTGCCACAAGCCCTCTCGTTTTCCATTGCGATAATCTCCGCTTCTCCACTTCTCTCCTCCTTCATAGTAGTACGTCCATGTTCCCTCCTCCTTGCTTTCCTTATATGAACCCTCGCTTTCCTTGTTGCCGTTTTCTCTATAAAAATACTCCCATTTTCCATCCTTCTTGCCGTGTAAAAGCTCTCCACTCATATCCTTATAGCCATTGTCGTACCACCAAATTGCTTGTCCCTCCAATTCGTCATCTTTATAGGTAGTTTCAAGTTTTAGTTTGCCGTTTTTGTGATACTCCTTGTAAGTTCCTTCCTTTTTACCGTCTTTTACCTCACAAGAGTAGTACAACTGTCCATTGTCGTAATATGCAAGATTTTCTCCGTTACCACTAACAATTTCTTGTTTTTTGATTTTCCCGTTTTTATAAAACCATTGCCAAACGCCTATTTTCCAACCCTTTTCATTATACATACCCTGTCTTTCCACACTGATACCGTCATTATAGTAGTATACCCATTTGCCAAATTTATATTTGGTTTTTTCCTTGCCATTATCAACGTTTGTTATATGGAATCCTTCCGTTGCCTTGTTGCCATTAGCCCAAAACTCTTCAAATTTGGTAGTATCCTGTCCTTTGCATACAAAGACAATACAAAGCAAAAATAAAAATAGGTTGTATGATTTCATAACTAATTGTCGGCTATTTTTGAATAGGTTATATTAAGTCTTGGTCGTTTGCTAACATCCGAGTAATTAGGTCCGTTAAGCACCACTCTATTTGCGGTGTTTCTACGAGAAAAACCGTTGTCAGCGTTGTTTCTATCTCTCATAGAGGGGATAATATATATGGTGGAATTTTCTCCGTAATTACCCTTTACATAATTTTGCAAAAAAGAGGTTATTTGCACTCTATACGCATTAATAGTACTGTCGTAATAAGGTACGGCGTTTAAGTTAGCGGCAATACTCTCGTCTTTTAGCAAATAAATATTATCTCCGCTTTTTCTGTAGCACTGCAAAGAAGTAGGGTAGGTAAAACTATTTCCCGATATATCCGCCACGGGCAAAATGAGTTCTGCCTTATTTATCAAAGCACCTTTTATACTATCCCTATCATACCATTGCATAAAGTTTTGTATATCAAGTTCCAGCTCCGACATTCCCAAAGAGGAAATGTAAATGTATTCTTCATTATTTACCTTGGCGGGTTTAGTGTTTATGGAAGAAAGAGAAGTACCGGCATAGTCAAAATTTACCTTCATAAATCTTTGCCCGCCATTTGGAATGGTTATTCTATAATTGTAATGTCCGCCGGCTGCAGTGGTATAGTAATAGGTTATACAAGACAAAACGGAGGCCATATCAACATATATCAACATGCCGTTGGCATCGCTGTTGGTAGCGGTGATTTTTATCCCCTTTACATCCGATTGAAAAGCGTTGTTATCTGCATAGTAACCGTTATAAATCTTTTGTAAAAAAGCATCATTCAATTTTAACCTAAGGTGAGGAGAATAAACAGCAGTGTCATTGTTCAATTTAATATTATCATTATCCATATCCACGCTTACCTCGTCTTCGAACCATACTTGTCCCACTTCCACGTTATCGTTGGCATGCTTTTTATTTTCATTTATTTCCTCGGTAACTTCTTCCACTTTGAAATGCATGGTCATACCCCTTACACTCTTATCTTTAACAAAAGCGCCGGCGTAAAGCAAAGATAAAACAGCGGAATCCGCCTGTCCGAGAGAAGAAAAGTTTTGACCCGAAGAGGATAAACTTAGTTGTGTGATTATATTGGAAGATATTTTACCAAAGTTATTGTCTTTGTATTCTCCCAAAGCATTGTATCTCAGATTGTTTGTTAAAACGGTATCTGTGTTAAATATCTTGGAAGAAAGAATAACTCCACTATTATTATCCCTCAGTATATTTATGGCATTATTGTTGTCTATAAAACTAAGACCAAGCCTTTCGTCCTCATTAACACATGAAAGAACAAAAACAGACAATAAGACCAAACTTAATATCAAACGTATTGTTTTCATTCGTCTTCTATTTCTATTATTGAATCGTAATACTCATTTATTTTTTGATATAATTCTTTCTCGTTATCAATGTATGGAATAATATCCTTTTTGTTTTCCTGCGCGTAAGCCAACAACTCCGGATTAACTTTGTCGGAAGCCAAAACCACTGCATCGCTATAACTTATCGCGGCCTTCATTATACTCGGATACGAAGGGTCTTTATAAAATCGCCAATCTTTTTGCGTACCTCCGTCAGCCTTCATTTTCTTTGCCATGTTGGCGGATAATGTTTCACCAAAATCATCGTCATACAAAGTCAAAACCAATTTACTTTCCATAAAAAAAGGATTATTTTTGTATTCCGTACGCCTTACATAAAAAGGAATAAGCATGGAAAACCAACCGGAGCAATGTATTACGCTTGGCTTCCAAGCCAATTTCTTTATTGTTTCCAAAACTCCGCGAGAAAAAAACATTGTTCTTTCGTCATTATCCGACATAAAGCTTCCGTCCGACTTCCTAATATCTATTTTTTCCGTAAAGTAATCCTCATTGTCTATAAAGTATATTTGCATACGAATGGCAGGAATGGAGGCAACTTTGATAATCAAAGGGTGGTCTTGATTGTCTATTGTGATATTCAAACCCGATAATCTTATAACCTCGTGCAACTGATTGCGTCTTTCGTTTACATTGCCAAATCGCGGCATAAAGATTCTTATTTCTTTACCATGTTCTTGTATATACTGGGGCAGATTTTTACATAAAGAAGCTAGTTCGGAGTTCTTTAGATAAGGTTCTATTTCCTGGGAAATAAACAGTACTTTTGGTTTATCCATGTCTTTTCTTACTATATTTACCTACGCAAAATTACAATCTTTTCCTATTCTGACATAATATTTTAAAATCAAATTTCATCTGTGTACAAATTATTTAGTACTTTTGCAGAATGAAAAAAGTAAGAGCCAAAAAGTCTCTCGGTCAGCATTTTTTAAGGAACGAAAAAATAGCACAGGAGATAGTCTGTGGTCTGCAAGAAAAAAATAATGTTTTGGAAGTGGGAGCAGGTACGGGTGTTTTAACCAAGTACCTACTCAAAGCGGATTGCAAAGACTTTCGTATAGTGGAGATAGATACCGAATCGGTTGCATATCTTACGGAGCACTATCCTTGTTTGAATAACAAGATAACAGAGGGAGACTTTCTTACGTTAAATCTGTCAAATATTTTCAACAATGAGGAATTTTCTCTTATAGGAAACTTTCCTTATAATATTTCCAACCAAATACTGTTTAAGGTTTTGGAAAACAAATATTTGATTAGACAAGTCGTGGGTATGTTTCAAAAAGAAGTAGCCGAACGCGTTGTCGCCACAGAAGGCAAAAAGACTTACGGCATACTTTCGGTACTACTCTCTGTTTTTTACGACAGGGAGTATCTTTTTGAAGTACCTAACACAGATTTTGCTCCGATACCAAAGGTTCGGTCTGCCGTCGTAAGATTGAATAGAAAGCCAAAAGTAGATTTGCCCTGTAGGGAAAAAGATTTCTTCCTTACAGTAAAAACCGCTTTTAATCAAAGACGAAAAATGCTTAGGCAGAGTTTGAAACCCTTAAACGTATCCTTAGAAAATATTCCGGAGGATATGCTTACCAAAAGACCGGAGCAACTCTCACCCGAAAATTTTATAACACTTACAAAACTTTTATACAATGTTTAGCATAGGTTTTATTTTGCAGGCGTTCATACTCGGTTTAGCCTTGTCTATGGATTGTTTTACGGTCAGTATCACTTGCGGATTGCAAAAAACAATGTCCAAATTAAGAATTATTTTTCTTGCATTCAGTTTTGCGTTTTTCCAAGCTTTTTTTACTCTGTTAGGGTCACTTTTTGCTTCGTTTTTTTATAATTTTATGAAAGATATCTCTGCATGGATATCTTTTACTCTTTTGTTTGTCATAGGAATAAAAATGTTTATGGAAGGCAAACGTTTTTCCCTAAGGAACAAAGTTTTTGATGTAACCTCTTGTAAAGTAATATTGCTTTTGAGTATAGCCACCTCCATAGACGCCTTTGTTATAGGAATGTCTTTTTCGGGCATGGAATGGGTGGTAGGTCAACAATTATTTTGTGTTGCAATCATATTTTTAACAACTTTTGTTTTATCTTTGGTGGGAGAAAAAATGGGAGAAAAGATTTGTTTTGTAAAACCGCGTTTTGCCCTCTTTTTGGGAGGGGTAATACTTATTGCCATAGGTCTAAAAACCATTTTACAACACTATCTTGTGTAATCCGTAAAATATTAAACATAGGATGAAATATTTGGAAAATTTTATAGTCGAAAAAAAAATAAAACTCAATAGAGACAATTTTTTGCTTGCTTTAAAAAGTCCCATATCCTTGTACGGAATTAAAAGCGGACAGTTTGTTAATGTTGAAGTCAAAGATGTTGCAGACAGAATACTAAGACGTCCCATAAGCATATACGATGTAGATAAAGATAACAATATTCTTTATCTCGTTGTACAACGGGTTGGCAAGGCAACAAAAAAGTTATCCGAAATAAGAGAAAGAGAGGGAATTTCCGTCATTTTTCCCTTGGGTAACGGTTTTGAAGCAAAGGGCAAAAAACCTCTTTTAATAGGCGGAGGGGTGGGCGTAGCCCCATTGTATTTATTGGCAAAAGAGTTTAAGAAAAATAACATTACTCCGACAATTCTAATAGGAGCAAGAACAAACGAGCAACTGTTTTTGACAAACAGGTATAATGCCGTAGGTAATCTTAGTATTTCCACAGAAGACGGCTCCGTAGGAGAAAAAGGGTTGGTAACACAAAATACCGTTCTTAGAAATGATTTTGACGTAATATATTGTTGCGGTCCTACACCTATGATGCAAGCCGTAAGTTTTTTTGCACAGGAAAAAGGAATAGAGTGCTTTGTTTCTTTGGAAAACAGAATGGCTTGCGGTATAGGTGCTTGCCTTTGCTGTGTAAATGAAAACAAAGAAGGGCGTAATATTTGTGTTTGTACGGAAGGACCCGTTTTTAATACCAAAGATATAAAACTTTAAAATCTATGGAAGATAAAAGACTTAATATAAATATTGGCTCTTTATTTTTAAAAAATCCGGTTATGACGGCATCGGGAACTTTCGGTTACGGAGAGGAATATGAAGATTTTGTTGATATATCCGAACTTGGTGGTATTGTCGTAAAGGGGACAACTTTGGAGAGAAGAGAAGGCAACGCTTATCCTCGCTTGGCCGAGACACCTTCGGGAATGATAAACGCAGTAGGTTTGCAAAACAAAGGCATAGAATATTTTTGCAATAACATCTATCCGCGAATAAAGGACAAGAACAAAAATATAATAGTCAATGTATCGGGTTCAAGTATGGAGGATTACTGTAAAGTTGCGGGTATGATAAATGATTTGGAAAGCATCCCTGCCATAGAATTGAATATTTCCTGTCCCAATGTAAAACACGGAGGTATGAGTTTCGGAGTAGATAAAAAACTTGCCTTCGGGTTGGTTAGTCAGATAAGAAAAGTATATAAAAAACACCTTATCGTTAAACTTACTCCAAACGTTACCAATATTATAGAAATAGCCCGGGAAATAGAAAAAGCGGGGGCAGATTCTTTGTCTTTGATAAATACCGTTTGGGCTATGGCTGTTGATAGTGAAAAACAAAAAGCCATAATTTCCACTATTACGGGAGGTTTGTCCGGTCCTGCCATCAAACCCATAGCACTCAGATGTGTTTGGCAAGTTGCTCACAATGTAAATATTCCCGTTATTGGCATGGGCGGGATACAAAACGCAAGCGATGCAATAGAATTTTTACTTGTAGGAGCAAGTGCAGTTGAAATCGGCACGGCTAATTTTCAAAACCCCAAAGTAACTTTGGAAATAATACAAGGTATGTCCGAATATTTGGATAGGCACAAAATTGATAATATTAGGGATATTATTGGAATTGTATAGAATAAAGCAGTAGGCTAACGACCTGCAATTATTATTAATCACTGCCTGTCTGTCAAATATTCCATTACAGTATATTTAATTGTTCTCACCATTTAATTTTAGTGTATGAATATAAAAACATATCCTATTTTTATACCTTAATTTAAATTTTTAATAAAAAATTTGGTAGAACAAAAATATATGTGTATGCCTGCAACGTCAGTAACCATTAAAAAAATAAACATTATGAAAAAGTATTTGATTATTATTTGCGGTCTTTTGTTTGCTTGCAATATTTTTGCACAAGAGACAAATAGACAGGATTTGCAAAAACAGGTTGAAAAAGATTTGATGAGTTTGCAAAAACTTATTGACGGAGGCTTTTATTACAATGCTTATGAGGAGATCTATCAGATAATGGAGAATGTTAGCGATAAATCGCAATTGGAACAATTGTTTTCCGAAATAAAGGAATTGAAAAATCTTTCTCCTCAAAAGCCTATTTCCGAATGCGAAAATTTGAAAGAACAAATGAAAACAGGAAAGAATATTCCTAAGGAGACTTTGTTTTTTTTTACGATTGTCTGCAACCGGAGAGTAACGATAAGTAATAAGTAAAGCCAAACTATTAACTATTTTTATAAATTTATGAATTAACAATATTATTTTTTATCATTACAAAACAATGTTTTTAAGGGGGAAAGAATTTTTTCCCTCTTTTTTTATTTTATCAAAAACAACTCGAATAATCCTATATTATAGGAAAACGTAATTTTGTACCTCCGGAGAGAATCGAACTCTCATCGTCAGAACCGGAATCTGAAATTTTATCCATTAAACTACGGAAGCAAATACGAATTGCAAAGGTATGAAAAATAAAAAACAA
>CAUTQY010000010.1:0-63121 GCA_963540815.1 uncultured Bacteroidales bacterium
CTTGTAGAACAAGGACTTTTATTGTGGGAAAGAGAAAATATTTATTAATTTCTTATTTAGAGTTTTGTGATTGCAGCGTAACAAGGTTGCTCGTAATGATGGCTTGTTTAAGATGATCTTGCTTTCTGCTCGCAATGACTGAAGTATAATGTTATAATAGCATATGTATAATACGTCCGCGTTAAAAGCGAACCCATTCTTTAGTTTCGAGAGCGTGGTAATCCATAACGTACTAAAAAGTTTACAAAAAAAACAAAGACATACCGATAATTCGGTATGTCTTCTGTCTATAAAAATTGTTTGAGTGTAATTCAAATGTTAAAGTTCAGGTTTGATTTGTTCTACCCAAGCCTCTATTCTTCCATCGGTAAGGTCGGCTTGATTAGATTCATCTATGGCAAGCCCCACAAATTTACCGTCAACGACTGCTGCCGAATCGTCAAACTCGTAACCTTCCGTGGAAACTTCACCTATTACCTTAGCACCTTTGTCCTCCAAAACACCGTACAACTCGCCCATACCTCCGCAGAAAGTATCACCGTAGCCGTCAGCATCTCCGCAACCGAAAATAGCAAATGTTTTGCCACCAAGGTTACCGTTTTTGAGTACGTCCAACGCACCCGAATACCAATCATCTTGCATATCGCCAGCGCCCCAAGTGGAAGTACCCATAATAAAATTATCATAGTTGTCAAGTGTATCCACCTTGAAGTCAGCAGCATTTATAATATCACTAACGCCTAATTTTGAAGCTATACGAGAAGCCAAATCCTCACAGGTCCCTGTTGTCGAACCAAAAACAACACATGTTCTTTTCATCTTTGTACAATTATTTTAGTTGTAAATTAAACTTAATCTTGTGTTGCAAAATTATATGTTTTTATTGTTGCTCACAATACTCACTTTTGAGTAAAATAATTTAAAAGGATTTTTTTTGCACTTTGTATTGTCCGATAGGGTAGGGGTATAAATTTGAAAGCTTTAAAGGGTTATTTTCTCTATCTTCTGCCAATCAATACTTTGTTCGGCAGTACTGATATCCGTAAAATCAAATTCCCGTAAGCATTTTTGGAGTTTACTTTTTGCTGTTTGCAAGCCCACAGATGCCTTGAATTTTGAAAAAAGGGTTAATTCTTTTAGTCTCGGTTGCCCAATATCAAAATCTCTCGGGTGTAGATAGCAAAGAGAATAATTTTGTTTTCTTTTTATGATGTTTTTTATAATTCCGTATGGCAGAAGTCTAAAATAACCTCCTCCCAAAAAACCTTTTATCAAAAAGAAATCAAAACTACTTGGTGGCATTTCTTTAATAATCCCATACCTTGTATTTATAATAGTGGGAGTGTCGTTTTTTAGAATCTTTTTGCCATAAAAATGATTAATGCAGGTAGCCGAGCTATCTATTTTTATTTTACACTGAGCCAAAATGTTAAATGTTTCTTTGCTTGGAATGGAAAACCCCGGCGCTCTGTACTTGTTTACATTTTTGTTGGTTATGTGCTCAATGGTATCTTTTGCCCTTAGAATATCTTCTTTTATTTCCTTTGAGGACATGGTATAAAGCGGCAGGTGATTATAACCATGTATTCCTATATCAAAATCTTTACTTATTTGGGTAACAATTTCTTTATATTGTTCGGCTAAACTTGCCAAGATAAAAAAAGTCGCCTTTGTATAGGTTTGTTTTAAAATATCAAGCAAATATTCGGTATTTTGTTCTATTCGCTTGTATTTCTTATATTTGGAATAATCAAAATTAAGAATATGAAACCACTCCTCAAAATCTATGGTAAGTATATTCATATTTATTTACCTATACAAAAATAATAGAAGCCTTCTTGTTTTAACTCCTCTGAGTTGTAGATATTTCTTCCATCTACAAGAAGGGGACAATTCATTGTGCTTTTGAGTATGGTCCAAGAGGGCAAACGAAACTCCTTCCATTCGGTTAGCAATAAAACTGCGTCAGATTCTTTGGCTGCCTCATACATATCTTTTGCGTAAAAAACTTTGTCTTTTAATATGTTATAACACTCCGACATTGCCACAGGGTCATAAACTTTTATTCTACAACCTTCTTTAAGTAACCCATCTATTACAACCAAAGACGTGGCCTCTCTCATATCGTTAGTTTCGGGCTTAAAACTTAGTCCCCAGATACATATTGTTTTATCTTTTAGCTGTCCTTTATAGAAATCGTATAATTTATTAAAAACCACTCTTTTTTGATAATAATTTACTTTTTCTACTGCCTCCAATATTTGTAAATTATACCCCAAATCTTTTCCCGTTTTTATCAAAGCCTTAACGTCTTTGGGAAAGCAAGACCCTCCGTAACCGCATCCGGGATAAAGAAATTTGTTGCCTATACGACTATCCGAACCAACACCTTTGCGTACCATATTAACGTCTGCGCCGACTTTTTCGCAAAGATTGGCAATATCGTTCATAAAACTTATTCTTGTTGCAAGCATGGCATTGGATGCATATTTTATCATTTCCGCAGAAGGTATGTCGGTAAAAATAACTCTAAAATTGTTTAGAAGAAAAGGTCTGTAAAGTTGACTCAACACTTCCTTGGCTTTTTCGCTTTCCGTTCCGACGATTACTCTATCGGGAGACATAAAATCTTTGATAGCGGCGCCTTCTTTCAAAAACTCCGGATTGCCGGCAACGTCAAAAGGTATATCCCGATTTCGTTTTTCTAACTCGTTTTTTATAGTCTCTTTTATAAGTTTTGAGGTACCAACGGGTACGGTGGACTTTGTAACAAAGATTGTGTATTTGTTTATGTATTGACCGAATTCTTTTGCAACCTGTATGGTAAAAGACAAATCCGCTCCTCCGTCTTTATCTTCGGGAGTACCTACGGCAGAAAAAACTATTTTAGCCTCGTCTATACAAGAAGATAAAGAAGTGGAAAAAAACAACCGTTTGGCTTCCATATTCTTTTTTACCATCTCCTCTAAGCCGGGTTCGTAAATGGGAACAATGCCCTGTTTGAGTTTATTAATCTTATTCTCATTCACATCTACACAGGTAACATTTACTCCCATTTCCGCAAAGCAAACGCCACTAACCAAACCTACATATCCACAACCTACTATAACAATATTCATTATAAAAAAGAGTTTTTGTAAAAAATAATTGCAAATTTACATAAATAATTAGAACTTCGCTTTTTATCTCTTCCTCGCTACCATTATACCGTCTCTTATAGGTAAAATGAGATTATCTACTCTGCTATCCGAAGTAACTTTGTAGTTAAACTCTCTAATAGCCTGAGTTTCTTTGTCTTCTATCTCTTGCAAGGCAACCTTGCCGTACCATAAAATATTGTCTGCCAAAAGTACGCCACCTTTGTTAAGTTTCTCCATACAGATATCGTAATAATCGGGATAATGCAATTTTTCGGCGTCTACAAAAATTAAATCATATTTGTAGTTCAATCCTTTTATTACTTGTAACCCTTGTCCAAAATATAGGTTGATTTTATGACTTACATTATTGTTTTTGAAAGATTCGGTTAAAAAATCTTCATACTCTTGTAAAGCCTCTACGGTATCTATTTTACAATACTCCTCTGAGGCAAGAGCAAAACACAGGGTAGAGTAACCCGAAAAAGTACCTATTTCCAAAATTCGCTTGGGAGAGAGTATTTTACAAATCATCATAAGCAAAGCCCCCTGCCAAGAACCTGAGACCATTTGAGGCTTAATAAATTTCAAGTGAGTCTGTCTTATAACTTCTCGTAATTGTATGCTTTTGTTTGAATGATGTTCTTCGCAATACTCCTCTATTCTCTTATCTATAAACGGATGTATTTGTTTTTCCATACTAGGAGAGTTGAGATATTTTTTTTATGATATTGCTGGTGGAGTATCCTTCCAAGTACTGCAAGGTCATAACCTTACCACCGTTTTTTTCTACTGTATCATAACCGACAATATCCTCTTTTTTGTAGTCGGCGCCTTTAACCAAAATATTGGGTTTTATTGTTTTTATTAGGTTATAAGGAGTGTCTTCATCAAACAAAACTACGTAATCAACAAAAAACAGACTTGCAAGTATCAAACAACGAGATTTTTCATCTTGTATGGGACGGTTTTTTCCTTTGATACGCATAACCGAGGCATCGGTATTTAAACCGACAATAAGCATATCACCCAAACAACGAGCCTTTGCCAAATAATCCACATGACCGCAATGAAACAAATCAAAACATCCGTTGGTAAAAACAATACTTTTTGCTTTTACTTTTGCCAGTTCCAAGACTCCCTCCAGTCTTCTGTTATCCAATATCTTATTTTCTATTATATCAACCATTTATTTATTTGTTTTTTTTGTAAGAAAAGAGCAAAAAACCTATGGGACCGAGTAATATTGTAGGTGCTTGAGAAACAAACCAATTTATCCAACCTAAAGCATAACCTACGGCCAAATCTATTTTAAAAATATTTAGAGCCTGTGCAAAAATATAAGGATAAAGACCTATACCTCCGGGTGTAATCATCATACCAATTGCGCCGAGTACGGTAACTGTCATTGCTTCTTGCAAGTTAACAAAAGAACATTCTTTGACGGATTGAAACACTACCCAAGTACCCACTATCCATAAAAACCATATCAACAGAGAATAAAAAATAAACAGGGAAGGGTATTTTAGTTTTGATATTGTTTTCATTCCTTGCCATATACCAAGCAAAAAATTACGAATTTTTTTATACGCAATATTTTGTCTTATTTGCTTTTCGAATAAAGCAAATAAGATTACACAAACGACCAAAACAATTAGGATATAAAAAAATAGATGAGTATATTGTGCAAAATCTATGTTAAATTTATCTTCTATATAAGACTGAAAAACATTGTATTCCAAAAAGAGAGCAAAAACAAATATAAGTACGAATAATAGCAAATCTACTGCCCTTTCGGTTATTATGGTCCCGAGTGTTTTTTCAAAAGAAAATTTGTACTTGGTACTTATCAATGTGGAGCGTAAGATTTCTCCCATGCGAGGTAAGGTTAAATTGGTAAGATAACAACTCATTAAGGCAAAAAACAAAAAAGATGTTTTGGTTCTATAGTTCAATGCTTCCATTAGCATTTTCCATCTTAAAGCCCTAATATATACAGACAAGCCTGAAATTATAATTGCCAAAACCACCCAAAAATAATTTGCCTCTCTGATAGAAGCAAACATCTCCGAAATATCATCTTTGGTCATTTTGCTAACAAACCACCAAACAAAAAACACGGCAAGCAAAAAGAAAAATACTATTTGCAAAGAGTTTTTTAATTTCGCGGATGTGTGCATAATTTTCACTTAGTAAATGTTTGGAAACGTAAGTTACATTTTGTTGTTTTTGGGAAATATCACTGTTGGCTTAAAAGTTTTTGCCTCATTAGAATCCATACTTGCAAAAGAGACTATAATAAGAAGGTCGTCTATTTGTACCAAGCGGGCGGCCGCTCCGTTAAGCCCTATTATACCGGAACCTCTTTTTCCCTTTATGGCATAGGTATCAAAACGTGCCCCGTTGTTTATGTTATATATATAAACTCTTTCATTTTCTATTATGTTGGCCTTTTCCATGAGGTCTTCGTCTATGGTTATTGAACCTATATAATTTATATCGGCCTGAGTAACCTTTACTCTATGTATTTTTGATTTTAAGACTTCTATTTGCATTTCCGTACTAATCTTTAGTGAAAAAGATTTGCAAAATTATAAATATTTTTTATAATACAAGTGTGTGTGAAATTGCATTTTTATAACTTTATATCCTTTATATCTACGAGTTTGTTGATTATGGCATATATTGTAAGCCCGCTGGGTGAGTGTATATCCAATTTTTTTGCAATATTTCTTCTATGGGTGGTGACGGTATTAACGGAAATAAATAATTTATCCGCTATTTCTTTGTTTGTAAATCCCTTAACAACATTAATTATAATATCCTTTTCTCTATCGGTAAGACTTTGAGAAAAAATGCTTTCCTCATCCAAATATTGAATATCTCCGTTTTTAAACTTTTCTTCCAATTTTTTTATTTCCGGTACAAAAAGATATTTTTCCAATTCGCAGTGTGTTTTTAAATCTTCTTCAAAAAGAAAAATATCGGACAAAACGGAATTCATCAAATTATTTGCCTTGTTGGAATCGGAGTATTTTATTATTATGTTTTTTAATTCCGAAAGTTTCATCTCCAACGGTGAATGATGTAAAACGGACATTTCCAACAACATGGATTTATTTTTTTTACCCGCCAACAGATTGTCTATGTATGGAAAAACATCTCTGTTTTCTCTCTCCATATGGTTGCGCAATTCCATACAATATTCGTCATAAAACTTTATAATTAGAACGGAAATATCGTTATTTTTGGAAAATCCTAGTGCCTCTATGAGTTTTCTGCGTATGAAGGGCAAAAGGAAATCTATATAATAGTAATGTGCGTTTTGCAAGTAGATACAAAGAGATTTAATGGAAATATTGTAATTATAAGATATGTGAAAATTATAATCCGTATTAAAATTTATTACTGCCAAAAATGTGTTGCAATCAACGCTGTTTTCTTTGCAAATCTCCTCTATGGTTTTGTCGCCAACGCCAAGCGGTAAAGAAAACCTTGCCAAAACTTGCAAAATCTTATAATCGGAACAAATAACATCATAGAGTTTATTCTCTTTTATATACTTTTCTCTCATGACTTATTATTTTTTTGCAAAGATAATTAATCTTTGCGTATTGTAAAATGTTTTTTGATGTGTACAATTAAAGTAAAAATTAAGCTAAAATGTAAAAATATCTGATATTCGGATTTTTAGAAATTATTTCCTATACTTATTCCGTAAATGGAAGAGAGTTGTTTTATGATGCTCTCCGTTTTGTCTTTGCTGACTTTAAGCAGAATGCTATTAGCTGAAGTATAAGTATAGTCCGACCTATTAAATTTATTGTCTTTTAGAAATTTATTTATTTGAGATATTATGGAGAAGTCAAAAGAAAAAACAATATTTTGATGTATAACTTTTTCCATTATTTGAGCCTCTTCTATTGCCGAAAGACTTGCTTGTTTGTAAGCCTTGGCAAGATTTGAAGCACCTAACTTTATTCCTCCAAAATACCTAACTACCACTATTAAAATATTTGTAAGGTTTTTGCTTTCCATGGCCCCAAGAATCATATCTCCTGCCGTATGCGAAGGTTCTCTATCGTCAAAGGCTCTACTATTTTGTTCTTTTCCCGTACCTATTTTGTAGGCATAGCAATGATGTCTTGCGTCATAATATTCTTTTTTGAGTTGGTCTACTATCCTTTTAGCCTCTTCTATTGTTTCTATCGGATATGCAAAAGAAAGAAAACGGCTTTTATTTTCTTTGTACTCTCCTTTTGAATTGGCGTTTATGGTCAAAAACGTATCCATGCATTTTTGTCTGTTTCAATCAGCGAAATTAATAATTATTTCCTTAATACTTACGGGAGACTTAACAAAAATCAATTAATTTTGCAAAAAGATACCTTTGTATATGAATATATTGATAAATGCAAGTAATATCAAAATAGGAGGAGGGATACAAGTAGCGGATTATTTTTGTAAATCCGTTGTAGAGAAACAAGGAAATGCTTTCAAACAAAAATTTTCCGGGCACCGTTTCTTCATAGTTTTGTCTTCTTACTTAAATTCTACCAAATCTGAAATTGATTCTTGCCCTGATATAAAAACATATACATACGATATAAAGAATTCTCCTAAAACTCTTTTATTCGGTAGAGACGCTTTTTTGGATAGTCTTGTAAGAGAAAAAAAAATAGACTTTGTGTTTAGTGTTTTCGGTCCTTCCCGTTGGATACCAAAGGTTAGACATCTTTGCGGTTTTGCCATGGGACAATTGGTTTTGCAAGACAGTCCTTTTTATTCCGTCTGTTCGTTGAAACAAAAGATTTATTGGAAGTTTCTTTTTTTTTATAGTAGAAAATTTTTGTTTCATAGGTGTAGCAAACTTTTTTATAGCGAAAACGAATACATCTCCGATAGGGTAGAACAAATTTTTAAAAATACAAAGTGTTATACCGTAACTAATTATTACAATCCTATATACGACACCCCTGAAAAACAAACAACCAAACCCTTGCCTTATTTTAACGGGATTACTTTACTAACAATATCTACGGCTTATCCGTATAAAAATCTACAAATTTCCCTCAGAGTTGCTCACATATTAAAAACAAAATATCCGAATCTTAGCTTCAGATTTGTTTTTACTTGTCAAAAAGAAGAATTTCTTGATTGTGAATATGTTAAAAGAGGTCTGATTTTCAAAAACAACAAAAAAGAAGAAAAAATATATGATTTGGATTTGGAAAACTTTGTTTTCATAGGAAAGGTAGATTTAAAAGATTGTCCTTCTTTGTATGAGCAATGCGATATGGTTTTCTTGCCAAGTCTTATGGAATGCTTTACGGCTCTCTATCCCGAAAGTTTTAGAATGCAAAAACCTCTTCTAACTTCGGACCTACCTTTTGCAAGAGGTTTGTGTGGCAAAGCGGCCGAATATTTTCCCGCTTTGGACGCCGAAAAAATCGCTCAAACAATACATCAACTTGCAAATAATACTTCAAGACAAAAAGAATTAATAAAACAAGGTTTAAGGCAACTATCTCTTTATGATAACAATACCCAAAGAATGGAAACGGTAATGAGTATAATGGAAAAGCATTTTCATTAAAAAAAAAGACATACTCAAAAGTTGGTATGTCTTTCAAAACACAATGTATTAATAAAAAATTATTCGGATATATATGATTTTATTTGAGAAATATTAATGCGTTCTTGTTTCATAGTATCCCTTTCTCTCACGGTTACGCTACCGTCTTTCAAACTTTTGGCATCTAAGGTAATACAATAAGGAGTACCTATGGCATCGTGTCTGCGATAACGTCTGCCTATCGTGTCTTTCTCCTCATAATGAATACGGAAAGAGGATTTCAACTCTTCACAAATTTGCTCGGCTTTTTCCGGTAAGCCGTCCTTATTTACCAAAGGTAAAACAGCACAACGATACGGAGCAAGCATTTTAGGGAGTCTCAAAACTACTCTTGTGTTGCCGTCCTCCAAAGTCTCTTCATTGTAAGCGTGTGAAAGCAAGGCAAGAAAAGTTCTGTCCAAACCGATGGACGTTTCCACACAATATGGAGTATAACTTTCGTTTATTTCGCTATCAAAATATTGTATCTTTTTACCCGAAAATTCTTGATGACGTTTAAGGTCAAAATCCGTCCTCGAGTGTATGCCTTCCAATTCTTTGAAGCCAAAAGGAAATTCAAACTCTATGTCTGTTGCCGCATTTGCATAATGAGCAAGTTTTTCGTGGTCGTGGTATCTGTATTTTTCTTGTGAAATACCAAGTGATAAATGCCATTTCAATCTCTCTCGCTTCCAATACTCAAACCACCGCATTTCCGTTCCCGGACGACAGAAAAACTCCATTTCCATTTGTTCAAACTCTCTCATACGAAAGATAAACTGACGAGCAACTATTTCATTACGAAACGCTTTGCCTATTTGTGCTATACCGAAAGGAATTTTCATTCTGCTCGTTTTCTGCACATTTAAATAATTTACAAATATTCCTTGTGCCGTTTCGGGTCTCAGATAAATTGTGTCACTTTCCTCGCTGACACTTCCTATTTTGGTGGCAAACATCAAATTGAATTGTCTGACCTCCGTCCAATTTCTTGTACCCGATATGGGACAGGTAATATCCAACTCTATGATTAAGTCGCGTAACCCTTTCAAGTCATTGGCATTCATCAAATCGGCAAATCTTTTGCGAACACTCTGTATTTGCGAGAGATATCCTTTAACTCTTTCGCTTGTAGATAAAAATTGTTCTTGATTAAAACTCTCTCCGAAACGTTTTTTTGCCTTAGAGATTTCTTTGTCGATTTTTTCTTCTATTTTAGTCAGATAGTCCTCAATTAAAATATCTGCACGATAACGCTTTTTGCTATCTTTGTTGTCTATCAACGGGTCGTTAAAAGCATCCACATGCCCGCTAGCCTTCCATATTTTCGGATGCATAAAAACGGCGGAGTCTATTCCCACAATATTTTCGTGCATTTGTGTCATGGATTTCCACCAATAGTTTTTTATGTTGTTTTTTAGTTCCACTCCGTTAGGACCATAATCATACACGGCAGACAGACCGTCATACAGTTCGCTGGATTGAAACACAAAACCGTATTCCTTTGCGTGCGCGGTTATCTTTTTAAAAAAATCTTCCGTATTTGCCATAATTTAATATTTGTTTGTTATGTCTTACGAATTCATGTTTAATAGAAATTCTTCGTTGGAGCGTGTGACGCTCATGCGGTCTTTTATCAAAGTCATTGCCTCCGAAGGAGTCATATCGGAAATGTAATTTCTAAGTATAAGCATACGCGAAAGAACATTTTCCGTAAGCAACAAATCATCTCTGCGGGTAGAAGAGGCAACCAAATCAACGGCAGGGTAAATACGTTTGTTGGCAAGTTTTCTGTCCAGTTGCAATTCCATGTTTCCCGTTCCCTTGAACTCCTCAAAAATTACTTCGTCCATCTTTGACCCTGTTTCTATTAAGGCAGTGGCAATAATGGTCAAAGAACCTCCGTTTTCTATATTTCTTGCCGCACCGAAGAATCTTTTGGGTTTTTGCAAAGCATTAGCCTCTACTCCTCCACTCAAAACCTTACCGCTTGCCGGTGCTACGGTATTATAGGCTCTTGCCAATCTTGTAATGGAATCCAAAACTATTACAACATCGTGTCCGCACTCTGTCATTCGTTTTGCTTTTTCCAAAACAATGTTTGCTATTTTTACATGTCTTTCTGCGGGCTCGTCAAAAGTTGAAGCAATAACCTCGGCGTTTACAGTCCTTTGCATATCCGTAACCTCTTCCGGTCTTTCGTCTATGAGTAAAACAATCAAATAAACATCGGGATGATTTGATGCTATTGCGTTGGCAACCTCTTTCAAAAGGGTTGTTTTTCCCGTTTTCGGAGGAGCAACTATTAAAGCCCTTTGCCCCTTACCAATAGGTGTGAATAGGTCTATTATACGTGTAGAAATACTTTCCGTTTTGTGTCCGGTAAGTTTGAATTTTTCTTCCGGAAACAGAGGGGTAAGATAATCAAAAGGAATTCTGTCGCGTATGTTTTCGGGTTTGTGTCCGTTTACCAAGGTAAGTTTCACCATAGGAAAATATTTTTCGTTTTCTTTCGGCGGACGAATAAAGCCGGACAAAGTGTCACCCGTTTTGAGTGCAAAAAATTTTATTTGAGACTGAGAAATATAGATATCATCGGGAGAATTTAGATAATTGTAATCGCTTGAACGCAAAAATCCGTAACCGTCGGGCATAACCTCCAAAACACCTTCGGCCTCAACCATACCTGTCAAATCCACTGATGTATTATAGTTGTTCGTATTGTTCTCGTGGTTGTGTTTTTGACCGTTTTGGATTTTTTGATTATTGGACGTATTGTTGTTTTCTTTTCTTCGTACAAGAGCAACAGAGTCTTTTTTCTCAATGGCTTGTCCTTGTTTTTCTATGTTTGTAGGGTATAGGTTGGCATTTACAAGTTTGTTGATAACCTCTCGTTCGGAGAGTATTTTTTTGGGACGACCTACTTTTTTCTTTAACTCGGAGTCCGTTACATTCTCCGGTTTGATATTTTCCTGTTTGTTAAACGTTACCCTTTTTGTCGGATTAAACTCCGGTATTTTTTTTGTAACAACACTGTTGTCTATTTCTTTTTTTGCCTCAGATAAAGTGGAGGCTACCGTATTTTGTTTTGCTGTTTTTATGTTTGATTCTGCAACAGGCTTGGGTTTTAATCTCGTACGGATGTGTTTTTGTTCCAAAGCTGATTTTTTTGTTGTATTTGTTAATCTTGTTTCCGTTCCTTCATTTTTCTTGGGTGGTCTGCCTCGTCTTTTTTTCATTGCTTGTTTTTCACTATTAAGCGTCTCTTCATCCGGATGCGAGGCTTGATAGTCCAATATTTTATACATAAGTTCTTGTTCGTCTAATCGTTTGGTTTTGGAGATATCCATGTATTCGGCTATGTCTCTGAGCTCCTCTATGGACTTAGTTTCCAGTAATGCTTTATTATACAACATATATATATTTTTGTTTACACTAAATACCAACAGGGTGTGGTATTTGCCAATTAATTTGTTTCAAGTTTGTTCTAAGGGATTTTTTCAAAAAAGAATTTGCGATTTCTTTTTATGGGAACTATAATGCTCCGTATTGCCTTTTGTGGTTGCAAATTTACAATATATTTTACAACTGCAATATTTTTTTTACTTTTTTTGATTTATATCATTATTTGCAAGCAAGATAAACTATACTTTTTTTTGCTTTTATTCGTTATTAGATTATTTTAACGATAACCTGATTTTTATGAAAAAAGTTTTTGTTTGTGTTAGCAACGATTTATACAACGACAACAGGGTAAAAAAGACCTGTAACTCTTTATACAAATACGGACTTGAGGTTCATGTTCTGTGTGTAAACTCAAAATACAATCATAAAAATCAATATCAGAACTTTGTTTTACACCCATTAAAGCGGGTATTCAAAAAAAATATTTTCTTTTACGCCGAATTAAATATAAGAATATTCTTTTTTCTCTTGTTCGGACGTTTTGATATGGTATGGGCAAATGATTTGGACACATTGCTGGGCTGTTTTTTGGCAAGTAAGATACGCAAGAAAGATATAATCTACGATTCGCACGAAATGTTCTGCCAATTAGCCGAGTTGCAAAACAATCCAAGTGCAAAGAAAGTTTGGCTCAACATAGAAAAATTCATACTTCCCCATTTAAAATATGTAATAACTGTAAGCTCTACCATAAAGGATTATTTTAAAAAGAATTATAACATAGAGGCAAAAATAGTAAAAAATATTCCTCCCTCTACAACAAAACAAACATTTGCAAAGACTTTTCCCTTAAAAGAAAAAATAATTGTTTGGCAGGGTGCAATCAATATAGATAGGAGTATTGAGGATATGGTTTTGGCTATGAAAGAAATAGATGCAACTCTTTATATTATGGGGAGAGGTGATATTGTAAAGAAGATAAAAACGATAATAAAGAACAATAATCTGGAAGGCAAGGTAATACTTACCGGTAGATTAGGTTTTGAAGAAATGATGTCCCATACCCAAAAAGCAAGTATAGGACTCTCTTTGGATAGACCTACCAACGAAAATTACAAAATTTCTTTGCCGAACAAGATTTTTGAATACATTTATTCTGCTACACCTATAATATGTACTCCATTGCCTGAGATAAAAAAAGTTGTGGAAAAATATAACATAGGTTGTTTTATACAAGAACCTACAAGGGAAAATATAATTAAGACAATCAATAATGTTTTGCAAAACGACGAACTTTTACAACAGTGGAGTAACAACTGCCTTGTGGCAAAAAAGGAGTTGTCTTGGCAAAACGAGGAAAAAGAAATTTTCGGTATCTTAAAACAAATAGAACAACAAAACTCATGAGATATTTACTCTATATTCTTATTATTCTCATTATTCTTATTTTCTCTCAAATAGTTAAAGCACAAAAACATAATGACTCATCTTTGTTTTTGAATAAGATAATGGATAATAATTTATCGCAAATAGGTTTGGTCTCCCTTCCTTTGTTTGTGCAAGGAGTAAAAATGAGTGGAGAAAAAATAGATTTTTCAAATTATAGACGCATACATTGTCCTAATTTTCACACAAGTATAGACAATTATACTCAATATTTTCCTCTTGCTCTTACTTTCGGTCTCAAACTCTCGGGAGTAAAAAGCCAATCTTCGTGGAAAAAACTCTTCATCCTTAGTTTTCTATCCTATATTTTAGACTACTCTGTGGTTACAACAATGAAAAATAATATTTATTCAAAGCGTCCGGACATTTCCGGCAACAATTCTTTTCCCTCCGGGCACACTTCTTTTGCGTTTATGAACGCTCATATTTTTGTAAAAGAATACGCACAAGACAATTATTTATATTCGTCTCTTGCTTACTCTATGGCTACTTTTACTGGCGCAATGAGGGTTATGAATAACAGGCATTGGATGTCGGACGTTTTGGCCGGTGCTTCCATAGGATTGTTTTCTTCCGAGTTGGCTTATTGTTTAGGAGATTTATTATTTACCAGAGAGAGACAAATAAAGAAATATTTTGATTATTCAACTAAAAACTCTTGTTTCGTAGGTATAAACACAAGTTATAATATTTCTTTCAATGAATATGATTTGTCCGAAAACAGAAAAATAAAGTTTCTTAATGGCGCAACTACCGGTTTGCATGGAGGATGGTTTTACAATAAGTATTTGGGTAGCGGAATAAGTGCGGACTACTCCAATTATAGATATTACTACCCCGAAGGCTGGGTAAGACACGACCTGTCTTTTTATTATGTAGGTTTAAATCAATATTTTTCTTTGCCCTTGTTTTCCCGAGTACTTTTAGGAACAAACTTGTCCGTAGGTTATACCTATGCGGAACATTATAAACGTTTTCCCGTTAAAATATCCCGACAAGACAATATAAGATACGAAATAGGAGCAAATTTAACCTTATTGTTATCTGCTCATACTTCACTTCGTCTTTTTGCCAAATATACAAGAACAAAACTAAATATTGAACAAGACCGTTATCCTTTTCAAACCCTAAATATTGGCAATTCAATAAGTCTTACTTTCTAATTTCGTTTATTACCTTTTTCCCACTCATCCTTTACAAACCAACCCCCAAAAACAGAATGTATACAATACGTCATTGCGAGACTTCGCTTTAAGTCGTGGCAATCCAAGAAATATAAAGCGGATTAGATCGCTTCGCTACGCCCGCAATGACGATAAAAAGATGGGGGACATAATGACGACTTATAACATTCTTTTTCCTTGTGGATTACCATGGAACAGGGTTGTTCGTTAAGAGAAAATCTTAACAATATTATTTTTATATGAAAAATTATTGCAGTTTGTATATTAGATATAGAGTTGTTTGAGTATCATTTCTTATATTTTCTACTATTATTAAATAGATTTATTGTAACTTTGCAAAATATTGGAATATAAATCGTATTATTGTATGTTGACGGCTTCAAAAATGTTAAATATTCTATCCTTGGTTGGAATAGTTTTTTTGTTGGTTATGTATTTGTTTGTTAAATGGACTTTTACACCGGTAGTTATTGGTTTGTTTGTTATTATGTTGATAAGACTAATAGGGCAGACTCTTAAAGCAAACTATTACGAAAAGGAATATTTTATGTTGAAAAACAAGGCACAAGATATAATAAACGATAAGCAATAAAATATAAACAAAATAATAACATCAAATATTTATTTATGGCAACAACAGCTGATATAAAAAATGGACTTTGTATAGAAATGAATGGGGATTTGCTTTCCGTTGTAGAGTTTTTGCACGTAAAACCGGGAAAGGGTTCTGCTTTTGTACGTACCAAATTAAAAAGTTTTAAAACCGGGAGAACTTTGGAACATACTTTCCCTAGTGGTACAAAAATAGATATAGCAAGGGTGGAACGCAGACCCTATACTTTTTCTTACAAAGATGATTTGGGATATCATTTTATGCACTCGGAGACTTGGGAAGAAATAACTATACAAGAAGATATTATTAACGCTCCTCAATTCCTTATGGAAGGACAACCTGTGGAAATGATAGTACACGCCGATACGGAAACTCCTTTGACTTGTGAATTACCACCATTTGTAGAAGCGACAATAACTTATACCGAACCGGGAGTAAAAGGCAATACTGCAACAAATGCTATGAAGGATGCTACGGTGGAAACAGGGGCTATGATTAAAGTGCCGTTGTTTATAAATGAAGGAGAAAAAATAAAAGTAGATACACGTACGGCAACTTATGCCGAGAGAGTAAAGTAACAGTTATAGAGATGTTATTTAATTAAAAAAGAGGAAATATTCTGTCAAATAAATATTTCCTCTTTTACTTTATTATCCGAGTGATAAAAATCAGTTTCTATAATATCTGCTTTGCCTGCTAAGTTCAGGGGTAAAAGCATTTGTAATATGCTCTACCCGTGGTTCGTTATTCTCTTTTGATACAATGGATATTATATCAAATCTTGCTTCCAAAAGAATACGAAACTTTTGAATATAATAATTTGCAACCACTATAATACATTGTTGTTTTTTTCTATTTACAGCCTTGTAAGGTTCTCCGTAATCGTTTGTTGCTCTTTGCTTTACTTCCACAAATACTATTTCGTTTTTATCCTGCGCAATAATATCCACTTCATGCCCCCTATAAACAAAATTTCTGGCAAGTATGTCGTAACCTTTTTGTTCCAAATATTCGCAAGCAACGTCTTCGCCTTGTCTCCCTTTAATAAAAGTTGAATCCATAATTTTACCTGCTATAACTTTTTCCGTATTCCAATTCCTGTTCTATGAATGTTGTAGGGTAGGATATTGATATGTCTATAACGTTGTTATTTTTGTCTTTTATTTCATTAAGTACAGGATTAACAAATCCTCCGTACGGTTTTATTTTCAAAGCATTATATCTTTCCAAAACCTCCTTGTGTAAATTATAATTAATATTAATTCCGTATGTTTCCACAAGTTGTTCGGCTCTATTGTAATCTCCTTGCGATTTTATGTCTTGTATTATATAAAGTAACTCTCCAAATACTTCTCTAAGTTTTTGATAATCCGTAATTACAAAATAGGTTTTATTATTTTTTATTCTTTTTTCCACACAGTTCTTTCCGCTTCTTAGAGCGTATTCGGCAATAAGTTTTCTGTCTTGCATGTGTGCCTCGGTTACTTTATCTCCAAGTGGTATTCTTGCCAACTGCACAAGCAAGCCGTTTCTTATATATGAGTCATATTGTGCCATGCTTGTTTCAAAAGACGGTATAAGGCCCAACTCTATCATTTTTTCGTCCATAAGGTAATACAAGGCAAACAAATCCGCTCTTGCCTCTTCCAGACAAGAGGAGTATTCTTTTAGAGCATTGGCAGAGGTAGTATCCAATAACTGCCCCGAACCATGTCCCAAACATTCGTGCATATCGGTATGCAAATTATCGGAAAGTTGTCCGTGGAGTTTTTCTCTTTCTATTTCTTCATTGGAATAAGCAAATTCTTTTAAAGCACTGTTTGGGCTTTCCATTGCCGCGTAAAAATAAGCATCGCTCAAATTGGCTATGGTTACACTTTTGGAGCCGTATTCTTTTCTAATCCAATCGGCATTGGGCAAATTAATACCTATGGGCGGAGTAGGGTAGCAGTCTCCTCCGAGCATTGAGGCATTTATAACCTTGGCACTCACACCGGTAACCTTTTTTTTGCGATATTCGGGTTTGATGGGAGAGTGGTCTTCAAACCATTGTGCGTTATCGCATATTATTTGGGTGCGTTTGGTAGCCTCCAAATCCTTATAATTTACAAGAGCCTCCCATGTTCCCTTCACGCCCAAAGGGTCGTTGTACGTTTCTATGAATCCGTTTATGTAATCACACATACTCCTTGTGTCTTGTGACCAAAGAATATTGTACTCGTCCCAAGTTTTCAAATTTCCGGTTTGATAAAATTCAATCAATTTGTCAGTATATTTTATTTGAGTCTCATTATCAGCAAATTGTTTTGATTCATTCAACCAAAAAATTATCTTACCTATATAAAATGAATATTCCCCTCCTTGCTTCCAAATTTTTTCTTTGATTGTTCCGTTTTCTTTTACAAGTTTGGAATTTATTCCAACGGATATGGGTCTAAGAGAGTCTGTTTCAATACTGTTGTAATAAGTTTCTACCTCCTGCCTTGTTATATTTTCATAAAAATTTACGCAAGAGGTTTTTACAATATCTTTATTGGGGGCATTGTCTCTTCTTATAGGAGCAATATTTTCATTATAGATTTGTTCCAAAATGAAATCTTTATCTTTGTAATTACTTAGTAATGAGGCAAAATATTGTTTGGAACATTCGGGGAAAAATTTCTTTTCTCCGTAATGATGATGCATGCCGTTGGAAAAAAAGAACCGTTTGGCATAGACTTCAAAATCCTTATAGTCTGCGGTATTTTTATCTCCGTCATAGGTAGTTAGAATAAACTCTAAAGCTTTGCGTATGAGAATATTATATTTATAATTTTGGTCAAAATAAATATCTCTTCCCCAGAGAGTGGCTTGCGAGAGACAATATATATATTGTTTTTGTTTTAGAGTTAAGTTTTCCCAATCGGTTAGTTGGTACTTCATTACCTTGCAATCTGCAAATTCGTCCAATATGTATTTGAAATTTGGAGTTTTATTTTCTTGTTGAGATACAAGGCTTAAAGAAGATATGAGACTTACCATAATTAAAATGATTTTTTGCATAAATTATTAATTTATTTAGATGATATAAATTATTAATAATAAATAACTTATTTGTATTATTAATTTTTAAGAAGTTTTTTTGCCAAATTAACGGATTCCAAACTTTTTTTGCCGTCCGAAAGCATTTGTGCAATTTCTTCTATACGCTCCTGTTGGGTTAGCACGGTTATGTTTGAAATCGTTTCTTGGTTTTCTGTTTGTTTATAAACTTTTAGTTGATATTGTGCCTTTGCAACAACTTGTACGAGATGTGTTATAGCTATAACTTGATGTTTTTTAGCTATTTGCAACATTATTTCACCTGCTTTGGAGGCAATTTCTCCACTTATGCCAGTATCTATTTCGTCAAATATCATAGTAGGTAAATCAAAATTTTCCGCAACAAGAGCTTTTATTGCAAGCATTAATCTCGAAAGCTCGCCTCCCGAAATGACCTTGTTGATGGGAGAAAGTTTATTGTCTTTTGTTTTGTTTGCAGAAAAAAGAAAAGTTATCGTATCCCTTCCCATTGGGACAAAATCTTCTTTTTGTGATATTTCTATTTTGAGAACAGCGTCTTGCATGGACATAGAGTAGAGAAGGGGCAAAATATTTTTTTCTATTAGAGCAGAGGCTTCCTTACGTTGTTGATGTAAAATATTAGATAACTTTTCTAATTCGGTGATACATACTTTTTTATCCTTTTCTTCTTCCTCTATCAGATGACTGAAATTATCCACGAAATGCAATTTATTTGCCAAATTTTCTTTTATATCAATTAATTCTTTTATACTTAATACGTTATGTTTTTTTTCCAAACTATAAATCAAATCCAAACGTTCGTTGTCTGCTTGGAGTTTATCGTTGTCAAAAGTTAAATTTTCATTGTAATCATTAAGTTCCTCAAAAATATCTCTCAATTCTATTAAAGTAGATTCTATTCTTTGGTAGTTATTGCCGAGAATTTGAGAATGATTTTGTATTTTGGATAACTGATATTTAACATTATTTAAATGCGATAAAATATTGTTTTCGTTGTTGTTATCCAATAAATTTAAGCATTCTAAAAGACTGTCTTTGATTTGTTCTGCGTGGCTAAGTAACTCTATTTCCTCTTCTAATTCTTGTTGTTCGTTTTCGTTTTGCAGATTGGCTTTGTCCAATTCGTTAAACAAAAATTCGTTATAGGAATATTCTTTAATGTTTTCATTTTTTTCTTTTTCCAATCGCTCTATTTCCGATAGTATTTTATTATACCTGTTGTACGCCGACTTATAGGAATTTAAAACGTCTTTATTATTTGCCACGGCGTCAAGCAAAGAAAGTTGAAAAACACTGTCTTTGAGTTGATCTGTGGAGGATTGGGAATGTATATCTATCAATTTATCGGCAAATTGTTTTAGTATCGGAAGTTGAACCGGAGTATCATTAATAAAGGCACGAGATTTACCAGAAGGTAGTATTTCTCTCCTAAAATAGGATTGAATATCATAATCCATATCATTCTCTTCAAAAATAGGTCTCAATTCTTCTTTGGTTTCAAGTACTGCTTCCACAATACATTTTTTGCTCTTGTCCATTAGAACATTAACATCCGCTCTTTGCCCTAACAACAAAGACAAAGCCCCCAATAAAATACTTTTTCCTGCTCCGGTTTCTCCGGTAATGGCAATAAAACCTGCGGGAAAATGTATTTCACATTCTTTTATAAGGGCATAATTTTCTATTTTTAAAGAAATTATCATATATAAATTACTATATTATATTACAATGTACTTATACATAAAAACCATACTACTACTACTTTACCTTTATATCCATAACTTGCCTGCCTTCTAAATAAGCAGTAAAAACATCTCCTATTTGCATTTTTCCTACTCCTTTGGGGGTGCCGGTAAATATGTAATCTCCTGTTTTTAGGGTAATAAAGCGAGAGACATAACTAATTATTTCGTCCACACTATTTATCATTAAAGACGTATTTGTTTCTTGTACCGTTACGCCATTTTTTTGTAAAGAAAAGTTAATATCTTGTATGTCTTTTTTTAGACCCTCTATAGTAAAAAAATCGCTAATGGGAGCGGAATAATCAAAACCCTTTGCCAAACTCCAAGGCAAGCCGTTTTCTTTGGCTTCTTGTTGAATATCTCTGAGTGTAATATCCAATCCCAGTGCAACTTCCGTATAATAATTTTTTGAATAACTAATAGGAATACACTTTCCTATCTTATTTATCTTAACTACCAATTCACACTCATAGGAGACATTTTGCGAAAAATCGGGCAAATAAAAATCTTCGTTATTTTTTGTGATAGCAGTATCGGGTTTCAAGAAAAAAACAATGGAATTAGGCTTATTGTTGCCTAATTCCTTTATATGTTCAATGTAATTCCTACCCACACAAATTACTTTCATAATGTAACGATTTAATATAATTTTCTTTGAACGGTAGAGAATATTCTTTGTATTACCTGTTTGGTAGTCAGAGGAAAATCTGCTTTCATCATCCAATCATAATAAGAAGGTTCCGAAGCAAAAACTTCCGACACCGGTTTATCTTTATGTTTGCCAAAATTGAAACATTCTATGCAGGCATCATTCAGATAGATATGACCTGCCAAATCGGCCCAGTTATTGGTTTTGGAAAATTGAGCAAGTTGCTTTATGTCATTAACTACGGGTTTGTACGTTTCCCCTCCTTTTTCCGTATAGTCTTTATCTTTATATACATCCAACTGTGCTTTAAGGACTTCCAAAGTAGCATGAGTATCTCCGCAGGCGGAATGAGCGTCTTCCAAATTCTTGTGACAATAGAATTTGTATGCTCCGCTTAGGGTACGAGATTCCATTTTGTGAAAAATATTTTGAACATCTACCATATTCCTACCGGCAAGCGAAAATTCTACCCCAACTCTAATAAACTCCTCCATTAGCAAAGGAATATCAAATTTATTGGAGTTATATCCTGCAAGGTCAGCCTCTCCTATAAAGTCTTTTATTCCGTTAGCCACTTCTTTAAAAGAAGGCTTATCCATTAAATCATAATCGGTTATACCTGTTAGTTCAACAACTTCTTTATTTAACTTTACACCCGGATTTATACGAATGGTTTTTTCGGTTTCAGAACCGTCAGGCATGATTTTTATCATGCATATTTCTATAATTTTATCTTTGCCGATATTTACTCCCGTTGTTTCCAAATCAAAAAAAACAATAGGTTTTTCCAAATTAAGTTCCATATTATGTTATGTTTTATTGTTTGTTAGAATTTTGGATGTCAATCATTTCCATAGTAAAGATAAGAGGAGTGAAAGGTTTTATCATACCCATTTCTCTATTACCGTAAGCCAAACGAGAAGGTATTAATACCATACATTTCGTACCTATGTTCATTTGTCTTGCCGCAATTTCAAATCCTTGTATCATTTGCCCCGCTCCTACTTGAAACTCCAAAGGTTCGTATTTTCTTTTTGCATTATAAAGGTTGTTTTCTTTGGCAATTTCTTCCTTGGAAGTATCAAATACTTTTCCGTCTAAAAGTTGCCCTATGTAATGTATCTTTACCTTATCTCCGTTTTTTGCCTTATCACCGCTACCTTTTTCCAACTCTTTATAATACACTCCTTCCACATCCGATTTTTCCCACTTATTGTTTTCCAAATATTGTGATATTTTTTCCTGTTCTATTTTTTGCAAAGAATCTGCTTGCGCTTGTTGAACCTTAACAAAATCTTCATAAGAGCATATAGAGTCCACTTTTATACGATAATAAACAAAACCTTCAAAATCGGGTGGTAGGGGTTGAACCTTTGCCATGGAATCTTTTGGAAAAGCAAAAATACTTTGTTCTCCTTGTCGCATCATAAGCATAGCGTCCATTAAATCTCCTTTGAAAATATTGTTTTGCTTGGTAGCCAAAAAAGTAGGACTCTGAGCAGGTTTTTGGTTGAGAGTACTTGCAACTACACTGTCATTTAAGGAAATTTCAAAACGTGCAAAAACCAAAGTGCCTTCGGTTATAGGTTTTCCCTCAGGGTTGGATTGTTCTACCTTATAGATAACGTTTTCCGAGGTTTTGCCAAATCCTTGAGGGATATTTTGAGCAATAGCAAACGTGGCAAACAAACTAAAAATGCCAAATAATAATTTTCTTTTCATACGACTATTCTTATTTTTATTTTACTTTTAAAAGATGAATATCAAAGACCAAAGGAGTATAAGGTTCTATACTTCTATATTTTATTTCGCCGTAGGCGAGCTTGGAAGGTATGACAAGTATTGCATGTCCTCCTTCTTTCATTAGGGAAACTCCTTGTACCCAGCCGGAAATCAAGGCATCGTCTCCAAGCAAAAATTCAAACGGTTCGTAAAGAATATTTTCTTTATGTATTTTGCCCTTTCTTGCAACTTCTTCCACATTTGAGTCTATTATTTTGCCGTTTGTATCGCAAACGGTATAATTAACGGAGACCATTTTGCCAAATTCCGCTTTTTTACCCAAGCCCTCTTTCAAATTTACATAAAATAAACCTGTAGATTGTTTTTCCGCTTTGTCGTATTTTCTCAAAACAAATTCGGTTAGTTGTTCGTCTTCTTTGGCATCTCGTAATTGTTTTTCTTTTGTGTATTCTGTTATTTCCTCTGCGGATACGATTTGATTGACCGTAAGGTATATCCATACCTTATCTTCGGGTTTGAATTCCGTATTCTCCAAATATTTTGTCATACTATCTGCAGGACATATCATAAGTGCGGAATCGCCTATATGCAAGGTTGTCAAAAATTCGTCAATACCGCCTTGTTTGGGATTTTTATTAACAATAAATAAGCGGTCAGGGTTTCCATAATTGGAAGATATTTGTTTTTTATTGTTAAGCATTATTTTCATTTGACCGAAAACCACATCTCCGACCTTAACCTTTGGCGAGCCTTCGTTAAGAGTGCAGTGCTTGAAAGAAAAACCCATTTCTGTCTTTACGAAATCTTTATTTTTGTTGCAAGACAAGAAAGTTAAAGTCAAACAAATAACGGTTAAGAAGTATTTGGTATAATTCATAAATAAAATATTAGAACATTGTTGTGTGTAGATAACGTAAAAGAGTTATTTTTATTTTATTAGAATATTTGTGTGTAGCCACAAACAAAAAGGCACGCTTTTCTACAAGCGTGCCCCAATACTAAATGAAAACACAAAACTATTAATTAGTCAACAAAAACATTCCAGTTGTGTTTGTCTTCTATTTGTCCATTTTGAATGCCTTTTAGAGTTTCGTAAAGTTTGGTAGAAACTTTGCCCGGCTCGGCTCCCCATTTATATGTTTTGTTGTTTTCGCGGTCAAAAATTTCGTTAATAGGAGAGACAACAGCCGCAGTACCACAAGCGGCAACTTCTTCAAATTCGGAAAGTTCTCCCACCGCAATAGGTCTTCTCTCCACTTTCATTCCCAAATCCTCTGCTATTTGACACAGAGACATGTTTGTGATTGAAGGTAGTATGGAAGTTGAACTAGGAGTGCAATATGTATTATTTTTTATACCAAAGAAATTTGCGGCACCTGCTTCATCTATATAGGTGTGTGTAGCAGCGTCAAGGTAAATACAATTTGAATAACCTTCTTTTACCGCTCTTTCTCCGCTAACCAAAGAAGCAGCATAGTTACCGCCTACCTTATATTTACCCGTTCCGAAAGGTGCGGCACGGTCATAATCTCTGGCTATTTCAAATCTAACCGGTTTAAATCCTTCCTTAAAATAAGGACCTACGGGGCAAGCAAACACCATAAACAAATATTCTTTTGCCGGGTGAACACCTACTTGTGCTCCCGTGCCGACAAGTATGGGTCTAAGATACAAAGATGCCCCGCTACCGTAAGGCGGAACAAATTTTTCATTAAGTTTGACAACTTTTTTACAAGCCTCTACATATAGTTCCTCCGGCGGTTCTGCCATCAAGACACCTTTGGCAGAGGAAATCATACGTCTTGCGTTTTCGTAAGGACGAAACATTCTTATTCTGCCATCTTTGCCTCTAAATGCCTTCATTCCTTCAAAAGCGGCTTGTCCGTAGTGAAGTACCGTGGCAGCCATATGCATAACTATCTCCTCTGAGGAAGATACTTCCAATTCTCCCCATTTGCCGTCTCTATAATAACAACGAATATTGTAATCCGTTTTATAGTAGCCAAAGCCAAGACTACCCCAATCTATATTTTCCATTACTAGATGTTTTTTAGTTTATTTTTTTGTTTAATGTGTTTTGCAAAATTATTACATATTTTTTGTTTATCAAATTTTTGACGATACTTTAAATTCTTACAATAGCAATGGGATAATTGTCATATATTAAATTTCTTTATTTTGTCTATCTGCTATTTATATTTTTTATATCTTTGCAATCTGTTAAGAGTAGTGGTAGTGTCAGAATAAAAAAATAAAAATATATTATAAAAATATGGATTTCAGTTTAACTAAACAAGAAAATTTGTTTTTGCAAATGATAAGAGAGTTTGCGGAAAACGAAGTAAAACCTTTGGCTGCCGAAATTGACGAGCAGGAGAGATTTCCGATAGAAACAGTAGAAAAAATGGCTAAGATAGGTATTATGGGTATTCCTATTCCCAAACAATACGGAGGACAGGGGGGAAGTACGCAAATGTATTCTATGGCCGTAGAGGAACTGAGCAGAGTTTGTGCTACAACCGGCGTTGTGGTTTCTGCTCATACGTCTTTGTGTGCTGAACCCATACTTATGTTTGGCACAGAGGAACAAAAAAACAAATATTTACCAAAACTTGCCTCAGGGGAGTGGATAGGTGCTTTCGGTCTAACGGAGCCAAATGCCGGAACGGACGCCGCTATGCAACAAACAATGGCAACGGACGCAGGAGACAAATGGGTACTTAACGGTAATAAAATATTTATTACAAATGCTTCATATGCCGATGTTTATGTTGTTTTTGCTATGACGGACAAAAGCCTTGGTACAAAGGGAATATCGGCCTTTATAGTAGAAAAAGGATTTAAAGGTTTTTCAATAGGTAAAAAAGAAAAGAAGCTCGGTATTAGAGGTTCTGCTACTTGCGAGCTTGTTTTTGAAAATTGCGAAGTTCCGAAAGAAAACTTGCTAGGTAAAATGGGTAAAGGCTTCAAGATAGCCATGGTAACTTTGGACGGAGGACGCCTGGGTATTGCTTCGCAAGCTTTGGGTATTGCGCAAGGCGCTATGGACGAGACTGTTAAATATGTTAAAGAAAGAAAACAATTCGGTAAAGCCATAGGACAGTTTCAAAATACGCAATTTCAATTGGCAAATTTGGAAACAAAAATTAATGCCGCTCGTTTTTTGGTAAGAAGTGCTGCTGAAAGAATAGATAAGAGTTTGCCTCACAGCAAAGATGCCGCTATGGCAAAATTGTACGCTGCGGAGGTTGCTATGGAAATGACAACTAAGGCCATACAATTCCATGGAGGTTATGGCTACACAAGAGAATACCCAGTTGAAAGAATGTTCCGTGACGCAAAAATTACGGAGATATACGAAGGAACAAGTGAGGTTCAACGTATGGTTATTGCGGCAAGTCTTTTAAAATAGTAAGAGATAAGGACTATTTTAAGTATATGTTAAACACAAGAAAAGAAAACAATTAAATAATGAATATAGTAGTTTGTATAAAACAAGTACCTGATACCACAGAGGTAAAAATAGACCCAAAAACAGGCACATTGATTAGAGAGGGAGTGCCTTCTATAATGAATCCGGACGACAAGGGCGGATTGGAACTTGCTTTAAGGCTAAAAGACGAGTTCGGAGCAAAGGTAACGGTTATAACAATGGGTTTGCCACAGGCAGAGGCAATTCTCAGAGAGTCTTTGGCAATGGGGGCAGACCGTGCAATACTTTTAACCGACCGTAAGTTGGGAGGTGCCGATACTTTGGCAACTTCTTATGCTCTCAGCGGAGCTCTAAGAGAGTTGGGTTATGATTTGGTAATTACCGGCAGACAAGCAATAGATGGCGATACCGCTCAAGTCGGCCCCGAGTTGGCAGAACACTTAGATATTCCTCAGGTAACCTATTTGGAGGATTGTAAATTTGACGGAAATAAAACTCTTACCATTAAAAAACAATTAGAAGACGGTTATCAAACGGTAGAGGTAGATATGCCTTGTTTGGTAAGTGTTTTGGCCTCTTCCTATAAGCCTCGTTATATGAGTGTTAGCGGTATAGTGGAATGTTTTGATAAGGAAATAGAAATATGGAACGTCGAAAATATAAAGGTAGAGGAAGAAAAACTTGGTAAAAAAGGTTCCCCTACAAATGTAAAAAAATCTTTTGCCAAATCCGTAAAAGGACAAGGTGAGGTTTTTGAGGTTGAACCGGAACAAGCGGTAGAGTTAATAGTTAATAAACTTAAAGAAAAACATATTATTTAAGTGATTGTTAAAACCAAGATTAGCGAGAATATACTATATTAATTATAGTAGTTTTAACAGACTAATCTTACAGAACATAAAACAATGATGAATAAAGAAGATTATAAAAATATATTTGTATTTGTTGAGCAAAGAGAAGGCAAAATACAGAATGTAGGTTTGGAGTTATTGGGAAAAGCAAGAGAGTTGGCGGACAATTTGGGGCAAGAGGTTTATGCTATGTTCCTTGGTAATAATATAAAATCTCAAGCACAAGATTTGATTTATTACGGTGCGGATAAGGTGCTTTTGACCGAGGACGAGTCTTTGTTTGTTTATACAACAGAGCCTTATACTCAGGTAATTGCACAAATGATAAACGAAAACAAGCCTTCTATTGTCTTGATAGGCTCTACCACAATAGGAAGAGATTTGGGACCGAGAGTTTCCGCAAGAGTGAATACGGGACTTACTGCCGATTGTACAAAATTGGAAATAAACGAAGAGGACAAAGAACTTTGGTCTACTCGTCCAGCTTTCGGAGGTAACCTTATGGCTACTATTGTTTGCCCTAATCATAGACCTCAAATGAGTACCGTTCGTCCGGGAGTTATGCAACGTATGGCTAGGGATGAAAACAGAAAAGGAGAGGTTATAGACTATAAGATTAACTTTAATAGAGACAAATTTAAGGTAAGAGTACTTGAAACCGTTAAAAAAGAGGCAAGTATTGATATTACGGAGGCAAAAATTTTGGTTTCCGGAGGCAGAGGTGTGGCAAACAAAGAAGGGTTCAAAAAATTGGAGTCTTTGGCTGAGGTTTTGAAAGGAGAGGTGTCTTCTTCAAGAGCAATGGTTGATGCCGGCGTAATGGACCACGAAAGACAAGTAGGACAGACAGGAAAAACTGTAAGACCGGAATTATATTTTGCCTGTGGTATCTCCGGCGCTATTCAACACGTTGCCGGTATGGAGTCAAGCGAATATATAATTGCTATCAACAAAGACAAGTATGCACCTATTATGCAACTTGCCGACCTTGGTATAGTAGGTGATTTACACAAAATAGTACCCATGCTTACCGAGAGAATCAAACAAGAAATCAAGTAATTCTATACGTTTTACAAGTTTATAGGGAGTCAAAATTCTCTATAAACTTGTATTTAATCCAAACAAAATCAGTTAATACCCTTGTGCGAATAAAAAAGAAATTACAAAATATAACTTCTTATTTAAAACAATTCTCCTTTCGTACGGGGGTTATAATTCTTTTACTTTGCATTCCTTTTTATATATTATCTTTTGTTCAAATGATTTTGCCTATATATACCGGTATTAAATGTATTTTATGGGTAGTGTTGTTTGGCTTGGCTAAACTTTTTCAGTATTCGGGTATAACAATACTCGGTGTGAATGGGGTGCGGGAAATAAAATCCGTTTTTGTAAACAAAGCAAAAAATAAACAATGAATAACATCCTAACAATTGAAAACGTAGTTAAATCATACTCAAAAAAAATAGCCATTGACGATGTTAGTTTTTCCGTACCCGAAGGAGGGGTTTTCGGTCTTTTGGGACCTAACGGAGCAGGAAAAACAACTCTCATTCGTATGATTAATCAAATAACCTTGCCCGATAGCGGTGAAATATTCTTTTTTGACGAAAAATTATCCGAAAAACACATACCTTTTGTAGGTTATTTACCGGAAGAAAGAGGTTTGTACAAAAAGATGAAAGTATCCGAGGTTGTTTTGTATCTTGCGGAATTAAAAGGATTGAAAGGTTTGCAGGCAAAACAAAGAATGGATTATTGGTTTGAAAAATTTGATATAAAGGATTGGTGGAACAAAAAGGTAGATGAACTTTCAAAGGGTATGCAACAAAAAGTACAGTTTATCACTACCATAATTCATAATCCCAAACTTTTGATTTTTGACGAACCGTTTAGCGGTTTTGACCCCTTGAATGCCAATCTTTTAAAAAGTGAAATTCTAAATCTTAGAAAACAAGGAGCAACAATTATTTTTTCCACTCACAATATGGAATCCGTTGAGGAAATTTGTGATAGTATAGTACTTATAAATTCTTCAAAAAACATATTGCAGGGTAGGGTAGATGATATTAAACATAACTTCAAAAAAGGAGAGTACGAACTTGTAACCTCTTTGTCGGAAGTGGAAGATTGTTTGCCCGAAGATGTTACTTTGATATCAAAACAAATAAATGAAAAAAATCTTTGTGTTTCCGTTCTTAAAATACCTGTCGGAAAAAATGCACAAACTCTTTCGGCCATACTAAAATACACAGATATAATTTCTTACAGAGAAATACTTCCTTCTATGAATGAAATTTTTATAAAAAGCGTTCAACACTTGTAGTTATAGGTAAAAACAAAAATAGAATATGAATAAACTCCGTATAATCATAAAACGGGAATATCTTTCCAAAGTCAAAAAGAAATCTTTTTTTGTAATGACTCTTTTGGGTCCCATACTTATGACCCTAGTTATAGTTTTACCTTCTTTGTTGCAAGACTCTACCAAAATGAGATATCACATTATAGTGGTAGACGAAATAGAGAAAACCATAATAGAGGGAGATACTATTTCCTTTTTTAAGGGAAAATTCAAAAGCAATGATAATCTTTTAATAGAATATTCCGACAATATAGATACGGCACAGAATTTATTGTTAAGTGGGTTATGTGACGGTGTTTTGGAATTAGTTAATACTAACGACAATCCTCCAATAAAGAGTTTTCTTTTTTACGCGAATAATGAATTGAGTACCCAAGCAAGTTCGGATATAAAGGAACAAACCAAGGAAATATACAAAAACTCTTTACTTAGAGTTAATTACGATATGTCCAAGGAGGATATAAACATAATAAATGACCCTAAGATAGATTTTTATAGCAAAGATGTTCGCACTGGTGAAAATTCTCTATCCGAGGTTAAATCCGTTTTGGGGTTTGTTTTGGCTCTTGTTATTTATTTCTTTGTACTCCTATTTGGAGGTCAGGTAGTTAAGAGCGTAGGAGAGGAGAAAACAAGCAGAATCGTCGAAATTTTGGCCTCAAGTGTCAAAAGCGTTTATCTTTTGTTTGGTAAAATAATAGCCGTGGCTTGTCTCGGACTAACCCAAATTCTTTTGTGGATTGTACTTACCGTAATTCTATTGGGAGGAGTAAGCATAGCGCAACCGGATTTGTTCAAACCTCAAGAACAAAAAGAGATACAACTCGCTCAACGTGTCGTAAATGTAGACGTTTTGGATACCAATACGGAGGAGTTTTCTTTTATAAAACAAGCAACTCAAAGTTTTCAAAGTATCAATTTTACTTTAATTATCTCTGTTTTTGTCATTTATTTTATATTGGGTTACTTTCTGTATGCAAGTTTATTTGGTGCTACCGGAGCGATGATAGACAACGATACGGATAATTCGCAGTTTATTATGCCCATTACCGTGCCTATGATATTTGCGATAATATGCGTGCCTATGGTTCTAAACAACCCTTCGGGTAGTGTTGCTGTGTGGTTGAGTATGATACCTTTTACCTCGCCTGTAATTATGTTGGTAAGATTGCCGTTTGGAGTACCGGTTTGGCAATTGATACTTTCCATTGTTATACTTTTGATAACCATTGTATTTTCCGTTTACTTGGCAGCAAAGATATACCGTACTGCCATTCTTATGTACGGTAAAAACATATCTTGGAAAGAAGTTTTCAAGTGGTTTAAAAAATAGAGTAGTTTTTTTATGAATATGTTTTGGGAGATGTTGTAATATTTTTTAATTTTGCACTCAACGTATATTATTATTGGATTATCAACAAGTTATACATAATAGCGATATGAAAAAATTTTGTTTTGTTCTCTTATTTGTGGGTTTATTTTTTGTAACTAACGTTTTTGCGGTTGTATCCTCTCCGTATCCCGTTAATACCAAACAGTCGGATAATACCACTCTTACAATCAAACTTTTTGGAGATGAGAGATTGTCTTGGGCATCTACCTTGGACGGATATACCTTGCTCAGAAACGAAAAACAAGACTTTGTATATGCCGTCTTGGATAAGAACGATAATATACTTCCCTCAAATATAATTGCTCATAATGAGAGAGAAAGAACGCAAGAGGAGTTAACTTTTCTCTCTTCCATACAAAAAAATCTTTTCTTTTCTAAAGAACAGTTAAGTTTGGTACGACAATATAATGCGGCGAGATATGACTTTGAAAAGAAAATAAGCAAAAAAAATACATCCTCTTCCCATACTACCGATTACAAAATGTTGGTAATTTTAATGTCCTTTGCCGACAGACCTTTTACCACTACGCAACAAGAGGTAAATGCCCTATACAATCAAGTAGGTTATTCCGCCAACGGCAACGGTGGTAGTGTACACGACTATTTTATTGCTTCAACGGCAAATCAATTGAACGTTTCGGCTACTGTTTTAGGACCATACACTGCTGCGAATAACAGTGATTATTACGGAAAAGATACCGTATTGGAATTTAATGGCACCCTATTTCCCGTAAAGGATATAAATGTTAGAGAACTTATACAAGAGGCCATCTATGCTGCCGACTATGACAATGTGGACTTTACTCCTTTTACAAACGGTTCTTCAAATGACGAGGTGGAATGCGTTTATGTTATTTATGCGGGCTACGCCCAATCGTCGGGTAATTCTGCAAACACAATATGGCCTCACAGAAGTGTTTTAAGAGATAGATTATATGTGGGAGGAGTTGCTTTTTATAATTACGGTTGTTCCTCCGAATTTGAAGGAAATGAGGATTATTCCGCCGGTCCTTTGATGATAGGTACGATTTGTCACGAATTTTCCCACGTACTGGGGCTACCGGATTTTTATGATACCGATTATCAAAACGGAGGTCATTCGGGTGAAAGTTTTCACCCGCAAAAATGGGATATTATGGCAAGTGGCAATTATAACGGAGGTAGCGGCTACCCTCCTTTATGGTCTGCTACCGAAAGAGAGATAGGTGATTATGCCAATGTTGATATACAAACCATAGACCAAGAGGGTAGTTATACTCTTTCCGCTTTGGATGCTTCCAACAAGGTTTATAAAATAGCAACCGACAATACGGACGAATATTTTATTTTGGAAAACAGACAGCAAAGAGGCTTTGATACCTATTTGCCCGGTCACGGAATGATTATATACCATGTAGACAAAAGTGTATGGAATCTTAGTGCCAATTGTGTAAACTGCACTCCGGGACACGAGGGTTACAAAATAGTAACCTCCCCCGAGGTTATAGGAGCAAACAATCCTTTCCCGGGTAATAACAACAAAACTTCTTTTACGGACAATACCACTCCTAACAGTTTATCTTATTCGGGAGTATCTACCAATAAACCCATCTATGATATAGCGGAAAACAACACTACAAAAAATATCACCTTCACCTTTATAAATTCCTCCGACTTCCCTTTGATATCAAATACCGTTATTGATTTCAAAGGTGATACCCTAAATCTTTCCGCTCAAATTTCTTCTTTGACAAATGCCGTTATACAAAAAGGAGTTTGTTATTCACCGGACAATGATACTCCTACAATTAACGATGAAAATATAATATCTTCAAATACGGGCAATACCATTCAGGCAAATATTCTCGGTCTAAACCCAAATACCTACTACTATGTAAGAGCATTTGCCAAAACTTCCGCAAGGGTATCTTACGGCGAAACTATAAAGATAAAGACACCTTGTTCGGTTGTCAATGTTTTTCCGTACTCAATAACCTTTGAGGATGAGGATTCTCAAACCTCTTGTTTGGAAGCCTCAGATATATATGCTACAAACACATGGCAAATAGTTTCACAGGCAGAGGATATGAACAACAATACCATAACGGCTTATCAGGGAGATAAGTTCGCGTATTTTTATAGCAATAATTCGCTCTCTGCGCAAGAATTGAAGTTAATATCAATGCCTTTGAATATTAATTATCTGTCTTTGCCTGCCATATCTTTTGCATACCAAAACAAAAGAGTGGGCAATAGAAAAGATATTCTAACAGTCTATTACAAAACCTCTCTTTCTTCCTCTTGGACATTGCTAAAAACATACGACCAAGGCACTACAACATGGACTTTGGATACTATAGATTTACCGATAAAAAGTTCTACTCTTTACATAGCCTTTGAAGGACAGGTTCGTTCTGCCGGAGGTGTTTATGTGGACGATGTGCGAATATTTGATAAAAACATATTATCCTACCCCATCATAAGTACTTTGCCTATGGAAGAAGTTGCCGACGTATCCGCTCTTGCAAAAGCAAATCTCTCCTCCGTAGGTTCTTTGGATTTTGTGAAAAAAGGTTTTGTACTTTCCTCAAATAACTCAACTCCTACTTTGGAGAATGCTTCCGAAATTTTCGCTTCCACAGATGCAACACTCGGAGTCTTTCAAATGAACTTGGAAAATCTTATTCCCAATACCACATATTATATAAGGGCTTTTGCTCAAAATCAGGCATTAATAAGCTATGGTGAGACACAAACATTCACTACAATTTGCAAAGCCATAGAAGATTTTCCTTATCAACCCGTACTAAACTCGGAGGATACTTTATGTTTTGATAATGAGGAGGGGATTTGGTATGTTGATACCAATTCTCAAAACGGAGTCTATACCTATACTACCGGTTCTGTTTATACGGACACTCCTGCCCGTCTAATAACTCCTATGATGAATTTGTCCTATAAGGAAAACATTAAATTGAGTTTTGATTACGCAACAATAAGCACCTCCAATACAAATTCTCTAATTATTCTCTTTAAAAACTCCGTGGATGCTAATTGGCAGGTAATAGATACTTTGGACATAAGCAATTTGACTTATCAAAATAAGAAATACGCTATTTCTTCGTCTTTTTCTCCGTCAAAACACTCTTTCATCGCTTTTGCTCCTGTTTTGGCACAAGCAAACATTAATATAAAAAATATAATAGTAGATGCTACCTCTCAAATACCTATTGTTACAACAGACAGTGCAACATTGCTGGACTACAACAAAATAAAGGTATACGCAACACTACACAACTCGGGCTTATCTGCAATAACTTCAAAAGGTATCTGCTATTCCACAACAAATAATCCGACAATAGAAAATACAACTGTTTTGTCCAACTCTGCCGATACTAGTTTTGAGATAGAGATAGACAACTTGCCTATATTAACACAATATTATGTTAGAGCCTTTGCCACCAATTCCTATGGAACGGCTTACGGAGAAATTATTCCCATATCAACAAAATATTACTCCGTATACAACAACATAATATCGGATAATCAAGACCTTTGCAATGTTTATCCCGATATAATTTCGGGCCAAACTCCTACGGGAGGAAACAACACATTTACTTACCTGTGGATACATAGCACAGACCTAATAACATGGGAGGAGTGCAACGAAGGAGTATTTAACGATAGAGTAAACTATCAACCTCATCCAACCCAAATGATAGGCACACATTATTATGCAAGAGTTGTTTTTTCGGGGCAAACCGTTGATACCAGCAACTATGTAACAATAAATATCTATTCCGAATCCAACGGAGGCAATGTTTTTGCAAACTCTTCTTCCGTTACTTTGTCCGATACCATTGTTCTGAATATTAGGGCATATAACGGAAATGTCCTTTCTTGGCATGTTAAAAAACCTGCCGTTTTTTATGACGAATGGCAAGAAATAGAAAATACACAAGGTATTACTACCCTGAAATATATACCGGAAACGGAGGGAGAGCTTGCTTTTAAGGCTCTTGTCCAAAATGGAGTATGTCCTTCCAAAGAGTCCGGAGAAAGAAAGGTACAAGTAAACAACGTATCTTTGGTTGATATTGAAAACAACGCTAAAAATATTCTCCTTACTCCAAATCCTTCCGATGGAATTACAGACTTGATTGCAGACAATATCAAATCTCAAAATGTTACTTTGACTATCAATCAAACGAACGGAGCAAAAATTTATACCGAAAATATTATCCTATCACAAGGTGTAAATTCTTTAAACTTATCTTTCCTTTCAAACGGTTCTTATATAATTGTTATAAAAGGAGCGGATTTTGATTGGCAAGGCAAACTTATAATTACCAAATAAAACTCTATGGATATTCTAAAAATAAAAGAACACATATTATTTGCACTTAGGGAAGATATACAACAAGGAGATTTTTCTACCTTAGCCTCCGTTGATAGCAAACAGATAAAAAAAGTAAAACTATTGGCCAAAGAGGAGGGGGTATTGTGCGGTTTGGATATTTTTACCATGGTTTTCGAACTTTTGGATACCAATATCATAGTAGAAAAATATAAGAAAGACGGAGAACTTATTCGTAAGGGAGATATTATCCTTAGAATACAAGGCAACGCCCGGGCAATACTTTCGGCAGAAAGAACAGCCTTGAATTACATACAAAGACTCTCCGGCATAGCCACAACGACAAAGGAATACGTATCGCTTTTGGAAGGAACGTCAGCCAAACTATTGGATACCAGAAAAACAACTCCTACTTTGCGAATGATGGAAAAATATGCCGTTAAAACAGGCGGAGGGTTCAATCATAGGTTTGGTCTGTTTGATATGATAATGCTTAAAGACAATCATATAGATTTTGCCGGAGGAATACCTCAAGCCATAAACAAGGCAAATGATTATTTACGCACAAATAACCTTAATCTGAAAATAGAAATAGAGGTGAGAAATTTTGAAGAGTTGGAACAAGTTTTATCTTGCGGCAAAGTGGATAGAATAATGTTGGACAACTTTTCCGTAAATGATTTAAAGAAGGCCGTAGAGATAATAGATAATAGTTATGAAACGGAAGCCTCGGGTGGAATAAATAAAAATAATTTACGACAATATGCACACACGGGAGTGGATTTTATTTCCGTCGGGGCGCTAACGCATCATATCTCAAGCTTGGACATAAGTCTTGTTGCCGATGAATAACCGAAAATGGCAATATCTTTGCAGAAAATTTATTTTTTGGAGACCGGTAAGAAAAACTCTTCATTATTCTCGGTTGCTTATCATTCCTGGTTTTCAACGCGTACCTGTCTTTGATGTCGTAGTTTTCTTTATAAAAGGACTTACCAAAGGTTCTTTGAATCAAAGAAGTGCCGCCATTAGTTTTCATTTCTTCCTCTCCCTTTTTCCTTTAATATTGTTTTTGGTAACACTTCTGCCGTTTCTACATTTGGACTATCTTACGGAAAAAATATTGACTACCGTACAAGAGTTTGCTCCAAACTCGGTAGGGGATTATATTTCCGCTACCATTGCCGACCTTATGCAACGCAAACATAAGGGCTTGATGACCATAGGTTTTCTATCCTCCGTATTTGTGGCTTCTTCGGGGGTAAATGCCTTGCTTCTTTCTTTTAACACTTCGTATCACAACCTCAAAAAACGTAGTGTTCTAAAACGCAGATTAATAAGCGTAGGGTTGGTTATACTCATAGCCTTTGGCATTATTATAAGCATGTCCCTTATTATTTTTGCAAAAAGATACATAATTTACCTTTTTGCAAACCATTTAATCAAAAACTTTGTACAATATTACATTCTAAGAGTATTGAAATGGGTAATTATTGTTTTTATTGTTTATATTCTTTTTGCTACTATTTATTACATAGCACCTGTTGACAAAAGAGGATACGAGTTTTTTTCTGCAGGAGCAAGTTTGGGAACCGCCTTGTTTATATTGTTTTCTCAAGGTTTTAATTGGTATATTATACATTTTTCTCACTATAATGCTTTATATGGCTCCATTGGCGCAATGATTATTTTTTTACTTTGGATTTATCTCAACGCTTATATTATTCTTATAGGTTTTGAACTCAATGCCTCCATAGCAGATGCTTATACACAAGGGCTTTCTTTGGAAAGAAAAACGGATAAGGATGCTTTGCGTATTTCCCGTTCCGGTCGTAGTATGCTTTCTTGGAAAAAAATAAAGAAAGACGCTTTATTTTGGTACTCCAATCGGCATATTCCCTTTATAAATAAACTCAAAAAATAAATTCTCAATGATACATTACAAAGATATAACCCTTGACAACGGGCTTAGATTAATTATAAATTCGGATAACAATACGGAACTCGTTGCCGTAAATATGTTGTACAAAGTGGGAGCAAAAAACGAAAATGAAAATCATACGGGTTTTGCTCATCTTTTTGAACACTTAATGTTTTCGGGTAGTGAGAATTTTCCCAATTTTGATGCTTTGATTAATTATTTGGGTGGTGAAAGCAACGCTTTTACCAATAGTGATATAACCAATTTTTATGTTATCGTACCTTATATATATTTGGAAACCATTCTTAGAATAGAGGCTGATAGAATGAGAAACCTTATTATAGACGAAAATCATCTTTCTTTACAAAAAAAAGTGGTTATAGAAGAATTCAAACAGTGTTATCTCAATCAGCCCTACGGAGATTTGTATAAACACATTAGAGAACTTTCTTATAAAGTTCATCCGTACAAATGGCAAACCATAGGTAAGGAAATATCTCACATAGAAAATGCAACTTTGGACCTAGTCCGCAAATTCTATAATACTTATTATCAGCCTAATAACGCTATTCTTAGCATATCGGGTAGGGTAGATGAGGAAAAAGTTACGGATATGGTAAAAAATATATTTTCTTTTCCTTCCGTTGCTCACAAAAAAATATCGTATCAAAAAGAACCCTTGCAAACTCAAAACAGACAACAAATAATACATAGAGACGTACCTTCCAATATTATAGTAATAACTTTTCCCATGACGAAAAGAAAAAGTGAGGATTTCTATAAGTTTGATTTACTTAGCGATTTGCTATCCAATGGTAGAAGTAGTCGTATGTATTATTATTTGGTACAGCAAACAAGTTGTTTTACCGAAATAGACGCTGTTGTTAGCGCAGACGATGATGAAGGTTTATTTATTATTACCGGCAAGTTGGCTGATAATACGGACGTAAGCCAGGGAGAAAAACTTATTTGGGAGGTTCTTAACGATATAACAACTTCGGAGATAACCGACAGAGAATTTCAAAAGGTTAAAAATAAAAACCTTGTCAATGCCGAGTTTAATAATATTAAAATATTGGATAAGACAATGAACCTTGCTTATTATGACCATTTGGGTATGTTGGCCAATATCAACAAAGACAGAGAAATATACGCCGGTATAAAAAAAGAAGATGTTATTAGTTTGGCAAAACAGACTTTTTTTGACAGATGCCATAATACCCTATACTATCTTAAATGCGATACGTCATTACAAACAAAGTAAGGTAAAATAAAGTGTACTATAATAATATTGTACAAGCAAAGCAAAATGCCACATAAAAATATAAGGTAAATCAATGTAAGTAGAGTAGGGTAAAGTGGTATATTAATATTATGTCTTTCTCATACTTACAAGCCCTTCTTTTTTGTTATTGCAAGCAACTTTTGTTGCTCGACGTTGGTTTGTACCGTTTGTCATTGCAAACGCAGCGAAGCAATCCATACCGCTTTATACTGCCATACCCCATAAAATTTTTGCCTTTCTTTGTTTGCTTTCTGCCAAACAGCGATTCGTTACCAAAAAAACATAGTTTTTTGACTCAAAAAACTATGTTTTTTTGCCGGAAAAACTATGTTTTTTCATCATCGAAACAAAGAGTGGCAGAAACCAAACAAAGAGTGGCAGAATGATAACAAGGTATAGATTGCCACGCAACAAAGTTGCTTGCAATGACGTATTGTTTTAGATTGCTATGTCTTTTTGCAGAGTCTCGCAAAATTTATTGTTATCACATTAACGGGGATTATTTTAGAGTAGTGACGCTTTGCGGTGTCCATTTGTTAAGAAAATCAACCACTTTTTTTGTGTCATACCCTTTTCCTTCTTCCAAATAAACAGAATTTTGAGTATGCAAATAATTTCCTTCGGAATCCAAAATAACAAAAACCGGAAAACCAAACCTTGCCGGATTTCTTAGAAGTTTCATGGCTTGCTCATTCTTATTATTTGGGGAATAATTAATATGAATGTAAACAAAATTGTTGTCTATTATCCTTTTTATTTGTTCGTCGTTATCAGCAAGTTCGGCAAAAACCAAACACCAAGGACACCAATTACCCCCTACTTGACACAACACAAATTTGTTTTCAAGTTTTGCCTTATCTGTTGCTTCCTTTATTTGTTTGACAGCGTCTATTTGTTCATTGTAAGGTTTTGTATGTTGTTGAGCATAAAGGTCGTTTAATAACAAACAACAAAAAGCAATAATCAAAAATTTAAATGTCTTCATAATATAATTTGTTACAACGAAATAAGAATAAGCATTTGAGCAGAGAATATTCTAAGGAACATACTCAAAGGATACACAGTTGCATAACCAACGGCAGGTTGGTCTGTTTCCGTATTTTCGTTTGCAAAAGCCAATGCCGGAGGGTCGGTATGTGCCCCGGCTATCATGCCCACTATTGTAAAGTAGGGCAATTTGAAGACGGCACGAGACAAAACAGCAACGATAAAAATAGGTACAACGGTAATTATAAGTCCATACAATACCCACCAATAACCGCCATTGACAATAACCGCCACAAAATTCTCTCCTGCCGTAAGTCCTACGGCTGCCAAAAATAGCGCAATACCTATATCCCTTATCATCATATTGGCACTTGTAGTTGTATAAGTAACAACCTTATACAAGGGACCGAAACGTGAAATAAGAATGGCAACAATCAACGAACCTCCTGCCAAGCCTAATTTTACCGGCTGGGGTATTCCGTGAAATTTTATAGGTATTAATCCCACTATAACACCCAAGAATATACCCATAAAGATAGGTATCAGATTGGGAACCTCCAAACGTTTAAGGGAATTTCCCAAAACATTGGCAACTTTCTGTATATTTTCTTCACTACCAACAACAACAACTCTGTCTCCCAATTGCAGAGGCAAGTTAGAACTTGCCACCAATTCCGTACCTCCTCGTTTTACTCTCACAAGTGTAACATCATACAAAGCACCTAAGTGCAACTCTCCCAAACTCCTACCCTGTATCTCTTTTTTTGTTACCACAATACGTTTGGACTCCAATTTTCCGTGCCCCAAATCCCATTGTACATCCTCTGTTTTAAGCGAATCCCCTATCAATAGAATAAGTTCCTGCTCGTGTTCTTTAAGGGTTACTACCCTAAGTATGTCTCCTACCGAAAATATACTATCCTTGTTTGGTCTTTCCACAGAGCCGTCTTGTCTTTTTATACGCGAAACAACAAAGGGAGTTTTATATATGGTATGTAGGTTTTGCAAAGTCTTTCCTTCCAAACCTTTATTTGTTATTCGTATGGACATGGAAGAAGGATTTTCGGTTGAAGAGTTTTGTTTTGATATTTGCTCTTCTTTTTTTATATCTATTTTAAATATCCACTTAATGAGCATGGGTACAAAAATAATACTCACCACTGCCAGAGGATAGGCAACTGCGTATGCCGAAGAAAGAAAATTGCTTTCCTTACCTGCGTCAGATAGAGTTTGTTGTGCCGCACCCAAAGCGGGAGTATTAGTTACCGCTCCTGCCATTATACCCGTCATAGTTGCCAAATCCGTTTTGGTTATATAACTTATGATTATAGTTGTCAAACAACCGAATACTATAACAAGAACGGCTAGCATATTGAGTTTTAGACCACCTTTTCTCAAAGAAGAGAAAAAGCTTGGTCCTACTTGCAAACCTATGGCATAAACAAAAAGTATCAAACCGAAGTCCTTTACGAAAGACATTAATTTTGAATCCCCTATAAAACCGAAATGGGATAGCAAAATACCCACAAATAGTATCCACGTAATGCCCAAAGACACTCCTTTTATCCTAATTTTTCCAAAATACAAACCCATTGCTATTGTTAAGGCAATAAGCAAAATACTTTGTGCTACATTTTGAGTAAAGAAAATGTTTTGTAACCAGTTCATAAAATTAACAGACTTTATAAAAATTAAGCAAATTTAGTTCTGAGTAAAGTTTTTGTTTTACTTTGCAAAAGTATAAACTTTTTATAGACTTGCAAAAAATCTTTTATGACTATTGTTAGTTTCACCTAATAACGTATTAATTTCGTGGGACGAAAGAAAGGGAGAAATGTTATGAAGATACTTGAATTTATCAAACAATATAAAAGTACGGATAACAAATGCGATACACAATAGGTTTTACGGGCTTGCCGTTTAAATTCTATTATAGGCAAATTTTGTATGTAGAGAATACATATGACAGATATTTCAACAAGATTATTTCTGATAATTATAAGACTATAGTTGATATATTCCAAGAATACGGGTTTGAGTTCTGTTATATGCCCAAGATGTTAAAAATATTTCAAGAGTTGTCTTATATTGCTTACCACGAGCCTTATGCAAAGGATGTAAATATGGCAAAAGAAATGAATTTAGAGTCTTTCAACATATTGGACTATATGACAAGACCGCAAAACAGAGGACGTATTTTGCCTTCTTTTATTTACTATTGCTCCGATTTTGAGTCAAATGAGACTGTTTTTTGGGCTTAAACGTTTGAATGAGTATAATTATGATGATATGCAAAAATTGTTTAAAGAAATTGCCTAGGATATTTATGAAGAAAGGCTCAGGGAAAGAGATTCTTCCGGCATTCGGTTTCACAGATGTTTGGGAGATATGCACGATGATGCTGACGAACGGTTTGATATAGAGGCTAATCATTTGATGGACGAGATACGTAAGAGAGTAGAATTGTTACATCAAAAAGGTATAGGCTCTTATGTAATGTAAAAATTGTTTCACAGTCAAGAGGTATTGAGCGATTTGGTTATAAAAAACCAAGGATAATAGGATTGTTTTGCCGGATTATAACAATATGGAGATAACTATGTACCCTTTGCCGAAGGCGGTTTATTTTTTGTTTTTAAGACATAAAGAAGGAATATTATTCAAAAATCTTACGGATTATACCAAGGAATTGACAGAGATTTACTGCAGTATCAAAGGCGGTTTGACCTACAAGGACATTAAGAGTATAGAGGATATAACCGACCATTATATTCAATCCATGTATTTGGATGAAATTAATCCCATGTTGGAAGATTATTTGAAAGATAATTGCGAGTTTATTTTTGAAGATAATACCGAGCAATGCGAACAATTGGGCATAGAAAACGGCGAGGAATTGTTTGATAAGTTTATGGATTACTTAAACGGAGTCTATTTATCTAATAAAGTACAAAGACATTGCGAGAAATACGGAATTTGATTTCTTACAATTAATGAGTAATTTAATAAAGATTAAAGCAACTGCCGATATGATTCCAACAAATACGGCAGTTGTTTTTTTGCTAATTACCAAAAGGAATTTTTGGTGTTAATTATTTTACCGATTACGACGATTAATTTACTGTTTATGGAAAAGTGTTTGCCGACTACTCATAATGTTAAAATCGTATATATGTTTTTTTTGCCGATACCTTACCGTCGTTTTGCTTAAAAAAAGACCTGATAAATTAAATCTTTTTATCAATAGTCAATTTACCCTATTCGTATACTTATAATGCGAAAAAAGTCGGCAACGTAATATGTTGCCGACTCAATTAAAAAAACTTTTATTATGAAAAATCTACTTCTTTATAATAGTCTTTTCTTTAATTCTTGCGCTCTTACCCGAAAGGTTTCTCAAATAGTATATCCTCGCTCTGCGAACCAAACCGACTTTATTGATTTTGATATCGTCAATAAAAGGGCTGTTCATAGGAAATATTCTTTCCACACCTATACCATTGGATATTTTTCTAACGGTAAAAGTTCTTTCCATTTTATGACCGGATATCTGTATGACTATACCTTGGAAAGCCTGTATTCTTTCTTTGTTTCCTTCTTTAATTTTGTATGCAACCGTAATGGTGTCCCCTGCCTTGAATTTCGGAAAATTTCTTTCCTTTACTTCTTGGCTTTCTACATATTTCATCAATTCGTTAATCATCTTACTAAATCCCCTATTTTTTAACGGTTCAACTCTTCTATTTTTTTACTGCATTAACTACTGCTGTGAAAGCCTCAGGGTGGTTCATAGCAAGGTCAGCCAATACTTTACGATTAAGGTCTATATTGTTTTTGTGCAAAAGACCCATAAACACAGAATAAGACATATCGTTAAGACGACAAGCCGCGTTTATTCTGTTAATCCACAAAGCACGAAACTCTCTTTTCTTCACTTTTCTATCTCTGTAAGCATACGTCTGACCTTTTTCCCATTTGTTTTTTGCAACGGTCCAAACGTTCTTACCTCTACCCCAGTAACCTTTGGTACGATTAAGGATTTTTTTTCTGCGTTGTCTTGACGCAACCGCATTTACACTTCTTGGCATTTTTTTACCTTTCTTTTTTTTATATCAGCGTCCTTTTTCCTAGGCTCTTAAAACAGACTGATATAATGGTTAATTAATACTTTTAACTCTTTTTTTTGAAAAAACATTTGTTATTTACCTAACAAGCATTTCCTTTATAACCTTTGCATCTACATCGGAAACCGTAGTATAGGCACAAAGATTTCTCTTTCTCTTGTTAGACTTCTTAGTCAAAATATGACTATGATAAGCATGTCTTCTCTTTAATTTACCGGTTGCCGTAAAAGTAAATCTCTTTTTTGCGGCAGAGCGGGTTTTCATTTTTGGCATCTTTATTTAAGTCTTTTATTTGTTAATAAATCTACTTTTGTCACAAAAGTAAGCAAAAGTTTTCCCAAAAAATTTTTTTGCAAAGTTACTTAAAATAATTGTACATACAAGTTTTTCTTTGTCTTTTTTAGTTAAGGGTATCGTTTTTTTTCATAACAAAGACAAAATATTATACCTTTGCAAAAAACTCATATAACTTATGAAAAAATATTTTTTACTTTTTGCAGTGTCAATAATTTCATTTTTCAATATATACGCGCAAGCATCAAAAAAAATTATGTCCGTTGCAGATATGCACAAAGACATAGACTATTTTTACGAAAAACTTTTATCCATTCACCCCTATCCTTTTTTGATTCTTTCTCAAGAGGAATGGGCGCAAAAAACAGACAGTCTCAAGGGTTCTATTACCCAACCCAAAACAAAAAAAGATTTCTTTTTGGAAATGACCAAATTCAACGCATATTTGGATTTGCATTCAGGTGTTCATCCCTCCGCAAAAATAATGAGAGCAATGGAAGGAAAAATAGTTTTTCCGAAGTTTGAACAACAGGGAGACAGTATTTTTTTTGAGAAGAATAGTGAGAAATATCTTTTGCTGAGTGTAGGAAAGACTAGCACGAAAGAAATAAAAAAAAAATTCTTGGATAGAAATTCTTTGATAGAGCCTATGTATAGACCGACTTTTTTGAATATGCTAAGGGCTTTTTGCAACTATAATCTTGTAGAAGATGATATTGAGTACACTTATGAGGACAATAACGGCAAGATATACTCGGATTTTTTTAAAAGAAAGAAAAATAAGAATAAAAATAGAAATAAAACAGGAACATCATTACAGGTAGACACCACTTTGTCTGTTGCTGTTATGAGAGTTAATACGTTTGCACCAACGAGTATAATAGATTTTAGAGATAGTATTTATTCGTATTTCAAACAACTTAAAAATCAAAATATAAAACGACTATATATTGATATTACAAACAATAGCGGGGGTTTGGTTATTTTAACCGGTTTTTTGTCAGGTTTCTTTATTGAAAGCAAGGATGAAATTTATGCCGGTACATGGACAGCCAAATCAAGCGAAGAACGAGATACTCAAAGATTGGATTTTTTCATAAGACAGGTAGAAAACGGAGATTATACACAAAGAAAATATACTTTCAGTATCCAAAATTCAAAACCTAAATTCAGCGGAGAAGAAGTCTTTGTCATACAATCTCGCAACTCCTATTCTGCTTCCGCAGTTTTTGCCTCACTTTTGCAGCATTATTGCAAAAAATGTAAAATCATAGGTGAGGAAGGAGAAATAAAGGCTTTTTACGCCGACCCATTAACAATAGTTCTGCCAAAGTCCAAATTTATTGTTTCCTTATCTTCTATGTTTGGCAGATTTGTGGGAAAGGAAAAAGATAGGGGTGTTGTGCCGGATATACCTTATAGTATATATGACCCCACAGAACCTATTTCTTTGCAAGATCTGGAAAAAATAATCGGCAAACAATAATTTAAAATCTTAACAATTGAATTACAAAGTTTTAATTTGGAATAATCCACCCCTATAAGGTGGGATAGTAGTAGTATCATTGCTGACGAAAAACATAGCAATCCACAAAAAACATAAAGCGGTATGGATTGCCACGACTTAAAGCGAAGTCTCGCAATTACGCAAAAGGAGGGTTCGTAGTGACGAAAAATGAAAAATAGTAACGGAGAATGATGATTAATGGTAAGTAATTAAGAATATTATAAGTTCCGCTATTGATTTTGTGTAAAACGGAATAATTTTGTTATTTTAATAAAAATTTATAATTTTGCAAACAATAAATCCTTATAAATAGGTTGTTGGGAAATTTATTTTCTCATATCGTAGGACTTTTGTCTGTGTGAGTATGTTTTGTTTATTCTAAAAAAGGGGGGTGGTGTAATGATAGATACAATAAGTTTTGAAAAGGTAAAATGGTATCAGGTCTTTAACCCAACCGATGAAGATTTTGATTGGTTGATGGATACTTTTGGTTTTCACCCCTTGGATATAGAAGACTGCAAAAGTTCCAATCAAAGACCCAAAATAGACGAATACGACGATTATTATTTTCTTATTTTACATTTTCCTTATTTTGATAAACAAAATAGGTTTATTCGTCTCAAAGAGGTTAAAATCTTTTGGGGAAGGGATTATATTGTTACAATGGGTTCTTCTCATTGGGTAGTCAAAAACGTATTCAATGAAATGAAACGTCTCTCGGGCTTGCAACCAATGAAAAAGAAAGAAAATCAAGACGAAGACGATAACGATAATACCTTGGATATTACCTCTTCTTCGGACGCCTTGCTTTACAATCTTTTGGACAGACTTATGGTAGAGACTTATTCTTTGGTTTTGCGTATAGGTACGGAGGTTGATAATATAAATTTTGATATTTTCTCAAAAAAAGCAAAGGAAGTTTTGGAACATCTGTCCGTTACGAGAAAAAACTTAATAGCAATGAACACCTCCTTTAAGCCTCAGTTAAAGGTGTTTCACAAGTTTGAGTCGGGCGGTATAAAAGGTTATGAGGAAAACATGGAAGAATATTGGGGAAACATACTCGACCAATATCAAAAGATGTTTGACCTTGTGGAAGATTACGGAGAATTAATAGAAGGTTTGTCAAAAACTTTTGATTCTTTGCAAAGCAACAGAGCAAACGAAATAATGAAAACATTTACTTTTATTTCCACTCTAATGCTTCCTTTGACACTTATTTCGGGTATCTACGGAATGAATGTACATTTGCCGGGCATGTCCTCTCCTTATGCTTTTGTGTATATTATTGTTGGCATGTTTGTTGTCGGTATGGGCTTTTATCTTTATTTCAAACGCAAAGGCTGGTCTTAGAAATTATCATAAAATTTGTTTGTTGTTGCTTGCAAAATATTTGCAACAAACATTCAGCGTGCATTTGTCACATTCGGGTTTTCTTGCCTTGCAAATGTATCTGCCAAGCAAAATAAGTTGATGATGCAAAAGGGCAACATTTTCCTTGGGAATGTGTTTCATTAATTGCTCTTCCGTTTGCAAAACGGTTTTTGCTTTGTTTGTCAATCCTATTCTCCTTGATACTCTATGAACATGAGTATCCACAGGCATGGTTGCCTGATTATAGACAACACTTGCTATAACGTTAGCCGTTTTTCTACCTACTCCGGATAAGGTTTGCAACTCTTTTATATCATTGGGAACCTTACTTTCGTATGCTTCAACAATACGTTTTGCCGCGTTTTTCAAATATCTTGCTTTGCTATTGGGATAGGAAATACTTTTTATGTATTCAAATATTTCTTTTTCCTCCGCCTTGGCCATATCCTCGGGGTTGGGAAAGCGATTGAACAAAGCGGGAGTTACCATATTAACTCTTTTATCCGTACACTGAGCGGAGAGAATTACTGCTATTAGCAAATGGAAGGGAGAGTCGTTTTTCAGCTCCGTTGTTGCATTGGGATAGAGTATGTTTAATTTCTCTATGGCCAAGGAATATCTTTGCTGTATGGTCATAATCTTTTGTTTAATCAACGGAAAGTGTTGTTACTACGGGATAATGGTCGGAAAAGTCCAAATCTGGAGAGTAATAATTTTTTGCTTTAAAAGTCTCTTTGGGGTATAAAATATAATCTATTCTGTATGCGGGAAATACTCCGTTATAACTCCTACCCAAGCCTTTACCTTTTTGTACAAAAGCGTCCTCAAGGTCTTTGGTCATTAATTTATACACCTTGGAAAAAGGAGTAGAGTTAAAATCACCTACAACAATATAAGGTTTGTCATCGTCTCCTATGTTTGAAAATATTTCTTTTACTTGTTTTTCTTTTTGATTGTCGGCGAGAACCAATTTTTTCAAAATCCTTTTTCCTCCTTCTTTGTTTGTTATATCTCCGTGTATAATACGCGAGTAAGAGTTTTTCTCTTCTTTTCCCAACAGATAAGAAATGAGATGAAGATTATATATTCTTGTTACCTTATTTTTGACGGAAATATCTGCATATATAAGACTATAATTTTTATCGTATTCAGGCAAAACACTTCCAGCATCGGCTATGTAATATTTGGAATATATGGCACAGTCGTGTATTTTATCACTTTCATTTTTACCATAAAAATAAAAGTATCCGTATTTCATTGCCTTATTCAAACGATAATGTACGTCCTGTTTGTCTGTGGTAGAAGAAAAATAGTCTTGAAAGCAAATGATATCAGGATTAACTCTGTGTATGAAAGCAAGAATGGAATCAATATTGCCTTTTTTCTTTGCGTTTGTATCCTGAGTATTGTGTTCAAAATAGTTTACGTTATAAGTCATTATGGTAATATCTCCTTGCTGTTTATCTTCCTGTCGGGAAAAATTAACCAAACGAAAAACAAAACCGAAATGTAGGAATATAACTATCGCAGATAACAACATATGTCTTCTTGGAGATATTATAAGCCAAAGAATGATAAAAAAAACATTGATAACAAGGGCGAAAGGATAAGCGTAAGAGAGTAGGGAAATCTTATCAAACCAGTCCAAATGATAGGGTAGGTAGGTTAGAAGCAGACAAAATGCAACAAGAATATTGACTAAATAGAGTATTTTTTTTAGAATAAACATTACTTTCGCTATTTGGTTGTATTACTTTGTGTTGTCTTTTCTTCTTCGGCATAGACGGAATAATTATCTATCTCATTATTGACATTGTTTTTATTTTTATTGGGTATAATACCAAAATGTTCTATACTATTGTTTTTCAGAGAAGTGTAATTATCTATTTTCCAATTGTTTTGTATTTTCATTAAATTCCACATAAAACTAATCTCGTTTCCGAATTCGTCTATTGTACTTACATTTGCTATTGCTTTTTCCCCTTTTATTTCTATAAAAGTAACTTTTACGGAAGAATATTTTACTTTATCTTTTCCCAAAGATTTCCAAAACTTTATTTCCTTGTTCATGTTAGGAGAGCAGATTTTATTTAAGTCATTAAAATTATTGTTGTTTAGTATGTTATAGAATTTATATAAAGTAGAATTTATCATTTGTTCATCTTCTTTGGACTGACAAGCAAAAAGCAATAGGGCAAAAACGATTGTGATAGAAACTTTTTTCATTTTGATTTACTTATTCTTCCTATCGTGCAAAGGTAGTATAAATTTTGTAATTTTGCCTTGCAAAAAGAAAAACCCAATTATGAGTATACAAGAAAATTTGTTGAAAATAAAGCAAACCATTCCCGATAATGTTATATTAATAGCGGTGTCTAAGACCAAACCTGCAGAAGAAATTTTGCAGGCTTATGAGATAGGGCAGAGAGTTTTCGGAGAAAACAAGGCGCAGGAGATGAAGGAAAAATATGCTATTTTACCTAAGGATATACAATGGCATATGATAGGACATTTGCAGGAGAATAAGGTAAAGTATATAGTGCCTTTTGTAAGTATGATACATTCGGTGGATTCGTTGAAAATACTTTTGGCCATCAACAAAAGAGCCTTGCTTTGCAATAGAGTGGTGGATTGTTTGTTTGAAATGGACATCTCGCACGAAGAAAGCAAATTCGGATTGTCTGAGCAAGAGTTGGAAAGTATTCTTTCTTGCCAAGAATACAAACAAATAAACAATGTAAGAGTATGTGGACTTATGGGTATAGGTTCCATTACGGACGATAGGGAACAAACTCGTAAAGAATTTAATAATTTGAAAAATATGTTCTTGACCATAAAAGAAAAATATTTTATTAATGAAAATCATTTTACCCAAATAAGTATGGGTATGAGTTCCGATTATGACTTAGCCATAGAGGAGGGAAGTACTATGGTAAGAATAGGTAGCGATATTTTCGGAGCAAGAGATTACTCGAAAAATAAACAATAGATAGTAAACGTTCTTATAAACAAATCAATAACAATAAATATCATGAATGAGCATTTGGATAATTTGGAGCCAAGGGTGGTTTTTGAACAATTTAAACCGATACTTTCCATTCCTCGCCCAAGTAAGAAAGAGGAAAAAATGACGGCTTATCTAAAACAATGGGGAGAAAGTCATAATTTGGAGACAATAACAGACCAAATAGGTAATGTGATTATAAGAAAACCGGCCTCCAAGGGTATGGAAGACAGAAAGATGGTATGTTTGCAATCGCATATTGATATGGTTTGCGAAAAAAATTCCGACAAAGTTTTTAACTTCGAAACCGATGCTATAGAAACATATGTGGAGAATGGTTGGTTAAAAGCCAAAGGTACTACCCTGGGAGCAGACGACGGCATAGGAGTGGCAACGGCTCTTGCAATACTTGCTACGGAAGACATACAACATCCGGATTTGGAATGTTTGTTTACCGTTGACGAAGAAACAGGTCTAACCGGAGCATTCAACTTAAGCAACACGGCATTAAAATCCGAAATTCTTATCAATTTGGACTCTGAGGATGAGGGGGAAATGTTTATTGGTTGTGCGGGAGGTGTGGATACTTTGGGCTACATGTCTGTGGAAATGTCACCCGCTTGTCAGAATGCAATGCCTTATCTACTTACCGTTAAGGGTTTAAAAGGAGGACACTCAGGTGACGATATCAACAAAGGTTTGGCTTGTGCAAATAAATTATTCACTCGTATTTTATGGCAAGTAAATGCCGAGTGTAAAATGAAAATCTGCGATATAGACGGCGGTAACCTTAGGAATGCCATTGCCCGAGAGGCTAAGGTTGTTTTTATGATTAATCCTAAGTTTGAGCAACAAATGCTTGATATGGTAAATAAAATGATAGGGGATTTGAAGTTTGAATTTAGAACAACAGAGCCCAATCTTTGTATAACAATAGAAAAAACTTCTCGTCCCGAAAAGATGATGTCCCGAGAGGATGCGACCAAATTATTGAATTGTCTTTATGCCATACCACACGGAGTTTTGGCTATGAGTAGAGAAATCCCGGGTTTTGTAGAAACGTCCACAAATCTTGCCTCGGTAAAAATAAAAGATAATGTTGTGAATATTGTAACCTCTCAGCGTTCGAGTGTGGAAAGTGCTTTGTTTGCGGCAAAGAGTAGGGTAGAGGCTTGCATGCTTTTGGCAGGTTGTAGGGTAGAGCATACGGATGGTTACCCCGGTTGGACACCTAACACGGATAGTGAAATATTGGACGTTGCGGTAAAATCATATGAGCGTTTGTTTGGTAAAAAACCGATAGTTAGAGCAATACATGCGGGTCTGGAATGTGGTCTGATAGGCGAAAAATATCCCGCAATGGATATGATAAGTTATGGCCCTACACTTAGAGGAGTGCATTCCCCGGATGAAAAATTAGATATTAATACCCTAAATATGTTTTGGCAACATACTTTGGACATATTAAGAAATATTCCAAAGAAGTAGTAAGTATTTTTTTATCATTCATCAAAAGGGTGACAAAATCAAAAAGCCTAAAGACAAAATATTTTGTCTTTAGGCTTTTTGCGGTAGACCAAGCTGTCATTGCGAGCCCTCCTTTTCGTCATTGCTGACGAAAAACATAGCAATCCATACCGCTTTATACTGCCCTACCTTATAAGAATTCTGCCTTTCTTTGTTTGATTTCTGCCACTCTTTGTTTCGATGATGAAAAAACCACCTTTTTTCATCAAAAAAAGGTGGTTTTTTTGACAACGAATCGCCGTTTGGCAGAAATCAAACAAAGAAAGGCGGAATTATAACAAGGTATATATCGCCGCGCAACAACGTTGCTCGCAATTACGTTGTTTTTGTGGATTGCCTCACCGCGTTCGCAAGGATACACTCTTTTCCCAATCACCACGCTATCGTCCTTGTGAATGTTAGCATGGCATGGGAAAAGAATTTATTATTGTGCGGCTTTGCAAAAGTCCCGGCAGTACTATGTTTTTGAGATATGTGACAGTGGTGCTTTTTTCCCCTTATTTTTAGGATGCCGGGATAATTTAGTTCTATTGTCTCTGTCTGATTGCTTCGTATATGATTATTCCCGAAGCAACACTCACGTTTAAAGATTCTATGTGTCCTAAGATAGGTATTTTAATAAGAGAGTCTGCCATTTTTAACACATCTTTTGAGACACCTTTGTTTTCCGAACCCATAACTACGGCAATAGAACCCTTGAAATTTTCGTCGGTATGGAGAGTTTTTGCTTTTTCTGTGGCGGCAAAAATTTTTACCCCACTTTGTTTTAAATAATTCAGAGTTGTTTTTATGTTTTTCACTCTACACACGGGTAGTCGTAACAAGGCACCGGCAGAGGTTTTTATGGCATCTTCATTTATGGAGGCTGCCCCTTGTTCCGCTACAAGCAGACAACTTACTCCCGCACACTCTGCCGTACGTGCAATTGCTCCAAAATTTCTTACATCTGTTACACGGTCCAATACTACAATAAAAATATCCTCCCGTCTTTGTAAATAATCCTCAACTATGTCTGCTATATTTTTGTATGTCACCATAGACACGAAAGCAACAATACCTTGATGATTGCTTGTGCGTGTCAGACTGTTTAATTTTTCTAAGGGAACGTATTGTATTCTAATCTCCAAGCCAGAGGCTTTCAATTCTTGTTTAACGCTCCTTACGGAATCATTGTTTATATTATCTTGTATTAGTATTTTTTCTATATTCTTGCCTTGCCTCAAAGCTTCTACAATAGGACGAAAACCGTATATTATATTTTCTTTTAACATATTTTTTAATAATTAAATAATTTTACCGTCTTTTATTATTAGTTGTCTGTCGCATATATCGGACAACTCTTTTGAGTGTGTAACGACAACAAAGGTTTGATTGAGTTTTTCTCTCAAGATAAAAAACAAATCAAAAAGACTTTTGGCATTGGAGGAATCCAAATTTCCTGTGGGTTCGTCTGCCAAAACAATGGAAGGAGAATTTATTAACGAACGTACTATTGCAACTCTCTGTTGTTCTCCGCCGGAAAGTTCCGATAAAAAAGAATTTTCTTTTCCTTTTATGCCAAGAATACCAAAAAGTTCTTTGGCTTTTTGTACGGCGCCTTGCTTGTCGTTATTATAAATAAGAGCAGGTAAAATAGAATTTTCCAAGGCAGAAAACTCTGCCAAAAGATTATGAAACTGAAAAACAAAACCTATATGCTTATTTCTGAACAGAGAAATTTCTTTGTCTGACAAAGTGTTAATATCCTTATTGTTTATAATCACTTGTCCGCTGTCTGCTTTGTCCAAAGTTCCCATTATATTCAAAAGAGTAGTTTTTCCTGCCCCGGATGCCCCGGTTATGCTTACTATCTCTCCTCTATCAATGTGTAAATAAATGTTTTTTAATACTTGAAGATTGTCAAAAGACTTTGAAATATTGTTAAGTTGTATCATTTATCCGTAATTTTTTCGTTAAACACTATGGCACCAAAACTCAAAGAAATATTCCATGGGTTTATATTTTTGTCTTCTCTTTTGTGATAAGATACGGATAAGGCAAGGGTTCCCACTCTTGTGGTTAGGGTACCGGTAAGATGAGCCATAGGATAGACAACTCTGAAAAAATTACCGTAATAAGGTTGTCTTTGTTCGTTTTCCAATACTTGTCTTATCGGTATAAAGACATATCCGCCTAATCTTAAATTAAAATTACTTCCGAAAAATTCTCCTATTTTATAAACGTGTTCCATACCTGCCGCCATATATTGAGTAGCCCTATATTCAGGAAAAAAAGAGGTTAAGGTTTGTAGGGTAGGGGTATATACTCCGGCATTCAAAAGGGTAGATTTTCTTGTATAAAACAAATCTTGAAAAGAGTAAAAAAATTTGGTATCAAAACCTAAGGAATATTTGTTGTTAAAAGAAGTATAAAACTTATTTTCAAAATTGATTTGCACCCACGAATGATTGTGTTTATAATTATTATCGTAGTCATTTGTTCGGTTGCCGGCCTTAAATTTTTCTCTCCCTTTTATATATTGTATGCTTATCTTACTAAAAAAACCATGTGTCGGCCAAAAACTATTGTCCAAAGAATTATATTCTCTGTTAAACCCGCAAACCCAGTGATTGAATATTGTATTATCGTTTGTATCTGTGCTTAGTATATAATTTTTTATAAAATAGTCATTGTCAATAACTCCGTATCCTACCTTAAAAACCATTTTATCATGTTTTGAAACCGGCAAACTCATTTTTACTTGCACATTGTTCTCGTTTTGTATCATATAGTTGGTTGCCGAATACTCAAAAAAAGGAGTGTGATTTCTGTAAAAATTCCATCTGTTTGAACTTATCAAACCCTCCAAAAGCATAGGGGAATGTGTGTTGGGTAAGAGCCATTTAACATTATACATAACGGAGCGATAGTATCTGCCAAAATAAAAATTAAGATTGTGATGCCAAGCATTCTTTGCCAGAGAAACATAATCCAAACCCAAAAACACATTACTCACGGGGTCGGAAGAAATCATTCCTCCCAAATTAACTCCGAGTGTTTTTTGTGTTTTAATATTTAACTCCAAAATGTATTTATCCGTAGAGCAATCGTAATATATGGAAGGAGTTACTGCTTTTACACTTGGGTACGTACAAAGGGAAATATAGTTATCCCGAATAGATTGCAGAGTTATGGTGTCGTTGTGAAGATTTTGTATTAATAATCTTTCAAAAAATATTTTTTGTTTTTCATTTACTCCTTTAATAATAATATCTCCTATTTGTATTCCTTTTTTTCGGGAGTTAAAATCTTTTCGTTTTTTCGTTATTTCTTCTTTGGTCTGTATGTCCCCATATTTTTTTCTCAACTCTACTATTTGTTTTTTTGCGGAAACATAACCTCTGTTTATGCATTCTTGTTTTTGAGAAAAATCCATAACATCTATATCTGACATGTCCGTCTCTATCATAAAACCTTTATCCTCGGGTATATCGTATTTCGTCTCATAGGCTATCATATTTTCTATATATAAAATAATATCCTCATCGTTTGGTTTGTCGTAATTGTTAACTACTTTGGAACCTATAATAACGTCGGGGGAAAAGAAATATTCCAATTCTTTGGAGGGAAAATTGTTGTAAATACCACCGTCACACATCATCTTTCCTTCCATCTCTATCGGAGCAAAAAAGAAAGGAAAAGTCATAGAAGCTCTTATACTTTTGCCCAAATCTCCTCTGCGCATTATTACCTGTTCATTGTCATTGACATTGGTAGCCACACAGAAAAAAGGTATCATTAATTTGTTGTAGTCCCCTTTGCAAATGTTGTTAGCCTCGGCAAAGAATGCCATAAATTCATAATCCAAATGCACAGGATTAACCAAACCCATAGGTAATATGGTTTTTAATTTATCGTCTGCCTTAAACTTCAATTTTATCATTGAAGCGTCCGGTTCGGGTGCATAATAATAGGGATGATACCCGTTTTTCTCTTTGTTAAACAATAAATTATCAAATTTCTTTGAGACAAAAAATTTTTGAATTTCTTCCAAACCATATCCTGAGGCATATAACCCTCCGATAATAGCCCCCATGGAAGTACCACAGATGTAATCTATTGGAATTTGTTCCTCCTCCAAGGCTTTTAGAACTCCTATATGAGCCAAGCCTTTTGCCCCTCCTCCCGACAAAACCACACCAAAAGACCGCCTTGTTTGTGCCTGCAAAGTATATGCGACAGACAGAATTACAAAAATTATAAACAAGACTCTTTTCATGGTCAAAATTAGATAATTCAGCAAAGTTACAAATAAAATCCTTTCCGCTACAAAAAAAGACGCCCTTTTATTCCGAGCGTCAATTGTAACTTTATTTTTAAGACAAAAACAAATTTTATATTTCTCTATTTTGTCGTTGTAGGGTTTGTTGTCATGGATATGGCTGTTTTCTCTACCTCTATTACCACTTCGTGCGCTATCTCAACCATAACCGTAGTTTCCTTCACCTCTTGAACTTTTCCGTGTACTCCGCTTACAGTCAAAACTTGTTGTCCTTTTTGAAGCATTTCTCTAAATTTCTTTTCTTCTTTTTGTCGTCTGGTTTGAGGTCTTATCATAAAAAAGTAGAAAATAACAACAATCAGCAGCAACATTACCAATCCGCCGTACCCCCCCATTTGACCGTTTTGTCCGCCGGCCATCAATAAAACATAATTCATAGTCTATTTTTGTATTTTTTATTAAACTTAACCTTATAACGTCACAACTACTTACTTTATTGTAGAAAAACAACAGTGTGTGATAAATAAAAATACAAGTGTTATAATTTTGATATTGATAAAATTTGTAATTTTGCATAACCTTACATGAACGAAAAACGAAAATAATCAGATGGAAGAAAATGCCGAAAAGTCGGAGGACGATACACCCATAAAAAAGATACTCATAATAAGATTTTCCTCCATAGGAGATATAGTATTGACAACGCCCGTTATTAGATGTGTCAAACAAAAATACCCAAAAGCAGAAATACATTATCTTACCAAACAACAGAATGTTGCCATTTTGCAAAACAATCCGTATGTAGATAAAATTTTTGCACTTTCCTCACATGCCTCAAGTTTTCACCCTCTTATAAACGACCTTAAAAAAGAAGATTATGATTTTGTGGCGGATTTACAAAAAAATTTAAGGAGTCTTAGGGTAATTCTTGCCTTGAGAAAACCTTTTGCCTGTTTTCCGAAACTAAACTTTAAAAAGTTTCTTTTGGTCGGATTTAAGAAAAATATTATGCCAAAAGTACATGTGGTGGATAGATATTTTAAAGCTGTTGCTCCCATAAAGGTGAAAAATGACGACAAAGGGTTAGATTTCTTTCTAATAGATGAGGATTTTATACCAAATGATGCCCTGCCAATATCTTTTCAAAACGGGTATATTTGTATTGCCGTGGGAAGCAAACACTACACCAAACAAATACCGGTGGAGATGCTTATACGTATTTGTCAAAAAATCAAGGGACAAATATTATTGATAGGAGATTTGAATGATAAGCCGAAAGCAAATAAAATAGAAAATGCCATAGGAAGTAGGGTTTTCAATGCCTGCGGCTCTTTTTCCATAAATCAAACCGCCGCTCTTATACAAAACTCGCTTGGTATTATTACCTCCGATACCGGAGCCATGCACATAGCCTCCGCTTTGAAAAAAAATATAATAAGCGTGTGGGGAAATACGACGAAAGAATTTGGAATGTACCCTTATTTACCGCAAAATTTGCAAAATCTATCCTTGGTTTGCGAAGTGGAAGGTTTAAAGTGCCGTCCTTGTTCCAAACTCGGATATAAAAAATGTCCTAAAAAACATTTTAATTGCATGCGTTTGCAAAATACTGATACCATTGTTAAGAAGGCAAATTCTTGGTTTGAAGATGAGGAATATTGAATAATAAAACAACAAACATGGAACATAAAAAAGAAACAGAGGTTTTTGACAGAGTATTAACCCTTATGGAAAAAGTAAGAAAAGAATGCCCATGGGATGGCAATCAAACCAACGATACGTTGAGAACATTAACCATAGAGGAGATATATGAACTATCGGAAGCCATAATGAACAAAGATGACGGAAACATATGTAAAGAATTGGGGGATGTATTGATGCATGTCGTTTTCTATAGTTTGATAGCTAAGGAAGAAGGAAAATTTGATATTACGGAGGTAATGAATAGTTTAAGCGAAAAACTTATAAGACGACATCCTCATGTATTTTGTTCAAACGGAGAGATAACTTATGAGGATGTGGAGAAAAATTGGGAAAAAATTAAGTTAAAAGAGGGAAATAATTCCATTCTTGCAGGAGTGCCGAACTCGCTGCCTTCTATGGTAAAAGCGTATAGAATGCAGGATAAGGCAAAAGGAGTGGGTTTTGATTGGAATAATAAAAAAGAGGTTTGGGCAAAAGTAGAAGAAGAATTAAAAGAGTTGCAACAAGAGACCTGTAAAAACAACAATAATGAAAAAATAGAGGAGGAGTTCGGTGACGTATTATTTGCCCTTATAAATTATGCAAGGTTTGTTGGTATCAATCCCGATACGGCTTTGGAAAAAACAAATAGAAAATTTAAATCCCGTTTTCAATACATAGAAAAGAAAGCCAAGGAACAAGGAGTTGGATTAGAAAACATGACTCTTTGTGAAATGGACACTCTTTGGAATGAAGCAAAAAAAGAGGAAAACGATATAATACATTGAATATAAGAATATAATATATAATTTTATTGGTGTTGTTGCAAAAAATATCTTAAATATTTTTTATAAAACCGACTGAAAATATATGAGTAGTTTTTGGGTGATTTCAGTGCCTATAATGGTAGTATGTTTTATAAGAGTAGGGTATTTTAAAACAATATTAAGACCTTTGAATACGCTTGTACACGAATTATCGCATGCAATAATAGCACTGGTACTTGGACAAAAGGTTAAGTCTATCAGTATAAATAACGATGGTTCGGGTACTTGTATTATAAAAAGTAATAGCAGAATTAAATCTTTTTTGATTTCATTTGCAGGCTATATTATCCCCTCTTTGTTTGGTTACTTTATCATTTGCGAAATATATGATTCAAACGTAACTATGGTTTTATACCTACTCACTATTTTAGGATTAATTGCTCTGATTTTTTATATCAGAAATACCTTTGCTGTGTTGTGGATTGTAGGTTTTTGTACGTTTAACATCACTTTACTTTTTGTTCCTTATTTTTACAATATTAGAGAGATTTTCCTTTATCTCTATGCTTGCATTTTATTGATAGAAAATTTTCTATCCACAATAGAGTTATTTCATCTCAATCTTATTTCAAGTAAAAAGTCGGGTGATAGTTATAACTTACAGAAAACAACCCATATACCGTCAATATTTTTTACTTTATTGTTCATGGTATTTTCTTTGTTTATGGTATGTAAATCCTTCGTTGTTATAAAAAGTTATTTGTGAGTAATATTTTTACGTAATTTTGATTTTGAAAAAGATAGAGAATATAAATACTACTGCTATGGTGTTGCAAGAAAAAGATATGTCAAATAAGTATTCTCAAAAATATGCAATGCTTTTGCAATACAATGGAAAAAACTATCATGGTTGGCAAATACAATCGAATGCAAACAGTGTTCAACAAACTTTGCAAACTTGTTTTTCTAACATATTGGGACAAAAAGTACAAATAATAGGTTGCGGAAGAACGGATACGGGAGTACATGCAAAAAAATATGTCGCTCATTTTTGTGCAAAAACATTGTCAACAAAACAAATACATTCTCTTCTAACAAAAATCAATTCTTATCTTCCGTATGATATAAAAATATTTGACATAAAGAAAGTAGAACAAGATTTCAACGCAAGATTTGATGCCGTATCTCGTACCTATAAATATTATATTGCCAAAACAAAACAACCTTTCAATAACGATTTTTCTTGGTTTTACTCTGCCAAACTAAATATAGAGCAAATGAATATAGCCTCCTGTAAATTATATGATTATACGGACTTTACTTCTTTTTCAAAAGTAAATACACAGGTTAATAATTTCAATTGTGATATTTATTTTGCACAATGGGAGGAAACGGAGGAGTATTTGATTTTTACAATAAAAGCCAATAGATTTTTGAGAAATATGGTAAGATGTATAGTTGGGACACTCATAGAGGTTGGAAAAGGTAAAATAAGTGTAGAAGATTTCGCTCGTATCATAGAAACAAAAGATAGAACAAAGGCAGGTTTTTCCGTTGAAGCAAAAGGTTTGTTTTTGCAAGAAGCAGAGTACAATAATTTGCGTTTTTAACTCTTATTCTTATAGAGAAGTATTGTTGCTATGTATGATTTTCAGTCAAATAAGGAAATAAATTTAGCTTTTAATTTCTTGCAGTACACGGATAAGAATATATTTCTAACCGGAAGGGCAGGTACGGGCAAAACAACATTTTTGAAAACCTTAGTACAAACGATACAAAAAAGATTTATAATCTTGGCGCCGACTGGAGTTGCCGCACTTAATGCCGGCGGCGTTACAATACATTCTTTTTTTCAATTACCTTTGCATTGCATACTTCCAAATTCCAAATTTGAAACCGGAAAATTTTCAAAAACAAAGATAAACATTATTCGCAGTATAGATTTAGTTATCATAGATGAAATCTCTATGGTAAGGTGTGATGTTTTGGATGCAATGGATGTGATTCTTAAAACTTTCAGACGAAACAAAATGCCATTCGGAGGTGTGCAACTGCTTATGATTGGAGATTTAAACCAACTACCTCCAATAACTACGGAACAAGAGGAGTATATGCTAAGGGCTTACTATTCGGGTTTCTATTTCTTTTATTCCAAAGCCTTAATTCAATCAAATTATATAACAATATCATTACAACATATATATAGACAATCGGATAGTGAATTTATAAATATTCTCAATCATATAAGGGATAATAATATTAATTTGGAGGATATAAACACTCTAAACCAAAGATACCAAAAAGACATACTCAATAATATTCCTTCAAATTACATAGTTTTATGTAGTCATAATTCTCAGGTAAATGAAATTAATGTTAATAAAATCAATCAATTAAAGGGCAATAGTAAGATTTATACTGCTCATGTGGAAGGTATTTTTCCGGAAAACTCTTTTCCTAATTCCGAAAAACTACACCTAAAAGTAGGTACACAGGTGATGTTTCTCAAAAATGATTATGATAACGCACATGATAATAAGAAGTATTATAATGGTAAAATAGGAGAAATAACTTTATTGGATAGCAATTTTGTAAAGGTAAAATGCTTTGACAGCGAGGAAGAAATTTTTGTTCAACCTTATACATGGACAAATATTGAGTATTCTATTGATAAAAAGACTAAGACAATAAAAATCAAAGAAAAAGGCACTTTTACTCAACTTCCGCTTAAACTTGCTTGGGCAATAACAATACATAAATCACAAGGTTTAACATTCGAAAATGCAGTAATCAATTCCAATAAAGCCTTTTCGCATGGGCAGGTGTATGTGGCCTTATCACGCTGTCGTTCTTTGAAAGGAATGATACTATCCGAGCCTTTTGACCTATCCTCCATTATTTTAGACAATAACGTAAAGGATTTTAATACAAATGCTTTGCGATCTCAATCCAATCAAAACCAACTATCAAAAGCTAAAGAAGATTATTTCATAAAAATATTATCCTCTATTTTTGATTTTTCGGAATTGAATTTAGAGATTAACAAACTTAATATAGTCTGCTCCACTATGCTATATAAAACATTTACCAAGCTCTCTCAAAATATTATAAATCAATTGAAAAACTATGATATAAAAGTTAAACAAGTTGCAGATAAATTTAATAGTTTCATAATCAAAACTTATAATACAAATATTGATTATAACGAAAAGAAAAACAATATTTTACAACGTTCTTATAAAGCAAAGGACTATTTTTTGGAACAACTTCTACCTTTGAATGAAATTATATTATCTTTGGTTGAAGTGGAGTTGGATAATAGTGAATATAACAAAAAATTAAATGAACTTAAGGTATCCCTATCCGTAGCCAAAGAGGTGAGAGTAAGATATTTGAATTTTCTAAATAAAGAAGGGTTTTCCATAATAGAATTTTTAGAATACAAAAATCTTATTATGGTAAAGGGTAATGAAATAGAGTTGGATTCAATATCCGTAGGGCTACCTAACGGACACGGTAAAGAAAACAAAACCGAAAAAACCAATATACCCGATGATGTTAAGGATAAAAAACTGTTTGAAAGTCTGAAAGAATGGAGAAAAAAAGTTGCCACTAACGAAAATATTCCCGCCTACATGATAATTTCACAAATCGGACTTATTAATACAGCAAACCTAAAACCAACTACAATAAAAGAATTATTGCAAATTAAGGGTATAGGTCAAAAGAAAGCGGATTTGTACGGACAAGAAATATTGACAATAGTAAAAGAAAATCAAAGAAACGACTCCGATTAATAAACATTGTCTAGTTGCCTTATCCATAACGAAAAGTTGGATTATTAGGGATATTGTGCTTAATGAAAGTTTTTGTATTTTTGCAAAGTTTTTTGTGAAGCCTGCGCTCGTAAAATTTATAAGAAAATGATTTAATGTTAAAGCAAATTACAGGCTTTGCTTTAATGTAAAACCAAAAATTATTAAATTTATGTCTAATACAGGTTATTACAAGCAAAATCTTACCTTAGCAATTCCCATACTGTTATCTTCTCTCGGTCAATCTTTGGTTCAAATGGTTGATACAATAATGGTGGGAAGATTGGGAACGGATTCCTTGGCGGCTATTTCTTTTGCGGGAAGTCTCACAATGAATGCTCTTGTGGTTTGCATTGGTATGGCAATGGCTTTAACTCCTCTGGTAGGTCAGTCTTACGCAAGAGGACAAGAAAAAAGAATATCACTTCTTACTCAAAACTCTATTTCTCTAAATATAATCATTGCGTTAATAATTATGACTTTGCTTTTTATACTAATGCCTTTTCTAAATCTTTTCGGTCAAGAGCCACAAATAATAGAATTGTGCAAACCTTATTATTTCGTTATAGTACTTTCGTTTTTACCTATGATGATATTTCTTTCATTTAAGCAATTTATGGAAGGAATAGATAATACCGTGGTCGCGATGGTTATTACCATTGTTTGCAACCTTATAAATATTCTTTTCAATTATCTTTTGATATATGGCAAGTTTGGTTTTCCCGCCTTGGGTTTGACGGGCGTAGGAATATCAACTCTCATTGCTCGCATACTATCTCTGATAGCAATTTTTGTTTATATTAAAAGACACATTATATATTCCAAATATATAAATGCTTTTGCACGGCGAAATTTTTCCAAACATTTACATCTTATTCTTTTTAAAATAGGTTTTCCTATTGCGGTACAGATGTTTGTAGAAATGTTTGCCCTGTTTGCCATAGCGGTAATGATGGGCTGGGTGTCTTCTACTCATTTGGCGGCCTTTCAAATTGTGAATACAATGATTAGTACCACCTTTCTCGCCGCTTCGGGTATATGTTCGGCAACTACAATATTGGTCTCGCATGCTTTTGGTGTAAATAACAAAAAAGAGATGCGAAGACATTTCTTTTCAGGATGGAAAATGGTTATTGCCATAATGGGAGTGGTTGCAATTATTTATGTTTTTCTGGGAAGATACATTGCCATGTTGTTTTCAGACGATGTAAAAGTTATAAATATAGCGGCGCAGTTATTTGTAGTAGCCGGATTTTTTCAGTTATTTGACGGTACTCAGGTCTCCGGACTTGCTGGACTTAGAGGTATTAATGATGTTTTCCGACCTATGATATATGCCATTCTTACTTATTCCTGCGTGGCAGTACCTACCGCTTATTTGTTTGGTTTTGTTTTTCATTTCCCTGCTTGGAGCATATTCTCTTCGTTTCTTATAGCCTTAGCCTTGGTAGGAAGTCTTTATCACATAAGATTTTATAAACGTAGCAAATAGTATAAGGTAAACATAATTTTATATTGTCATTTTCAATATTTTAATTAGTATTTTTATAAAAGTTAAAAAAAAGTTGTTAAAATATTTGGTTGGTTTGTAATGA
>CAUTQY010000011.1:0-61440 GCA_963540815.1 uncultured Bacteroidales bacterium
ACTGCTTCAATGCGTTTGCAATGACGGACTCGGACGACCGACAAAGAACAAAAAGCGTATCAAAAGCAAACTCTCCTTTCGTGTCATTACAAGCAACTTTATTGCATGGCAATCCGCAAAACACGTCATTAAGAGCATTACTTTCGTATCATTGCGAGCGAAAGCGAAGCAATCCAGAAAACATAAAGCGGGATATATTGCTTCGCCTTACGGCTCGCAAGGACGAAAAAAAGGACATTGATAATAAAGGCCGTGACAATCAGGTTTTATTACTTCCATAGAACAACTTGGAAAAATTGAAAATATATAGGTTTTGTCACTATACCAATTGGTTACGGGTGGCGTCTTGCCTTATAAATATAAACAACATTAGAGTAAAAGCCCAAAGAGAAGAACCTCCATAGGAAATAAAAGGCAAAGGTATGCCTATGACAGGCAAAAGTCCTATTGTCATACCTATGTTTACAAAAAAATGGAAAAATATTATTCCTGCTATGCCATAGCCATAAACCCTTGCAAAATTACTTCTCTGTCTTTCTGCCATTTTTATGATTTTGACACACAACCACACTAATACAAAAACTATTATAATGCTTCCGACAAAACCCCACTCTTCTCCAATAGTACAAAAAATAAAATCCGTGTCTTGCTCGGGTACGAAATTAAATTTTGTTTGTGTGCCTTGTAAGAAACCTTTGCCTAACACTCCTCCCGAACCTATGGCAATTTTGGACTGATTGACGTTATAGCCCACGCCTTTAAAATCTTGTTTCTTGCCAAGCAATACCTCGATACGGTCTTTTTGATGAGAACCCAGCACTTGTTCGTATCCGAATTTTACGGCAAAGACAACAATGGCACAAAACAACAGAATACCAAAAAAATAAATAAACTTTGTCTTTTTGTTGTGTTTGTGCATTACAAAATAAATCATTAAGACAACAAAAGTTATTGCACCCAAAAGTATGTATGTGTTAATCAACAAAGCAAGTATGAATAACACTATTGCACACAAGCCGAATACAAGCACATACAAGGATAGACCTTCTCTGAATAGAACAAAGATAAAAGAAAGAAAAACCAAGGCTGAGCCTGTGTCGTTTTGCAAAAGAACCAAAAGCATGGGCAAAACCACTATCCCTATTGCCGTTAGTTTTGTTTTCCATTGCTTCATATCCACATTTATAGCCGAAAGATATTTTGCCAAAGCCAAAGCCGTTGCCATTTTTGCAAATTCCGAAGGTTGTATTCCAAAATCACCTACTCCAAACCAACTTTTAGCACCTTTGGTAACCGAACCGGTAACAAGGACAACCAACAGCATACCTATACATAAGGCGTATATAAGATAGGAGGTTTGAGAGAAAAATTTAGGGTCGGTTACCATTACAAATAAGGCAATAACCAACGAGGCTATTATCCATACCAACTGTTTGCCGTACCTGCAAGAAAAATCAAAAATATTGGAATGTTCTCCCTCATAAACGGCAGCATAGATACTAACCCAACCGGTCAAAACCAAAAACAGAAAAGCGATAATAACCTTCCATTCAATATTTTTTATTATCTTACTTACTCTACCGTCCATTATTTGCTATTCGTTTTTGATTTCCGTTTTTGAAACGTTTTGTTTTTTCATATCTGCCTTTTTCTTTGTCTTAATAGGTTTTCTCTGCAAAGGCAAAGGCTGACAAGGAGAGGCTTCCATATATTGTTTTTCTATTTCCGTACGCTCTACCTTGCGATTTATGTATTTTTCTATTATCAGTCCGGCAATGGGAGCAGCCCAACTTCCTCCGCCCCCGCGTGCGTTTTCCACATAAACGGAGACTGCTATTTTAGGGTTATCTTTGGGAGCAAAGGCAATAAAAACCGAGTGGTCTGCACCTATGTTTTCGGCCGTACCTGTTTTACCGCAAACATTTAACCCGGGCACATCCGCTCTTCTGCCCGTCCCGCCCGGCTCGTGCACTACTCCCCACATACCTCCCACGGCGACGTTCCACCAAGAGGGTGCTATAAAGGAATAATGTTTTTGAGTATATTTTTTGTATACGTGTTTTTGTTTTTCGTCTCCGAATGCTTTTATTACATGAGGAGTTATATACCAGCCTCTGTTTGCTACCAAGGCGGCAAAATTTGCCATCTGTATAGGCACGACCATTACCTCTCCTTGTCCTATACTATTGGAATAAATAGTGTGAAAGTTCCACCCGTAAGGATACCATTTGTTATAAAAGGAAGTATCGGGAATATAACCCTTGGCAACATTGGAAATATCTACCTCCATACGAGTACCGAAGCCCATACGTTTCATCGCTTGTGTCCATAAAGACAGACCGTATTTGCTATCTATCTTACCTGTCTTGGGATTTTTTTGTTGAACCTCACGCTGAAAAACTCTATAAAAATATGGGTTGCAAGACATTTTTATTGCATCTCTTACATTGGAAGCCGAAGGATGATTGTGACAACCTACCAAACCCTTGTCACAAGCAAAGCCGGTTTGAACATCTATAACCCCCATATCCAAAGCGACCAAAGCCTGCGCAACTTTGAAAATGCTACCGGGAGGATATTGAGCCATTAAAGCTCTGTTAAATAGAGGTTTGGAAATATCCTCAGCAAGTTTTTTGTAATTCCTTCCTCTTTGTCTGCCTGTCAAAAGATTTGGGTCGTATGAAGGAGCGGACACAAAACAAAGTATTTCTCCCGTAGAGGGTTCTATTGCAACTATGGAGCCACGTTTGTTGGCCATAAGTTTTTCGGCATATTTTTGCAAATCAAGGTCTAAGGTAGAATATAGATTTTTGCCTGCAACGGCGGGAATATCAAACTTTCCGTTTTGAAAAGCACCCTTTTCCCTGTTATGTACGTCCACAAGAGTTATCCTGCTACCCTTTTCTCCTCTTAATAGTTTTTCGTAACTCTTTTCCACTCCGCTCATTCCTATGTAATCACCTCGTTTATAGTAGGGCTCTTGTTCTATTTTCTTTTCATTTACCTCGCCTATATAACCCAAAACGGCTGCCGCCACACTGTCGGGATATGACCTTATGGTACGCTTTTGCGCATAAAAGCCTTGAAAGGTATATAATTTTTCTTGTAAAGTGGCAAAATCGTCTTTTAGTATCTGCTTTTCAAAAAAAGACGGAGTATAAACAGAGTATTTTTTTGCTTTTTCCATCTTTTTGATAAAATCCTCTTTTGTGATATTCAACAGACTGCAAAAGGCGTTGGTATCTATGTTTTTTACTTGTCGCGGAATAACCATAAGGTCATATACTACTTCGTTGTATACCAAAAGTTTCCCGTTCCTGTCATATACCAAACCGCGTGAGGGATATTGAGTAACATACCTTAAAGCGTTTCTGTTTGCAAGTTCGGAATATGTGCCGTCTATTATTTGTATGTAAAGCAATCTAATGGCAAACACCACTCCTATGGTCACAAACACACCTATTACCACAAATCTCCGAGAAGATAATATATTTCTCATTCAATAAAACGACTTTCCAAAAAATTAACTTGCAAAGGTACTACTTTTTTAACATAATCTTTTGTTAATGATAAGAAAAATAATATCTTCGCAGGATAAGAATTTTGAAAAAAATATAATAAAACAATGATGACTTTGGAAGAAAAATACAAGCAAGCCAAAAGAGCGATAATAATTTTGTTTGTCGCAATATTGGTTATGTTTGTCACTACTATTGTTTTAGCCCTTGTAAACAACCGTAAGGCAGGGCAACAAATGGAATGTTTTAACCAACGAAAATGTATAAAAAGTAACTTCTTAAATGTGGAATGTGTTGATTGCGAGAGCTTAAACTTGTAAAAAAAAGTTTATTAAATTGGGTTTTTATAAAAATTAATATAACTTTGCAACACAGATATTTATATCGTAGAGTTTAAATTTATCAATTAAAAAAAGAACCGTTATGAAAAAATTATTTACATTGGTTTTAATTGTTTTTTGTTCGCAATTAGCTTTTTCTCAAGTCAAAGGTATTGATTATGTAGAAAAAGGTGTAACTGAGAAGGGAGAAACCTATGTTTTAACTGCCGTAACAAAAGACGGAGATACTGTTTTTGTAGAGTTGAATAAAAGAAATTTTCACAACCGAACAAATAGTGACGTATCAAAAACGGCTTATTCTTTGGAGGAGCTTCCAAACATAATAGCAAATTGGAAACAAAAGGGTTATGCAATCAAAGAAATGTATGAACAAAATGATGTTTATCATATTCTTTTTACTCCAAGAATAGAGGAGTAGAACAGGTATAAAAAGCCTGTATAGACTAACGGGAATTAAGGATAGGAGATAACATTATCTACTATTTTTTTGTATTTAAAATTTGCCACACTTCATTCTGCTTCTCAAACGGAAAGAAATAATATTATCAACTTAAAAAAAAACAAGTACTTTTGCACAATAATGAAAAAGCAAGAAATTAACCATATTGTAGCAAAAGGAATAAGGGTTAATAATCTAAAAAACATAGATATAAGCCTTCCTCAAAACTCTTTTATCGTTGTTACCGGGGTAAGCGGAAGCGGAAAGTCTTCTTTGGCTTTTGATACTCTTTTTGCCGAAGGACAAAGACGATACATAGAAAGTTTGTCTTCGTACGCACGTCAGTTTATTGGTCGTATGCCAAAGCCCGAGTCGGATAAAATAGAAAACCTGCCTCCTGCCATAGCCGTGCATCAGAGAATAATTAACCGAAACCCGCGTTCCACAGTGGGTACAATGACAGAGATATACGAATACCTTAAATTGCTTTTTGCCAAAATAGGAAAGACCTACTCACCCATTTCGGGTAAAGAAGTCAAAAGAGATTCTGTTACAAGTGTTGTTGATAGTGTATTGCGTAACTATACGAATAAAAGGGTTTATATACTTTGTCCTTTGAGAATAGGAAAAGAGGATTTGAGGCAAAGATTTGAAACCTTGTTGCAAATGGGTTATACTCGTTTGTTTTTTCAGGAACGTATTATTCATTTGGAAGATTTATTAAGACAAGAAAAAATAGATAAAAAGTATGCAAAATCTCTCTTGTTAATAGATAGGTTGATTATAAACAAAGAGCAAGAAAATATAAGAATACGCTTGCAGGAGAGTGTCCATACGGCTTTTAATGAATCGGAGGGAGATTGTATAATACATTCCGAGGGTAGAGAGGAAAAATTTTCAAATCGTTTTGAACAAGACGGAATGGAATTTGTCAAACCTTCGGAAAACTTTTTTTCTTTCAACAACAAATACGGAGCCTGTCCTACTTGTCAAGGTTTGGGTTTTGTGGAAGGTATAAGCGAGGACCTTGTTATAACAAAACCTTATCTGTCCGTGTTTGAAGACGTGGTAAATTGTTGGAAAGGAGCCGTAATGTCTCGTTTCAAAGATGATTTTATAAATCGTGCCTACAACAAATTTCCCATACACAAACCTTATAATCAATTATCATCGCAACAAAAAAACTTACTTTGGAACGGAGAAGGAAAAAGAATAATAGGCATAAATCAATTTTTTGATTTCGTAAAAAAAGAGTCTTATAAAATACAATACCGCGTGCTTTTGTCTAAGTATACCGGCATAACCACCTGCCCGTCATGCAATGGAACAAGATTAAGGAAAGATGTGGAATATGTAAAAATAGGAGGTCTGTCTCTTATAGATATTCTAAACATGCCGGTAGAGGAGGTTTTTGATTTCTTTAACAGAATAGAACTCAACGATTACGAAAAGCAAGCCTCGGAAAGGATTTTGAAAGAAATACGTTTTAGATTAAAGTATTTGTTGCAAGTAGGTCTGGGTTATATTACTTTGTCTCGTCAGGCAAGTACTCTTTCGGGCGGTGAGGCGCAACGAATAGTCCTTTCCAATAGTTTGGGCTCTCCTTTGGTTGGGTCTATGTATGTTTTGGATGAACCTACAATCGGACTGCATTCCATAGACACCAATAATCTTATACAAGTATTGAAAGACCTTAGAGATGAAGGTAACACGGTAATAGTGGTAGAGCATGACGAGGATGTAATACGAAATGCCGATTATATCGTTGATATAGGACCTTTGGCGGGGGTTAAGGGAGGAAAAGTTTGTCTTTCTTGCAGTGCAAAAGAATTGCAAACTCTTTGCAAAAAAAAGAATACGGAGAATAAAAAAGATAAAAAACTCCCTTCCCTAACTCTTCAATACCTAAGCGGAGAAAAAAACATAAACTTGCCCGTATATTACAGAAAAAGCAAAGAGTATCTCCAAATAGATAATGTTTATAAAAACAATTTGCAAGGTGTAAATCTCAAAATACCGTTGAATCTTAAAGTTGTTGTTTGCGGGGTAAGCGGTAGTGGCAAAAGTACTTTGATTAACAAGGTTTTTGTAAATGCTTTGAGGCAACATTTGGACATTCCTTGCGAAGAGTTGCCTCAATGTTCTCCTTTGCAAGGCTCTCTTTCCGCTATCAAAGACGTCCAGGTTATAGACCAAAATTCAATAGGCCGTTCCTCTCGTAGCAATCCTGCTTTATATACCGGTATGTTTGAAGACATACGCACCTTGTTTGCTTGTCAGCCTTTGGCAAAGGCAAGAAAGTTAAAGCCGGGTTATTTTTCTTTTAATGTGGAAGGAGGAGGCAGGTGTGAGACCTGCAAAGGAGAGGGGACTATTGAGGTAAAAATGCAGTTTATGGCAGATGTTACTTTGAAGTGTGAGGCTTGCCATGGCAAACGCTATAACGAAGAGGCTTTGGATATAAAATATAAAAATAAAAACATTTCGGAAGTTTTGTTAATGACAATAGACGAGGCTTTTGACTTTTTTGACGACAAGCAAGACACTACAATAAAACGCATATCCTATTGTCTTGACATACTAAAACAAGTTGGGTTGGGTTATCTCTCTTTGGGACAATCTCTCAGTACTCTTTCCGGAGGAGAGGCGCAGAGAATAAAACTATCTACTTATTTGCAAAAAGGCAAAACCTTGCGTCCTACTTTGTTCGTATTTGACGAACCTACGACAGGTTTGCATTTTGAGGATATACAAAAACTTAATTCTTGTTTTGACTCTTTGATAGATAACGGGCATTCGTTAGTTATTATAGAACATCATTTGGATATAATAAAGACTGCCGATTGGATAATAGAACTCGGACCCGGAGGAGGCAAACACGGAGGTAAAATTATTTTTGAAGGCACTCCCAAAGAACTAATAAAAAGGAAAACTCCCACGTCCGAATTTTTAAAAGATAAATTGAAATAAAAAGAATCTTTTTATTCCAATATTTATAACGCAATCATTTATGAATTATAAATTGATACCTATTTTTTTTCCGTTATTGTTATTATTTTCTTTTGTTTGTCAGGCACAGAACGGAGGGAATGTTTTGAACAAAAGGTATAATCTTGCTTTTGGTAACACAAATCAAGAAAGAAAAGCAAATATAAACATAGGACTTATAGGAGATGTTGATACTTTAAGAGGTGTTCAATTTAATCTGCTTTCCTCCCGGATAAGACAAAGGGGAGGCGGAGTAAATTGGGGAATAATCGGTTCTTTTTCCCAAAAAGATATGTACGGATTGCAATACGCCTCAATTATCAATGTTGTCGGAGGGCAAATGACAGGATTGCAGCTCGCTACAATTATGAATATTGCAAAAAAAAACAAAGGGTTGTCAAATATCCGCTTTCAACAATATTAACGGACATCATCTAAGAGGTTTGTAATTTTGCGGTATAGAAAATATTTCCAACGGAGTAGACAAAGGCACTCAAATCGCCGGAGTTATGAATGTGAGTATCAATAATATGCGCGGTTATCAATTTTCACCTTTCAATTATGCAGATACTCTCAATGGTTTGCAAACAGGATTAATAAACATTTGTATAGAGCAGCAAAAAGGAGTCCAAATTGGAATTTTTAACTATTCTCGCAATAATACAATAAAAAAAATAGGTTTGGTTAATCTTTCTCCTCTGACACGAATACAAATGATGCTGTTCTTTGGCAACGCTTCCAAAATAAACGTTGCCGCTCGTTTTAAAAACAATAATACCTATAATATTCTCGGTTTTGGTACTCACTATATGGGTTTGGATGAAGATCTTTCCGGTTCGCTTTTCTATCGCTTGGGATATTGGACAAATATTTTCAATAAAAAATGGTCTATCTACGGAGATTTGGGATTTGCTCACATAGAGACTTTTCAACAAAACGATATTGAGACTCCCGAGCGTTTGTATTCCCTAAATGTAAATCTTAGTTTGGAATATCAATACCTCAAACGTTTAGGTCTTTTTGTAGGCACAGGTTATGGGATAGACAGATATTATCAACACAATAAGAATTATAGAAAATCATTTCTTGTAAAAGTAGGGGTGATATTATTTTGAGAAAAAAGATTATGAAAAAACATATAGTCGTAACGTTTTTTTTGCTTGCGGTTTTTGCTACCGACACGAAAGCATTAGGGAAAATAACAGGCACTCTATTTTTGCAGGACACAAATACAATAAGTACTTTTGACAAACGGACAGAGAGAGATACGATATTTATGATAGAGGAAAATTATAATCACTCCGTCACTCCCGCTCTAATATCTGCAATAGAGGTTGTGGGAATTAATGCCTTCGTAAACGCTCTTGACAGATTTGTACTCAGGGAGGATTTTGCCGAAGTAAGTTTTCGTAGTATAAAACACAATTTTGAAAACGGTTTTGTTTGGGATTACGACAAATTTTCTACAAATCTTTTTTTTCATCCCTATCACGGAGGTCTTTATTTTAATGCGGCACGGAGCAATGGTCTGAATTTTTGGCAATCTACACCTTATAGCCTTTTGGGTTCTTTTATGTGGGAAGTGGCAGGTGAAACAGAACCTCCCTCCATTAACGATATTTTTACAACAACATTGGGAGGTATGGCCATAGGAGAAATAACACACAGACTTTCCAATCTTCTGATAGATGAATCCCCATACGGTTGGGAGAGATTTTTTAGAGAATTTGCCGTTACTGCCATTTGTCCCATAAAAGGACTTAATCGTATCATAAACGGAGAGGCTTGGAGACACAAATCCTCTTTTTATAAATATCATGATTTTGAAACCCTACCTATAGACTTTTCTCTAAGTGTGGGTTGGAGATATTTGGCAGATAAGGGTTCGTTTGTAATGGGTGAAAGCAACCCTTTTCTAATCGCCGAAGTAAATTACGGTAATGTATATAACACACAAACAAACAAGCCATATGATTATTTTTCCGCACAGGTAAATTTAGGCTTGTCTACCAATCAACCGCTTATTTCCGAAGTGCATTTTGTAGGCAGATTATACGGACGAGATGTAAATACAAACACTGCAGTGAAATCTCAAATGGGTTTTTTCAACATTTTAATTATTATGATTCCGAGCCGGTCATAGACGGCAAAACACAAGTACATTACAGAATTTCCGAAGCCGCTTCTTTAGGTGTAGGATTAATTTATTCCATAAAAGATTTAGGCAATCTAACCATGCTTAGCCAGCAAATTTACGCAAATTGTATTTTTCTTGGTGGAAATATAAGCGACCACTTTAACAATATAGACAGAGATTATAACCTTGGAAGCGGTTACGCCGTGCATTTGAAAACCCTTGTGGAATTTTCGCGATACGGTCGTTTCCTTCTCAACGCGGATTATTACAATTTGCTAACTTGGAAGGGTATGGAAAAAATAGACCATCCCGAAACAAAAGATCCTCTATATCTTAACGTGTAGGGTAATAAAGGCAGAGCCTCTCTTATGGTAATATCTCCGAAAATACAAATGCAAATAATAGAACATTTGGATTTTGTTTTATCAACGTCTTATTATCTGAGATTTACAAGATATGATTATTACAAAAATGTCGAATCCCATACCTTTGAACTCAAAATGGGATTAAAATATTCAATATAAATTTTTAAGCATAAGTACAAAAGCCTACCCGTCAGTCATTACGTATACACCCCTTTCCCGCCATTGCGTCCCCACTTTTCGTCATTGCGAGCAAGTTTATTGTATGGCAATTTATACTACATTGTTGTAATTAGGGAAAGTTGCTTTGTGAAATTTTACATTTTTTATAAAATATATATTGTAAATAAAAAAAACTTATTAATATTGCAAAAAATATTTGAGGAGACAATATGAAGAAAACAACGAAAAAAACGGACAAAAAAAGACTTATTGTTAGCTACAAAAATCTACCGGAAAAAGACATGGAGCTTTTCAACGCTACATATGCCGAAGGCTATACGAACTTTATTCAGAAAGTATCAAAACCCGACGGCACTCCTATGTTTTTGGTTCCGTTTGAAACTCCGGAAATAGTGTATATGGTTAAAGTGGAGGTTAAGGTGGACGACCATATTAGCGAAGAAGATTTTGATAAAGATATTTTGAAGAACAAAGAACAAGAAGAGGAAACGACTATTGAAGATTTGGAAGAGGGTAAAAGCAGTACGCATACCTTTAAACTTGTACACGGAGACTATTCCTATGAAGACAGATTAATGGAGGAACAGGCCAACAAGGATATGATAGAAGAGCAAAGTTTGGATACGGAAAATTCAAACAATTCTCAAGAAAAATAACATACATATTTGGTATCATACTATTAAGAAAAGGAAAAGGCATTTGTTTTTATGTGATAAATGCCGTTTTTTTTGTTCTTGTACCAACATTAGAAAACTGGCTCCGTTTAGCGAAAAAATATTCTGTTGCTATAACAAATTGTATCTTATACGGATAAAGAGAAATAATGAAAATAAATTTGATAACAACAAACAGACAGACGGATTTTTTTATAACTTTGCAGACAAATAATTAAGTTAAGGAGTATTAAAAAATGGAGATGATTATTGGGATGTATGTTACCGCTTTTCTAATTGCGTTGGCTACGGTTTTATTGTTAATGCCTCCGTTTATCAAACTTATGGTTAGGTATAGGATATTGGACAAAGCGGGAGGAAGAAAAATTCACACCGGTTATACGGCACATATGGGTGGAGTGGTAATATTTTTGGGGTTTATTATCAGTATTATTGCAATGATTTTTGCCTATTTCAATGTTTCAAATTTTGCCTATTTAATAACCTTTGCCGTAAGTATAGTACTTATGTTTATTGTCGGAGTAAGGGACGATATGAACGAGCTCAGCCCTTGGACAAAATTATTCTTTGAAATAGCAGTCGGACTCTTATTCTGCACGATTGGCATAAACATAACCTCAATAACGGGTTTGACAAGTGGGCAGATTATAAATATTCCCATCTGGCTTTCCTATCCTTTGACCATATTTTTCTTCATTGTTGTAATCAATTCCTACAACCTTATTGACGGTATAGACGGGCAGGCAGGCATGCAAGCCTTGAATACTTTGTTTTTCAAGTAGGGCAAGCAAATACGGATGCACCTTTTTCTCCCATATTCATAGGGCTGTGTCTTATTACCATAATAGGTTCCATAATAGGTTTTTTGAGATACAATTGGCAAAAAGCAAAAATATTTATGGGAGATACGGGCTCATTGCTAATAGGTACGTTTATAACTGTTTTTATTATTTTGACTATGAGATACAACGCCCATATTTCGGCAAGTGATAGTGTATTCGGGCTAAAAATGAAATCATACGTAGCACCGTTTGTAGGATATTTTTATCTTCCGTTGGCAGACACTCTGAGAGTTTTTCTAAGTAGAGTGCGTAGAAAAAAATCTCCTTTTTCGGCAGATAAAAAGCATATACATCATTATTTTATACGCTTTGGTTACTCTCACCAAAGATGTACAATTACAACATTCCTTATTTCTTTTGGTATTTCCATTATATCCACTGTGCTTGCCTTTGTTGTAAGCGATTTGATTTTTATCATAATTCTTATATTGTCGTGGTTTTTGTATGTGTATGCAGTACGTTTTTTTGTAATACGCAGAGCACATACCCTGTCGGGGCGTCAGGGAAGGAGTGGGTATAGACTTATAAAGTAATTACAGCCATTATGGAGCGAGATATTTCAATTTACCTAAAAAATGTATCCCTATCATACGAAAAGGCGATACTGACCGATATTAACTTAGAAATCAAAAAAGGAGAATTTGTATATTTAATAGGTAAGACTGGAGCTGGTAAATCCACGCTTTTGCGTGCTATTTATGCAGACCTTCCCATAGAAAGTGGCGAAGGAGTTGTTTGCGGTTACAATCTAAAAAACATTGGTAAGCGCAACGTTCCTTTGCTTAGAAGAAAGTTGGGTATAGTTTTTCAGGATATGCAGTTGTTGAACGACAGAAATGTTTTTAACAACTTGGCTTTCGTCCTTAGGGCTACAGGCAATAGGGACAAAAATCTTATAAAAACGAGGGTTATGCAGAGCTTGGAATTGGTAGGTTTGCAAGACAAAGCAGAGGTCTACCCGTTTAATCTTTCCGAGGGAGAAATGCAACGCATTGTACTTGCCCGTGCCATGGTTAATCAACCCGAACTTATCATTGCAGACGAACCAACGGGCAACTTGGACCCAATAACCTCAGAGGAAATCGTGAAACTTTTACTAAAACTCAACAAAGAAAGCAACACTACCATTCTTATGGCTACACATGATTATTTGATTATAAGCGATTTTCGCAATAGAGTTATTTCTTGCGAAAACGGTAGAATAATAGAATAACTATACTACAAATTATTTTTTTTGTCTGTGTGCTAACAATCTTAATGAGAGGGCAATGATATGTTTGAGATGCCGAAAACCGTAAATATAAAGGGCACTTTGTTTGATTTTAACACTCCGAAAGTTATGGGAATACTCAACGTTACGGAGGATTCTTTTTTTGACGGAGGACAATATCGCTCTTTGTCTCTTGCTTTGCAGAGAGCGGAACAAATAATAGAGGAGGGAGCAGACATATTGGATATAGGTGCTTGTTCTACTCGTCCGGGAGCAAAATTGGTTCCCAAAGAGGAGGAGATAAATATTTTGTTACCCATGGTGGAAGAGGTAAAAAAACGTTATCCTCGTATTATTGTTTCCATAGATACCGTATGGGCGGAAGTAATTGAAAGATGTTTTGACAAAGGAGCGGATATACTCAACGATATTTCGGGCGGAAGTTGGGACAAAGATTTGTTTGCCACCGTTGCCAAATTAAAGATACCTTATATTCTTATGCATACCAATGCCAAGCCGGATAGAATGCAAGAGGAAATACGTTATGATAATCTTTTTACGGATATGTGCAAATATTTTTCGGAACGTTTGCAAACTTTAAGGGAGTTGGAGGTAAAAGATATTATATTGGATTGTGGATTCGGTTTTGGCAAAACAATAGAAATGAATTACGAACTTCTAAGAAGACAACAAGAATTCAAGGATGTTTTTTCCTTGCCCATACTTGCCGGTATTTCTCGCAAAAGTATGATATACAAGCCCTTAAATCTCTCTCCGAAGCAAGTACTTGCTCAAACTTGTTTTCTTTCCGCTTTTGCTTTGGAAAACGGAGCGGATATATTAAGGGTACACGATGTTAAACAAACGGCAGATTGTCTGAAATTGTATGATTTATACAAAAAATCAAAGTAATTCTATAAAATAATATGTTTATGGTTTGGTCTTTCAAATAAAAAAAATCTATGATAATACTCAGCGTTTTAAAAGAGCTTCCAAGCTTTGGTATAATTGATTTCGTGGATGTTTTGCTTGTGGCTTTGTTGCTGTTTTTTTTGTTTAAACTCCTCAGAGGTACAAACGCCATAAGTATAGTTATAGGTTTTTTTATTCTTTACATAACATGGAAAGTTGTCTCCTTGCTTGGAATGACTATTCTGAGTGAAATCCTCGGGCAGTTTATTTCTTTGGGAGTTTTGGCATTAATAATATTGTTTCAACCCGAAATAAGACGTTTTCTTATACTCATCGGTTCAAAAAGTATTACCAAAAGTTGGGGCAAATTTCTGTTTTGGAAATACGCCGGCGAAAACGAAAACAAACTTAATACTAACGCCATTGTACAAGCTTGTTCCCATATGTCAGCCTCTCTGACGGGAGCGTTAATAATTTTTTGCAGGGAAAACAAGTTGGAAAGTATAATACAAACGGGAGAGATTTTTCAGAGCGAATTGTCTTCTCAACTTTTGGAAACAATATTTTTCAAAAACACACCTTTGCACGACGGTGCCGTAATAATAGACAAGGGAAAAATACAAGCAGCTCGTTGCATATTACCTGTTTCTCATTCTCATAACATACCTTTGTCTATGGGGCTAAGGCATAGGTCCGCTTTGGGTATAACGGAAAATACCGATGCCATTGCTGTGGTGGTTTCCGAACAGACGGGAAAGATTTCCATTGCTCAACACGGCGATATCAATCAAGGGGTCACTCCTCATTTTCTACAAGAATTTCTGGACAAAGAATTTAACAAACCTCTTATAAAAACAAAAAAAACAAACACTCCATAAACCCCGACCGCAACAGCGACAAAGTTACTTGCAAGAACTGAAAAGGAGGGCTTGCGGTGATGAGGGATGGAAAGTAACAAAAAAACAGCGATGTTGTCTATACGGGATAATATCGCTTTAATTATCGAATGAAAAGATTAAATGATTTAAAAAAAACTACTTTTCTCTAAAATATACTTTTATGGGAACTCCGTTGAAATCGTAGAGTTGTCTTATTTTGTTTTCTACAAAACGCAAATATTCTTGTTTTACATATTGAGGTAAGTTGCAGTAAAAAACAAATTGAGGATAAGGTGTTTTCAGTTGTGTTATATACTTTACTTTCACTCTCTTACCCTTGTATTCTGCCGGAGGGTTTTGTTCTTTGACAATAGGAAGTAAATCCTCATTGAGCCTACTGGTAGGAATTTGTTTTTTGCGATTTTCAAACACTTGTCGTGCTTGTTCCAATACCTTAAAAATTCGTTGTTTATTGATAACGGAGGTAAAAATTATAGGTACATCGGTAAAGGGGGCAATTTTTTCTCTAATTCTTGCCTCATAATTCCGCATTGTGTTGGTTTGCTTTTCTACCTTATCCCACTTATTGACAACCAAAACAATACCCTTATTGTTTCTCTCGCAAAGAGAGAAAATATTTAGATCCTGAGCGGAAAAATCCTCCGAAGCATCAACCATAACAATACAAACATCACTTGTTTCTATACTGCGAATGGCTCTCAAAGTAGAATAAAACTCAATATTGCCCTTTGTGGCATTTTTTTTTCTAAGACCTGCGGTATCTACCAAGACAAAGTCAAAACCAAAAAGATTATATCTTGTGTTTATGCTGTCTCTTGTTGTGCCGGCAAGGTCTTTCACTATGTTTCTTTGTTGCCCTGTTATAGTGTTGATAAATGAGGACTTGCCAACATTTGGCCGTCCTACAACGGCAAGATGTGGCAAATCGGCTTGTTCGTCCACAAAGGATTCTTTGGCATTAAAATCCTTTACCAACTCGTCTAAAAGTTCTCCCGTACCGCTTCCGTTTGCGGCAGAAATAGAATAAATCTCCCCTAATCCGAGAGTATAAAATTCCGGCGTATTAAGAGATTTTTGATAAGTATCTACCTTGTTAGCAACCAAAATAACTCTTTTTTTGCTTTTTCTAAGCAATAGGGCAATTTCCTCGTCCATAGCAGTAAGTCCGTCTTTGGTATCCACAAGGAAAAGTATGGCATCGGCCTCGTCTATTGCCAAACGAACTTGGTCGCAAATTTCTTCCTGAAAGTCATCATCTCCTCCCTGCATGTATCCGCCGGTATCTATGACGGAAAATTCTTTGCCGTTCCAATTGCTTTTTCCGTAATTTCTATCGCGTGTTACTCCGGAGGTAGGGTCGGTTATGGCTATCTTTGAACCTGTCAGACGATTGAAAAGAGTTGATTTGCCCACGTTCGGTCTTCCCACTATTGCCACTATATTATTACTCATAGATTCTAAAAAGTTTTTCGTTTTGCAAAGGTACAATTTTTTTTGTTTTCTCTTTCCGGGTCGGCTTGTTTATAAAATTAATGTTAATTTTGCAGTTGGTAGCACAATAATAAAGATGAGAAAACAAGTACCGAATATTATTACTCTAATGAACTTTCTCTGCGGAGTTCTTTCCGTTATTGCTCTTTTGTTATGGGAAAACTCTGCTTTGGCCTCTTGTTTTATAATATGTGGGGCAATATTTGATTTTTTTGACGGTATGGTTGCGCGTCTTTTGAAAGTAAGTGACACAATAGGTAAGGAGTTGGATTCTTTGGCAGATGTTGTAACATTTGGAGTTGCGCCCGCTTTGATAGCAACAAGTTTACTCTTGGGAAGTAAAAACGATTATGATTTTTTACAAATAGCCGGAGGGCTTTTTTGCTACCTTCCTTTGTTTATGGCTATAATGTCTTGCTATCGTTTGGCAAAGTTTAATGTGGACAAAAGGCAGACGCTTTCTTTTATCGGTTTGCCAACTCCTGCAAATGCTCTGATTTGGTTAAGTATTCCATTGATAAACTATTTGCAAAGTAACAATATCATACTTTGGGGAATAAAATCATCGGGGTTTAATTCTCTGTTGTATAATTTTATGAATAACCCTTACTTCATTATTGTTATATCTATTGTTTGCGATATTCTATTGGTTAGCGAAATACCTCTGTTTTCCCTTAAATTCAAAACTCTCACTTGGCAAGATAATAAAATTAAGTTTGTTTTTCTTTTCCTTTCCCTATTATTAATAATTCTGTTTAATATCTACGCCATAGTATTGATAATATTGCTATACGTGCTATTATCTTTGGCAGACAATTATATTTTCCCAAAACAGAATCAATAAGAAAATATAAAACATGAACGTAGCGGCATTGGTTTCAGGAGGAGTGGACTCTTCTGTTGTGGTATATAAATTAAAACAAGAAGGGATAACACCTACCATCTTTTATATAATGATAGGTATGGACGATTCCGAATGTCCCAAAGAAGAGGATATTGAGATAACTTCTTATATTGCAAAAAAATACGGGTGCAAAATGGAAGTTGTCAATTTGCAAAAAGAATATTTTGATAGGGTTGTAAACTATACTATAGAAACGGTAAAAAGAGGTTTTACCCCAAATCCGGACGTTATGTGTAACAAGATGATAAAGTTCGGAGCATTTAACGAAAAATGGGGAAAAAGTTTTGACCTTATAGCCACAGGTCATTACTGCACTACTACCAATATGGAAGGACTTAAATACCTTTCAACGGCAAAGGACAAAATTAAGGACCAAACGGATTTTTTGGCACAAATATCTTATTCTCAATTGGAAAAAATTATTTTTCCAATTGGTGATATGACAAAAACAGAGGTGAGAAATATTGCCGAAACGGAAAAAATGCCTTCCGCCTTCAGAAAAGATTCTCAAGGCATCTGTTTTTTGGGAAAAATAGATTACAACAATTTTATAAAAAAATATTTGGGAGAAAAGCCCGGAGATATTATAGAAATGGAAACCGGTAAAATTCTCGGCAAACATAAAGGTTTTTGGTTTCATACCATTGGTCAAAGAAAAGGCTTAGGGCTTGGAGGAGGACCTTGGTTTGTTGTCAAAAAAGATATTCCTAACAATATTATATATGTTTCTCAGGGTTATGACCCTATTACTCAATACGGAACGGAGGCTAGGCTTGGAAATTTTCATTTTATAACCAAAGATATTTGGGGAGACTTTGAAGGGGAGAAAGAAATAAGTTTGAAAATACGACACACGCCGGATTTTACAAAGGCTTGGATTTCAAAGCAAAAAGATAATATTTACAACGTACGATTTGAACATAAATTGCAAGGTGTGGCACAAGGACAATTTGGAGTAATTTACGATAAACAAGCAAAAATTTGTTTGGGTAGCGGTACGATAATATGATGTTTGCGTTAAAGCAAATAGTGTTTCTATTTCTTGAATAAAAAAAGGAAGGAACGAATCCCTTCCTTTTTTTTTATTTTCGTTCTTTTTTATTGTCCCAAGTATGATTTTAATATTGCACTTCTTGAGGTTTGTTTCAGTCGTTTTATTGCCTTTTCTTTTATTTGTCTAACTCTTTCTCTCGTCAAATCAAACTTTTCTCCTATTTCGTCCAAAGTCATAGGCGTGTAACCGTCCAATCCGAAAAACATTCTTATTATGTCCGCTTCTTTATGAGAAAGAGTAGAGACTGCTCTGTTAATTTCAGTTTTAAGGCTTTCGTACATCAACTCACTCTCCGGCGTTGCGTTATCCTCCGAACGCATAAAGTCGTACATTGTATTGTCTTCATCGTTAGCCAAAGGGGCGTCCATAGAGAGATGTTTGCCGGAGTGTCTCATACTTTCTTTTACTTCATTGTCCGGTATATCCAAAGTAGCGGCAACTTCCTCATAGTTTGGAGTACGCTCATACTCTTGCTCTAATTTTGCAAAGGTTTTATTTATTTTGTTCATAGAACCTATTTTGTTTAGCGGAAGACGAACAATACGACTCTGCTCCGCCAAGGCTTGGAGTATACTTTGTCTTATCCACCAAACAGCATAGGAAATAAACTTAAAACCGCGTGTCTCGTCAAAACGTTGCGCTGCCTTTATAAGACCCACGTTGCCCTCGTTGATTAGGTCGGGCAAAGACATCCCTTGATTTTGATATTGCTTTGCAACGGAGACAACAAACCTCAGATTTGCCTTTGTCAGTCTGTCCAAAGCGGCTTGGTCTCCTTGTTTTATTTTTTGTGCCAAAACCACCTCTTCCTCCGGAGTAATCATTTCCAAACGACCTATTTCTTGCAAGTACTTGTCTAAGGAGGTAATTTCTCTATTGGTTAATTGTTTAGATATTTTTAATTGTCTCATGATACAATATTAAATACTCAATTTCTTTTTAACAGAGTTATTACGTTAAAAGTTAAAAAATGTTGCATAAAACACAAAAAAATTACGCAACATTTTGTAGAAGATAAAAAAACAATTTCCTTATCTCAAAAGCATAAGATTTCCTTTTTGAGTATGTTTTTTGTTTTGACTGTCTTTGTATGTTACAATATATACATATACTCCTTGTGGAGCCACAACTCCTTTGATATTACCATTCCAGCCCTCATCTATGTTTTTACAAGAAAATATCTGCATACCGTTACGATTGAAAATTTTCATTTCAAAATCAGAGATTTGTTTTTCCGTTTTTGGTTTAAATATATTATTGGTAGCCTCCAAAGGAGTAAAAGCATTGGGAATAAATAATTCTTCAGCCTCCGGAATGTCTTCCGAAGGGGGTTCTATTTTTCCAATATTTGACGATACGGGCAAAGCCTCAGGCTTTTTTGTTTCTTCTGCGGGTACTTTGTCCGTAGGCGTTTCCATTACGTTCTCTTTTTTTACAACATCAACAGTCGTCTTTTGTTTGGCAACTTGCGCGCTAATGGTATCTTTGGTTACAATTTCAGTCGTATTGGACCGAATAATAGTTGTTATCTTATTATTAGTGGCAGACCGAACTATGTCTTCTTTAAAAGTTATGGCATTATCAAGCAGTGCCCGTACATTATTGTTTGCAATTTTTGTTATCACATTGTTTTGTTCGGATAAGATTTCTTTTGTTTGTTTTTTGCTAGGAGTAAAAAATACATAACTAACCGCTAAAACTATAAGCGACATTCCTATCAAAGACAAAGCTTTAAATGGAAAACCTCGTTTGCTTAGATGTTTTTCTATACCGTTCCAAACCTTTTTATCCGGTTGTTCTTCGTACCTTTTAATCCTATCTTTAAAATTATCCAAATTATCATTGGATGAAGTATCATAATATGTATTCATGGCTAATATTTTTTGATTTGGCTTAAAAAATTCTTTATCTTTATCTTTGCTCTCATATTTATAGACCTAAGAGTGGAGGCTTTTCTGCCCGTTATTTGCTCTACTTCTTTATAAGAAAAATCTTCTATTTCCAACATATTAAATATTATTCTCTCTTCTTTTTTTAGAGAAAGTACGGCTTGGAGTAGTTCTTTGGTAGAAAATTGATTTGTATCTACATCAAAAACGAAGATCTCCTGCTCGGAAAAATTCTCTACGTCCATAGTAAAGATTTTTTTCTTTTTCTTAAAAGAACTTAGTATATTGTTAACAAAAACCGTTCTAATCCATGCATTTAGATTGTTTATATTTTTGAAATGTTTTTTTGAATCGTATATTTTTATAAAAGTGTCTTGTAACATATCCTCGGCATCTTCTTTGTTTGATAAGTAACGCAAACAAAGAGCGTACATTCTAGCCGAATACATCTCGTATAACGCTTTTTGATACTCTCTTTCGCCTCTGTAACACCCTTGAATAATATCCTCTTGTGTGTATTTCATAAAACTCACTTAACACAGGACTCAAATTTTTGCATTTTGTTGCAAAAAGAAAAAATATTTTTTGTAACCAATTTGTCAGATACTAATGTATACCAAACATTTGCTTATAAAGTATTCGCTGTGCGGAAATATGTTTTTTAAATCAAATATTTCGTAATAACCTCTGTAATTTGACATTTCTTCGTAAGCATCGTTTCCCTTAAGATAAAGTATTCCGTTTTTTAGATTATTACTTGATTTTTTTAGAATCTTTCCTTTTGAGAGTAAAAGAAAATCGTGCATATTAGTAACTGCCCGTGATACTATAAAATCGTATTTGTTTTTAAGCTCTTCACAAGCAATTTGTTCGGCAATTACATTTTTAATATTCAACTCTTTTGCTATGGCATTCACAACTTTTATTTTCTTTGCTGTTCTATCTATCAAATGAAAAGAACATTCGGGAAAAAGTATTGCCAAAGGTACGCCGGGAAAACCGCCGCCAGTACCTACATCCAATATTTTGGTGTTGGGAACAAAAGGGCTTATTTTGCCTATGGATAAAGAATGAAGTATGTGATGAGCAAACAAATTGTCTATGTCCTTGCGGGAAATAACGTTTATTTTTTCGTTCCATTGTTTGTAAAGCGAGGGCAAAAGAGAAAACTGCTCCTTTTGTTCGGAAGACAAAAAGGGAAACATTTCTGCCAAAAAATCCTTATTTTCCTTATTCATAAGCAATTGCTTGTATGTAAATACCAAAGAAGGCTAAAGATTTCAAAAGAATCCTCAACCTCTCCGTATCCCTGGCGGAGAGTGAGGGATTCGAACCCCCGGAGGTGTTACCCTCAACGGTTTTCAAGACCGCCGCTATCGACCACTCAGCCAACTCTCCATTTGCAAAGGTAGTGTAATTTTTGTTTTTGGCAAACTTTTTGTTACTTTTTTTCCAAAAGAGCAAATCGCTTCTTGCCGAATATATCTGTTTTTATTCTCTTAATATATTCTTTATCAGAAAAAAGATTAAGAGTTGCTTCTGTCAGATTTTCATTTACTTCCAAATATATTCTCCCTTTCCCGTTTAGTCTCTTTTGTGCAAATTGCTCTATTTTTTGATAAAATATTAGGGGATTTCCGTCCTCTACGAATAGGGCAATTTCCGGTTCGTATTTCAAAACATTGTTTTTCATCTCTCTCCTTTCTTTTTGCATAACATAAGGAGGGTTGGATACGATAACGTCGAAATTGATTGGCAAATCAAAATCTTGTAATAAATCTCCTTGTACGAAAATTACCTTCAATAGAAGTTTATTGCTATTTCGCTTGGCCAAATCAAGGGCAGTAGATGATACATCCATTGCATAAACCGTGCAATCATTTAAATATTTTTTTATAGACAAGGCAATACAACCGCTACCCGTGCATAAATCTATTATGTTTGAATGTTTGAATTTTTTTTCATAATCAATAATGTATTTGCATAATTCCTCTGTTTCAGGTCTTGGTATTAAAACATGTTCGTTAATATCAAAACAAAGGTCACAAAAATATGTTTTTCTTAGTATTTGTTGAATGGGTTTTTCTTTTTTCAATTGTTCGGTAGCAAGGACAATATTTAACAAAGCGGATTCATTTACGGTTTCCTGTCCGAAGGCTAACAGATGTGCGGAGTCTATGTTGCCATACTCCTCAAATAATATATTGGTTAGAGAGCGTATTTCGCTTTTTGTGTATTTGTTTTTTAACTCTGCTTGTATATACGTTTGTATATCTGATATGGAGTTGGATTTCATTTTCATGGTCAACCATTTTTTGGTGTTGCGAAATTATAAAAAAATAAAAAAGATACCGACATTTTTATATAAAAGACTTACCTTTGCAAGTTAAACGCTATGTGGTTAGGAAAGAATATTAATATAAAAAAGTGCTATAAAACAATGCTGTTTTTGAGGGTTAGGTATTTAAAAACCACTCAAATTTTGGCTCTTGTGTCTTTTCTGACCGGTATAGGTTGCGGTTTGGCATCGGTATTGTTGAAAAATCTTGTTTCCTATACCTATAATCTTATAACATCCTTTTCTTGGGTTAGTATAGAGGGTACAAATTGGCTGTTTTTGATGTATCCTATGGTGGGTATTGCGCTTACGGTTGTTTTGGTAAAATTTTTCATAAAAGACGACCTTTCACATGGAGTAAGTAAGGTTATGTACGCAATATCTCGTAAGGGCGGGAAAATAAAACCGCATAATACATGGTCACCCATGCTTACCTCCTCCATAACGGTTGCTTTTGGTGGTAGTGTGGGATTGGAAGCCCCCATCGTTTACACCGGCTCTGCCATAGCCTCCAATATATCCCGTTTTTTTCGTTTGGATAAACATTTAACCGTAATACTCGTAGGTTGCGGTGCGGCAGGAGCAATAGCCGGAGCTTTCAAGGCTCCAATTGCAGGCATACTTTTTGCGTTTGAGGTTCTTATGTTGGATTTGAGTATGGTAAGTATTTTACCCATGCTTATTTCTTCCATAACAGCGGCTTTGATTTCTTTCTTTTTTCTCGGTCCCGATGCTCAATTTTCCTATAAGGTAGACACTTTCTTTTCTTTGAATAATATACCTTCGTATATATTGCTTGGGATTTTTTCTGCTGTAGTTTCTTTGTACTACTTTAACATAAGCAATTTTGTAAGTAACTTTTTTTCAAAATTCAATGCTTTCTGGAAGATAATTATCGGAGGCTCTCTTTTGGGTATAATGGTTTATGTATTTCCTCCTCTGTTCGGTGAAGGATATCAAGCCCTGACTCATTTACTGGACAACGACACCTCTGCTCTTTTAACCAATAGTTTGTTTTATAGTGTGAAAGATAATATTTATTTGCTTATCGTTATCACTCTTGCCATTATCATTATTAAAGCAATAGCTACCAATGTAACTTGTGTTTCCGGCGGAGTTGGCGGAATATTTGCCCCAAGTCTGTTTATCGGCGGATTTTCCGGTTTTTTTGTAGCAATGTTATTAAACACCACAGGTTTTTTTCCTCCTTTGGAGGTTAGCAATTTTGTTCTTGTAGGTATGTCTTCGGTTATGGCAGGTATAATGTATGCACCGCTAACCTCAATATTTCTTATTGCGGATATAACGGGAGGTTATGATTTGTTGGCTCCTTTAATGATAAGTACGACAATTAGTTATTTGGTTGTTAGGAGTGTCAATAAATATTCCATATATGCCAAACCTTTGGCTCAACAAGGCGACTTAATGACTCATAACAAAGACAAGTCTGCCATACATTTTATGGATAAAACCAAAATATTGGAGACAAATTTTTATAAACTGAATGTGGATGCAAAACTTAGGGATGTGGTCAAAGCAGTGGAGGTTTCCAACAGAAACTTCTTTCCTGTTGTGGATAAGGAAGATTTTTTTAAGGGAATTTTGGTTTTGGACGATGTTCGCGGAATGCTTTTTCATCCCGAATATTATGACAAAATAGAGGTGAAAAACTTTATGCGCTATTCGGAGTATTTTATTGTTGATATTAATGATAGTATGGAAAAAATAATAAAGAAATTTAAGGGTGTGGATAGATACACCATAGTAGTATTGGACAAGGGAAAGTTTGCCGGATGTATGTCTAGGGCAAATGTTTTCCATGCTTATCAGCAATTTATACACAACAATTCGGACGAATAAAACTTTTGCAAATGCTGGCAAATAACAAAAAATAATACAATGTTTGTTGAAAATAGGCAAAAAAATAATATTAACGAATTGGTGAATTTGGCAAAATCAAAATTCAATTTTAATATAGAGGGGTCTATTTTGCTTGATATTCTTTTTGAAATGCACAGATATTTTGATAAGCAATTTGTGGAACTATTACACAAAGACAACCTTGTATTAAAGCAAGACTATCGTAATAGTTTAAGGCTTTACTTCTACTATGGAGATAAGCAATATATAAAAAATATTGGCAATATTAATTTCCCGAAATATACGGCAACCATAGAAGATGAACAAGATATACTAAACTCTTTCTTATACAGGTGTAGAAAGTACGATGAGAAGAAGATAATAGGCTCAATAGTGGAAAAATACAAACAAGTAACCGTCAAAAATAATAAAGAGGATTTTTCTTTCCAATGGTTAGAGTATTACAACAATAAGCGAAACTTAAATTTAGAATTTTCTCTATTTATATTTGATTATTCACAAAAAGACTTTTTAGCGGATAATTATGATGTAAATAGTATTTTATATGTAATTGCCGATATCTACGATAGGTTAGAAAATTACAGATATTTAATATTCAAACTCAATGGTAAATTATTCAACAAGAACCAAGAAGATATTACTTGGCAAGTATTATATAAGATAGGTGTGTTTTGTGAAAATTTTATTCATTTTAAAAATAAATTTGCTACCTTTAAAAAAAATAAGCAAATAAATACCTTGCAAGAATTTTTAAATTTAAGATTTCCAAACAAAAAGGAATATAATAAGTGCATTTCAGAAGAGTTTTATAAAGATATTTCAACAGGTTTTATTTTTGAAGATTGTTTGATAAGTGATAATCAAGAAACAATAATACTTACCTATAAAAAAATAAAATTAGATTCTTCTCCTATTCCTTGTCCGTCTTGCATGACTACCATACAGAACGGTAACTCTTTCCCTCAAATGTTTTTGCGAAGTTATGAATGCAAAAACCCGTCTTGCAAAGAAAGAAGCAAATCCGGTAGAGGAAAACGCTTTGATGAATATGGAGTATATAGATATTTTAAACTTATAGAAAATAAAGAAGAAAACAGTATTGACAACAAACTTTATCAAAGGTGGAGAAGGGATATTTTTTCTTCTCAAAATGATGCTTTTGAAATGCTTTTAAAATACTATGCTTGGGATAATGAAAAAGTTTGCATCTCAAAAAAGACAAAAATAACCGAAGAGTTTAATAGAGTTATAATAAGGTATAAAAAACGTAACAACTTAATAAATTACGATTTTGAAGCTTTGCCAATATGTAAATTCTTTAAAAACATCAAAACTCTCGTTGCTGATAATTATACTATAAGAGGCACAAGACAAATAAGCAACAATATGGAAATAATAAATGATGATTCTACTTCATTTCTTACTTCCTTACAGCCAAACCAAATAGGAGCTGCCATTACTTCGCCACCATATTACAATGCACGAGAATATTCTTATTGGAATAATCTTTTACTGTATTTGGCAGATATGATGGCAAATGCTTATTCCGTTTATAACACTTTAAAACACGAAGGCTATTATCTGTATAATATAGGAGATATTGTAAATACGGATAATATTTATGTTAATTCTAACATGTCCAAAAAGCGTTTGCAGTTGGGCTTTCTATCCTCGTTAATATTAAGGAATTGGAATATAAGAAAACAAAGATTACTATTTGCTTGCAATAGGAAAATTTAAATATGGCAAATTATGAATGAAATAGAAGATAAGAAAAAACAGGCAATTGGTCTGTATGGAGAAATGCAACTATCTATGCGTTTGCATGAATTGGGCTGGCAAGTACATCGTGCTTATATAGACGAGGGTATAAATTTTGTCGCAACAAAATACTATTGTCACAAATGCAAGAAATACAGTAGTCAATACATTAGATACAACTACTATAACGGTAAGAAACGAAAGTGTGTTACAAATCTTTGCGAACATTGTAAAGAAACCATACTGCAAGTAATATCAAGATATTTACAAGTCAAAACTTCCGAAGGAGAAAATGTAAAGATAGTGAATAGGGTTGAAGTAAAAGATTTTTCTTTTCATCCGAAAATTAGATATGATATGGGAAAAGAAGTCTTTTATGTTTGGATTGCCGTATTTGATAAAATGAACTTTGAAAAACGTTGTCACGTCTATATGGTCAATACAAAGAATGTATCAAAATTTTATAATATTTCTTTGGATACTTATCAAATAACCGATAACCAAAAAACTACTTTGAAGATAGATGAAAATGGGCTTATTTTAAATAAGAGTAAGTTGTACGATTTTTCTTGTTTCAACAATAGATTTTGTGAAGATTGGAGTTCGTTAGAATTGGAAATTAATGGAATAAACTAATAAACTTGTTTATATAATATATTATGAAAATAGCAGTAGTAGGAGCGACTGGTTTGGTCGGAAGTGTAATGTTAAAGGTTTTGGAAGAGAGAGGTTTTCAGAATGAGGAAATCCTCCCCGTAGCCTCCTCAAAAAGTGTTGGTAAAGAAATAGAATTCGGAACAAGAAAAATAAAAGTTATTTCCTTAGAGGAGGCTATAAATAGCGATTGTGATTATGCTATTTTTTCTGCAGGCAGTAAGGTCTCAAAACTTTATGCCCCTTTATTTGCCCAAAGAAATACGATAGTAATAGACAATTCTTCTTGTTGGAGAATGGAAAAAGATGTGCCTTTAATAGTGCCGGAAATTAATATAAAGGCGATAAAACCTACTGATAAGATAATAGCCAATCCGAATTGTTCCACAATTCAAATGTTGATGGTTATAGCACCGTTGGACAAGGTTTTTGATATGGAAAGAATAGTAATTTCTACCTATCAAAGTGTTACCGGCACAGGAATGAAAGCAATAAAACAGTTGGAAAATGAAGAAAAGGGAATAGAGAGTAAAAGCCCCGCTTATCCGCATAAAATTTTTAGAAATGTTTTGCCCTTTGGCGGAGATTTTTTGGAAAACGGTTACAATACAGAGGAAGATAAATTAGTAAAAGAAACAAAAAAAATACTATCCAAACCGGAAATAAAAGTAACGGCTACCGTAGCCAGAGTACCTGTTGTCGGAGGACATAGCGAAAGTGTTAATATTCAATTTAAGAAACCTTTCAAATTGCAGCAAATATTTGACGTTTTGGAACACACGCAAGGAGTTAGGGTAATAGACAGTCCTTCAAGGCACAAATACCCTATGCCTATAATTTCTCAAGGGCAAGATGATGTTTTCGTAGGACGAATACGTAGAGATTTCACTTTGGAAAACGGATTAAATCTTTGGATAGTGGCGGATAATCTCAGAAAAGGAGCGGCAACAAATGCCATACAAATATTGCAACATTTGGTTAGTAGGGGGTATAGTAAAACATAAAAATGAAAAAATATTTGTTTGCAATATTGTTTTTTTCCACTACAGGTATAAAAGCCCAAGTAGATAAAAATCTTTCCTATACTCTTTCCATAGGAGAGGGATATGTTTTACAGACAAATGATTTTGTCAAAGGAGTTAATAAAGATAACAAAAAAATAAATACCATTACCAATCTCTCTTTAAGGATTACCAAACAAGTAAACAATTCAAACCATTGGCATACCTTTTATAACGACTTTCATTACGGGTTGGGAGTATATCACGGAATTTTCAACTATTCGGATAAGTTGGGAAATCCTTTTGCTTTATATGCTTTTGCCGGTTTCTCCCCTTACGGATACAAAAACTTTACCCTTAAAAACGAACTCGCTCTTGGTCTGTCCGGTAGCGGAACAACGATGATACAATCTTCCGAACTGGGAATAAATGCAATAGGTGTGGACGTTTCCTTATTCAATACTTTATTGGCAAACTCAAAGATAGTCAAATATAATTTTTTAACATTAAAAGCAGAAATAGATAGAATAACTTATGAACTTAAGGAGTTTATAGGAAAAACATGTATTTTAGACTTTGAAAATGAGTTGCAAAACGAATTATCATCATTTAATAATAAATATTTCCCTTCACCTGAGTATAAATATAAGTTACGAAATAAAGAAATAGAAGAAAAAGAGTACGGTAAACAAAGAGAAGATATGTTTTTACCCATTTACTTGAACTTGACGGACAAGTACGGTATTAAGTTGGAACAGCAGGAAAATATTACATTTTTGGACAAATGGTACGTACCTAATATTAGAGAGGAAATAAATTGCGTAACGAAAGAAATAAACAATATAAAGGATTATAAAATAAAGAACATAATGAGTATTATTCTTTCTCGTACAATACGCAGTTGTAGAGCAACAACCCACTCGGATTTGGCTACTCTAACGGAACCTATAAAAAAAACATATTATTGTCATAAACACGGGAAAATATGCAAACCTCTTTTTTCAATTTTAAAATGGTGGAAAATATATTCTGCCGATACCATAAAAAGATTGCAAATTTTTGATAGTTTGCGTACAAACACATTTTAATATTGCTTAACGGGAGATAGCAGAAATATGGATATATACGCAGAATTATACAAACACAATAAGGACTTTGCCGACAAATTAAAAGTTCAAAAAATAAGGGGAATATTTTCTTCTCCTCCTTACGTTGGCCTTATAGATTATCACGAGCAACATGCCTATGCTTATGACCTTTTGGGTTTTGAAAGAAAAGATGATTTGGAAATAGGACCGCTATTTAAAGGACAGAAAACTCAAGCACAAAAATCATATATTGAGGGTATATCGGCAGTGTTGAATAATTGCAAAAGATTTTTGGTAAAAGATTATGATGTATTCCTTGTTGCGAACGATAAGTATAATTTGTACCCGACAATAGCAGAAATAGCAAATATGAAAATAGTAAATGAATACAAACGTCCTGTACTTAATAGAACAGAGAAGGATAAGGATTATATTCCGAAATAATATTTCATTTAAAAGAAAAATAAATTTATGACACTAACCTTTGAACAAAAGAATACTATTGAAAACATTATAATAGAGTGTGCAAGAAGATAGACGAATATTTTGGTAATTTTAGTAAACATTAATAAATAACAAAATCAAATGATATGTCTGATGTAATACGGAATAACAATAAATTTACAAACAGTCGAATGACAATGCAACAGGCTTTTGCTCTAAACGGTAATATGGTTCCGCCTCAGGCAGAAGAGTTGGAGGAAGAAGTTTTGGGAGCATTGTTACTGGACCAAGATGCTTTAACGAATAGTATAGACAGATTAAAGGTTGATTATTTTTACAAAGAAACACATCAAGAAATATTTTCCGCGATACTTGCTTTGTTTCAAGAGGGTAATCCGGTGGATTTGATTTCCGTTACGGAAAAATTGAAAAAAAGAGGCAGTTTGGAGATAGTAGGAGGGTCTTATAAGATGGCTTCTTTAACCTCAAGAGTTACTTCTGCCGCACATATAGAGTACTATGTAAGCATACTTGCAGAAAAATTTATTCAGAGGGAACTTATACGAGTATCTACCGAAACGCTCAAAGAAGCCTACGATGAAACAACCGATATTGTGGATTTATTGGATAGAACGGAAACGAAATTTTTGGATATAAATGACAAAAATTTTAATTCCTCTTCTAAGAATATGCAACAGCTCTTACACAATGCCGTAAAGGAAATAGAACTTGTGCAAAACACGGATAACTCCGTTGTGGGAATAGAAAGCGGTTTTGTAGAATTGGACAGATGTATAAACGGTTTTCAGCCAGGTACTCTTATTATCCTTGCGGCACGTCCTGCCATGGGAAAAACTGCCTTTGCTGTTTCTATGGCAAGGAATATAGCAGTGCAAGGTCATAAACCCGTAGCCATTTTTTCGCTGGAAATGACAGCTATGGAACTTACCATGCGTTTGATTTCTTCCGAGGTGGAGATTGAGGGTAATAATCTCAAAAGAGGAGACCAGATGACAAAGGCTCAATTGGAGATAATAAAAGAAAAAACTCGTGACCTGGGTGATGCCCCTATTTTTATAGACGATAACCCCGGTTTAAGTATCTTTGACCTTAGGGCAAAGTGTAGAAGGTTAAAGCAAGCACACAATATCCAAATGGTTTTTATAGACTACCTACAATTAATGTCGGGAGGAGAAAACAGAAACAACGGCAACAGAGAACAAGAAATAAGTTTTATTTCTCGGCAATTAAAAGCTCTTTCAAAAGAGTTGGGTATTCCAATTCTTGCCATATCTCAGCTTTCTCGTGCGGTGGAAACACGTGGCGGCAGCAAAGAGCCCGTCCTTAGCGACCTAAGAGAGAGTGGTGCCATAGAGCAAGATGCGGATATTGTTATGTTTATATACAGACCGGAATACTACGGAATTTCGGAAGATGAGTATGGCGCAACACAAGGAGTAGCTTATGTAAACATAGCAAAGAATCGTGCCGGTTCTACGGCAAAAGCCCGTTTGGGATTTAAACACAATTTTGTGAAATTCTATAATATAGGACAAGAACATATGTCCTCTTCTGCCATGTTGGAGAATGCAAGTTTTGATTCCGAAAACAAAACCATTACCATGGGTTCTAAAATGAACGATGAAATTGTAAACGAAATGCAATCGGACGAAGATGAAAATCCTTTTGAATAAAAATATTGTCAAGTTATTGGTTTTGCTTTGTTTTGTCTTTCAAGTCCTACCGCTTCAAGCCTCTTTTATACTTATACCTATGGATGAGGTGCAAAAAAATCATCTCAAAGCATACGGCATAGCATACGCTTGTTTGCAAACGGATAATGACGTAAATTGGTTGCTCAATTATCGCGGAGGTTCCTTTTCTATGGAAGAAAATACGGAAATCATAAAACTTTGCAAATTGAGAGGAGTGAGTTACGAAATAGTTTCTTCTTCTCAAATGTTGGGTATTTTGGACGAAATAGCCGACCCGGAGATAAACATGGACGCCGTTAAGTTGCAAAAAGCCCCCAAGATAGCTGTTTATTCTCCCAAAAGCAAGAGACCGTGGGATGATGCCGTAACATTGGTTCTAACCTACGCCGAAATACCTTATGACATTGTTTATGACCGAGAAGTATTAGAAGGAGTGTTACCTATGTACGATTGGTTGCATTTGCATCATGAGGATTTTACGGGACAATACGGTAAGTTTTGGGCAAATTATCGCAATACGGCATGGTACAAAGAGGATGTTGCTTTTCAAGAGGACTTGGCAAAACAATTAGGTTTCAAAAAAGTGTCTCAACTAAAACTTGCCGTTGTAAAAAAAATAAGAGACTTTGTGCTTGGTGGCGGCTTTATGTTTGCAATGTGTTCCGCAACCGATAGTTTTGATATTGCTTTGGCGGCGGACGGAACTGATATTTGTGAGACTATGTTTGACGGTGACCCTATGGCTTCCAATGCGCAAACATCTTTAAATTATGATAACTGTTTTGCTTTCACCGATTTCATTATAGAAAAAAATCCTATTGCTTACAGAATTTCCAATATAGATGTGTCAGCCGATAGGGTTAATAAAATATCCGAAAAAAGCGATGTTTTCGTACTTTTTGATTTTTCTGCAAAATGGGATTGGATACCCACTATGCTAACTCAGTGCCACACCAGAGTTATCAAGGGTTTTTACGGTCAAACCACCGCTTTTCGCACAAATCTGATAAAAAGCAATGTGCTTATCTTGGCGGAAAACAAATCTATCAACGAAGCACGCTATTTGCACGGAGATTACGGAAAGGGTACCTGGTCTTTTCTTGGAGGACACGACCCGGAAGATTACAGACATTTTATAGGTGACCCAAAAACTGATTTGTCCCTATATCCCAATTCTCCGGGTTATAGGTTGATATTGAATAATATACTTTTTCCTGCCGCCCAAAAAGAAAAACACAAAACATAAAATATTTCTTATATTTTTAATAAAAACGTAAAATTTACGTTTAGACAAATTACCCTTGTTAGTAAATAAAAGAATATGAGATTTAAAACAACAGACATAGAAGAACTAAAAAATATTCTGCATCAAACGAACAATATAAGTATAATAACTCACTATAATCCCGATGGCGATGCTGTGGGAAGCTCCGTAGCAATGTTTCTTTATCTTAAAAGTTTGAATAAAAACCCGGTTTGCATTTTTCCCAATCCACTTCCCCAAAATATTTCTTTTGTGTTGGAAAATATAAATTACATAGTGGCGGAGAAAGATTTTAAAACGGCAAAACATACCATTATTCAATCCGATTTGCTTTTAATAGTGGATATGAATACAAATTCTCGCAGCGGTGAGAATTTGGAAAAAGTTATAAATGAAACCTCTTGCAAGAAAGTACTAATAGACCATCATATGGAACCGGATAAGTTTGACCTAAACTTTTCTTTTTCAACAAGCAGTTCCTCTTGTGAAGTGGTTTATAATCTTTTGTCGCGTCTTACGGGTAAAAAGATTTTTTCCGTTGCAATTTCCACTGCACTATACTTAGGAGTAATAACGGATACGGGGTCGGTATCCTACTCTAACGACAGTCCGGAAGTGTATTTGGTATTGTCCAATCTTTTGAAAAGCGGAATAAAAGCCTCTGTTTTGCATCAACAAATTTTTGACACCTATTCTTTTGACAGACTTAGACTTTTAGGCTATGCCATATCGCGTAAAATGAGAGTGTTTTACAAACAAAGAGCGGCTTTTATATACTTGTCTAAAAAAGAACTTGCAGAGCATAATTACAAAGTAGGAGATTTGGAGGGAGTGGTTAATTATTGTTTAAAGTTGGAAGGAATAGATTTTTGTGCTTTAATAACTGAAAGAGAAGATAAAATACGTATGTCTTTTCGCTCCAAAAACAGAGACGTGGATGTAAATGCTTTTGCGCGTAAATATTGGAACGGAGGCGGACACATAATGGCCTCGGGGGGTAAAAGTTACGACACATTGGCAAATGTGGTAAAGATTTTCACAAAACAGATTTATAATCAAGACTTTATAAACCATGATTAAAGTGCGCCGCAGTTATACGTTGTTGTTGACAAGTTTTTTGTTATTGGTGTTTTTTGCGAGTTGTTGTTTTTCCGTCAATGAAGATTATGCTGTGGGAGAAAACCCTGTGGAAAATTCCATTAAAGCAAAGCAAGCTCAAATGAGTAATTCCCTTGCCAGTGCCAATAAAATAATTTCGGATAGAGAAAAGCAAAGAATTGAAGCCTTTATTGACAGAAGAGGTTGGCAAACGGAAGAAATTTCGGGTGTGTATATTCAGACCATAAGGCAGGGTAAGAAAAAAATACCCGCTAACGCTTTGGTAACAATAAAGTACAAATCCTATTATCTCAACGGAGAGAGTGCGGAAGATTTTAACCGAAATGAAAACGAAAAAAGTGTCGGTTTTTCTAATAATACCCCCCAAAAAAGTCATAATCAAAAAACTTTTTCCTTGCAAGGAGATACATACGTGGTTTATGGGCTTATTTACGCAATACGAAATTTGAACCAAGGCGCTTACGCCCGAGTTATTGTGCCCGACAACCTTGCTTTTTATATGAATGACAACGGAGAAAAGATAAAAGTGAACGCAACTCTTGTTTATGAAGTTGAAATATTAAATGTGCGCTAATTTCTTTACAAAATATAAAATCAAAAACAAACGGATTGAAAATAAAATTTTGCAAGAAAGAAAAAAAAACATACTTTTGCATTCAAGGTTGGGTGGCGTATTAGTATTAAACAATAAATTATGAGTAGTAAAGATTTCAATATAAAGGGTACAGGTGTTGCTCTTATTACCCCTTTTGATAAACACGAGAATATAGATTTTTCCGCTTTGGGTAGGTTGATAGACCATTGTATAGAGGGTGGAGTAGATTATTTGGTATGTTTGGGTACGACAAGTGAATATCCGACATTAACAAACAACGAAATAGAGGCCATAAAGGATTATACCGTTGAATACACCGACAACAGAGTACCCATTGTTTTGGGTTGCGGAGGTAATAATACCAAAGAGCTTATTTCAAAAATATCCCGTGCGGATACAAGTGGTTTTTCGGCAATACTTTCCGTAACTCCTTATTACAACAAACCTTCTCAAAAAGGTCTTTTAACTCATTTTCGTTATATATCCTCCATATCCTCCCTACCATTAATTATGTATAACGTACCTTCAAGGACAGGTTGCAACCTCAGAGCGGAAACCGTGTTACAACTTGCGGAAGAAAACAAGAACATTATAGCCCTCAAAGAAGCCTCGGGAGATATGTCTCAATGCATGGAGATTCTTAGATGTAAGCCGGTGGATTTTGATTTGCTTAGCGGAGAAGACGCTCTAACCTTACCCTTAATTGCTTGCGGCGCAAAAGGAGTGATAAGTGTAAGTGCTAACGCATTTCCCAAACAGGTTAGTTCCATGGTAAATTTTGCTCTAAAAGGCACAATGAAAAGGGCGCTTGCTCTTCATAATATTCTTTTGCCTTTCACCAATGCGATTTTTGAAGAGGGTAATCCCGCAGGTATCAAATCGGCTTTGGAAATAATGAATCTCGGACACAATGTTGTTCGTATGCCTTTGGCAAAGGTAAGTAAAGCACTTGATAATAAACTGCAAAATATAATAAAACAAATTCAACAATAAAAACATGCAAATATCATGGTAAATTATAAAGATTTGGGCTTGGTAAATACAAGAGAAATGTTTGCCAAAGCCATAAACGGTGGGTATGCCATACCCGCTTTTAACTTTAATAACATGGAGCAAATGCAAGCCATTATCCAGGCTTGCGTAGAGGCAAAATCTCCGGTAATTTTGCAAGTTTCCTCCGGTGCAAGAAAATATGCAAATCAAACTCTTTTGCGTTACATGGCACAAGGTGCCGTAGAATATGCCAAAGAGTTGGGTTGTGCAATACCCATAACTTTGCATTTGGACCATGGCGATAGTTTTGAACTTTGCAAGTCTTGTATAGAATACGGTTTTTCTTCCGTTATGATAGACGGCTCTTCTCTTAGTTATGAGGACAACATAGCCTTGACAAAAAAAGTTGTGGAATATGCTCATAAGTATGATGTTACCGTAGAAGGAGAATTGGGTGTCTTGGCAGGAGTTGAGGATGAGGTTGCCTCTGAGCATAGTCATTATACTCAACCGGAAGAGGTAGAAGACTTTGTAAAACGTACGGGTGTAGATTCTTTGGCCATAAGTATAGGCACTTCTCACGGAGCAAACAAATTCAAACCGGAACAATGTACAAGGGATGAAAATGGAATCCTCGTTCCACCTCCTTTGCGTTTTGATATTCTAAAAGAAATAGAAAAACGTTTGCCGGGTTTCCCAATAGTTTTACATGGTTCTTCTTCTGTTCCTCAAGATTTGGTAAGAAGTATTAACGCACACGGCGGTGCTTTAAAAGATGCCATAGGAATACCCGAAGACCAATTGAGACAGGCGGCAAAAAGTGCGGTATGTAAAATAAATATAGATTCTGACGGTCGTTTGGCTATGACCGCCGCCGTGAGGGAAGTACTTTGTGAACAACCTGAGGTTTTTGACCCAAGAAAATACTTAGGACCTGCAAGGAACAGATTGAAAGAACTTTATGTTCATAAATGCAAAGACGTCCTAGGCTCTGCAAACAAGGCATAAAAAATGAATAATATATATTTAACAAAACTATGGCTTGAAAAAACTTCAAGCCGTGGTTTTTGTTATAAAACGGTTACCAAATGCGGAAAATAATTTGCTTATTTTTTTTACTCTTTTCCGTCTTGTCGTTAAAGTCGGAAAATATTTTTGTTTTACAAGAAAAAGACTCCTCAATATATAATCAAAATTGGGTACTGGATAGATTGAATAATAGAAAAATAAATTACCAACAAGGACAAGAAAAAATAACCCTTATCATAACTTCCGAAAATGAATATGCAAGTGGTTCTGCAGGTTGCAATACATATGTAGGGCAGGTAATTGTCAAACGTAATTATATTTTGTTCAGAGATATAGGTACAACCAAAATGGCTTGTCCGGAACAGAGCTTACAAACGGAAAGAATCTATCTTAACAATCTCAATGATATAGACTCCTGGGCTATAATAGACGAGGATTTATATTTATACAAGAATGGGAGACCCGTTTTGATTTTCAGCAAAGAGTAGAGAATGGAAAGAGAGGAGAGAATATTATTTGTAGATGTAATGCTAACCTTACATTTGCTTTCTTCGTTTAGATACAGAGTGCCAAAAATTCTTAACGATAAAATAGCAATAGGGCAAATGGTTGTTGTTCAATTCGGCAAGAAAAAAATATATTCTGCCATAGTGGTAAATATAACCGAGGATGTCCCGGAGGGTTATACTGTAAAGTATGTTTTGGATATAATTGATTTGGAACCGATAATTACACAAAAACAAATAACTTTTTTCTCTTGGGTAGCCTCCTATTATGTGGCCTACATAGGAGATGTCCTTTCCGCCGCTTTGCCGGCTCCGTTTAGATTGAAAAGCGAGACTGTCCTGCAAATATCACCGATTTTTCTTGGTGACCTATCTGTTTTGGAACAAGACGAGCTACAAATATTTTCTTTTATAAGTAACAGAGGTAGCGTTAATATCTCAGATTTGCAAGAACAATTTTCTCAAAAGGATTTGATGACGCAAATTGCCAAATTGATAGAAAAAAATGTACTCATAACGGATGAGGAAATAAAAAGTTTATACATTCCCAAAAAGGAAACCCATATAAAATTATGCGAAACATATAACAAGGAAGAGCAAAGAAAAAAACTTTTTGAACGAATGGACTCCCAAACCAAATATGCTTCGCAAAACAAAGTATTGCTTACTTTCTTTTCTTTGCTGCAAGGGAAAGACATGGTAAAGCAAAGCGAACTTATAGATAAAAAATGCTCTGCTTCTTCCATAAACACATTAATAAAACAAGGCGTTTTAGAGAAATGTGATGTGGAAACTTCCAGACTGAAAGAGTTAAAAGCAAGTTTGAAAACCGAAGACATAATACTAAATCAAGAACAACTTTTCGCTTACAATCAAATAATAGAAAATTGGCAACACCACCCTGTATCCTTACTGTACGGAGTAACCTCCGGCGGTAAAACGGAAGTATACATAAAACTTATAGACCATGTGCTCCGACAAGGAGGACAGGTTTTGTATCTCATTCCGGAAATAGCTCTTACCTCTCAACTCATACAACGATTGGAAAAATATTTTGGCAATCGTATAGGTGTTTATAATTCTATGTATTCCACTTTGGAGCGAGCTGAGGTTTGGCAAAGATGCAAAACAAACGATAAATCCATTCGCTTTGATATTATTTTGGGTTCGCGCAGTGCTGTTTTTCTTCCTTTTAAGAATTTGCAATTAGTGATAATTGACGAACAACACGATGCCTCTTTCAAACAAACAGAACCAGTACCACATTACAACGGCAAAGATGCTGGAATGTATTTGGCAAAACTTTTCGGGGCAAAAACCGTGTTGGGTTCTGCAACTCCAAGTATAGAATCCTATTACTCTGCTTTGCAGGGCAGATATCAACTATTGACCCTAAAACACAGATACTCCCAAACCCTCTTACCCGAGATATTTATAGCAGATATTAAAGAATGTTCCAAACAAGGAGAGATGTACGGTATTTTTACAAAAATGCTTTATGATAACATAAATGAATGTTTGGAAAACAACAGACAGGTAATAATTTTTCAAAACAGAAGAGGTTTTGCTCCGCGTATAAGATGTAATATTTGCGGATATGTTGCCAAATGCCCTAATTGTGACGTTTCCTTGGTATTACACAAACAGACACATAGTCTTAATTGTCACTACTGCGGACACTTCTCTGAGGTTATTTCGTCTTGCCCGCAGTGTCATTCTCATTCTTTGAGAACAGTGGGTATAGGGACGGAAAAAATAGAGGAGGAGATAACAAATTATTTTCCTAAGGCAAAAGTGTCTCGTATGGATACGGATACCACCAGACAAAAAGAGGCATACACAAAAATTGTCTCCGACTTTGCTAACGGTAAAACAAACATTCTTACCGGAACACAGATAGTGAGCAAGGGCTTGGACTTTGATAATGTTGGGTTAGTAGGAGTTGTGGATGCCGATTCTCTTTTACATTACCCTGATTTTAGGGCATACGAACGCGCTTTCCAGATTCTTACCCAAGTAAGTGGCAGAGCCGGCAGACGAAACAAAAGAGGAAAAGTTATTATTCAAACATACGACCCTTATAATCAAATACTGAGAGATGTTTGCGAGCATAATTATGAAAATATGTATGCTTCTCAAATTATGGATAGAAAAAGGCTTAATTTCCCTCCGTTTTGCAGAATGATAAAAATTACTCTCCAACACAGGGATAGAAAACAACTTTTGTCCAAATCGCTACAATACGCTTTGAAGTTAAAGGAAATTTTCGGTACTCGTATGTTCGGACCTCAAGAACCAAATATAGCAAGGTTGCGTAACTTATATCATCAAGAAATTTGGTTAAAAATAGAAAATAAAATTTCTTATTCTTTGGCAAAGATGCGTTTGAGAGAATGGAATGAAGAATTTTTGGCTCAAAAAGAAAATTCTACCATACGAATAAACATAGATGTAGACCCGGTATAAGGAAAACTCAAGAGTTGCATTCCTGCAAAGACATTCATAAACTAACAAATAACCGAGATGAACAAACTATTAAAGACAAATTACCACAGTCATTCTTTATTTTGCGATGGTAAAAGTTCTATGGAGCAAATCCTTTGTTCTGCTGTGGTTAGAGAGTTTGATTATTGGGGTTTTTCCGCTCATGCTCCCGTGCCATTTGATAATTCATTTGCAATAGATAAAGAAAAAATACCCTTGTATATATCCGAGTACAAGCGTTTAAAAACAGAGTACAGAGAACAGATAAAAGTTTTTGTGGGAATGGAAATGGATTTTATCTGTGACATACAGGAAAATATTTCCGCACAAGCCAAAGAATACGGATTGGAATACATAATAGGTAGCGTACATCAAATAAAAGAACACAACAAAAGCCGGGATACGTGGTTTATAGACGGACACGACCCCAATATTTATGATAAAGGTTTGTCGGAAATATTTGATAATGATATAAAAAGGGCTTGCGAGGCTTATTTTTCTCAGCAAATGGAAATGTTGCAAAAAAATAAAATAGATATTATAGCACACATAGATAAGGTAGCTATGCACAACAAGGGGAGATTTTTCAATAATCAAACCTCATGGTATAGGGATATGATTATGAGTTTGTTGGAGCAAATAAAAAAATACGATGTTGTTTGTGAAATAAATACTCGCGGTTTATACAAAAAAAGACATACGGATTATTACCCTTCAAAATATTGGTGGAAAGCAATTAAGGAAAAGGAGATAAAAATAACCCTATCCTCCGATTGTCACAAAAGCGACGAAACCGATTTGTATTTTAACACAGCCTTAGAGGAAATAAAGGCGGAGGGTTTTTCCTCTCTTATGTATTTTGACGGAGAATGGAAAGAACAGATTATATAAAGATTCTCTGAAAAAATGTCCCTTGACAAAATTCCGTAAAAATCGCACCAATCTTACATAACCCATCCTTGCATACTCTAATTTTTTCATCCTTGCTTTACGCAGCGAAGCAATCCGTAAAATAATGTGTCATTGCGAGACTTTGCAAAAGTCGTGACAATCTAGACCTTACTATTAACGTTGTAAACGCCCGTCATTGCGAGCAACTTGTTGTGTGGCATTCCCCCCAAAAAACATGTTAGAATCCGCCATTGCGAGCCGTAAGGCGTGGCAATCTATTCTGCTTTATATATTCTTTATTTTTTTGCCTTTCCTTATAAAAATTTTGCCTTTCTTTGTTTGGTTTCTGCCAAACGGCAATTCGTTATCAAAAAAACCACCTTTTTTGAGTCAAAAAACCACCTTTTTTCATCAAAAAAAGGTGGTTTTTTCACCATTGAATCAAAGAGTGGCAGAAACCAAAAGCCCTTTGGCAATGATAAGATAAGGAGCAGGTTTGATGATTATATTATAAGCAACGCTGTTTTGAATGTAGTACCTGACGATTGGAGAGCGGAGATATTGCACGACATGGCAGGCAGGTGGAAAGTCGGAGGCAAGTAGTTTATCAACACATGTAGAGTGGGAGAGGAAAGAAGTATAAAGGATAAAATAGAGTTGGATAGTCAGCGTGAGATATTGGTAAAACGCAATGGTAGAATTATAGTTATCAAAGATTCTACACTCCGCAAGAGTTAAAGCAATGGGTAGAAAACGAATTGGGAGAAGGTTATGAGGCAGAGATTGCCAATGAGAGCAATTCTAACACAAGCGGTCTATCTGCACAGTTGTTACAAAAACAGGCAATAATATTGAGCGGGTAAATAACAAGTTCAACGAGGAGTTGCAACAACAGATAGACGGGAAGCTACCAAAAGACCACACGTATCAATTAGGTTTGCCGAGTGTAGTATTACAGAGTGGGGGAATACCTAATCTGCCGATAGAGTTAAGGGCAAGTCATCTTTTGGATAAATCGAAGCAAGCAAATCATCCGTTTTACTTGTCAGAGGTTAAGGATTTGGTGAATGCAACACAAAAAACATAAAGCAGAACAAGCTGACAGACAGCAAAGTTACCGACCAGAGAAGAACGTATTATATGGAATAGTCCTAATAGTATTAAACTTTACGGTAAAGAAATTATTTAACAATAAGTTTTTTCACTATTCTTTGATTCTTGTCTTGTAGACTAAGAAAATAAAAGCCGGGTTTTAAGTAAGAAATATCCAATATTGTGTTACCGTAATTAATATGAATATTTTTGATTTTTTGTCCCAAAGAGTTTGTTATTTGTATGCTACAATCTTTACGGACGGATATGTTTACATGGTTTATTGCAGGATTCGGGTATATGGCAAAATCCGTATTTTCAATATCCTTAATACCTGAATTAGGGTATTGTATGTTATTTCCGGAAAAGAACTTGTATATCTCTACTAAAAAATCAATATCATGTATATCCGAATTTACATACCAAGCGTGCTCACCATTTAATATTTTTATGAAATTAACCTTTGTTCCATCGTCAACATTTTTATATTGGAAGTTTACAAATCTTAACCCGTCTTCGCGTCTATCCTCCAAAGAGTCTATTATTGCTTCAATGTTACAGTTATTTGCTTCCTTCCAATAATCAACGGTCTGCTCTGCTCCCAAGCCCAAACTTACAGTGCCAACATGCGGTATGTTATTAGTGCTACCGTCCGCATAATTGACAACTTGGTCGTTTGTTCCATGAAAATAAAGTACATTCAAATGATTTGTCGGTTGAGTATTTACCGAATTGTTCGGTATTGTTCCACATATCGGAGATATGCCGGCAAAAATATCACTGTGCTTTATTCCCATATAGTTTGTCATAAATCCCCCCATAGAGCTACCTACCATAAAAATACTATCCCTATCAATAGGATATATTGTTTCCATACTATCTAACAAAGCCAAAAGAAAACCTTCGTCATCAATATTGCTATTTGGAGAAAAAGTTTGATTGAATATATTTGCAGATAAACCTGCGTTCCATAAAGTTCCCAAATTCAATTGTTGCCCCATAACGCTCATATTGCAATTTAATGCTTGAGGTAGTACGGTTATCCAACCCGACATGTCGGAAAAAGAAGTTATATTCAAGGTAGAGTCATACGTTTCCACTTCACCGCCGACTCCATGCAAAATATATACAACAGGTAATTGTCTTTGACCATCCCAAGAAGAGGGTATACGTATTATGTATTCCCTTTGGAGTCCTTGCCAAGTTATGCTTTGTCTTTGTGCATACGAAAGCGAAACGATAGTGATAAATAAAAATAAGTAATAAAATTTTTTCATTGTCTATGTAATTTTAAAAGTTGAGATTTTACACATGCAAAGGTAGTGTATTTTTTGAATAATTTAAAAAAAAGATACTTTTTTACCTGCTCGTTTTACCTTGTCCTACCATACTCTTACTTTATGAAAATCATCAACCCAAGTGCCTATTGCAGAAAGGTCTATTTTATTTAATATGTCTTTCAAAACATTATGTCTGATTTTCTGATCCTTTTCCCTCTTTTCCTTCGTCTCTTTCTCTTTTTTCCCTTTCGTCCGACTCATCCACTATGTGCTCGGAAACACTGCCATTGTCCTCGTTCTCCATTGCAGTAGTTGCCACATCGTATATGTCAAACTCGGCTTTGGATTGGAATGGATTGCTTTGCTGCGTTCGCAATGACGAAATTTGTGGATTGCCACGCAACAAGTTGCTTGCAATGACGTGCAATTATAATATTATGCGTAGGGAAAAGCCTCCTTCTGTGGTAGAGTTGGGATAAGAAGAGGATATATAAGGAGAGTTGACTGTTATATCAAAAAATGCTTTTAGAATGATTTTTTCAGTCAAAGAATATTCTCCCGAGAGGTTAAGAGTGGTAACCTTTGTTCCCGCCGATATTATATTTACGTTTTGGTCTATTTTTCTAAGAACGGTTTTGTTTGTGGTTATGGAGAGGTCTGCCTTAACTAATATATCACTCTTAAATTGCTTTACATTTTGTCCTCCCGTTCTAATACTAATGGCAACATCTTTGAAACGATAACCGCCGCCGAAAACAAAACCGAAACGATTTATTTCCGTCAATTGAGTATTCGTAAAAGAAAGAGAAAGAGAACGCTCTTTTTTGAATTCAAAATTGAGTTGCAAAGAGTTTTTGAGGTTAATGTCTATCTTTACCAAAGGGCTTAGTTGCTCATTAATAAGTATTTGATTTATAGTGTGCTTTGGAATAAAATTATTATTTAAAGAATTTCGTATCCATTCCGTACCGTAATCGTAAGTTGAAACATCGGGTACGGAGGTATTGGTATAAAAAGAAGAGATATTGTAATTGCAAGTATAGTTTGAGGAGATGGTTACGGAGGAAGCCCATTTTTTTACCCATTCGTTTTTGCCTAATCCCGTATATGTGATACGCCAGTTGGGCATAGGTATTTTTAAAAAAGGAGAAAGAGATTGTTTGTTTGCACTTTTGCCCGAGTAAGCAGCAAGAAATGCCGGTATCATAACCTGTTGAGAAGATGAGCCGTAACCGTCGGGATAATAATTGCCGTTAATAGTGTCCAAAACCTCTGTTGCCGTATAGTCAGGATTGTGACGTCTGTTTTCTTGAGCCAATCTGCCAGCAATAGTGGAACGATTGGACAAAAATTCTTCAAAAGTACTACTTACATTATTCTTGTCCATACCTTTGAACAAAGTACCCAAAGCAAAAAAGGTAATGGAATACGTGCCGTTGCGATAAGGGGAAGTAGGTCCTACAACTCTACTCTCCAATTGATTATATTTGTAATAGGCAGAATATTGTTCGCTTTCGCTACGTTTGAAAGTCAAATCTATGTTAAAGTCTTTTACGGGCTCCATCTTCACCTGAGCGTTTATTGTGCGAGACATCTTTGAGAGATAAGCGGCGTTAAGCATAGTATCCGTTGAAAGCCAACCTCTGCGAATTGCTGTGGGCATTATATTTTTTTGAGAACCGAAAACAAAACCCACACCCGGTGCCCAGTTGTCATTCGGTTGCATACCAAAGTATTTTGCTCGCGGCATAAATCCCGGAACATAAATACCGTTATTCAATCCGTATGTAACATTGACGGATTTTATACTTGTGAGCAATCTTACGGAAAAATACATAACATCCTTTAGCCAAAAAGTCTTGGTGGAATCCGATAAGGAGTCGGAGGTATTTTGCTTGTTAGCATCTTTTCTCACCGGAGCACGCGGCACGGAGGACCTCATATCTTTTTTGTTCTTATCTCTTGCCTCGTAAGCCTTTTTGATAAAAGGCACTTTGCTGTACACGGTTGCAAAATTGGCATTGGCGGTGGCATTTATTCTGCGATTGTTTTCTATTGTATTGCCCAAATTTTTTGTTGCCTCTGTGGAAGACTGAAAAGTATATTGTCCCGTATAAGAGGTTGTAAGTCGTAACCAAGAAAACAGAGGTATTTTATTTATAGGTATGTTATAATTCAATTGCAGTTGTTGATGAAACTGCTGCGCTTTACCCAAATCCTTTATAGAATTCCAAACGCTGTCTTTTTTGGACGGAGTGTCCAATCTTCCGCGTGGCTCTTCTATTAGGGCATTCATTGTTGCGGAATAATCCATGCGCAGATTGGAAGTAAAGTCCCATTTTAAGCCGTATTCCCTATTCCAATAAAAATTTTGATAAAAAGTAGGCTCCATAATAACAAGACCTTGAGATTTGGAACGTAACATACTTTCTTGAAAATCCTTTAACATATCACTCCTGAAAGTAATGTTCTTGGGTTTGAGATTTATGGTAAGGTCTCTTATTATGGCAAAAGTTCTATTTCCAAAAATGGCAACTTTGTTAAAAGGTTTCCATCCCTTTTGTTGTATATCATATTGATAGTTTAGGGTTAGACGATTCTGAGTTCTTTCATCATAGGCTACGTCTACATTTCTGCTATAATTACGAGTGTAAGAATATGATAGGTTGAAATTCTCAATATCAAAAAAATGTCGTTTGTTGGACGAACCCATCCTTTCCTTTCTTATATTCATAAGAGAAAAATTGGTTATGGCCGTATAATCCTGTACCATATGACGTATGGAATCTCTTTCTTTTTCGGTTCTGTACGAAAGCAAGTCCTGTTTTAGAAATACATCCGGGTCCAAGGAGTTGTATCTCGGATTGCTAACCGTTTTGGAATAATCAAAATGGAAAGGCAACCTAATTCCAAATCTGTCGGAAAAAAACTTACCCAACTCCAAATTGGTAGCCACGTCTAATGTATAGACATTATCCTGAGATATAGTGGAAACGGTTTGTTCTATTGTACCAAATCCCGCCGATTTATAGGAGCCGCTCAAAGCCAAATCCCCCAAGTCGGCAAGATTTGTCCTCATCATACCTCTTACCGCCCAACCCTTAGTTTTATCAAAGTCCGTTAAACGTAACTCATTTACCCATACTTCAACACTTTTGGGCAACATATCGTCCTCATCGTAAATACTTTGTTTCTTAGGGTTTCTAATCCCCATCATTACAACCTTAACATTTGCTATGTTCGGAGAGCCTATGACGGTTATTTTTCTGTCATTAATATATTCAACATAAGGAACGCTTGTAGAATAGTTTGTGTTACCGCTTCTTATCAAAGCATTTCGGTTTGTTTTTACTTTTACTATGGAATCCAATTCTATTTCTATGTTATTGGTCTCCGGCCATACAAGTTTGTCCTCTAACATAGAGGTATACCAAGGGGTAAAAGTCAAAGGCATTTCGTATTCGTAATAATTGGAGGTAAAATCCGTACCCAAACGTATGAACAAAGAAGCTTCTCCGTCTTTGTAATCGTCAAATTCATTGACTTTTTCAGCATGGACAAACATTTTTAATTTGTTGTATTGCCTCATGTCGTAATCCATAGTTTTGTATGTGGCACGTGCGTCTCCGTCCGCAAGGTTGGTAACCTTCATAGACAAAGATTGTTCGTTTTGCTGTATGTAACTTGTGGTGGAATATTGTTTTTCTCTTTCTATACCCGGAGGCAAACAATAACCTACGGGGGAGCGTCTGCCGTTTTCTTCTATATTTACCGTACCTATGGTTAGAGTGGTATTTTCCGACTGTGTTCCCGTTGGTATTTGTCCTAATGAAAGAAGGTTGCCGTCATATTTTCTCCATTCGGCACTAACCAACTCAAAGGAAGCAAATCGCAGAATAACAGGGTTTTTGAATCCTCTAAGGAATGTACGCATAAATCTTATACTCTGATATCCCTCTATGTTTCCTACTTTTCTGTTTGGCTCTCTAATGGGTATTTTGAAATGGTACCACTTGCAGTTTGTCGTATTTCCGTTAGCCAAAGAAACATTATAAGCCTCCTGTATGTCATCTATGTAGTTTTCCCCAACATTCATATGAGCCGGGTCCAACAATATCTCGTATTCATAATAATTTTCCGCTTCCGAAAGAGTATTATCCTGATTGATATCCTCTACGTTGGGCAAAGACGTGGCTTGTTGAGACTCGCCCGATGTTGTTATGGAAGAGTTACCCTCCGGATTGTTGTATCGCTTGTATCTGTCCGTTATCTTTACATTGTTTCTGTCGTATTCGTTTGAACGAAAATACATAAAATCATCGGCTGAGGGGTCGTCTAATAATTTTTGATACCCTTCCGCACTTACCTGATTTTCGTTTGCATAGAGAAATTGAGCAAAAAAACTCTGTTCGTCCAAAGAGTTCAGACCATCGTACCCTATGTCTTGATATTGACGCGAATTATCCTCATTTGAAAAAGCATTGACTACAACTTGCAATTTTGGTACTCGTCCCCATATAGTGGTATCCACATTTTCAACGACGGCAGAGGTTGGCAATCCGTTCTCATAACCTTTCCTTCCGTCTCTAAGTATATCCTCGGAAATATCACCAAGGTTGAAATAAAGTTTTCCTCCCTCACTGTTAGGCTCTTCTATAAACGGGTCCATTAACCAAAAATCTATGGACTCTATGTTTGCAGACTCAAAATCCGTTGCGTCCAACTTCCTCATTATACCACCCCAACGAGTTTCCGGATTATTAAGGTCTCCTTCGGCATTTAATCCCCGCGACCATGGGGAAAGCGTATCATAGTTATAAGGCCCTCTTTCCTCCGGATAAAAAGCAATATTAAATTCGTGAATATTATTTCTTTGACCTTGCACCAATTCTTTGTTGGGATAAACCTCAGATTCCAAAATCTCCCTTGCGTACGGCTTGCTTCTGTCTTCATTGGTAATATTGCTTGGAGCCGCTCCGTTATAAAAATTATCATCTATGGAATACCATGCTATCTTTGCTCTATTAAATCCATATGCAAGACCGGAGTTTTTGAACGTCTCGGGAAAAAGACTGTTGGGAGCATCATAGTCTTGTGGCGTAGAGGCCCAAAACCATGCATTCACAGCCCTGAGGTCGTAACTTCTCTTACTTGTTTCAAAATCATCTATATATGCCGTTCCCGAGGAACCTATTGCCGAGGAGTTGCCGGGAATAAATTGTGCAATCTCTCCTTCAAAACTTAAAGTAGAAGGAGTATTTGTGCTGTAAAACGGCAACCAATCCATTATTTTTGTAATAAAGGGCAATTGCTTGGTAAAATGCAAATCGAAACCCAAAAGGCTATTGCTTATGGGTTCTTCGCCGTAATTTACTTTTTGAGTGATAGGTGATTCGTGCAGATGCATAAACGTTGCTCCCAAAGACAACTCGGGCGATACGGTATAAGTGCCTCTAAGCCCCAACATCCATTTGGTCGTCATGGAAAAAGTGGAGTTGCTTTCCGTTGAAACGGTTATGGGAGTACCGGAAGAAAGATAGGCTCCGTTAATTATTTTTACTCGTCCCATTGCATAATCCACAGTGTAATCTACTCCCTCTTGCAACTGTATTCCTCCTGCCATAACGGTTACACTTCCTTGCGGCACATTTACCGCGCCCAAACTTATTTCTCCGCCCGAAGACGAAGAACGATATCTTCCTTCCAAATAATATTTGTTTTTTTCCGTATACTGTTGTGCCTGAGAACGCGTTAGGGTATAAAGGGAATCAAAACAATATTTGTTGGCATATTCCTCATCATTTAGCATTTCCCTTAAGTCTTTGCCGAAAGGTTCCACATAAGGAAAATAAACCAAACCGCGAGAAGAGTTTACAAGTCCTGCCGAAGAAGAAGTTACCTCCACATAGTCAAATACTCCGTCCGGATACATATTTTGTCGCGTATCCATTCTATCCAAGCCGAATACTTGTAACAAAGGAATTGAAGCCAAAGGACCCTCTGTAAAATAACCTGTTTCTATACCTTCCTCATCTCCAATATACATAATATTTAAACGGAAATCCTCCGAGGTAAGTTGAGAAGAGCCTATCCAATAGACGTTTTTCATCATCAACTTCCAAATAGGGTTTCTTACATTCAAAGAAGAGGATTTCAAAAGTTTAACTATCAAAGCATTAGGGTCGGTAATACCTTCATCGGAAAATTCTCCTACCTGGTAAACCGTTGTATCCCCGACTATTTGGTACTGAAAAGCAACAGCCAAAACTTGATCGTTGGATAAAGATTGATTCAAGGAGATAAAACCGAGTTGAGAGTTAAAAGTATATTCGCTTTCGGATAGTTTTCTTGCGCTTTCCACTTTTTCGTAGTCCTGTCCGGAAACAAATCCCATTCCCTGCAGAGTATTACCCACTGTGTTAATATTTCTGAGTAAAGAAGGATTAACCACAAATAACAAATCATTGGAAAGTTCATTATCCGGCAGGTCTGACCCATAGGGGTTGCTAAAGTTAGGAATAGTGCAGTATGGATTTTTTTCTCCCAAATCCGAAAAGGCAACTATGTTCCTATTATTATTTACCGCACTTCCTATATTGGTTTTCCATACCTCTATTTTGGTTATTACAATGTTACCGTTTATTATTGGAAACGTAGTCATTGCCTTGTTGTAATTATTATAGAAATATTGAGATAGAAAAAAGTGTTTATTTTCGTCGTATTCGTCAGCCTTAAAATTAAATTCTTGAGTTTGAGCACCGTTTTGTACCGTTATTGTTTGACTTTCGCTTTTTTGTTGGGAAGCCAATACGTCCAAAAGCAAATCACCGAACTTTAACCTTGTTTTTACGCCAAACAGATTTTGCACTCCGGTTATAAGTGTTGTCGGCAAGGCAAAAGATACGTTACCCGCTTCCAAAAGTTGAAGGATATCGTCTTCCTTGCCTTCGTATTTAAATTTTAAAAGTTCCTTTTCAAAATCAAAAGTAGCACCGCTATTATAATTGAATGTAAAATTTACTGCAGTACCTATTTGTGCCAAAGCATTGAATTGCAAATCCTCGTCAAAATCAAAACGAGTTACACTTCTTGCATTTTCATTCAAAGAAAGGTTTTCGTTTTTATTGTTTACAATGGCAAATTTCAAATCCACTCCGCCCGAAAGTCTTATATCTATATCTTGTCCGCCGAATATTCTATCCATCCACTCACTATTTATTTTGAGTGTAGGTATCAATGAAGACAAACCCTCTTCGCTTTGCAACAAAGTAACGCTCCCGGCTTTGTTTTTCCAATAAGAGTCTATCATTTTGTCCAAATCGTATTTTTGGTATTCGTCAAAGGAAAGTTTTCTCGTGTCTATTATCGTATTTCCTACCCTTTTGATTTCCAAATATTCATTGTTTGCGGGGTCGTACTCCACAGAAGTGGTTACATTCTGAGGTTCATTCAAATACAAAGGACTTTTTGTATTTTCTTTGATAGGAAAATGGAGAGTATCCGTAACGGAAGGCACTACACCGGAGGCAAACACTTCCAAACAGACAGAGACAAACAATAACGGTAATAATATAGGACACTTTTTTTTCGTCATTCAGAGCGGTTATAATCTTTTAAGGGCTTGTTTTATCAAATTTTCTACGGTTATTTGAGTGTCTTCTTTTAAAATCTTATCCAATGTTTTTTCCACTATAACTTTATTGAAACCTAAAGTCTGCAATGCTAGTAACGCTTGCTCTCTGTTTTTATTGTTTTCAACACTTTCAATGTCTGCAATTTCAGAAGAATAATTCCATTTTTGCAATTTATCTTTAAGGTCTACTATAATTCTTTGAGCAGTCTTGTTTCCTATTCCTTTTATGGAGTTTATTGTTTGGGTATCCTCTGAGACTATGGCTTTAACTATTTCGTCCACATTCAAAGACGAAAGCATCATTCGTGCGGTATTCGGTCCTATCCCGCTTACTCCGATAAGATACCTAAACAAATCTCTTTCTTTTTCTTCTACAAAGCCATACAAGATTTGAGCATCCTCCCTTACTACATAGTGAACAAAAATTTTACCCTCCGTACTATTCTTTATTTGGGAATAAGAAGACAAACTTATCTCCGCTTTATACCCTACGCCGTTGCAATCTACTACGATAAAAGAAGGTGTAACAAGGGGAAATTTTCCTTTTAAATATTCATACATTTTTTGCGTTTTTTATTGTTGGGTGCAAAAATACAAAAATATGTATAAACAAATATTTAATACCATAAGACTTATAGTTTATTAAAAATTTATACTTTTGCAACCTATTTTTAATCTAAGGAACAAATTATGTCCATAGCAAAACGAGATACATTAAAGAAGGTTACCGTACATACCTTAGGTAACATGACTTTGAAAAAAGAAAAAATATCCATGGTAACCGCTTACGATTATTCTATGGCAAAACTTGTGGACGACTCCGACATAGATGTTATTCTTGTGGGAGACAGTGCGGCGAATGTTATGGCGGGTTACGAAACCACTTTGCCTATCACTCTGGACGAAATGATTTATCATGCAACATCTGTAGTTAGAGGGGTTTCAAGGGCCATGGTTGTAGTGGATTTGCCTTTTGGCTCCTACCAAGGTAATAGCAAAATGGCTCTGTCTTCTGCCATAAGGATAATGAAAGAAACTGCTGCAAATGCCATAAAATTGGAGGGCGGACAAGAAATATTGGAAAGTATAAACAGAATACTTTCGGCCGGCATACCTGTTATGGGACATTTGGGTCTAACACCTCAAAGTATTAACAAGTTTGGAACCTACAGCGTTAGAGCGACCAAAGAAGAAGAGGCAAAAAAAATCATTAGTGATGCAAAAGCGTTGGAGGAGGCAGGCTGTTTTGCAATAGTTTTGGAAAAAATACCTGCTCTGTTGGCAAAAACCATTTCGGAAAGATTAACCATACCTACCATAGGAATAGGAGCGGGAAAATATACCGACGGTCAGGTACTTGTTTTGCACGATATGCTTGGTATTACTCAAGATTTTTCTCCTCGTTTTCTTAGAAGATATATGTCTTTGGGAGATGAGATACGCTCGGCCATAAAACAATACTCGGCCGACGTAAAATCGGGCAACTTTCCCAATGATAACGAACAATACTGATGTTCAAGCCTATAAAAATTACTCCTACGTAATATGAGTTACAAGAAAAAACACTACCTTTGCAACTCAAAAAAATAAAAAATCATACTAATGGATAAAAAATCTATAATAGGCTTAGTGTTAATATGTCTGGTCTTTGTGGTATTCAGTCTTTTGAACAGACCAAGCGAGCAAGAGAGGCAGGCACAAAAACAACACCAAGATTCCATAGCAAGAGTTAATAAGCAAACAGAAAACAAAATAAGAAAGGATGTTGCGAACTTTACAAACAGAGAGGACGCAGTTATTGATTCTTTACGTAACATGGCCAACGAAAACGACTCCGCAAGAATAGAACTTAATGAAATAATAAAAGGAAAATACTCCGTTTTTTCTTCTTGTGCAAACAAAGAAAACAAAACAGTTGTTTTGGAAAACGATGTTTTAAAGGCTGATATTTCTACCAAGGGCGGAATGATTTCACAAGTAACCCTAAAAGGTTACACTACTTATGACAAAAAACACAATATAAAATTTTTCACCGAAGGGGGTAATAAATACGGCTTGCATCTTACTCTGGGTTCTACTGTTGTAAATACGGAAAATTTATCTTTCAAAGTTTTTGTAAACAACAAACCCTATAAAGAGAATACTCCGTTAAAAGTCAGAGGTAAAGATTCTTTAATTGTTTCTTTTCGTCTTATACCTAACAAACCGGACAGTTTGAATATATCGGAGAGTGACTATCTTAAAAATCAAAAACAATATTTGGAATATCGCTATACTCTAAGAGGAGATGACTACCGCTTGGGATATAAGATAGTCCTTAACAATATGCAAGATATTATCAGTGATGACGGAAATTTGGAATTTGAATGGAATTCTCCTCTGTGTTTAAAGGAAAAAGATAAAAAAATAGAGACACAAAATTCTTCCATTTACTATATGTTGGACGATGAGGTAGAAAACCTTAAAGAACAAGGCAGAGACGATTCTGTGACCGAGAGTAGCAGTATTCCTATCAGATGGATATCCTACAAACAACAATTTTTTTCCACCGTACTTATTGCAAAAAATACCAACACCGACTTTAACTCTGCCATTATGGTTACAAGAACGGATACCTCGGTCAACAATGTCAGAAATATGCGCTCTTTGGTAGATTTCAAATATTCCGATGATAAGGCTTATACGGAGTATGATATGAATTTTTTCTTTGGTCCCAACAAATACAAAATCTTTAAAAATTTGGACATAGATTTGGAAAAGACCATACCTTTGGGCTGGGGATTTTTCCTTTTGCAATGGGTTAATAGATTTGTGATAATTCCGGTCTTTGACTTCTTACAGGGATTCAATTTACACATGGGATTGATAATTCTCATACTTACCCTTTTGGTAAAAATAGTTTTATTCCCCTTGGCTTACAAATCTTTTTCTTCCACGGCAAAAATGAAGGTTTTGCAACCGGAAATACAAAAAATCAATGAAAAATACCCTAAGCAAGACCAAGCCATGCAAAAGCAACAAGCAACAATGCAACTTTACAGACGCGCAGGTATTAATCCTATGTCAGGTTGTTTGCCTATGTTGTTGCAGTTCCCTATTCTTGTTGCCATGTTTAGATTCTTCCCTTCTTCCGTGGAATTAAGGCAGCAGTCTTTTCTTTGGGCAGATGACCTTTCTACGTATGATAGTATTTTGGATTTGCCTTTCAATATTCCGTTCTACGGCAATCATATTTCTTTGTTTTGCCTTCTAATGACGGTGGCGCAACTTCTATATACGAAAATGACAATGAATCAACAGGCACAAAACAATGCCATGCCGGGCATGAAGTTTATGATGTACGGTATGCCTATATTTATGTTATTTATTTTGAATAATTTTTCTGCCGCGTTGAACTATTATTATTTGATTTCTCTGTTGATTTCCGTTTTACAAATGTATATCATTAGAAAAACCATAGATGAAAAGAAAGTTCTGGCTCGTTTGCAACAAAATGCCAAAAAACCTATGAAAAAATCCAAATGGCAACAACGTATGGAAAATCTTGAAAAACAGAATCGTAAACTTATGGAAGAAAGAGCCAAGAATCAAAGACGCAGATAATTAAATATCGTATTTTTATAAATATAAATAAGTGAATAGTGTTTGCTATTCACTTATTTATTGTTTACTTCTCTCATCGTATCTGACAAGTTTGACGATAGCATGATGGAGATAACTTTTGAGGACAAGGCGACGTCGCGTATAAACGACACATTAGGCGAGTTGGATGTTGTGGGAAATATAAACGAGCAGACAGAGCAAGAACGAGATTAGGAGTTGGACAATAACGGTATTCCTTTTGTTAGGTCGTCAGACGGCACGACGACTTTTGGAGAAATAACCGGAGATAAGGAAGGTTTGTCTGCTGCTCCTATAAAATTGAGTGAGGGTTTTTAACAATACTACTAAAGATGGCAGGAATGTTGGGTATGGCTTGTAACATATAGAGGCAGAAGACAAGTAGCAGATTAAACAAGCGGGTTATAATTCTGTTGAGGAGTTTATAGAGAAGGTCGCAAAAAACTATACAACTATCAAAGAGGGTAATATAAGAAACGGCAATAGGACTTATCTTTTGGAGATACGGGACGAGAATAACAAAACTCTATATGTTGAGTTATTAAAAGACGGCAATTATCGGGCTATAAATAGTGTGGTGGTATTTCGTAAAGGGTATTTCAAAGAATAAAGTGATTGTTTGCTCTCTACCCGCGAATTAGAGTACTTCTACCGTTGAAAGTACCGGAGTTAGGAACCCCAACAAGAACGATAATTTTATTAGCGGGAACTCTACCCAAATAACCACTTCCGTTGGCGAAGATAGTACGATTTTGGAAATTGCCCAAGAAAACGATGAGCGGTCTCCTTTGGCAATTGGCAAGACCTACAATAAGAACATAGATGCAAAGAAGTTGGATGTTGGAGATGTTATAGAATGGGAGGAGAACGGAGATTTGCAGACACTTATAATAGAGGATGTTGGTTATGATGATAAGGGTTTTAAATTTTTAGGAGGTAAGGCAAATGTAGACGAAGAAGTGATATTTTGCAGTGATTATTGAGATGCGATAAAAGGGGCAGAAGCACCACCTTTTACATACAAGGGCGAGTCGGGGGTAGATATAGAGCAACTACAAAGTTTGTGCATATTAAGAGAGAAATTTAACAACACTCATCGCGAGGATGGTCGCAAGGCAAGCAAGATACTACCAAACGGAGAGAAGATAAAGGGCAGATATGTACCTATATAGGCACATGGAGTGACTGCGAGCCACGATGCCAAACGCAGTTTTTCACAGAGTGAAAATTTCCCTACGAGAGAGGATGGCAGGGATGTTTCGTATATGCCGGTAGTTGATAAGAACGGGGTATTATTGTCGCGTAATGATAGGACAATGAGCGGTCAGTTAGCGACAGAGCAGAACACGGACGTTGATTATTTGGACTATTTGGAGGAGAATGCCGAGCAATACGGCTTTACGGAAAAGGACGTTAAGGGTATGAAGCACCCGCGATTATCTTTGTTACGGACGAGATAATGGACTATACTACCGAGAACTTTGCAAAGTTTAATCAGAGTGAAAAGAAATCGCAGGACAACGCTGAGAAACCCATTAAAATAGGTAAGAGACTTTGTCAAAGATAGGTGTGCTATTATTAATGATTTTGATAGTATAGCGGAGGTATGATAGAACAAACAAGCAATGCAGACAATAATATTAACGTTCTCCGCGTCCGTCATTGCGAGCGTAGTGAAGCAATCCGGACACATCGATTTATTTTATGGATTGCTTCGCTTTTCGCTAGCAATGACGCGATTCTTAATTGACTACATACTTTTTTTTGTTTTACTTTGTAAGGTAATTACGTATTGCTATTGTTTTATATATAAAAGTTTGCAATAATAATGAGAATGTATTACAAGGTATTGTAACAGATAAATACAGAGATGTTTGTTTAGAATTTTATGGAAAGTTGCAAGCCTTACTTTTATACAAGAAGGAGTATAAAAATTTATGCAGAATATTCTATTCCCTTATATTACAAATGTTTCATTTGTTCCAATAGAGAAGTAACTTGTTGTTTGTTGGTACTTGTCAGAAGTTGAAGTTTGAGAGTTTTAAAATTTTTCACACCTGAAAAATATCGCGGATAAAATTTTCTCATAGTAATACATGCCCTTTCCTCACCCTGCTCCTCTATGGCAAGAACCAGATGTTTTTTGCATATATCAACTTTTTCGTTCAAAGTGGGTTGAAAAATTTCCTCACCTTTCATTTTCTGTTTGCATTGCAGAAAGAAAAAGGGATTTCCTATTGCGTGTCTGCCTACAAGTATTCCGTCCAAAGAATATCTTTGTTTGTACTCCCAAAATTTGTCCACGCTATTTATATCCCCATTGCCAAAAACGGGAATATGCAATCTTGGGTTTTCCTTAGTTTTTGCTATTAGTGTCCAATCCGCCTCCCCATTATACATTTGTGTTTTTGTCCTACCATGTATGCTTATAAGTTGCACACCCACATCTTGCAACCTTTCTGCTAACTCCGCTATAACTTTGTGATTTTCATCATAACCCAAACGTGTTTTTACACTTACAGGGAGTTTAACACTATCCGCAACCGCTTTTGTTAGTTTTATCATCTTGGGAATATCTTGCAAAATACCACTACCTGCCCCTTTGCCGGCTACTTTTTTCATAGGACAACCCCAGTTGATATCTATCCAATCAGGTTTAAGTTCTTCTACTTTTTGTGCCGCATGTACAAGTGTTTTTTCTTCGGCACCGAATATTTGTATTGCCAAAGGTCTTTGTCGCGGAGTGAAATTTATTTTTTTGTAAGTCTTTTCGACATCCCTTATTAACGCATCCGAACAAACAAATTCTGTGAATAAAACATCCGCTCCGTAACTTTTGCATAAATCACGGTAAGCAAAAGTTGTGATTTCGTCCATAGGTGATAGGCCAAGCGAAAACTCAGGCAAGATATCCTTAATCATTATTTCCATATTTGATAATACCTACGAAAATTAACAAAACCACATTCATAAACAGAGCATAAACTATGGCAGGGGTGGCAATGGCAGAATTATTAAAAATAAAAGGTGAGGAAGCAACGGCGATAGCCTGAGCGGCGTTTTGCATTCCTACCTCTATAACAATGGTGCGTTTTTCTTTCTTGTTGAGAGCAAACACTTTGGCCATAAAATATGATAAAACAACCACGGTAAGTAACAAAGATACAACACAAACACCAAGATAAACGAAATTATCAAAAATTACTTTGTGGTTTTGTATAAAAAACACAAGAGCCAACAGCATAAGCAAAGGAAAGGCAAGTTTGGATAAAACTTTTTCTATTTTTTGAGCTAAAGATTGTTTTTTATAATTAATAAATATTCCTATAAAAATAGGCAAAAACATAAGTAAAAGGTTTTGTATAAGAAGGTTTTTAATCGGTAGAGTTATTCCCATACCTTCTCCTTCGGATATGGTCACCAATTCCATTATAAAAGGAAGGGTAAAAAGAGTTATAACACTACTGAGGGCAGTAAGAGAGACACTTAGAGCCACATCTCCTTTGGCTAAAAGAGAAAAAGCATTGGAGGATGAACCACCCGGGCAACAAGCAATAAGTATAATGCCAATAAAAAACTCTCCGCCGACTCCAAATATTTTACAGATTGCAAAGGCAACCAAAGGCAATAGAATAACTTGCCCTAACAAACCTACAATAACGGCTTTGGGTTTCTTAAAAATCAATGCAAAATCCTGTATTTTAAGATTTAATCCTAGCTCAAACATCAAAATACAAAGAATGGGTAGAACTATGAAAATACTATTCATAAAAGTTTCTTTTGATTTTGGACTTCTGCAAAGGTAGAACAAAAAAATAATATGGAGAAATCGGGCTATATGGAAATAGATTATTTAACGAATAAAGGCGAACAAGAAAGAAATTCGAAAATTTCTTTCCTGTTCGCCTTTATTTAAGTGAAAAATTATAAATACTATTTGAAATAACCTATCAAAGGTACGATTGTAAAACCTATAGGTATCACTATTGCATACGCCAAGGCTAAGTAATCTATTGCTTTGGTATATTTTTTAACATTCAATCCGTAGGTTTGGAAAACCGAAGCGACTCCATGGTAAAGGTGTACTGCTAACACAATGAAAGCCAAAAGGTATATCAAAACATATAAAGGGGCTTTGAATTTATCCTTTGCCATGTTATAAAAGTCAGGTTCGTATTCTTTGAAATCTTTTACAAAATTATTTTCGATATCTTTTTTGCTTAGATTGACAAAGTATTTTCCATCCAAAGATGCTTTTTCTTGTGATAAACTTTGCAAATTCATTTGACTTGATTGCAAAGCCATGAGTTCTACCCACTCCGGCGTTGACTGTATGTTGTCCTGTTTTACTTGTCCTTTCTCCATTCTGTCTTGTAACTTAGTTTGTATTTCCATGTACCTTTCTTGATAGTATTTACCTACCTTTTCCGTCTTAACAACATATTTTCCCTCAACCAATCCTGTTTTTGCAAAATAGAAATCAACAAAGTGTATTACAAGAAAAACCAAAAGTATTGCACCGGTGATAGCCATATACTTACTTCCCGTGCCTGTTTTGGATTTGTTGGCAACGGTATAACGTACGGGACGTGCCAAATAATTTTCCAAAGTAACAATAAGAGTTACCACTATGTGCAGAGCAATACAAGCCAAAAGGATTATCTCAAAAACCTTAACAATGTAATTGGTTCCCATAAAATGACAAACATTTCTGTACCATTCTCCACCGTCTTCTCTTAGTATACATAGGTTCATGCCCATATGAAACGGCAAAAATATCAATAGGAAAGCTCCCAAAGCACCTATGCAAAGTTTCTTTGTAACGGAAGCAAGTTTGATTAATTTCATATATGTCTCAATATTTTTTTAGTTATTACTTTTTACAAAAATAGTTTTGCAAAGATAGTATATTTTTTTTACCCCATATAAAATTTACCGATATTTTTAAAATACCTTCCTAATAAAACAATGCGACATCGGTTTAAAATTTAAAAAAAATTAAACCGATGTCGCACTATAATAATGTGTGTTAATTTATTTTACAATTTTCATTTCGTTAATAAGATTTTTTGCGCCGGCAAACTTATCTATAATGAACAAAACATAACGAATATCTACGGAAATACATCTTTGCAAATCGGGGTTAAAGGCTATGTTACCACTCATTGCTTCCCAGTTGCCGTCAAAAGCCAAACCTATCAACTCTCCTTTTGCATTCAAGGTAGGCGAGCCAGAGTTACCTCCGGTAATATCCAAGTTGCTAAGGAAACATACGGGAACAGTGCCGTTAACTCCATATTGCCCATAGTCTTTGGCTTCATATAATTGACGAAGTTTTGCCGGTACGGTAAATTCCCAAGAAGAATTATCTTCCTTGTCCATTACACCATCAAGAGTTGTATAATAATTGTAGGTAACCCCATCTTTCGGAGAATAACTTTTTATTTGTCCGTATGTATAGCGAATAGTAGAATTGGCATTCGGAGCAAAGTGTTTGTCTGTGTCCATTTCCATTAGTCCTTTTACAAACAAACAATTTGCTTTTGCAAGAACCTCTCTGTCTGGTTGAATATCTTTCATTTTCGAACGCAAATTATCAACTATCTGTTTTGTAAGAACATAAGCCGGGTCGTTTTGTATTAATGACCAGTCTTTATCTTTCAACAGTTGAATAATTTTATCTTTACTTGTTAGGTTGGAAGTAGAAAATATATCGTTGGCAATCAAAGTGAAATTATACCCATATTTGAAAGCGTAATTCAAAAACTCAGGACTTTGCAAAGTCATAGGTACATTTCTAAAATAGACATCCAAACCTGCAGCCATAAGTTTCTCTTCCGTAAGAGTATTATAATCTTTGAAAACTCCTGTAAGATAATCTTCCCATTCTTTTATTAAATTTTGTTTGTCATTATCATTATTAGACTTTATAATGTTTTCCACACTCTCCAATCTCAGTGCAATACTAAATATGCTTGCACCTCTGAATATTGCCTCATTGGTATAAACTCTCAAATAATCATACTCTCCGTTTTTGTTGTAGTAGTTCTGAATATTATCCAAAACATTGTCATATAGTTCTTGTCTTTTGCCGGTTTTGTCTGCCTTTATCCAAGAAGCGAAACGATTTTCCAGTTCCAATTTTGAACCATACACATTAAGACGATTCAAACATTGAGTTTGTCCTATGTAAAACTTCCAATAATTGGAAAGAGTGGCAAATTTTGCAGAGTATTGTATTCTCACTTCTGGATCGGTTTTCATATCTTGTATCATAACATTTCTGAGAGCCTCTCGTGCCGTTACCACAGACGGGTTGTAAATATCTATAGCTTGCTTTACTCCGGCGGAAGGTAAAAATCTGTCCGTAGTGCCGGGATATCCCATTACCATAGTAAAATCATTATCCTTTATTCCCTGGAGAGATATGGGCAAATAATGTTTTGGTTTCATCGGAATATTGTCTTTGGAGTACTCTGCCGGTTTGCCGTTTTTGTCCGTATAAACTCTGAAAACGGAAAAATCCCCGGTATGTCTCGGCCACATCCAGTTGTCCGTATCGGAACCGAATTTGCCTATTGATTGAGGCGGAGCGCCTACCAAACGAACATCTTTATATATTTCATAAACGAAAAGTATGTATTGATTGCCGTTAAACATAGAGGCAACCTCGGCGTTGTAAGTTGTGCCTTGCGTGGCGCATTCCACAACTTTTTTTGAGTTTTTTATTACTATTTCTTGTCTTTCGTTTTCGGTAGAGTTGTCAGACACACCATTTAAGACCTTGTCGGTCACATCTTCCATCCGTACAAAAAATTTGGCAGTAAGTCCGGGGTTAGGTAATTCCTCACTTTTGTTATAAGCCCAAAAACCGTTGGAAAGATAATCGTGGTCTATGGTAGAATGCGACTGAATCCAAGAGTAACCACAATGATGATTGGTAAGTATTAAGCCCTGATTGGAGACAATTTCTCCCGTGCAGCCTCTACCAAACTGAATAATGGCGTCTTTTAAAGAGGCTTTGTTTATATCATAAATTTGTTTGGGTGAGAGTTTTAGCCCCTTATCTTTCATATCTTTATAGGTCTGTTTGTCCAAATACATTAACAGCCACATACCCTCGTCCGCCTTAACCAACGAAGAAAAGGCAAACAAAAAAACGAGTAACAAAAGTGTTATTCTCTTCATTTTTTCTGTAAATTTTTTATTAATTAGTTATTGATTGTTTTTGCAAAGATAGTAAAAACTTTTCATTCAACCAAACACAAACAACTTGCATAACATGCAAAGAGAAACGAAAATATATTTGATGTAACTTTGCAAAAACAAAATCCCATAAATTATGAAAATAGCCTTAATACAAACGGAAATTAAAGATTTTGATATAGGATTGAATCTTCAATATATAGGTGTTCTTTTAAGTAAGATAGAAGCGGATACGGATTTGGTTGTTTTGCCGGAAATGTTTCTTACCGGTTTTGTCTCGGATATTTCTCTTGCAAAGGAAAGCAAGGAAAAGGGATTGAATCTCATGAGAGGTTTTGCACAAAGGACAGGTATAGCTATAGACGGTAGTCTACTTATAGAGGAGAATGGAAAGTATTACAACAGACATTATTTTATAACCGAGAGTTCAGAGTGTTTTTATGATAAAATACATTTGTTTTCTCTTTCTTTGGAAGCACAATTATTTAATCGTGGTAAAGAAATAAATGTAATAGCGGAATACAAAGATTATAAAATAAAATTGCTTACTTGTTACGATTTGCGTTTTCCTTCTTGTAGTCAAAACGCATACAAGAATAATAATTTTCTTTACGATATACTTCTTTACGTTGCTTCGTGGCCTTCTTGTCGCAAAGAACAATGGACTACTTTGCTGAAATCCCGTGCCATAGAAAATCAAGCCTTTGTTATAGCTACCAACAGACAGGGTTTTGATGAAGGTAATATTTTTTACTCCGGTGACAGTTGTGTAATAAATCCAAAGGGTGAGTTGTTGTCGGAAGAAACCAATTATGAAAACATTATACATTATTACAACATAGATAAGCAAGAATTAAACGATTGCAGAGAGAAGTTTCCTGTTTTTATAGATTGGAAGTATTAATTGATGATTTTTTTATTTAATTGTTTATCAGTTGGTTGGTGTTTATTTTTATAAAAGTTAAAAAAAAGTTGTTAAAATATTTGGTTGGTTTGTAATGA
>CAUTQY010000012.1:0-51396 GCA_963540815.1 uncultured Bacteroidales bacterium
ACACAAATATCTGATAAACAAATATATATAAAAATAAAAAATCATCCGAAATCGAAATCTCTCTCCTTTTATATCCCATATTTAATTTTAGCTTTGCTAATTTTTAGTTCAAGTCTCATACTAATTTGGCTCACATTACCATAAACAAAAGAGATACGCGACAATCCTCATTTCTACACCAAACAAAAAATCTTGTTCAAAATTTGCTTTAAACAATAGCAATGTCGGAAGAATACAAAACATTTTGGATTGCCTCGCTTTCGCTGACAAGGACGGAAAGGGGAGGGCGGGGACGTTTGTTATGTCGGGAAATTTGAGGTAGTACAAAAAAGCGTAGGAGGAACAACCTCCTACGCATATAAGGTTTGTGTTATTATATTTTGGTTCTATATAAAACAAAAGTTTGTATCATATATTGATTTTATAAAACAGAGATTATTTTTATATCGTTTTAATAAAAAATGACTATGCCCTTATTCTGAGTGTTCGCGTGGCATTAATAACGCAAAGAACCATTACTCCAACGTCTGCAAACACTGCCATCCACATTGTAGCAAGACCAAAAGAAGCCAGAATCAAAACCAAAACCTTTATGAAAATAGCGAAAACAACATTTTGGCTCGCTATACTAAGAGTCTTGCGAGCTATCTTTATGGCAGTACCTATCTTTGAGAGCTTGTCGTCCATAAGGACAATATCCGCCGCTTCTATTGCGGCATCGGAGCCCAAGCCTCCCATAGCAATACCTACATCGGACATAGCCAAAACAGGAGCATCGTTGATGCCGTCACCAACAAAGGCAATTTTTTGTTTGTTTGTGTTTTTCTTATTTTGTTCGACAATTTCTTTAACCTTTTCTACCTTATCCTGCGGTAGCAAACCGGCATGAAATTCATTTATCTCCAACTCCTTACTAACGGCTTGTGCAACGGACAATTTGTCCCCGGTTAGCATAATCAAACGTTTTACTCCCAGATCCTTTAATTCTCGTATTGCAGACTTGGAGTCCTCTTTGACTTTATCGGAAATAACAATATGTCCGGCATATTCGTCATTTATTGCAACGTGGATAATTGTGCCCGTTTTGGGACAATCATGCCATTGAATATTCAAAAAATCCATGAGTTTTGTATTTCCAACCGCAACTATTTTATCGTTGATTTTGGCAACAATACCCTGTCCTGCAATTTCTTTTTCTATTTCTACCAAACAATTATCGTGTTCGTCAGGGTAGGCGTTTCTAAGAGATATTGCAATAGGGTGTGTAGAGAATCTTTCAGCGTGTGCTGCCAAATGCAGAAGTTGATTTTCCGTTATTTTGTCGGGATGAACAGCCGTTACTTCAAATTGCCCTTTTGTAAGAGTGCCTGTTTTATCAAATAACATGGTTGTTGCCTTTGACAAAGTTTCCATGTATGCACCTCCTTTGAAAAGAATACCCCTTTTGGATGCTCCGCCAATACCTCCGAAAAAGGTTAGTGGTACGGAAATAACCAAGGCACAAGGACAGGAAACAACCAAAAAAGTTAATGCTCTATTGAGCCAAATAGGGAAACTTGTTGCAAAACTTTGATAAAACAAAGGAGGAATAAAAGCCAAAGCAAGTGCACAAAATACAACAATAGGGGTATAGACTTTGGCAAAACGTCTTATAAAGGTTTCGCTTTTTGATTTGTTTTTGGCAGAATTTTCTACGAGATTGATAATTTTGGCTACGGTGGAATCGCCATACTCTTTGGTTACTCTTACCTTTAAAACTCCGGAAATGTTTATGCAACCGGAAACAACCTCATCCTCTATGGTTACATCCTTTGGCAAACTCTCTCCCGTTAGAGCCACAGTATTCAAAGAAGAGTTACCCTCTATAACTACTCCATCCAAAGGAATTTTTTCTCCGGGACGAATAATTATTACGGAATTCGGTTTTACCTTCTCCGGTCTAACGCTTTTTATACTATCGTTTTCCCAAAGATATGCGACCTCCGGTCTGATATTCATCAAAGAGGCAATACTTTTCTTGGAATTATCACTTGCGTAACCCTCAAAAACCTCTCCGACTTGGAAAAACAACATAACAAAGACGGCTTCGGTAAATTCCGTTTGCGTATCGGGCAAAAAACCTATACACAATGCCCCGATTGTTGCTATGCACATAAGGAAATTTTCATTGAAAAAATTGCCTTTCGTTGCCTCTTCTACGGCTTCGGCTATAACGTTATAACCTACTACAATGTAGGGAACAAGATAGATAAGCAAAAGTTGCCAAACCTCCAAAGGAATGTTTTTTTCTATTATTGTCGCACAAATCAAAAGCAGTGCGGAGACAATAATTTTAATTATCTTTTTTTTCATATTGCGATTATTTTTTTGTTTTTACCAGACAAAAGTACAATCATTTTTATGCAACCAAGTTGCAAAGTTGTTGTCGGACATAAAAAAAACACTATTTTTGCAAATCAATACGTAAATATTATGGAAGAAGAGTTGCTCAAAAGACTGAAAGACAAAGGAATAAAACCTACTGCCAATAGAATACTTGTTTTGCAAACTATGGTAGAGAAAAATACTCCGATGAGTTTAACGGAAATAGAGCGAGAATTGTTAACTTTGGACAAATCAAGTATTTACAGGGTTATGGAATTATTTGCCAAGAATGACGTTGTAGATACTTTTGAGAATGGGAGAGGCGTGCAAATGTATGAATTGTGTCAAGCAAAAGGACTTTGTGATAATACGGATGCTCACATGCATTTTTATTGCGAAAAATGTCAAAAATCCTATTGTCTTAAAGAGTTGAAACCAAAGGATTTAAATCTGCCGAAAGGTTTTACTATTCGTTCCGTTTCTTTTGTTATAAGAGGTGTTTGCTATAATTGTAAATAATTTTATTTATAAAAAATATATGTTTTGTATGCTATAAAAATACAATAAACAATACATTCTTTCGCTTTCAATCTACACAAACGATAAAATTGTTAAAAGAGGAAAAAATTAGTTCTTACGATATTAGCGGCCTTTTCCCTAATTGCTTGTGAATCACAAGACGAAAAGGAGATTTCATTTTCCAATCTGCCATAAAAAAGTCAAGAGTTTATCAACCGACACTTTGCCGACAAAGATATTTTGACTGTTTGCACGGACAAAGATTTGTTTGATAAAGAATATGAAGTACTCCTTGCTGACGGTACTTAGATAGAATTTGATAAAAAGGAGATTGGACGGGCATGAAGTGTAAATTCCCTCCGGGAGTTCTTTTGACATTTATCAAAGAGGGTATTGTTAATTATATCAATACCACATTCCCTAACTTCTACATTGAGAGTATATCACACAAACACAATCGCAATGAAGTGGAATTAAATAATGATGTTGAGTTGGTATTTGATTCTAACGGAGTCTTTTTTTGTACTTTGACGATTAAAAAGATATTTTTTTGTTCTGTAATAATATAGGATTACAGGTTTTTATGGGAACGAACAATACAAAAGTTGTTCATTTTTTTTTGGTATCAAAAAAAACTATGTTCTTTTGCCGACAAGAATAGACAACAATCCTTTAAAATACTTATTCATAAGTAGATACAACAGGTAAGTAACCAAAATACTTAGTATTATGGGCAGAAAATAAGCCAACAAAAGAGGAGTATTTTCCTTACCTAATATCTTTACCAACAGAGGAGTGAATATGTAAGGTGTTGCAAGAGGATGTAGAGCAAAAAGCAAAAAGACAAAAGAGGAGGCATTATATTTTGATATTGTCTTGTCTTTTTTTCCAACCACAGACGAAGCCCAACAAAACAAGGCTATAATTCCGCTTAGTATAAATAAGCGGTGAATAGGATAAACATTTTCCGCAACATGTATAGTATTTGTCGGCACGAGATTGAAAATCATATCCGATACGCAAAAAAACAAAGCCACCATATAAATATAAGGTCTCACTTTTTTCAAAAGTAAAACAATATCTTTTCTATTTATGGAGAAATACGCTCCGATAGAAAAAAATGTAAGTGACGTATCTAAAACTATTTCAAAATTTATGACCCATATAATAAGCAAAAATTGGATAAAAAATAATCCCAATCTTTTTATAAGTATATAGACTATGGGAGAAATCAAACACAGAATCATTAAATCCCTAATATACCAAAATTGAATGGCTACCGGCATGGGAAAATCAAAAATATGAAGCAATAGTTGAAAAACATTTTTATTTAAAACCATGCTTTTTATAATACAATATAAGATATTCCATATCAAATACGGAATAAGTAAAGAGTATATGCGTTTAAGGAGTTTTGTTTTATAATCTTGCAAAGAAAAATCATGTTTTTTGCCTACATCAAAAAAGAAATAATAACCCGAAATAAGAAAAAACGAAGGTACGGCTACACGGGAAATTACTTGTGAAAAGAAAAATACAACGGAATAGGAAAACGAGGACTTTGGCAGAGTAATCAATACATCGTACCTTACGTGTATCAATACTACCAAAACCATAAGAGGCAAACGCAGAAAACTACAAGTTTGAGAAAACGCTTTGTCGTTCATTTTTTTGTTTATTTTCCTATTTTGTAACCTTTTAGTCCGTAAAAACACAGATAACAATACGAAATCATTGGTATAACGAACGAATATTTTATACCTATATTGTCTGCCAAAAGCCCCTGTAAAGGAGGTAATAATGCTCCGCCCACTATCATCATAATAAGAACGGATGAAGCTCTTGCGGTTTGTTTTCCCAGACCGTCTATTGCCAAAGTAAAGACATTGCCCCACATAATAGAGTTAAACAACCCTATTGCCAAAATACACCATACGGCAAGCTGAGGGGCAGAGACAAATGAAGCAATTATTAAGCCCAAATTTACCATTGCAAATATGCTAAGTGTTAGTGCCGCATTTGACTTGCCGAGATAGAAAAAAATAAAGTTGAAAACAATAAAGACTATAAAGAACCAAACTTGTCGGAAAATCAACCCATGTAAGTAATAATTAACCGAAAAGATAATAACAAAACAAAGCACGGCAAGAAATATCATAGAAATAATTTTGTCGGAAGCCTTGTTATTTGAAAGAGATACCGCTCCGAGAAAACGACCTATCATAGCACCGCCCCAATAATAACTGAGAAAAGCCGAAGCAAGATTTTCGGGTTTGTTTAATACCTCTTTCATATAGGAGACAAAATTGCTTCCTATACTCACTTCTGCCCCCACATAAAAAAATATTCCTAGGGCTCCGAGAACAACGTAAGGTTTTTTGAATATACTTTTGCCATTATTATTGTTTGTTTCGGTTTGTTGTGCAGAGGAAATTTTTGTAAGATACATAAATACCGTAACTGCCAAAAGCAAAAAAGCCAAAAATAAATAAGGCATAAAAGCGGCCTCTGTTCCCGAGGAGGACTTTGCCCAATAACCGAAAATCAAATAACCTCCCAAAGCAGGACCTAATGTTGTTCCCAAAGAATTGAAAGCCTGGGTAAGATTTAACCGAGAAGAAGCAGTTTGTCTGTCTCCTATTATGGCAACAAAAGGGTTCGCTGCAATCTGCAAAAAAGTAAGTCCTATTCCCAAAAGAAAAAGAGTAAGAAGAAAAACAGGAAAAGAAAGGTTATTTTTTGCGGTAAGTGCAAATAGGAAACAAGCCGTTGTTGCTATTAACAGACCTATTAACAGAGTATTTTTGTAACCCATTTTGGTAATTGGGTCCTTACCCTTGCGAGCGAAAAGATAAAATATAAAGGCACACACAAAATAAGCACCGAAGAAAGCAAATTGAACAATATTTGCTTCAAAATGGGAGAGAGAATAAACTCCTTTCAAATAAGGTATAAGCACATCATTCAAAGAGGTTGTAAACCCCCACATAAAAAATAAAACCGTTACGCTTATCATTGGTAACAAAGCACTTTTTTTGTCTGTGTTTATCATATTCTTTTATATTCGATATTTTAACTTGTTATAGATAAATAAAGCAGTAAAATCCCTTAGAATAAAGAGAATTTTACTGCCCTTATTTCACACTTTAAAAAAAATTAGTATTTCGTTTGCAAACCAACGTGTTTAACACTCAACTCATAGAGGTTTGCTATACTTTCACAATGCTCCACTCTGCGTATGGCCTCTGCAAACAACGGCGCAACGGAAAGAACTTTTATTTTTTTGCTCTCTTTTTTCAAAGGAATTGTATCGGTAATAAAGAGTTCCTCTATTGCCGAGTTTTCTATTTTTTTTATTGCCTCCCCGCTGAGAACAGGGTGGGTTATCATAGCCTTTACACTGTTTGCTCCTTCTTCTTTGATAAGATTTGCAGCCTTGCAAAGAGTGTTACCGGTGTCTATAATATCATCAACCAAAACAACATCCTTACCTTTAACATCTCCTATCAATTGCATGGAAGCCACTGCGTTGGGCTTTTCTCTGTGTTTGTAACACATAACAAAACCTGTTCCGAGTATTTTGGCATAGTTGTTTGCACGTTTGGTACCTCCCGTATCGGGCGAGGCAAACAAAAGATTGTCAACATTTGAATATAGTCCTCTAAGATAAGGAATAAAAATAGAAGAGGCTACCAAATGATCTACGGGTATGTTGAAAAATCCTTGTATTTGGTCTGCATGCAAATCTATAGTTATTATACGATTAACCCCTGCAACTTGCAAAATATCGGTTATAAGTTTGGCGGCTATAGGAACTCTTGGCTTGTCTTTTCTGTCTTGACGAGCAAAGCCAAAATAAGGAATAACCGCTATAATACTTTTGGCTGAGGCTCTTTTGGCTGCATCTACCATCATCAAAAGCTCCATAAGATTATCCGAAGGAGCAAAAGTGGATTGTATAATAAAAACGTCCTTTCCTCTAACACCCTCTTCCAAAGAAGGCTGAAACTCCCCGTCCGCATATTGCAGGCAAATGCTTTCACTTAAAGGTTTTTCGTAAATTTGAGCTATTTTTTCAGCCAAATACTTGCTTGCTCTACAAGAAAATAATACTGTTGTGTCTTTTTGTTCTATTATTGACATGTGTTAAGTCGTATAAATTATATTTACAGAGTGCAAATTTAAACAGATTTATCAGAGTAAGAAAAAAAATAAAAAAATATTTGGCAGGTATTAATAAAGTTTATAATTTTGCACTCGTATTTTTGAGATAAGCATCTGTGGCGGAATTGGTAGACGCGCTAGACTCAAAATCTGGTGTCCGAAAGGGCTTAAGGGTTCAAGTCCCTTCAGATGTACTGCAAAGGCAAACCGATTACGGTTTGCCTTTTGTTTATATACTTACTTATACGGGATAGTTTTCTGTGTTGTGACTAATAAATATGTTTGGATTGTAAGACATATTTTTTTGATACTTAAGTAAAATGTTTTAACTTTGCAACAACAATAACAAGACTATCTTACCATGGGACGAATTTTGGCAATAGATTACGGCGAAAAAAGAGTAGGTTTGGCAGTTAGCGACTATATGCAGGTTATTGCTACAAAGTTGACTGCGGTTTCCACTTTGGATATTTTCAATTATCTCAAAGACTATTTTTCACGAGAAGAAGTGGATATGATTGTAATAGGTAACCCAAAGCAATTGGATAACACTCCTTCCCAATCTGCCAAAGCGGTTATGGTCTTTTTGGAAAATTTGTCAAGAACCTTTCCCGAAATGGACATTTATATGATAGACGAGAGATATACAAGCAAAATGGCTTCGCAAACAATAGCAAAATCTGGGCTGAAAAAGAAAAAAAAACAGGACAAAGGTTTGATAGATGAAGTTAGTGCGGTGCTTATTCTTCAAGATTTTATGCAAATGTATAAAGGTAACGGTCGCAACAACATATCCCAAGTAGGGGGAGAAACTCTATAAAAAAATAGAAAACAAACGAAAAAAGAAATCTTACTGATTATGATATTGCCTATTGTCGGTTACGGACATTCCGTCCTTAGAGTAAAAACAAAAAATATAGACTCTTCTTATCCAAATCTTAAACAACTTATTGAAGATATGTTTGAGACCATGTATAGAGCCAACGGCGTTGGTTTGGCCGCTCCTCAAATCAATCTTTCCGTATCTGTGTTGGTTATCGATGCCAACCCGTTAAAGGGTGACTATCCCGAGGGAGAAGGGTTTAAACGTGCTATGATAAACCCCGAGATTATGGAAATATCCGGCGAGGACGAGAAATTTAATGAGGGTTGTCTTTCTTTGCCGGGTATAAATGAAACGGTTATTCGCAAAAACAAGGTAAAGGTAAAATATTTTGATACGGATTTTATAGAACACTTAGAGGAACTTAACGGAGTGCAAGCAAGAGTTTTTCAACATGAGTTTGACCACTTGAACGGCAAGGTTTTTACGGACAGATTATCGAACATAAGAAGGGCTTTTTTGAAAAAGAAATTAAACGATATTGCAAATCACAAGATTGATACCGATTACAAAATGAAATAAAATACTATGAAAAGAAATTTAAAATTGTTTTTTGCTCTGTGTCTTTGCTCAATAATATTTTTTGCTTGCAAGGAAAATAACAATCAAAAACCTATGACGCAACAAGACAGACAAAATGAAATAGAAGCATACGCAAACGGTCTGATTTCCCAACCTCTGCTTTTGGATAAGCAAAAAGCGGACACACTTATAGACCTTTATAATAGGTATGTAACAGACTATCCCGAGGATACCATGAGCGAATATTATCTTTATAGAATGTCGCAAGTGTATGCAAATTTACAAAATTGCAACAAGGCCATAGATTGTCTTAATCGTTTGATACAAAAATATCCCAATAGTCAAAAGGTGGGAGCGGCAAGATTTTTCAAAGGAGTGTATTACAAAGATGTTTGCGACAATGTGCAAAAAAGCAGACAAGCCTTTGAAGAATACATAGAAAAACACCCAAACTCTCCAAGGGTAGAGGACGCCAAACGTCTTATGCAAATGGATACAATGCAAAATCCGTCCAACATACTCAAACAGAAATAAAGAAAATTGTTTTTTAATAATCATATGTTAAAATTTTAATACTAAATTGTTATGAAAAGAATAATTACATTTGCCTTAATTGTAGTCAATATTTTTTTGATAATTTCTTGTACGACAAAGAAAGAACAAGAGTTAAGGGAACAACATTTAAAAGATTCTTTTAACGGTTTGGTTACCGCTCAAAGAAATGAAATAGAAACCATGCTTTCTCAAATGAAAGACATAGATAACAGTCTGAACCAAATAGCCTCTCAGTACACGGAGTTGCAGACAATAACCAATAAAATAGAGGGCAATAACGAACCTCTTGCAAAAGGTATTGTAGAAAAAATTAATGCTATGACGGATATGATAGCAAAGGATAAAGAGAAAATAAAGGCTTTGCAGGGTAATCTTGCTCGTCAAAAAAACTCTTTTGCTCAAAACGAAGTTTTGCAAAATAAACTTTCCGAACTTAATAGCAGATTGGCAGAAAGGGAAGATGAGGTAATTTCCCTTACAAAACAATTGGAAGAAAAAAATGTAAATATCAACAATCTCAATTCTCAGGTAGCACAATTACAACAAGAATCTCAAAAAAATAAGTCCGAATTAAGTAAGTTAGAGGATGCCCAATATTCCGCATACTTTATTGTAGGTACGAAAAAAGAATTAAAAGCAGCAGGAGTTATAGACTCCAAAGGTGGTTTTATAGGTATGGGCAAAACTCTTATGCTTGCCTCCAACACCGATGTAAACAACATGCAAAAGATAGATATAAGAAACGTAAGCGAAATTCCACTAACCGGCGCCAAAGCCAAATTAATAACACCTCATCCAAGCGGTTCTTATTCTTTTGAGGGCGGCGCAAACAAAGCAACATCCATAAGAATAGAGTCTGCAAACGAGTTTTGGAAAAATTCGCGTTTGTTGGTAATCATGGTTAAATAAATAAAATTCTTTATCTACAACCTTAAAAATACCAACTTTTGAGTATTGTGCGGATTTACAGTTTGATATAATTTTGCAAATGTGAATCGAACATAATGTCATATATTTTTAAGGTTAATACTTCAAAGGGGCGGGAATTGTCGAATTCCTGCTCTTTTATCTTTTATACAAACCCTCCGGTGTTGTTTATTTTTCTTAATATTCTTTGTCATTGTCGAATACAACAAGACAATCCGTACCTTTGCTACTAACGCCATCAGTCCCCCTCCATTGCGTACCCTCCTTTTTTATCCTTACAAACCTTCCTTTTCGTCATTGTGAGACTTCGCTTTAAGTCGTGACAATCTCAATAATACGTCATTGCATCCCCCCCCCCACGTCATTGCGAGCAACTTTGTCGTGTGTCGCCCATATCATAATTCTTAACATCGTCCGCATCCGTCCTTGCGAGCGTAGTGAAGTAATCCGTACCGCTTTATTGGTTGTTTTATAGATTACCACGTCTTACGGCTCGCAATGACGGACGTGGAGGGTTGCCAAAGAAAGAAAAAGACTACCAAAAGAGGAAAAGTTTTGCCAAATACGGAAAAGATTTTGCCTTTCTTTGTTTGGTTTCTGCCAAAGGCTGTTTCAATGATGAAAAAACCACCTTTTTTCATCAAAAAAAGGTGGTTTTTTGAGTTAAAAAAGGTGGTTTTTTTGATAACGAATCGCCGTTTGGCAGAAACCAAACAAAGAAAGGCAAAAATTTTATAAGGTATGGCAATAACGTTATACGGAATGTCTTTTGTTACAACGCTGCAAGCTCCTATAATGGGATTTTCTCCCGCAGTTATGCCGGGCAATATTGTTGCACCCGCACCAATCCAACATTTTTTTTCAAGTGTATTGGTTTGCAAGTGATAATCTGTTTTTCCTTTACATCGCGATTATTGGAAATTAGTTGTACATTGGCTGCCACAAGAGCGTTATCCTCTATGGTTATACCTCCCTTAGACATAATAAGACAATTATTCATAATAATAACACACAGGTTAAAGGTGGCATAATTCTCGTATTTTCTCCTATGTTTTTGCCAAATAATTCCTTGACAAAGAGTTATACTCCTCCGTATAGGGGCATTGTATGATTGAGTTTAAAGCAAAGTTGAGCGTCTCTTATTCCGGCTTGTATTTGTTCGGAAGTTTGCTTTGAGGTATCTATTCTTATTTCCTTTTTGTTACAAATATTTTTCTCTTATAAAGATTTATTTAATAAATCCCTGTTGTTTCAAAAAGGCTTCATTGGTGGGTTCCTTACCGCGAAAGGCCTTGTATAGTTCCATAGGTTTTTTGCTTCCACCTTTTGAGAGTATGTTTTTACGGAAAGAAGACGATACCTCAGGATTAAATATTCCCTTTTCTTTGAAGGCTTCCCAAGCATCTGCCGCCAAAACTTCGCTCCATTTGTATCCGTAGTATCCGGCAGCGTAACCTCCTGCGAAAATATGAGAAAATTGAGTACTCATACAACAACCCTCCGCCATAGGCATTAATTCGGCTTTTTCGGAAGCTATTTTTTCCATATCTACAACCTCTCCTGTATAAGATTTATACAAGGAATGCCAAGCCATATCCAATTCTCCGAAAAATAATTGACGTATGGAAAGCCAACCGGCGTTATATTGTTGAGCAGAGCGTATTTTATCTATGTATTCTTGCGGTATCTTTTCTCCGGTTTTGTAGTGTAGGGCAAACAAATCCAAAAATTCTTTTTCGTAAGCAAAGTTTTCCATAAATTGACTCATTAGCTCAACAAAATCGTGTGCCACACTTGTACCCGATAAAGATTGATAAGTACATTCCGTAAGAATACCATGCAAACAATGTCCGAATTCGTGCAAAAAAGTTGTCAGCTCGTCGAAGCTAAGCAATGAAGGTGCTTTTTTTGTCGGTTTTGAAAAATTGCAAACTAATTGTATCAAAGGACGTATCTCCTTACCGTTCGCCTTACTTTCTTCTCTGAAAGAGGTCATCCAAGCTCCGTTTCTTTTGCTTTCTCGAGGGAAAAAGTCCAAATAAAGTATGGCCATAAAACGATTGGATTTCTTTTCCCAAACCTCATATACCATTACGTCCGGATGATATTTTTGTATTTGGTTGTTTTCTCTGAACTCCAAACTGTAGAGTTTGTCGGCAAGAGTAAAAATACCATTTTTTACATAATCCAAATTAAAATAAGGTTTTAGCAACTCGGGAGAGATATTATATTTTTCGTGTTGTAGTTTTTCCGACCAATAAGAAAAATCCCAACGACAAAGTCTGTCATTAAACCCGTGTTGAGTGGCATAATCTTGTACTGCCTGCAAGTCTAGTTTGGCAAAAGGCATGGAGGTAACAATCAAATCCTCAAGAAATTTATTAACGTTTGTTGGGTTTTCAACCATCTTATCTTCCAATTGATATTCGGCAAAGGATTTGTAACCCAAAAGATTGGCTATTTTCAATCTTAGATTTGTAATATCTTTAAGGACTTGTTTGTTGTCATTCGTATCGTTGTGGTTTGCTATGGAATTAAAGGCACGCCACATTTTTTCTCTTAATTCTCTGTTGGGACAATAGGTAATGAAAGCAGAATAGGAAGGGTAGTCCAAAGTAAATACCCAACCCTTCATTTTACGACTTTGAGCCTCCTGTTTAGCCATATCCAAAGCATATTGAGGCATAGCTTCCACATCCTTTTTATCCGTAATGTTGAGATAAAAAGAATTATTGTCTTTTAACACATTTTGATTGAATTTAAGTGTTAATATACTCAGTTCTTCCGTCGCTTTGCGATACTCCTCTTTATTCTTACCCGTAAGTAGTGCGCCGTTTTGAATAAATTCTTTGTAAACTTTATCCAATAGAGTGCGGTCTTCCGTTGTTAGTTTCAAATCGTCTCTTTGGTCATATATAATTTTTATTTTTGCAAACAGTTGTTGGTTCATGCTAACATCGTTTGCATACTGAGTAAGCATGGGACTGAGTTCCTGACAAATTTGTTGTATTTGCTCGTTCGTACAAGCCTCATTGAGATTGAATAATACGCCCGATACTCTATCCAAAAGCCTACCGCTTTGTTCGTAAGCAACAATGGTATTCTCAAAAGTAGGGGTTTGTGTGTCGTTTATTATCGCATTAATATCTTGCTTGGCCTTTTCTATGGCATAAAGCATTGCCGGTTTGTAATGTTCCGTTTTTATAAGGTTAAAAGGAGGAGTCTGATAAAGCGTCAGCCATTGCATAACCAAAGGGTTTGTGTTTTTTACGTTTTCCATTTCTTCTTTTGTCATTTGTGCCGATAGAGAAAAAAATATCAGCAATGTCAATACAGAAAATATATGTTTTTTCATGTTACTTACATTTTTTTGTCTAAGACTCCATTACAAACAAGTAGAGTTCTTTAATTTCTTCGTTTATAAGTTTTCCGGAGCGTATGCTTACCACCCATTCCGGCGGAGTCTCGGGCAAAAGGCTTAGTATTTGTTTATAGGAATTAAAAATTTGCCCGGTTGAAGCTATTATTATAAAAATGGGAGGAAAATGTATTAGGTTGTTACCAATACCCTGCAAAGAAGTCAAAATAATACTTCCTGTGCGAGCAACAATTCCCTGACAGAGAGAAATACCTATTTTTGCGTTGGTATGACTAAGCAGAGTGGTTATTTCGTTACCGTCTAAGTATGCCCATAGGCTTTTTGAATAAGAGGCTATATTACTCCACTTTCTGTATTGTATGAGGTTTTTTAAATTACCAACCAAATCGTCTTCACTTTGACAATAGAAAAACTTTCCGCCCTCGGAGGATATTTTTTCGGCAAGATAAACCACAGGGTCATCTATCTCAACATATATATTGTCTTGTATATCCGGGACAGAAATTTGAGTTTGATTATCCAAGAGGGAAGAACGCAATAACCTTAGTATTTTTTCTTTGTCGGAAGAATTCCTCATCTTATTTCCATGTTTTTTACCAATTACTCTATTCTTCTATGAGGTTGTCTTCTTTTGATTGAGTCTCTGTCTGCTCTTCTTTATTATTTTCTTCGGGCTTTATGCCCTCTATATTATCTTCCCATTTTCTAGGTCCGAAAATATTCTGAACGTCTTCTCTGAAAATAACTTCCTTCTCCCTTAGTAGCTCTGCCAAAAGTCTTAATTTATCTTTATTTTCTTCAAGTATTTTGCAAGCACTGTCGTAAGCTTCCCTCAATAGCAAATCAACCCTATCGTCTATCAATTCCGATGTTTTTTCCGAAAATTGTCGTTGTAGGGAATATTCGCTTTGACCCGAAGAATCAAAATAACTTCTGTTTCCTATTTTTTCATCCAAACCGTAATATTTTACCATTGCGGTAGCCATTTGAGTCGCTCTTTCCAAATCATTTAATGCCCCGGTGGATATGTCACCAAAGGTTAGTTGCTCAGCGGCCCTACCTCCCAGAAGGGAAATAATCTGTTCCATCATTTGTTGCTTTGTGGTTATTTGTCTTTCCTCCGGTATATACCAAGCAGCCCCCAAAGCTCTTCCGCGTGGCACTATGGTCACTTTTAACAAAGGATTTGCAAACTCCAACATCCAACTAACCGAAGCATGTCCTGCTTCATGAAAGGCTATTCTCTCCTTTTCTTTCGGTGATATTATCTTACTCTTTTTTTCCAACCCGCCCACAATTCTATCTACGGCATCCAAAAAATCTTGCTTTCCTATAACCTGCTTTTTCCTACGTGCGGCAATAAGCGCCGCTTCGTTGCAGATATTTGCAATATCAGCGCCGGAGAAACCCGGTGTTTGTTTTGCCAAAAAATCTATACTTACCTCTTGTTTGTCATATTTAAGTTTTTTCATATGAACATTAAATATAGCTTCTCGCTCCTTTACCTCAGGCAACTCAACGTATATCTGCCTATCAAAACGACCGGCTCTAAGCAAAGCTTTATCCAAAATGTCCGCTCTGTTTGTTGCCGCAATAACTATTACGCCGGCATTGGTACCAAAACCATCCATTTCGGTTAACAATTGATTGAGAGTATTTTCTCTTTCGTCGTTGCTAGAGCCGAAAGCATTCTTTCCTCTGGCTCTACCTATGGCGTCAATTTCATCTATAAATATTATGCAAGGAGCCGTTGCCTTGGCATTGTTAAACAAGTCTCTTACTCTTGATGCCCCTACGCCTACAAACATTTCCGTAAAGTCGCTGCCGCTTAAAGAAAAGAAAGGAACTTTTGCCTCGCCTGCAACCGCTTTGGCAAGCAGAGTTTTACCCGTACCCGGAGGACCTACAAGCAAAGCCCCTTTTGGTATTTTACCGCCAAGTTGAGTATATTTTTCGGGGTTTTTCAAAAAGTCCACTATTTCCATAACCTCCACTTTGGCTTCTTCCAAACCGGCAACATCGGCAAAAGTCACGTGAGTATTTTTATCCTTGTCGTATAACTTTGCTCTGGATTTTCCTACGGAAAACAAACCCGACAACCCCCCGCCGGAATTTGCTCCGCGATTTATTCCTCTGAAAAATATTATCCATATCACTATTAAAAACAAAGTAGATAATATCCAGCCCGCATTTTCACCCCAAAAGCCACCTTTGGTAACGGATTCAGGATTGATATGATTTTCTAACGTACGGGCACCTTTTTGACTTTCCGTTAAGCCTTGGTTTGTTGTGTCTTCCACATTCCATTGGTCGGAAATCAAATTTAATTGGGCTCTAAAATCCTCAAAGGTTACAAACTTATAGACATAGCAGGCATTAAGGTTGTCTATCGTTATATTGTTAGAGGAAAACACTCCTCCGTCGTTTTTATAAATATCATTATACAAAGTATCTCCTCTGCTAATGGCACTCGGTTTTATATATATTTCCGCGTACTCTCTATTAATCACTTTTATTTTGGAAAAATCTCTTTGCAACAATACTTTTTGAGCTTTTTCCCACGACACCTCCTTTCTTACATTGGTTTTGGAACCGCCACCTTTCGTTGTCCAAAGAAAAATGATAATCGCTATCAATATTATGTAAATCCAAAAAACATTGAATACGGGCTTTTTCTTACCGAGTTTCGGATTGTTTTGTTTTTTATTTTTATTTTGTGCCATAAAATAAATTATTCTTGATTTTCAAAACGAACTTGTTTTACATCGTTCCACATACTCTCTATGTTATAGAAATCTCGTGTCTCCTGTAAAAATATATGTATTATTGTATCAAAGTAATCCAAAAGTACCCACCTGCAATTTTGCAACCCTTCGCGTTTGTGCGGACGTATATGCAAGGCTTTAAAAATTTCTTCTTCTATTTTTTCTGCCAAACTGTCTGCATGAGAAGGGGAATTGGCAGTACATATTATATAATAGTCAAACAAAGAACCCTTTGCCCTTTCAAAGTCTATTAATACAATGTCTCTGCCTAACTTTTCTTGTATTGTTTTTATTGCTACTTCCGTAAGGTTGGTTTGTTTGTCGATTAATGTCATAAAAATTAATGAGTATAAAATTAGTTTGCAAATATATTAAAATTTATTCAAAGCAAAATTATTTGTTTTATTTAAAACCTACCGTAACTCAAAATAACACAAACCTTGCAAAATTTTAACAATAAAAGAACGTTATTTATAACAAAAAAGTATTAACTAAACATGACCATACAAGAAATTGAAAAAGAAATAATAGAGGAATTCTCCATGTTTGAGGACTGGATGGAGAAATACAATTATCTTATAGAACTTGGCAGAGAATGTCCTGTTATAGCAGAGAAAGACAAAAACGATAAAAACCTAATAAAAGGCTGTCAGTCAAAAGTTTGGGTTTCCGCTCAGTTGAAAGATGGGCTTATGGAAATAAAGGCAGATAGCGATGCTGTAATAACAAAAGGTATTATAACTTTATTGCTTCGTGTTTTCAATCATCAAAAGCCGGAGGATGTAGAGAGTGCGGACATTGGTTTTATAGACGAAATAGGGCTAACTTCTCACCTTTCTCCCACGCGTTCGAACGGACTTAACGCTATGATAAAACAAATAAAACTCTATGCTATGGCTTTTGCAATAAAAGAACAACAAAAATAAAAAAAGAGCAATGGACGAAAAAGAAATACTCAAAGACAGAATAATACGGAGTTTGAAAACCATTTACGACCCTGAAATTCCCGTAAATATTTGGGATATGGGACTTATATACAAAATAGATATAGATGACGATTATTTTGTATTGATAGAAATGACACTAACTTCGCCAAATTGCCCCGAGGCAGAGAGTCTGCCCGCACAAGTAGAAGCGCAAGTAAAAAGTATTGACGGAGTAAAAAATTTACAGGTAAAACTTGTTTTTGAGCCGTGGGATATACAAAAACTAAGCGATGAAGCCAAATTGGAGTTGGGTCTTTTATAAAAGAAGAGATAAGAAAAACACAGAGGGCTTTAATCCGGATAAAATTATTTGGCAAAGGCTAAAGAAGAATCCTTTGTTCATTGTTTCCCTTTCTTTCATTGCAACATTGATTTTGGTAGCCTTGTTGGGTTATCTGATAACTCCGGATAAAACTCCCTATGCAAACGAACAACATTTGGAATTGGCAGTTAAAAAACCGGGCTTTAAAGTGAGAATGTTAGAAATACGGGATAAGCCGGAGGTTAAACAAAATGTATTTTCTACCATGCTTTTCGGTAAAAAATCCTCTACTACAAACATTCCCATTTATAGATACAAACAAACCTTACAGGGTTTGGAATATGAGATATATACGGGGGATGAACCGAATGAAGGAGATATAAAACTTTTGGATAAAAACACAAAGTACAAAATAACGGAAAAAACTTATCCTTTGGGAACGGACAAATACGGCAGATGTTTGTTGTCTCAAATTATGATAGGAACCAGGGTATCCCTTTCCGTTGGCTTTATTGCCGTTATTATTGCCATAATAATAGGAATAACCTTAGGTGCTTTGGCAGGTTATTACGGAGGCAAAACAGATGCTTTCATTATGTGGCTAATCAATGTTGTATGGTCTATACCTACGATACTTTTGGTTATAGCCATAACCTTTGCTTTGGGTAAAGGATTTTGGCAAATCTTTATAGCCGTTGGGCTTACAATGTGGGTGGATATTGCTCGTATGGTAAGAGGGCAGGTAATAACACTAAAAGAAAAAGAGTTTGTTTTATCGGCAAAGGTTTTGGGATTTTCCAATCTTAGAATCATTCTCAAACACATACTTCCAAATGTTGTGGGAGCGTTGACTATTGTTATAACTTCTAATTTTGCGACCGCCATTTTGCAAGAATCCGGTCTAAGTTTTTTGGGTTTGGGAGTCCAACCGCCAATGCCTTCTTGGGGCAGTATGATAAAAGAGAACTACGGTTATATAATATTGGACGCTTCCTATATGGCAATAATACCGGGTTTGGCAATCGGTTTGACTGTCCTTTCTTTTTTTATGTTGGGTAATGCCTTGCGTCAGGCTATGGAGGTAAAACAGTGAAAAAACACAAGCAAAATTATTCTTTGTAAGTGTTTTTGTTGTACTTTTGTATTCTAAAATTTTAAAGATTTACGCTATATGAAAAAAATCTCCATACTTTTTATTTTTTCTTGTTTCTTTTTTGTTTTGATGGCTCAAACTGTGCCACACACCACCAATGATTTTAATTTGATGGGATACGTAAAGACCCTCAGATATATGAAATTTGAGGGCGATACCGCTATAAAAAATCAAAGGTTGTCTTTTATAGAAGACTATCAACTGACGTTTTCGGATAACAGATTGTTGGAAAGCAGACTAAACTTTATAGAAGGCAAATCGGACAGAAAAACTTCGTATGAATACAACAATAAAAGACAGTTGGTTAAGCAAACTATTACGGAAAAAGACGGCAAAGTAGTCAGTGAGGTTTTTTATACATATAACAATATAGGGAGACTTTCGACAATAAAAGAAATATCCTATCCCAACAGTCGCGGAGGAGCGAATAAGATAATACGAGACGAGGTTTTAACCTATAATACAAAGGGTTTGCTTGTCGAAAAAAATATAAGTAGCAATAACAAAAACGCAAACAAGTTGATAAAATACTACTACGGGCCGGCGGATTCGTTAATATCTGCGGTTACTACCTATAAACATAACTCAAATGTGGACAAGGTTAATTATAAAAGGGATTTCAATAATTCGGTTATTGAGACAACAATATTACGCAATGACAAATTAGTAAAAAGGGAAACATACGAATGGGACAATAAGGCAAGGCTTATCAAAAAGGATGTGTATCAAAGAGACAACAAAAAAATACTTGCTTATACCTACACTTATGACGAACACAATAATCTTTTGAGCGAAGTAGCCACGGACGACAAAGAGGTAAAGACCATAGAATATTATTACAAATACGAGAAAGACAGGTTCTTTAATTGGACAAAACGTTTGGTATACGATGCTAACGATTTGAAATATACTGAGATTAGGTCTATGGAGTATTTTGACAAAACTCATTTTTACGAAGACCTTAAAGATGCCGACACCGGTAGAATATTAAAAGACAACGACTAAATAATACCTTACAACAATGACGGAACTGGAATCAAGATATATAGCCAAAAACATAGAAAAAAAATGGTACGACAAATGGTTGCAAAATAATGCTTTCCATTCCGTACCGGACGAGAGAGAGCCTTATACCGTAGTTATACCACCGCCTAATGTTACGGGTGTTCTGCATATGGGACATGTCTTAAATGAAACTATTCAGGACGTACTTTGCAGAAAAGAGAGAATGAACGGTAAGAATGTTTGTTGGGTGCCGGGTACCGACCATGCGAGTATAGCAACGGAAGCCAAAGTGGTAAACCTTCTCAAAGAAAAAGGTATTGAAAAAAAAGACCTAACAAGAGAGGAATTTTTGGAACAGGCTTGGCAATGGAAGGAAGAAAAAGGAGGAATAATACTTCAACAGCTTAAGGAGTTGGGTTGCTCTTGTGATTGGGAGAGGACAAAATTTACCATGGACGAAGATATGAGTAAGTCGGTAATAAAAGTCTTTTGTGATTTGTATGACAAAGGGCTTATATACCGAGGCATTCGTATGGTCAATTGGGACCCAAAGGCAATGACCGCTCTTAGTGACGAGGAAGTGATATATAAGGACCAACACTCAAAACTATATTATTTGCGTTATTGTTTATCGGACGATAAGGACAAATATGTTGTTGTTGCAACCACTCGTCCGGAAACAATCATGGGAGATACTGCCGTGTGTATAAACCCCAATGATGACAGGTATTCTTTTTTAAAAGGTAAAAGATTGACAGTTCCTGTTGTTAACAGAGAGGTGCCGGTTATTTTTGACGAATATGCAGATATGACCTTTGGTACCGGTGCTCTAAAAGTTACCCCTGCTCACGATATCAACGACTATAATTTGGGTATAAAACATAGACTTGCCTCGGTAAATATTTTTAACGATAACGGTACCCTTAACGACAACGGTTTGCAATACAAGGGATTGGATAGATTTGAGTGCAGAAAGAAGATAGTTGAAGACTTAAAGAAGGCTAACCTTATGGAGAAGGAGGAGGAGTACGACAATAAAATCGGATTATCGGAGAGAACTTCCGTTCCCATAGAGCCCAAGCTAAGCATGCAATGGTTTTGCAAAATGAAAAATATGGCAAAACCGGCTCTTGAGGTAGTGTTGGAGGGCAAAATAAAATTTCATCCGGAGAAATTTATAAATACCTATCGTCATTGGATGGAAGACACAAAGGATTGGTGTATTAGCAGACAACTTTGGTGGGGGCATAGAATTCCTGCATATTATATAACGGACAATGAAAATCAAACGACAAATTGTGATTTTGTAGTTGCTCAGAGTCTGGAAGAAGCCTTTGTGAAAGCACAAAAAATAAAACCCAATATAAAAATAGAGGATTTACAACAAGATGAAGACGTTTTGGATACTTGGTTTTCTTCTTGGCTTTGGCCTATTAGTTGTTTTAACGGAATAAACGAACCCGATAATGAGCAAATAAAATACTATTATCCTACTTCGGATTTGATAACCGGACCTGATATTATATTTTTTTGGGTTGCTCGTATGATAATGGCAGGCTTGGAGTTTAGAAAAGAAATTCCTTTCAAAAACGTTTATTTTACGGGAATAGTTCGCGACAAATTGGGTAGGAAGATGTCCAAGACTCTCGGTAATTCTCCCGACCCTCTATCGTTGATAGATAAGTATGGGGCGGACGGAGTTAGGATGGGAATGCTTATGTCTTCTCCGGCCGGTAACGATTTGCCTTTTGATGAGGCATATTGTGAACAAGGCAGAAATTTTTCCAACAAAATATGGAACGCCTTGCGCCTGGTAAAAGGTTGGCAAGTGGAACAAATAGACCAACCTCAAATCTCCTTGCTTGCAATAGAATGGTTCAAACAAAAACTAAACTTTGTTTTGTCTCAAATAGAAGACGATTTCAAAAAATATCGTCTCAACGAATGTTTGAAAAATATTTACACCTTTGTTTGGGACGATTTTTGTTCTTGGTTTTTGGAAATGATAAAACCCGAATACCAAAAACCCATAGATTCTCAAACATACGAGCAGGTAATAAGTATTTTTGAAGATTTGATGAAAATACTCCACCCCTTTGTACCTTTTGTCTCAGAGGAAATATATCACAATCTTAGGGAAAGAAAAGACACGGATTTTTTGATAAATACGGATTTTCCCAAAAAATGTGTCCGACAAAACCCTATAATAAATGAGTTTGACTTTATTAAGGAGATAATAACCGCAATAAGAGGACTTAGAAATTCCAAAGGTATTTCTCCAAAACAAACCTTTAAATGTTATATAAAGGATAGCGACTCCAAAAATATTATTCTAAAGTACGAATCTATTGTAAAGAAACTTGCAAATGTTGAGCAAATATTTTTTGTTAAAGATAAGCAAGAGGGACCAATAGCGCTTATGATTGGAACTACCGAAATATTTATTCCTTTGACAATAAACATAAATAAGGACGAAGAAGTACGAAAAATAAAAGAGCAAATAAAATACTACGAGGGCTTTATTGCCTCGGTAAATAAAAAGTTGTCAAACGAAAAGTTTATAAGCAATGCACCTCAGAAAGTTATTGATTTGGAAAAAAAGAAGCTTTCGGATTGCCAAACCAAACTTTCCGTTTTGAAACAAGAATTCTCGTTTTTATCTTGATTGTTTAGGATAAAATTATACATATTTTTTTGTGTGTAAAGCGAAAATATTCAAAAAACATATTTAATTTTTTGTTTATCAAATAAAATATACTAAATTTGCAACCTAAAATACGAGAGAAAATAAATCAAAAAAAATCAAAAACGATGAAAAAATTAGTATTGACATTGGCAATGGTATTGATATCTGTGGGAGTTTTTGCACAGACGAATATGGTTGCCAATAAAATTGACAAAGAGGCTTTGCTTTCAAAACAAGCAAGCACGGCTTTGATGAGTAAAGTTATTCAAAGTCCTATCAAAAAATCCTACGCAGAGAACACATATCCGTTATGTGATTTCAGCGATGCTACGGCTTATACTTTCGGTACGACAGACAAACACACCTCATTGGTTGAGTTTGAATTATTGAATACCGACTTGGATATAAACACTTGGTGGACTTTGAGATATTGGAGAAGTTCCCCCGGTACTACTCCTGCCGATTTTGCCACTTGGGTTGATGGTTTTGAACCAAACGCAAACCCTTGGATACCTATGGATATTACTAACGGTTTTGCCGGTATCAATCAAACTCAACAACAGGCAACCGAATTCATAGAGGCCTATGTAAAACTAAATAATCCTATAACTACAAACGGGCGAAGTTTGGATATACATTTTGTGCAGGTTCTTGCTTCTTTACATAATTACGACCAATATTTTTTGGATTGGTCTACCGACCCTAATTTTGCAGTAGGTTCTTATGATTCCGTTGCTTTCAATATCAAAAATATTGACGGTGTTACAGGAGATTATTACGGTTCTTCCGCTCTTTACGGTAGAAAAGTTGTTAACATACCTACCGGTACATCCATTTGCAACATTGCTACGACCGGTCAGCAAATTTACGTTCGTTTCAGATTATGCAACCTTACGGCTTCACAATACAACGGAGGTTATCAGTGGTTTTTAGACAATATTTCATACGCTTGGGCGCCTGATAATAGGATAGAAATCCTTTCTTATTACATAGCAGACGGTTATAGAAAAGTTCCTTCAATACTTGAACCGGAGTCTTTTAGGTCTGTTGCAACAATACAAAATACAGGCTCTGCCGATGCTACAAATGTTAGACTTGTAAATCAATTTTATTCCGTTGCTCAAGCAGGTGATACTCCCGTTTTTACAAAAATAACGGAAGGAACTTCCGATACCTTGGCAACAATGAAAAATGAAATATACGCTGATACTGTTCGGAATGCCGTCGGTACGATTATTGCCATAGACCACATTCGTTATCATCAAATGATAGTGTCCGACTATGCTGTTTCTCAACCGGGCAATGAGGTTGCTGGTTACGCTTATACGGCAGACGTTATGTATACAATAAACGGAGAAGAACAGGCGGAGAACTTGGATACTTCCTACTACTATATCGCAGGAGAAGACGGTGCTAGAAGTCACTGCTATACTTGGCAAAAGGATATAGGTGTTTTGTATGAAGGTGCCAGTGGCGTTTGGAATTATTACTATCCTACTTCCACTTCTTACGGACAAGGTACGGAGCCTTCTACTGACGGTTACAGGCTTTGTATTGCTTACACAAAATACACCAATAAAATAAACACTCCTGTCTATGCTGCAGGTGTTGAGGTTGTTCCCGGCTTGGATTCTTGTGAAGCAGGAGCGGTTATCAGAGCTTCTCTTTGGAAATTGAATGCTTATGCCACAACTATGGACGAACGTATTATAGAAGTTACGGACGCAAGTAACAATCCATTAGTATCGGAAGAGCACGTTGTTGCAACAGCCGAATTAAACAATAACGCAACTCCGGGTTATTCTGCAGATGACCCAAGAGAAGTATTCCATGAAGGCGATTACAATACTATTTTTATGCCTTTCACATACGACGAATATGTTTTGGAAGACTCTTCCTCTTATTATGCTTGTTATACCAAAGTTGGTTCCAACGGCAAATTCTATGTGGCAAAAGACCCGAATGCATTAAATTCTTACTCTTACGGAAGTATTTGGAGTATTTTGATTTGGTCACCTTCTTTGGCAGGAAGCCAAACGCAATATGATTGGGGTTATGTATGGAGTACTCAAAATTACTCAAAAGGAAGTGTTCCCGCAATACGTTTGATAGTTTCGGATATAGCTAATTCGTCTATAAACAATGTGGCTACGGAGGCTACCTCTTCTATGGTCGCTTATCCTAACCCTGCTGCCGACAGAGTTACCTTGTCCTATACTCTTAACCAAAGCGGTAATGTAAATATAACCGTTACGGATATAATGGGTAGGGTTGTTTTGATGGAAAATCAAGGTAAAAAAGAAGCAGGTTTTGCATACAAAACTTCTATCAATACTTCCAATATGAATAACGGAACTTATTTCTACACAGTGGAAGTAAACGGAGTTAAGTCTACCGACAAACTTGTTGTTAATAGATAAAATTTATTAAAATATTATATTATAGGAGGTTAAGCATGCTTAACCTCCTATTTTTATTTTTATGTATTGTATATTTTGTAAAAATATTATAACTTTGCACACCGTATGTTTCGCTCTTTTTAAGAATATATATTTTCCACAAGAATATAATAAAAACTATAACACAACATGTTTATAAAGATGAAAAAAACACTATTGTTGGTTACCTTACTTTTGATAGGTATTGTAACCTTCGCCGTGCCGGCTGACAAAAATCCGATTAATATAAAACAGCCAAACGGTAAAAATCTAACTCTCATACTTTCGGGAGACGAAAAACTGAATTGGGCCAATACCCTGGACGGCTATACTCTTTTGCACAACAAAGAGGGTAATTGGGTATATGCAACAAAAGATGCAACCGGTAATATGGTACCTTCTTCCGTTTTGGCGTCTAATGAAGGAGAGCGTTCTCAAACGGAAATGGCTTTTTTGAGAAACATAGAAAAGAATATGTTTTTCTCCTCAAACCAAATAGAAGAAAAGAAAAGAGAGAACGAAAAAAAGTTTGGTCCTATCAAAAAAGTTTATACCGATATTCCTACGGTTGCCTCCGACAGTGTATTGGTAATTTTGGTCAATTATACGGATAAAACATTCCAGTATACTCAACAAGATTTCTACAACTATTTTGCTCAAGAAAATTACAGCGGTACGGGTAGTTTGAGAGATTACTATCTTGCTCAATCCGGTGGCGAATTTGATATGAAATTCAGAGTAGTGGGACCTTATACTCTTAATCATCCGAGTTCTTATTACGCACAAGGATCAGGCGGACAATATTTGGCACGTGATGCCATAAATGCGGCCGATGCCGACGTTAACTTCGCCAACTTTGCCAATATACACTCCGGTACCACTAATAAAGTCGGATGTATCTTTGTCATGTATGCCGGCACTCCGCAATCCTCTACGGGTAATGCGGACGAGGTTTGGCCACACCAATCTAGCGTTTCCAACAGTATTGTCAAAGATGGTGTGAGATTTTCTCACTATGTTTGCGGACCCGAAAAAGCCTCTTCTTATTCTATGGGAACCATTGGTACAATGTGTCACGAGTTTGGTCATGCTTTGGGTCTTCCGGACTTCTACGATACATATAACAATGGCAGCGGTTCCACTCAAAGTGTTTTTTCCACCGGCTATTACGATTTGATGTGTTCGGGTTGCTACAACAATGGTCAGAGAACTCCGGCAGGTTTGTCAGCAATAGAAAAATGGTCCATAGGTTGGCTTTCCAAGATGGACACCCTTACCGTTAGCAGAGACTCCGTCAGACTTCCGTATTTGAAGGGAGGAAGCGATACCGCTTATTTGGTAAGAGTTGCGGGAACTCAAGAATTTTTTACAATAGAAGCAAGAAGAAAAATAGGTTGGGATGCTTATCTTCCAAGTGACGGTATTCTTATACATCACGGCAATTGGTCAAAATTTCTCAACTGGTTTAACAACGGAAGCAATACCGTAAACGTAAACGCAAATGATAGAGGTTGGTTTATAGAATCTTCCAACGGACAAATGAATAACTATAATGAAGCACAATGGGCTTTTGTCGGCTCTTCGGCAATAAACCTCTTTACCAACTCCTCAGCGAATAAAATATCGAGAGTAAACGGCAGCCTTATAAACGACATTACCTTTACCTCTATGCAAAGAGTAAATGATTCTCTTTACATGTTTAATTTCAACTCAGACATAGCTATGCTTGAAACGGGTAATGCTACTAATATTACAATGAATTCTTTCGTTGCCAAGGGTAAAATACTTTATCAGGGTATGCAAAGTATAACAGGCAAGGGTATAGTGTACTCCACTGAGGAGGAATGTCCTTTTGACGAACAGTATGCCGTTTATGACAACAATCTGACCGATACTATCAATATAGCTTCTCTTTCTCTTACAGGTTTGGATAGGGGTATCACTTATTACTTCCGTTCTTTTATAAAGAATGCCAATGCAACACAGTTGGGACCGATAAAATCAACAACCACCGTTTCCGGCTTGGGTAATGTAGCCATACAAAATGCAAACAACATTTCCGAAAATTCGGCAAATCTCCGCGCAAATCTTTCTTCTATTGGCTCTGCAGATTTTGTTGAAAAGGGTTTTGTTTACACAACAGACGCGACCCAATCCCCTACAGTAGGCAACAGTACCAAAGTTACGGTGGAGGGTTCATCTACCGGAGCTTACACATATAATTTAACCGGTTTGGTAAGCGGTCAAACATATTACGTAAGAGCCTTTGTAACCAACGACTACGGTACGGCTTATTCCTCAAGAATAAGTTTCCAAACCTCAGCACCTCAAATAACCAATAATACTATTACTGCTACAACGACGGCTGTTTGTCAGAATGAACAACCGGGACAAATTACGGGTAGTGAGCCACAAGGAGGCTTTGGGTCCTTTACCTATCTTTGGCAAAAAAGGGAAGGTGTCAATTGGGTAGAAGCAGAGGGAACAAATAATCAACAAAACTATCAACCTCCGGTTCTTTCGGATAGTACCTATTTTAGACGTGTTGTTTATTCCAACGGTTTGATAGGAGATATTTCCAATACTGCTCTTATAGATGTACGGATTTCACGCGGAGGTGTTGTTAATTTTGCATACGGAACCGTATTTACCGGCTCACAAGGGACTTTCACCTTAACCGGCAAAAGAGGAGATGTTCTTGCTTGGGAAAAATCTTCCGACGGGTTCAATACTTATCAGACAATAAATGAAACCTCTACTTCTTTGTCGCAGACATTCAACGAAGAAGGAGAATTTGCTTACAGGGCTTTGGTTCAAATTGCCTCTTGTCCTACTGCTTATTCTCAAGCAAAAAACATAACGGTTTTACATAACTCTTCTCTTGAGAATATTGAAAACGGTTTTGGATTTTCCATTATGCCAAACCCTACAAACAACGGTAGTTTTGTTATCTGCTCGGAAATAGCAAATGCCGACATGGTACTTATTACCAATATGTTGGGTCAGGTAGTTTATCAAGAGCAAAATGTAAATTTGACTGACAAAACATTTTCTTTGCCAAACACAGACAACGGTTCTTACATCATAAGAATATATGCCGGAGGCAAAGTATCTCAACAAAAATTGATAATAAACAAATAATTTTTAGACGATATGAATAAAGTTATAAATACAAACAATGCCCCTGCTGCCATAGGACCTTATTCTCAGGCTATTCAAGCGGCAAATGGTATGTTGTTTGTCTCGGGGCAGATACCCGTAAATCCTTCAAACGGAGAAATACCTGAAGGAATAGAGGCCCAGACCAAACAAGTTTTGGAAAACTTGGGAGCAATACTCAAAGAAGCGGGATATACTTTTAACGATGTTTGCAAGACGACCTGTTTACTTAGTTCTATGGACGATTTTGTTGCAATGAACGAGGTTTATGCCACATATTTCAAAGAGACTCTTCCGGCAAGAGCAGCTTTTGCGGTGGTTAAATTGCCAAAAGGAGTTTTGGTGGAAATAGAGGCTATAGCATATAAAGGATAACTTTAATTTTATTTGATTAATAACTTTTGGGGTATAAGAAATTTCTTGTACCCTTTTTTGTCGTTGCTAACGCACCGAGACAATCCGCATACAACGTTGTGTTTTCCGTCATTGCGAGCCTGATATGGCTCGCAATGACGGCTTGGGTGTCTGCCATAGACGGAGAGAATTCTGCTATTCGCCTTTTGATTTCTGCCACTCTTTGTTTCGATGATGAAAAAACATAGTTTTTTGAGTCAAAAAACTATGTTTTTTGGGTAACGAATCACCGTTTGGCAGAAACCAAACAAAGAAAGGCAAAAATTTTATAAGGCATGGCAATATATAAGTCGTTATGGATTGCTTCGCTTTTCGTTCGCAATGACGGACGTTGGCAAGATGAATAACAAAAAACGGATTGCTATGATTTTTTTGTGCGAAATCTTACAATGAAGGAGGGTGGCACAAATGTTTATTAAATTAATGTATGATGATGTGAAAGGTACTCCGTTAGTGCGAGCCGTTAGTCGTGGTAGTCTGTAATAAAATTATGACTATTTTTTAGAATTTATATTTTGGTTTTTTATCATTAGTTAAAAATAGTTTATTTTTGCACAATAAAAAGGAAAATATTTTCATGGAGTTTACCGCTTTGCAGATAGCCTCGTTTCTAAAAGGAAAAGTAGAAGGCGATGTCGATATAAAAGTTTCCTCTCTTTGTAAGATAGAAGAAGGAAAACAGGGTGCTATGGCTTTTTTGGCCAATCCGAAGTATGCACATTATATTTATGATACACAGGCTTCTATTGTTATAATAAATGAAGATTTTCACTTAGAGAGAAAAACCAAAGCAACACTTATAAGAGTTAAAGACGCATATTCTGGTTTTGCTACACTTTTGGAACTCTATAATCAGCACAAACAACAACGCAACGGAGTCTCGTCTCTTGCTTTTGTAGATAAAGAGGTATTGTTGGGTGAGAATGTTTATATAGGAGAGTTTTCCGTATTGGAAAAACAGGTAACATTAGGTAATAATACAAAAATTTATCCACAAGTTTATGTAGGTGAGAATGTAAAAATAGGTAATAATGTAACTATTTTTGCCGGAGTAAAAATATACCGTGATACAGTTATAGGAGACAATTGTATAATTCATTCAGGGGTTGTTTTGGGAGCAGACGGTTTCGGTTTTGCTCCTTTGGCGGATGGGACGTTCAAAAAAATACCGCAAGTCGGCAACGTTGTCATAGAGGACAATGTGGAAATAGGAGCCAATACGTGTGTAGACCGTTCCACTATGGGAAGTACCATAGTAAAGAATGGGACAAAATTGGACAATCTTTGCCAGATAGCGCATAATGTAAATATAGGTCAAAATACCGTTATGTCGGCACAAACAGGAGTTGCCGGTTCCACAAGTATAGGCGATAATTGTTTTATAGGAGGACAGACCGGCTTTGTTAACTCCATAAAGATAGGTAATAGGGTAAAAATAGGAGCAAAATCGGGTATTATGCAAAATGTTAAAGACGATGCCGTTATTATGGGTATTCCCGCTTTTTCTATGAAAGATTTTTTTCAAAGTGCGGTTCTGTACAAAAAATTACCGGAATTGGAAAAAAGAATTAGATTTTTGGAACAACAATTAAAAGGAAAATAGGTCACAAAATATAAAAAGCTTATTCATAGAATATAAAAACGTAAAAAATATAAAATATAAAATAATGGATTTTAAACAACAGATATTGGAGGGTATTCCCAATTATATACCTGAGGCAAAAGCTTATGATACGAATATCAATCATGCTCCCAAACGCAAAGATATTCTAACCAAAGAGCAAAAACGTTTGGCACTTGGAAACGCGTTAAGATATTTTCCGCAGCAAATGCACTCAACGCTTGCTCCCGAGTTTAAGCATGAGTTGGAAACATACGGAAGAATATACATGTATAGGTATCGTCCGACCTATGATATGTATGCGAGAAATATAGAAGAGTATCCCGCAAAATCACGTCAAGCTGCTGCTATAATGTTGATGATTCAAAACAATCTTGACCCAAAAGTAGCACAGCATCCGCACGAACTTATAGTATACGGAGGAAACGGAGCGGCTTTTCAAAACTGGGCACAATACCGTTTGACTATGCAATATTTGGCAACAATGACAGACGAGCAGACCCTTGTTATGTATTCCGGTCACCCTATGGGATTGTACCCTTCTCACAAAAATGCGCCTAGGGTTGTCGTAACGAACGGTATGGTTATTCCCAATTATTCCAAACAAGACGATTACGAAAGATATAACGCCTTGGGTGTTTCTCAATACGGACAAATGACAGCAGGTTCATACATGTATATAGGTCCTCAAGGAATAGTACATGGTACAACTATTACGGTTTTGAATGCTGGCAGAAAGGTTAGCAAAAACGGTGAAGGTTTGGCCGGCAAATTGTTTGTTACGGCAGGTTTGGGTGGTATGTCCGGAGCTCAACCCAAAGCAGGTAATATAGCAGGGGTTGTTTCCATTACGGCGGAAGTAAACCCTAAGGCTACATATAAGCGTAAAGAACAGGGTTGGGTAGATGAGGTATATTCTAACCTCGACGAGCTTATGAGTAGAGTATGTAGAGCACAGCAAAATAAGGAGGTTGTTTCTTTCGCCTATGATGGTAACGTTGTAGATTTGTGGGAGTATTTGGCAAAAAACAATATCAAAGTAGATTTGGGTTCCGACCAGACTTCTCTGCATAACCCATGGGCAGGCGGATATTACCCGGCAGGGCTAACCTTAGAAGAGTCTCAAAAAATGATGGCAGATAATCCCGAACAATTTAAAAAAGAAGTAGAATCCACTCTTAGAAGACATGTAGCCGCAATCAACAAACTTGCCGATAACGGTATGTATTTCTTTGACTATGGAAATGCTTTTCTTTTGGAAAGTAGCAGAGCGGGTGCCGATATAATGAAAGAAGACGGAACCTTCCGCTACCCTTCCTATGTACAAGATATAATGGGACCTATGTGTTTTGACTATGGTTTCGGTCCTTTCCGTTGGGTTTGCAGTTCGGGTAAGCCTGAGGATTTGGATTTGACAGACAATATTGCAATGGAGGTTTTGGAAGATATAGCCTCACACTCTCCACAAGAGATACAACAACAAATGAGAGACAATATACAATGGATAAGAGGAGCAAAAGAAAATCACCTTGTGGTAGGCTCACAGGCAAGAATACTATATGCCGATTGTGAAGGGAGAACAAAAATTGCACTTGCTTTCAATAAGGCAATAGAAGAAGGAAAACTATCCGCCCCTGTGGTTTTGGGAAGAGACCATCATGATGTATCAGGCACGGATTCTCCTTTCAGAGAGACTTCCAATATCTACGACGGTTCTCAATTTTGTGCCGATATGGCAGTTCAAAATGTTATAGGTGATAGTTTTCGCGGCGCAACTTGGGTGTCTATACATAACGGAGGAGGTGTAGGCTGGGGAGAAGTTATCAACGGCGGTTTCGGTATGGTTATAGACGGTTCCGAAAGTTCCGCTCAAAATATTACTTCCATGCTATACTGGGATGTTAATAATGGTATTTCTCGTAGAAGTTGGGCAAGAAACTCCGGTGCTATGTTTGCAATAAAACGTGCTATGGAACAGAATCCGAATCTTAGAGTAACTCTTCCAAATCTTGCGGATGATAATTTGATTAATTCTATGTTTTAATAAGTCTGTCAAAGATTGAATAAAAGGAAAACAAGAGAATGAGTTTTTTATTCTCTTGTTTTTTGTTGTATAAGTCAATAAATAAAAAATGTTTAAAAATATTTTGTCGGTATTACAAATTGTTATACTTTTGCAGTTTGAAAACTCTAAGCGTTCTCTTTTAATAAAGTACTATAAATAATAAGAGTATCGTATTATTTATGAGTTGCGTGCTTGGTGAGGATTTATCATTAAAGAATTGTTGGCTGCTTTTCTTTGGTGACGCATAAAGGTTTTAGTTCTGTTTTGTGCAATATTTGTACGGAAATAGGAGTAAAAAAGAGTATAATAATAAGTAAAATTAAAAGAACATATTATTAGATATGCCAACGATTCAACAATTAGTTCGTAAAGGACGTAAAAGTGCGGAGTACAAAAGTAAGTCTCCGGCATTGGATTCTTGTCCTCAACGTAGGGGTGTTTGCACGAGAGTGTATACTACAACACCCAAGAAACCTAATTCTGCCATGAGAAAAGTTGCGAGAGTTAAACTTACAAATGGCAAAGAAGTAAATGCTTATATACCGGGTGAGGGACATAATTTGCAGGAACACTCTATTGTTATGATTAGAGGAGGTAGAGTAAAAGACCTTCCGGGCGTTAGATATCACATAATTAGAGGTGCTTTGGATACGGCCGGCGTTGATGGTAGGAAACAAAGACGTTCCAAATACGGCGCCAAAAAGCCTAAAGATGCAAAGAAGTAAGATATTAGGTTTAATCAAAAAAGTTTAGAGTAATAAAATGAGAAAAACTAAACCAAGAAAGAGAATAATACTTCCGGACCCTAAGTTTAACGATACTTTGGTAACCAAGTTTGTCAACAATATTATGCTTAAGGGTAAGAAGAGTATAGCATATCAGATATTTTATGATGCAATAGATATCGTAACCGATAAGACTAATGAAAACGGTTTGGATGTTTGGAAAAAAGGTCTTTCAAACGTAACGCCTAACGTAGAGGTTAGGAGTAGACGTATTGGAGGTGCAACTTTTCAGATACCTACCGAAATTCGTCCGGATAGGAAGATGTCTATGGGTATGAAGAACCTTATAGGTTATGCTAGGAAACGTTCCGAGAAAACTATGGCTTTGCGTTTGGCATCGGAAATAGTAGCGGCTTCCAAGGAAGAGGGAGCAGCTTTCAAGCGTAAGGAAGATATCCATAGAATGGCAGAAGCGAATAAGGCATTTTCACATTTTAGAATGTAAAAACAAATTTTTAGGAAAGAAGGAGAAGGATAATAGATGGCAGATTTACGCAACATACGTAACATAGGCATAATGGCCCATATAGACGCGGGTAAGACTACAACTACCGAGCGTATATTATTTTATACGGGAAAGAGTCATAAAATAGGGGAGACTCACGACGGTACTGCAACTATGGACTGGATGGCGCAGGAGCAAGAAAGAGGTATTACAATTACCTCTGCCGCGACCACAGTGTTTTGGAAGTATCAAAACAAAGATTATAAAATAAATATAATAGACACTCCCGGACACGTTGATTTTACGGTAGAAGTAGAACGCTCTTTAAGAGTCTTGGATGGTGCTATTGCTTTGTTTTGTGCCGTTGGTGGTGTAGAACCTCAGAGCGAAACAGTTTGGAGACAGGCGGATAAGTACAATGTACCTCGTATTGCTTTTGTAAACAAGATGGACAGAGCAGGAGCAGATTTTTTTAATGTATTGAAAGAAATTAAAGAAAAATTAGGTTCCAAACCCGTTCCATTGGAAATACCGATAGGGCAGGAGGACATGTTCAAGGGTATTATAGATTTGATAAGAAATAAGGCTCTTATTTATGACGAAGAGTCTAAAGGTACCAAACTTTATGAAGTGCCAATGCCTGAGGACTTAAAAGAAATAGCTGCTAAATATAGAAAAGAACTCATAGAAGGGGTTGCCGAAGAGGATGATGAGCTTTTGGAGAGATACATGGAAGACGAAAACTCTATAACTGAGGAGGAAATTATAAAACATGTCAGAAAAGCAACTTGTGAGCAGAGAATAGTTCCTGTTTTGTGTGGTTCTGCCTTTAAGAATAAAGGAATACAAAATCTTATAGATGCTGTTTGTGAGTTTTTACCTTCGCCGGTGGACGTACCGGAGATAGAGGGTATTAATCCTAAAACTAATGAAAAAGTTACCAGGCCGGTCAGTGTAAAATCTCCGTTCAGTGCTTTGGCCTTTAAAATAGCGACCGACCCTTATGTAGGAAGAATATGCTTTTTTAGGGTTTATTCGGGTGCGTTAGAGTCCGGTTCGTATGTTTATAACGCTAGTACGGGAAAAAAGGAAAGAATATCTCGTATTATGCAAATGCACGCCAACCATCAAAATCCGCTTGAAGAAATAGGGGCTGGTGATATAGGTGCTGCTGTCGGATTCAAAGAGATAAAAACGGGAAATACTCTTTGCGATGAGGCACATCCTATAGTGCTGGAGTCTATGACTTTCCCGGAACCGGTGATATCCATAGCCATAGAGCCCAAACAACAAGCTGATGTTGATAAATTCAACAACGCATTAACAAAACTTACGGAGGAAGACCCTACTTTACAGGTTCAGACGGACGAAGCGTCAGGGCAAACCATATTAAAGGGTATGGGAGAATTGCATTTGGATATTATTCTGGATAGAATAAAAAGAGAATTTAACGTAGAGTGCAATGAAGGAAAACCTCAGGTTGCGTATAAAGAGGCTATAACCACTGAGGTTGAACACAGAGAAGTTTATAAAAAACAGACAGGCGGTAGAGGTAAATTTGCGGATATTGTTTTTACGCTTGGTCCTGCAGATGAAGGAGTAAAAGGGTTGCAGTTCGTTAACGAAGTTAAGGGAGGTAATATCCCTAAGGAATACATACCTTCAATAGAAAAAGGATTTAAAGAGGCCATGAATAACGGAGTTCTTGCCGGTTTCCCTATGGAGAGTATGAAAGTTGTTGTAAAAGACGGTTCTTATCATCCTGTGGATTCGGATTCTCTATCCTTTGAAATATGCGCCCGCTTAGCATTCAAGGTTGCGGCAAAGAAAGCTTCCCCTGTGCTTATGGAGCCTATAATGTCGGTAGAAATTAATACTCCTGATACATACCTTGGTGACGTAACGGGTGACCTAAATCGCAGAAGAGCCGTACTAGAGAGTATTACGGCAAAGGTTGGTGTACAATCCGTTAAAGCTAAGGTACCGTTGAGTCAAATGTTCGGATATGTAACGGCTTTGCGTACCATAACCTCCGGTAGAGCAAATTCCACTATGGAATTTTCGCACTATACACAAGCTCCTAAGGACATAACCGAAGAGGTTTTGAAAGAAAATAATTAACAATATAAAATTTATAATTGTGAGCCAAGAAAAACAAAAAATTAGAATCAAATTGAAGTCTTACGACCATAACTTGGTTGATAAGTCCGCTGAGAAAATCGTTAAGACTGTAAAGATGACCGGGGCGCATGTGCAGGGACCTATTCCTTTGCCAACCGCAAAGAAGATCTTTACTGTCAATCGTTCTACCTTCGTTAACAAGAAATCTCGCGAGCAATTTGAGTTGAATTCATATAAACGTCTTATGGATATAAGCAGTACTTCCGCTCAAACCATAGATGCTTTGATGAAACTTGAATTACCTTCCGGCGTGGAAGTAGAAATAAGGGTTTGATGATATAACGATAGAATTTAATGAATAGTCCAGCCGCTGAAATTGATGTTATGCTGGAGATAAAGAATTAAAACAAAGAAAAAATGTCAGGATTAATTGGAAGAAAAATAGGAATGACTAGCATCTTTGATGCCTCTGGAAAGCAACAACCATGCACGGTTATAGAAGCTGGTCCTTGTGTTGTAACGCAAGTGAAGACACCGGAGAAAGACGGTTATAGTGCCATACAGTTGGCTTTTGAGGAAATGAAGGAGAGCAAAGCAACCAAGCCCATGAGAGGGCATTTTGCCAAGGCTTCTACTACACCTAAAAGACATCTTGCAGAATTTTCTCGTTTTGAAGAGGGAGAAAGGAAACATTTCGGAGAAGTGCTTACTTGTAATGTGTTTACCGAGGGTGAGTATGTAGATGTTGTAGGTATTTCAAAGGGTAAAGGTTTTCAGGGTGTTATTAAGCGACACGGTTTCGGTGGTGTCGGGGACAAGACTCACGGACAGGACGATAGATTGAGAGCTCCCGGCTCCGTAGGTGCTTCTTCGTATCCTTCCAGAGTTTTTAAGGGTACGAGAATGGCAGGTCAGATGGGAAACCACAGAGTAAAGGTCCAAAACCTTAGAATACTTAAAATTTTTGAAGAAAAGGATTTGATATTAGTTAAGGGGTCTGTTCCAGGTCCTAAGGGTTCAATTTTAAAACTTGAGAGATGGAGCTAAAAATATATAACATAAAAGGAGAAGATACGGGAAGAACCATAGAGGTTATGGATTCCTTATTTCAGACTGAACCGAATGATCATGTAATCTGGTTGAGTGTAAAGCAATTTTTAGCAGCCCAAAGACAAGGTACCCATAAGGCTAAGGAGCGTTCCGAGGTCTCCGGCTCAACTAGAAAATTGAAGAGACAAAAAGGTACCGGCGGTGCAAGAGCTGGGGATATAAACAGTCCTTTGATGGTTGGTGGCGGTAGGGTTTTCGGCCCTAGACCAAGAGACTATAGTTTCAAGCTAAATAAAAAAGTTAAATCATTGGCAAGACTTTCTGCTTTGTGCTATAAGTATAGGGATGAGCAAATTAAGGTTGTTGAAGATTTCTCTTTTGACGCACCGAAAACAAAGAAAATGATAGAGGTTTTGGATGCATTACAACTTAGGGATAAAAAATCTTTGTTTGTTTTGTTGCCCAATAGGGAGAATTTTGTAACTTTGTCGGCCAGAAATCTTAAGCAGGTTAAGGTGATTAGTGCACACACGCTTAATACATATGAGGTATTAAAGGCTAATACTCTTGTGTTCGGTGAGTCTGCACTTAGGGAATTTAATGAGAAATACAAAAATTCCTAAGTTTAGTGTTAAGATAAAATAGAGTAAGAAAAATGAGTATCATAATCAAACCGCTTATTACGGAAAAGATGACAAAGATGAGCGAGAAAGATTCCTCTCGTTGTGCTTTCATCGTAGACAAAAGGGCGAATAAAATAGAAATAAAAAAGGCAATAGAAGACCTGTATAGTGTTAAAGTAGATGCTGTTAATACAATGAATTATTCCGGTAAGAGAAAAGTAAGATACACAAAATCGGGATATATTCAGGGTCGTACTAACGCTTATAAGAAGGCCATGATTACGTTGGCCAAAGGTGAATCAATAGACTTTTTTAGCAATATTTAATATAGAGAGATGGCTTTAAAGAAATTAAAACCGACAACACCGGGACAGAGACATAAAATTGCCAGTTCTTTTGAGGAAATAACCAAAACTAAACCTGAGAAGAGTTTGGTTTTCGGTTTTCGTAAAACTGGCGGTAGAAACAATCAAGGAAAAATGACCATGAGATACAGAGGAGGTGGTCATAAAAGGTTGTATCGTATAATAGATTTTCGTAGAGAAAAAGATAATATTCCTGCAGTTGTTAAATCAATAGAATACGACCCTAATCGTACGGCTCGTATAGCATTGGTTTGTTACGCAGATGGGGAAAAACGTTATATAGTCTCTCCTAATGGTTTGAAAGTCGGCCAGACAATCATGTCAGGTAAAGGAGTTGCCCCTGAAATAGGCAATACGTTGTTGCTTGGTGAGATACCTTTTGGAACAATGATTCATAATATAGAGTTAAGACCGGGCGAAGGTGCAAAATTGGTGAGAAGTGCGGGAGCATATGCACAACTTATGTCTCGCGACGGGAAATATGCCATTATAAAGATGCCTTCAGGGGAGACCCGTATGATACTTCAAGCTTGTAAAGCGACCGTGGGAGTTGTTTCCAATACTGAGCACAGTTTGGAAGTGTCCGGTAAAGCGGGACGTTCTCGTTGGTTGGGTAGAAGACCTAGAGTGAGAGGTGTTGTTATGAATCCGGTAGACCACCCTATGGGTGGTGGTGAAGGACGTGCCTCGGGAGGCCATCCTCGTACAAGGAAGGGAATACCTGCCAAGGGTTACAAGACCAGGTCGCCTAAAAAGACTACGAATAAGTATATAATAGAAAGACGTAAGAAATAATTAAATCAGAGAAGTATATGAGCCGTTCATTAAAAAAAGGACCTTATATTTATTATAAGTTGGAAAAAAAAGTTTTGGATGCACAATCCAAAAATAATAAGAGTACTATTAAAACATGGTCTAGAGCTTCAATGATTTCTCCTGATTTTGTAGGTTTGACCATAGCTGTTCATAACGGAAATAAGTTTATTCCTGTTTATATTACTGAAAATATGGTGGGTCATAAATTGGGTGAATTTGCTCCCACAAGAATATTTAGAGGACACGCCGGTCAAAAAGATAAGGGTAATAAATAAAAAAAGACTTTATAGAAGATGGGATCAAGAAAACATAAACGTGCCGAAGAATATAAAGAGGCAAGAAAGAGTAGATATGTTGCAAGATTGAACAATAATCCTACCTCTCCGAGAAAGACTCGTCTTATGGCTGATGCTATAAGAGGGCTTGATGTAAATAAAGCTTTGGGTATATTGCAATATTCACACAGAGAATCCGCACCTAAGTTGAGAAAATTATTACTCTCCGCTGTTGCAAACTGGCAAGTGAAAAATCCGGGACAGACAATGGAGGATGGCAATCTTTTTGTAAAACAAATATGTGTTAATGGAGGAAGACAACTAAAACGTCTCCGTTTTGCACCACAGGGGCGCGGTTATAGGATGAGAAAACGTTCTAACCATATTATATTAGAGATAGGCAGTAAAAACGAAACTGCTATACAGTCTAATGATGTAGAAAATAAATAGTTTGGAATTTTAAGAAAGAAAGATTTAATAGGATGGGACAGAAAACAGATCCAAGAGGAAACAGACTAGGTATCATCAGAGGTTGGGATTCAAATTGGTATGGCGGAAAGAGTTTCGAATCCAAATTGGTAGAGGATGATAAGATAAGAAAATACTTAGGAGTTCGTTTAAACAATGCTGAAATATCAAAAATATATATAGAACGAACACTTAAACGTATAACCGTTACTATCAATACGGCAAAACCCGGCTTTATTATAGGAAAGGGTGGACAAGCAGTTGATAATATAAAAGAAGAGTTGAAAAAACTTACGGAGAAAGAGGTACAAATCAATATTTTGGAAATAAAGAGACCTGAGATGGAAGCCAAACTTGTAGCGGATAATATTGCGCGACAAATAGAAGGTAGGGTATCTTACAAAAAGGCCATCAAAATGGCCATAGCCTCTACAATGAGGATTGGTGCTGAAGGTATTAAGGTTTCTGTTTCCGGTCGTATAGGTGGTGCCGAAATGGCGAGAACAGAACATTATAAAGAGGGTAGAACACCTTTACATACTCTCCGTGCCGATATAGATTATGCTTTATCTGAAGCTCATACAACTTATGGTCGTATAGGAGTAAAGGTGTGGATTTGCAAGGGCTTTGTTTATAATAAAGTTGAGTTGGTGCCTTCTACCGTAGGCGGAGGACTAAAAGATAATAACAGACCAGGACAACGCTTTAATGCAGGAGCAAGACCTCGCCGTAGAAATAATAACAGAGATTTAAAATAGTGGAGCGATATGTTACAGCCAAATAAAACAAAATATAGAAAACAGCAAAAAGGTAAGATGAAAGGTATGGCCTTTAGGGGACATGAATTATCTTTTGGAAGTTTTGGTATAAAGTCATTGAATACTTCATTTATTACAGGTCGTCAAATAGAGGCTGCTCGTCAGGCCATTACCCGTTACATGAAGCGTGAAGGTCAATTATGGATAAGAATATTCCCCGATAAACCTATCACCAAAAAACCTAATGAAGTTCGTATGGGTAAAGGTAAGGGAGCTCCTGAGTATTTTGTAGCAAGAGTTAGATCCGGAGCCATGTTATTTGAAGCAGAAGGGGTGCCTTTGGAAGTTGCAAAAGAAGCCATGAGGCTTGGAGCTCAAAAGTTACCGGTAATTACTAAATTTGTGGTACGTAGAGATTATGTAGAACAATAAATTAAAGGAGAAATAAACAATGAAGAACAATTTAGGTTTAAAAGAACTTTCCGATAAAGAATTACAGGAAAGACTTGAAGCAGAACAGAGGGAATTGGTTAAAATGAAAATAAACCATGCCGTGTCTCCTTTGGAGAATCCTAATTTATTGGCAACTACTCGTAAGAATATTGCAAGAATTAACACTGAAATTTCGATTAGAAGAAAAAGTGCTAAGGAAGGTAAGCAGAGGAGATAATTTTAAAAATATGGGATAATGGAAAGAAATCTTAGAAAAGAAAAAATCGGTGTGGTTGTGAGTGATAAGATGCAAAAAACTATAAATGTTTTGGTAGAAAGAAAAATCAAACATCCAAAATATGGCAAGTTTCTAAAAAGAAGCAAAAAGTTTATGGCTCACGATGAAAAAGAAGAGGCAAGAATTGGAGATACTGTTCGCATAATGGAGACCAGACCGTTAAGTAAGAACAAGTGTTGGAGATTAGTTGAAATAATAGAAAAAGCAAAATAGGATATGATACAACAAGAGACGAGATTGGTTGTTGCAGATAATAGCGGAGCTAAAAATGTATTATGTATCAGAGTTTTAGGCGGCACAAGAACACGTTACGCTTCCGTTGGTGACAAAATAGTTGTAGCTGTTAAGGACGCTTTACCTTCTGGCAATGTAAAGAAGGGCTCTGTGTCCAAAGCAGTTGTAGTTAGAACAAAGAAAGAAATTAGGAGACAAGACGGTTCTTATATTCGTTTTGACGATAACGCTTGTGTATTGCTTACTGCAACGGAAGAATTGAGAGGTACTCGTATTTTTGGACCGGTTGCAAGAGAGTTGCGTGAGAAACAATTTATGAAAATAGTTTCATTGGCTCCGGAGGTATTGTAATAAAAAAAATATTTAGAGAGATGAAATTACACATAAAAAAAGGGGATACAGTAAAAGTTATTGCGGGTAATTCCAAAGGTATCACGGGGAAGGTTTTGGTCGTATATCCACAAGATAATAGGGCTATTGTAGAGGGTGTTAACAAGGTAAAAAAACACACAAAGCCAAATCCTAAGAATACTCAAGGTGGTATAATAGAGAAAGAAGCACCTATACACATTTCTAACCTAATGGTTGTAGATTCTAAGGGTAATGCGACCAGAATAGGAAGACGTCTTGATGAGAAGACAAATAAATTAGTTCGTTATTCTAAAAAGACAGGGGAGGTTATAAAATAATGGAATACAGTCCAAGATTAAAAAGTAAGTATAAAGACGAGATTATACAATCTTTAATTAAAGAGTATAATTACAGTACTGTAATGCAGGTTCCTCGTCTTTTAAAAATTTCCCTTAATCAGGGTTTGGGAAAGTTGGCCTTAAATGATAAAAAGGTTATAGATAAAGGCGTTGAAGAAATGTCCGTCATTGCAGGACAGAAAGCTGTTGCTACCAAGTCTAAAAAGGATATATCAAATTTTAAACTTAGAAAAGGTATGCCTGTTGGGGTTAGAGTTACTCTAAGAGGCGATAAAATGTATGAGTTTTTGGATAGATTGATATCCGCAGCTATTCCGAGAATAAGAGATTTTAGAGGAGTAGATATGAAAGGATTTGACGGAAGAGGAAACTATACTTTTGGTGTTCAAGAACAAATAATATTTCCAGAAATAGATATCGATAAAGTAGACCATCTTAATGGCATGGATATTACTTTTGTTACTTCTGCCAATACGGACAAAGAAGCTTTTTCTTTGTTAAAGTCTTTCGGTTTTCCGTTTAAAGTAGAATCAGAAAAATAATATTATACAATGGCAAAAGAATCAATTAAAGCTAGAGAGAGAAAAAGAGAATATTTGGTGGCAAAATATGCAGCTAAAAGGCAGGCTCTTTTAAAAGCGGGTGATTATGAAGGATTGCAAAAATTACCTAAAAACGCTTCTCCTGTGAGATTACACAATCGTTGTAAATTGACAGGTCGTCCCAAGGGATATATGAGACAATTTGGCATTTCAAGAATTAATTTCAGAGAAATGGCATTGGCAGGTTTGATTCCCGGAGTCAAAAAGGCTTCTTGGTAAGATAATACCACCAGTAAAAATTAGTGAATTAATAAATAAATTAAGAAAGAAATGTTAACAGATCCAATTGCAGATTATTTGACACGCATAAGAAATGCTGTAAGTGCAAGGCATAGAATCGTAGAAATACCTTCTTCCAAGATGAAGAAAGAAATAACAAAGATTCTCTTTGATAAAGGATATATATTAAACTATAAGTTTGAAGATGATACTTTTCCGAAAACTATAAAGATTGCTTTGAAATACCATGAACAAACGAAGGAGCCGGCAATTTCAACTTTAAAAAGAGTAAGTACTCCGGGTTTGAGAAAATATGTAGGTGTAGATGAGCTTCCGAGAGTTTTGAATGGTTTGGGTATTGCTATTATATCCACATCTAAGGGTATGATGACGGATAAAGAAGCCCGTGCTTTGCGAGTAGGTGGTGAGGTCGTATGTTATGTTAGTTAAAAAACTTAAGGAGGAAATGATATGTCAAGAATAGGAAAATTGCCAATAAATATTCCTGTAGGAGTAGAGGTATCTGTGGATGGTAATAATGTTGTTACGGTTAAAGGAAAACTTGGTACGCTGCAACAGGCTGTTAACCCTGCCATAAGTTTAAGTGTGGGAGACGGTGTTTTACGTTTAAGTAGAGAATCGGACTCAAAAACTCATAAGTCTTTGCACGGTTTGTATCGTGCTTTGATTAAAAATATGGTAGCAGGAGTTTCCGAGGGTTTTCATACTACCCAAGAAGTGATAGGTGTAGGTTATAAGGCCCAAGCTCAAGGTCAGGTTTTGGAACTTGCTCTTGGTTATTCTCATAGTATATTTATGGTTTTACCGGATGAGATAAAAGTGGAAACAATTAATGAAAAAGGAAAAAACCCTTTAATAAGAATGACTTGTTGTGACAAACAACTTATAGGTCAGGTTGCGGCAAAAATACGTTCTTTGCGCGAACCTGAGCCATATAAAGGTAAGGGTATTCGTTTTGAAGGTGAAGTTATACGTAAGAAAGCGGGTAAGGCTGCCGCAAAATAATAAATAGAAACAAAAAATCTGAGGATACGTAAATGGCAACGAAGAAAGATTTAAGAAGATTGAAAATTAAGATGAGGATTCGTAAAAGAATCAGCGGTACTGCGCAAAGACCTCGTCTTTCCGTTTTTAGAAGTAATAAAGAAATTTATACTCAGTTGATAGACGATGTAACCGGCAATACGATGTGTGCTGCCAGCTCATTGGAAAGAGGTTTCCAAAAAAACGGTAACAAAACGGAAATTGCTTTACAGGTGGGTAAGTTGTTGGCTGAGAGAGCTAAAGAAAAAGGTATAGAAAATGTTGTTTTTGACAGAAATGGTTATCTGTATCATGGACGTGTAAAAGCTTTGGCTGATTCGGCAAGGGAAAATGGTTTAAAATTCTAAGAAAATGGCAGAACTGAATATAAAAAGAGTAAAATCAAGCGAAATAGAATTTAATGATAAGCTTGTAAGTATTAATAGGGTTACAAAGGTAACTAAGGGTGGTAGGACATTTAGTTTTTCTGCTATCGTTGTTGTAGGAAACGGAAATGGTATAGTCGGCTATGGTTTAGGTAAAGCCAAAGAGGTTGCATCTGCTATTTCAAAAGGTTCCGAAGATGCAAAAAAGAATCTTATAAAAGTTCCTATTTTGAAAGGCACCATACCTCATGAGCAAGAAGCTAAATACAGTGGCGCAAAGGTATTTTTGAAACCTGCCGCTCCCGGTACGGGTGTTATTGCCGGCGGTGCAATGCGTGCTGTTCTGGAAAGTGTAGGGGTTAAAGATGTGTTGGCTAAATCCAAAGGTTCTTCCAATCCTCACAGTGTTGTTAAGGCAACCATAGCTGCCCTGTTGAAGATGAAAGACCCGTATACGGTAGCTAAGTTGAGAGGTATTGAAATGGATAGAGTTTTTAACGGATAAATTTAGGTGAAGATGAAAAAAGTAAGAGTAACTCAGATAAAAAGTGGTATAGGATACCCTTTACGTCAGAAACAAACACTTTTGTCACTGGGTTTGAGAAAAATGCATCATTCGAAAGAACACACGCTTACTCCTCAAATACAAGGGATGATATGTAAAGTGCAACATTTGGTAAAAGTAGAAGAGATTAATTAATAAAAACGTATAATTAATTATGGATTTAAGTAATTTAAAACCGGCTTTAGGTTCTACGAAGAGTCGTAAGAGGATAGGTAGAGGACAGGGTAGTGGATATGGTGGTACAGCTACGCGTGGTCACAAAGGTGCAAAATCTCGTTCCGGTTATAGTAGGAAGATAGGATTTGAGGGTGGACAAATGCCTCTCCATAGATTGTTGCCTAAGTTCGGTTTCAAAAACATTAATCGTGTTGAGTATCTTGGAATAAATCTGGATACTTTGGAGCAGATAGCGGAAAAATTGAATACTACGGATATCACTATTGACCTTTTGAGACAAAACAAGATAGTATCTAAAAATGATAGAGTCAAGTTATTGGGTAGAGGAGAGTTGACTAAAACTATAAATGTTACAGTTAATGCTGTTTCCAAAAATGCAAAACTTGCCATAGAATCAAAAGGTGGTCTAGTTACTGTAATCTAAAAAATATAGATAATGAAGCGATTTATCAATACAATCAAAAATATATGGAGTATAGCAGACCTGAAGGCTAAGATTATTTTCACATTATCTCTTATCTTGGTATATAGAATAGGTTCTTATGTCGTGATACCCGGTATAAATCCTGCAGATTTGGGAGCTTTGCAAAGTCAGACGCAAGACGGTGTCTTGGGTCTGTTAAATATGTTCTCGGGCGGTGCCTTTTCCAATGCTTCAATATTTGCTTTGGGTATTATGCCTTATATCACTGCGTCAATTGTTGTTCAATTATTGACAATGGTTGTTCCCTACTTTATGAAAATGCAGAGAGAGGGAGAAAGTGGTAGAAATAAAATCAATCAAATAACACGTTGGCTTACCGTCATAGTAACCATATTTCAATCTTTTGCTTATTTGGCAAACCTGAGAAATCAATTACAAGGAGCAGAAGTGTTCAATATATTCGGTGGAAACACTATAACATTTTGGAATTGGGTTTTACCTATTTCAATATTGTTAACTTGCGGTACTCTGTTTGTTATGTGGTTGGGAGAAAGAATTACGGATAAGGGCATAGGAAATGGTATATCTTTATTGATAATGGTTGGTATTATTGCCCGCCTGCCTTTTGCTTTATTTGCGGAATTTGCTTCCAGAATGGAGAGCCAAGCTGGACAGTTGGTTATTCTTTTTGTTGAATTGATAGTATGGCTTATTGTTATTATGTTTTGTATCCTTTTGGTACAAGGTACAAGGAGAATTCCCGTTCAGTATGCAAAACGCATAGTCGGTAACAAACAGTATGGCGGAGCCAGGCAGTATATACCTATAAAGGTTAATGCGGCAGGTGTTATGCCTATAATCTTTGCTCAAGCTATAATGTTTATACCCGTAACTGTAATGGGATTTTCCGGACAGGGTTCTTCCTTGAGTAGTATAGCAGCGGTATTATCTGATTTCGACGGATTTTGGTATAACCTTATTTTTGGTCTAATGGTTATAGTATTTACTTATTTTTATACGGCTGTTGCCATAAATCCAAAGCAGATGGCTGATGATATGAAAAAGAATGGTGGTTTCATACCAGGGGTGAAGCCGGGCAAGAAAACCGAAGAATTTTTTGATAGCATTCTATCAAAGGTAACACTTCCGGGGTCTATTTTCTTGGCTTTCGTCGCAATAATGCCTGTTATCGTAAGATTGTTTGGTGTTAATTCGCAGTTTGCTCAATTTTATGGTGGCACCTCTTTGCTTATTCTTGTGGGTGTCGTTTTGGATACGTTGCAACAAATAGAAAGTCATCTTTTGATGCGTCATTATGATGGTTTGACAAAAACCGGTCGTATCAAAGGAAGAAATGGTAATATGTAATTCAAAAGATGATTAATATAAAATCTTCCATAGAAATTGAACAAATGAGAGTTTCGGCTCTTTTGGTAGGTCAGACTTTATCCGAGGTCGCAAAGATTATAAGACCGGGTATTACTACTGAGTCTTTGGATACTTATGCGGAGGAATTTATACGTTCCAAGGGAGCCTTGCCTACGTTCAAGGGATACGGAGGTTTTCCTTCTTCGTTGTGTATTTCTATTAACGAAGCTGTGGTTCATGGCATACCTTCTAAGAGAGAAATTAAGGATGGGGACGTTATTTCCATTGATTGCGGTTGTACTTTTAACGGTTGGGTAGGTGATTCTGCCTATACGTTTGCGGTCAAAGGAATAAAGCAGGAGGATTTACAACTTTTGAAGGTTACAAAACAATCTTTATACAAAGCTATAGAAACTTGTAAAATAGGCAATAGATTGGGAGATATTGGCAACGCCATTCAGACTCATTGTGAATCTTTCGGTTATGGTGTTGTTAGAGAATTATGCGGACATGGTTTGGGTCATAATATGCATGAGCAACCTAACGTTCTTAACTACGGTAAGAAAGGAACCGGAATTAAATTGCGAGAAGGAATGACAATTGCCATAGAACCAATGATAACATTAGGAAATAAGGAAATAGTTTTTCACAATGACGGTTGGACTTGTACAACGGTAGATAATTCTACCGCCGCTCATTACGAGCACGATGTGGCCATTACCAAGCAAGGTCCTATTGTGTTGTCTAGTTTTCAGAAAATAGAAGAATCTGTGAAAGAGAATGATAATTTAGAAATGGTTGATTAAATATGGCAAAACAAGAACCTATACAGTTAGACGGAGTTGTACTTGAGTCTTTGGGTAATGCAATGTTTAGAGTGGAAATGGATAGCGGACATGTTATAACTGCTTCAATTTCAGGTAAAATGAGAATGCATTACATTAAAATATTGCCGGGCGATAAGGTACAAGTGGAAATGTCTCCGTACGATTTGACAAGAGGAAGGATCACTTACAGACACAAATAGAAAATAAATTTAATAAAATATAAAGAGATATGAAAGTTAAAACTTCAGTAAAGAAAAGGTCTCCGGAGTGTATAGTTGTGAAACGTAAAGGAGTAGTTTATGTTATAAACAAGAAGAATCCGAAGTTTAAACAACGTCAAGGTTGATTTATTAAAAATCGTTATATAAAAAGTAATAAAGTAAAAAAACTAATTAATTTATGGCAAGAATTGCAGGTATAGACTTACCTAAAACCAAGAGCGGACTAATTGGTTTGACTTATATATATGGTATAGGTAGAAGTTCTGCTTCAAAAATTTTGGCCAAAGCCGGAATAGATGAACAGAAAAAGGTAAGTGAGTGGAATGACGATGAGCAAAATGCTATCCGTAATATCATCAGTGAGGAATACAAGGTAGAGGGTGACCTTCGTTCAGAGGTACAGATGAATATCAAAAGATTGATGGATATCGGTTGTTACAGAGGTATAAGACATCGTGCAGGTCTGCCTGTTAGGGGACAAAGCACAAAAAATAATGCTCGTACTCGAAAGGGTAGAAAGAAAACTGTTGCAAATAAAAAGAAAGCAACTAAATAGTATATAAAAAAAACATTGAATGTGGATTATCTTTAATTTTTTATACGGAACATTCAATAAAAATTAGAAAAAGAAAAATGGCTAAAAATTCAAAACCAACAAAGAAAAGAATAGTAAAAGTTGAACCACAGGGCAGAGCGACTATCTTTGCATCTTTCAATAATTGCATTATTTCCTTGACCAATAATGCAGGACAAGTTATTTCTTGGTCTTCGGCAGGAAAGATGGGTTTCAAGGGTTCAAAAAAGAATACCCCTTACGCTTCACAAGTGGCAGCAGAGGATTGTGCCAAGGTAGCGTATGATTATGGTTTGAGAAAAGTGAAGGTATTCGTAAAGGGTCCTGGTGCGGGGCGTGAAGCTGCCATTCGTGCTATCAACACTTGTGGTATAGAGGTAATGGAAATTACAGATGTAACACCTTTGCCACATAACGGTTGTCGTCCGCCAAAAAGAAGACGTGTGTAAATTATTGAAGTTTTAATTTTAAAAAAAGGAAAAAAATGGCAAGATATACAGGACCTAAAACCAAAATTGCAAGAAAGTTCAGAGAGCCGATTTACGGACCTGATAAATCATACGACAAAAGACCGTACGCACCGGGACAACACGGGGGAAAAAGACGTGCAAAACAATCCGAGTATGGTCTTCAATTGATGGAAAAGCAAAAAGCTAAGTATACATATGGTATATTGGAGAGACAATTTAGAAATTTATTTCATAAGGCTTCTCGCAAGGGTGGTATCACCGGTGAGGTATTGCTTCAATTGATAGAATCTCGTTTGGATAACGTTGTTTATCGTTTGGGTATTGCAAAAACTCGCAATCAAGCACGTCAGATTGTCTCCCATAAACATATAATTGTCAATGGTTCGGTTGTGAATATACCATCTTATTTATTAAAAGAGGGAGATTGCGTAGCTGTTAGAGAGCGTTCCAAATCTTTGGAAATTATAGAAGATTCTCTCTCTTCAAGAATGCAATATTCATGGCTTGAATGGGATAATGCAAAAAAAGAGGGTAAGTTTATGAATTATCCTCAAAGAGCGGATATTCCGGAAAATATAAATGAACAAGCTATTGTTGAGTTGTATTCCAAATAATGATATAAAATAGGAGAAATATATGGCCATATTAATTTTTCAACAACCTGAAAAGGTTATAATGATAGAGTCAAACGATTATAAGGGAAAGTTTGAGTTTCGTCCTTTGGAACCCGGCTACGGTAATACAATAGGAAATGCTTTGAGAAGAACATTGCTTTCTTCTTTGGAAGGTTTTGCTATTACCTCTGTACGTATAAATGGAGTTAATCACGAATTTGATACCATACATGGTGTTGTGGAGGATATGACCGAAATTATACTTAATCTTAAAAGACTTTGTTTTAAGCGTATTATGGAACAAGAGGAAATAGAGGAAGTGTCATTTAGAATAGATAATCAAACGACTTTTATGGCCGGCGATATGAATAAGATTCTAAACGCTTTCCAAGTCCTTAATACGGACGTAGAAATATGTCATATGACACCGGAGATTGCCTTAGATATAACCTTGCGTATAGAAAAAGGTCGCGGTTACGTTCCTTCGGAGGAAAATGTAAGGGATAGTGACCCAATAGGGACAATCGCTATTGATTCCATATTCACTCCAATAAAGAATGTTAAATATTCTGTTGAAAATTATAGAGTAGGGCAGAGAACGGATTATGATAATCTTATCCTTGAAATAGAAACAGACGGTTCCATTTTGCCTAAAAACGCTTTGAAAGAAGCTGCTCAGATACTTATTCAACATTTGGTATTATTCTCCGATAAGAAGATAGACATACAAACAGATGTTAAAAATCAGCAAGAGGAATTTGACGAAGAAACTTTACACATTCGTCAAATGCTTAAAACCAAGCTTGTTGATATGGACCTATCTGTTAGAGCTCTAAACTGTTTAAAGGCTGCAGGTGTGGATACACTTGGAGACTTGGTTCAGATAGCTAAGGCAGATTTGTTAAAATTCAGAAACTTTGGAAAGAAATCTTTGACTGAGTTGGATAATTTGGTTAGGGATAGAAATCTGGATTTTGGTATGGATATTTCAAAGTATAAATTAGAAAAAGAGTAAATAAGAAATGAGACACGGTTGCAAAGTAAATCATTTATCAAGAAAGGCCGCACACAGAGGTTCAATGCTGTCCAATATGGCTACTTCTTTGATAAAACATAAAAGAATAGAGACGACTTTGGCAAAAGCCAAAGCTTTAAGAAAATATGTAGAACCACTAATTAACAAATCGAAAGAAGATTCTACTCATCAAAGACGTATGGTTTTTGCCCATTTAAGAGATAAAGAAGCTGTTACGGAATTGTTCCGTGAGGTTTCTCAAAAGGTGGCAAATCGTAACGGTGGTTACACCCGTATCCTTAAATTGGGAAGACGTTGGGGAGATGGAGCAGAGATGGCTATGATGGAGTTGGTAGATTATAATGAAAATATGCTTAAAGATGTTGTTACAAAGAAAGCAAAATCTACTCGTAGAGGTGGAAAAAAGAAAGCAACACAGACGGCAGAGACAACTCCGCAAACAGATTCCGTTCAAGTTTCCTCCGAAGAAGGAAATCAAATCCAACAAGAACAAAGCACACAACAAGCAGAATAATTTTTTATTCATTTATATAAATGAAAGAATATGTTTTTACAAAAAAACATATTCTTTTTTTGTAGAAGTTATTAAAGTATAATAAAGAATTGTACAAATTAAGAATACTACCCTACCAATTATTGTATTTGCTTTATCAAAATTAGGACACAAGTTTGTAAATGGCATGTAAAATAAGAGAGTGGGGCATACCATACTATTATGTATATTAAACAAACAAAAACCTTTCCTTTCCGCCAGTGAGCATAACATTCTCAAACCCCCACAATCGCGAGGCTTTGCTTTAAGTAGCGACAGTCTGTTTCTTATTATCAACATAATCCACCTATCCGCCGTCATTGCGAACCCTCCTTTTTCGTCCCTGTGAGTAGCTGTAAATCTTAGCAATCCACTCTGCTGTATACCTTGCTATTCCTTATTATATGCTCAGCGTCTGTTCTTGTGAGCGAAAAGCGAAACAATCCATACCTTTGTTATTTATGTCATACCCATCCCTCCTTGCAAACGAAAGTGAAGTAATCCTTACCACTTTATTGGTTGTTTTGTGGATTGCTTCGCTCTATCGGGCTCGCAATGATGGAGGCAAGGTTGGTTGCCGAAGAAAGAAAAAGACTACCAAAAGAGGAAAAAGTTTTGCCAAATACAAAAAGGATTCTGCCAAAGGGCCTTTGGTTTCTGCCATTCTTTGTTTCGATGATGAAAAAACCCCCTTTTTTTGATGAAAAAAGGGGGTTTTTTGACTCAAAAAAGGGGTTTTTTTTGATAATGAATCGCCGTTTGGCAGAATCCAAACAAAGAAAGGCAAAATTCTTATAAGGTATGGCAATACAAATCGGTACGTATTGCTTCGCTTTTCGCTCGCAATGACGGACGCGGACGACCGACAAAGAACAAAAAGTCCATCATTGCAGACCCTCCTTTTTCATCCTTGTGAGTAGCTGTAAATCTTAGCAATCCACTCTGCTGTTATACCTTGATATTCCTTATTATATGCACAGAGTCTGTCATTGCGAGCGTAAGCGTTGCAATCCATGCCACTTTATTTGTGTTTTCCGTATTGCTTCGCTTTTCGCTCGCAATGATGGAGGCGGACGATATGTATAATTAA